>ONAR01000003.1 GCA_900315835.1 uncultured Prevotella sp.
CGCCGTATGCCGAACGGCACGTACGGTGGTGTGAGAGGTCGGTAAACACGAAAATAGGAGATAAGCACCTACGATTAGTGTTTACCTCCTACTCGATTGAAAACCAACCGCTTAATAGGCAAAGAGGGGGAAGGCTTTCATCGTATCGTTGACTTTCTGCTTTACGCGGGCGATGGTCTGCGCATCCTCGGGGTTGGCCAATACCTCATCGATGAGGTCGGCAATGAGATGCATTGTGTCTTCCTTGGCACCGCGCGTCGTCATGGCGGCAGTACCGAGGCGGATGCCGGAAGTCTGGAAGGCAGAGCGCTCATCGTAAGGCACCTTGTTCTTGTTCACCGTAATGTCAGCGGCCACGAGTGCATTCTCAGCTACCTTACCGGTCAGATCAGGGTACTTCGGCCGCAGATCGAGCAGCATCGAGTGGTTGTCGGTGCCACCGCTGACGATGGCGAACCCCTTGTCGATGAGGTCTTGCGCCAATACGGCGGCATTGGTCTTCACCTGCTTGGCGTAGTCAATCCATGAGGGTTGCAGGTTCTCGTAGAAGCCGACGGCTTTGGCGGCGATGACGTGCTCAAGCGGACCACCTTGGTTACCGGGGAAGACAGCAGAGTTCAAGAGCTGACTCATCTTTTTCAGTTCGCCCTTCTTGTTGGTCTTGCCCCAAGGATTGTCGAAGTCCTTGCCCATAAGGATGACGCCACCGCGGGGACCACGCAGCGTTTTATGGGTAGTGGTGGTGACGATATGCGCGTATTTCACCGGGTTCTTGAGCAGTCCGGCGGCAATGAGTCCGGCAGGGTGAGCCATGTCAATCATCAGCAGTGCACCCACCTCGTCGGCAATCTTACGCATGCGCTCGTAGTCCCATTCGCGGCTGTAAGCTGAGCCGCCGCCGATGATGAGCTTCGGCTTATTCTCGAGCGCCAGCCGCTCCATCTCATCGTAGTCCACGCGCCCTGTCTCGCGGTTGAGCGTGTAGCCGATGTGGTGATAGAGAATGCCGGAGGTGTTGACCGATGAACCGTGAGACAGATGACCGCCCTGGTCGAGGTCGAGACCCATAAACGTGTCGCCGGGTTTGAGCACAGCGAGCAGCACTGCCTGATTGGCTTGGGCACCGCTGTGGGGCTGAACGTTGGCGTATTCGGCGCCGAAGAGCTTCTTGACGCGCTCGATGGCCAGCGTCTCCACCTGGTCGACCACCTGGCAACCGCCGTAGTAGCGCTTACCGGGCAGGCCTTCGGCGTATTTATTGGTGAGGTAACTGCCCATGGCAGCCATCACCTCGTCGCTCACGAAGTTTTCTGAAGCAATGAGCTCCATGCCCCTGAGCTGGCGCTGATGCTCCTGCTCGATGAGGTCGAAAATCTGTTGGTCTTTTTGCATGATGAATGTATTAATGGTCAGACTAATCAATAATTAAACGCAGCGGTTGCAGCAGTCTTGCTTGCCACGACGAGCCCTTTACACGAGCTGAACGTCGTCGAGCTTCTGCTCCTTGTCGCAGTAGTGGCACTTGACGATGCCGTGGACCTTGTCGACGACGGTGAAGTAAGTCTGCATCGGCTCGTTGTTGGTGATGCACTTCGGGTTGTTACATTTGATGATGCCGTGGAGCTCGTCGGGCGTCTCGACGGTCTTCTTCTCCACCACCTCGTAGTTGCGGATGATGTTGAGCACAATCTTCGGAGCGACCACCGACAAGCGGTTGATCTCCTCGTCGGTGAAGAACTTGTTGGCAATCTTGATGATGCCCTTCTTGCCGAGCTTGCTCGAGGGCAGGTTGTAGCCAATAGTGACGGGCACCGAGAGGTTTTGCAGATTGAGCAACTTGGCTACCTCGTAAGTTTTCTCAGCGGGTATGTGGTCGATAACGGTGCCATTCTCAATGGCGGCTACCTGTAATTCTTTCTTTCCCATAGTGTATCAGATAATTGTTTTGTCGTTTTTCACCTCGTCAAGACTGATGCCGAGGCAGTAGCAATAGATAGCCTCGCGGGCATAGAGCCCGTTTTTGGCTTGTTGAATGTAGTAGGCATGCGGATTGTCGTCGACGTCGTAAGCAATCTCGTTGACGCGTGGCAGGGGGTGGAGCACCTTCATGTTGGGTTTGGCGTTCTTGAGCATGTCGGCTTTGAGAATATACACATTCTTCACGCGCTCATATTCCATCAGGTCGGAGAAACGCTCCTTCTGTACGCGGGTCATATAGAGGATGTCGGCGTCGGCAATCTCCTCTTCCGTGAACTGCGTATGCTCCACGTAGCGAATGTTGTGTTGCCGGCAGTAGAGCTTATATTCCTCGGGCATAGCGAGTTCCTTTGGTGCAATGAAGTGGAAAGTGGGGTTGAAGTGGCGCATGGCCATGATGAGCGAGTGAACGGTGCGCCCATAGCGCAGGTCACCGACAAGATAGATGTTGAGATTATTAAGCGTACCCTGGGTCTTGTAGATGGAGTAGATGTCGAGCAGACACTGCGAGGGGTGCATGTGGGCGCCGTCGCCGGCGTTGACGATGGGCACCGGAGCCACTTCAGAGGCATATTGCGCGGCGCCCTCAATATAGTGGCGCATCACGATGACGTCGGCGTAGTTGCTCACCATGAGGATGGTGTCTTTCAGCGTCTCGCCCTTCGTCGTACTCGAGGTCTTGGCATCAGAAAAGCCGATGACGCGCGCACCGAGGCGGTTGGCGGCTGTCTGGAAACTCAGTTGGGTACGGGTAGATGGTTCAAAAAATAAGGTAGCGACGACCTTACCTTTCAGTAACTCACGATTGGGGTGGCGCTCAAACTCCTCGGCCATACTGATGAGGTAGAGCAGTTGATCTTCCGACAAGTCCGCAATCGTGACAAAGTCTTGCTTTTCCATGTTAAATAGGTGGTTGGTTGGAAATCGTTTGCTAAGTTACACATTATTTTCCAATAGCAGGGCGCTTTTTTAAAGAAAAGTCGTATTTTTGCACAAATTATATTGATAGAACCGATGAGAAAGACCTTCATAAAATGTTTGTGGCTGCTGATTGCGTCGGGCGTCGTACTGTGTACGATGTTCTTCTTCCTGATTTGGTTTGGCGTCGTGGGCTACTCCCCCGACATTGAGAATTTGCAGAACCCTATCAGCAAGTCAGCTTCACAGGTGTATTCAGCCGACGGCAAGATTATCGGCACCTACAACGCTGACCGCGCCAACCGCATTCCCATACCTTACTCCAATCTCTCGCCCTACCTGGTGCAGGCCCTTGTGGCTACCGAGGATGTGCGCTTCTACGACCATTCGGGCATCGACTTCATTGCCCTCGGCCGCGCTATTGTCAAGCGTGGTATACTTGGTCAGGTCAATGCGGGTGGCGGCAGCACCATCACCCAGCAGTTGGCGAAGCAGCTCTACACCGAGCACCCGGCGAAGACCACCTCGCAGCGGCTCTTGCAGAAGCCCAACGAATGGGTGACCGCCATCAAACTGGAGCGGCTCTATACGAAGCAGGAGATTATCGCGCTGTATCTCAACTACTTCGACTTCCTCCACGGTGCCACGGGCATCAAGACGGCAGCCAACACCTATTTTAATAAGGAACCGAAAGACCTTGACATCAACGAGGCTGCACTGCTCATCGGTCTCTGCAAGAATCCGTCGCTCTTCAACCCCGTGCGCTACCCCGACCGCGCCAAGGAGCGCCGCAATGTGGTGTTGGGGCAGATGCTCAAAGCCGGCTACCTCTCGCAGGCGCAATACGATGAACTCAGCGTGGAACCGGTGAAACTCAACTTCCACCGTTCCGATCATAAGGATGGCACCGCGGTTTACTTCCGCGAATTCCTCCGTCAATACATGATGATGGACCGCCCCGATCCCAGCAATTATCCGTCGTGGAATAAGCGGCAGTATGTCATCGACTCCATCGCCTTTGACTCAGACCCGCTCTGTGGATGGTGCAAGAAGCATACGAAGCGAGACGGTTCTTTCTACAATGTCTATACCGACGGACTGAAGATCTTCACCACCATCGACTCGCGTATGCAGCGCTATGCCGAGGAGTCGGTCTATGGCCACGTGGCCCGGTTCCTGCAGCCGGCTTTCAATAAGGAGAATGCGGGTAAGGCCAATGCACCGTTCAGCGGCAATCTGACGACGAAGCAGGTCAATCAGATTATCGAACGGTCGGTGACCCAGAGCGAGCGCTATATCACGATGAAGGCTTCGGGCGCCTCATGGGAAGAGATTCATCGCGCCTTCCATACGCCCATCGACATGACGGTGTTCACCTATCATGGTGAGATTGATACGGTGATGTCGCCCATCGACTCCATACGCTACTATAAGCGGTTCCTGCGCGCTGGCTTCATGAGCATGGATGCCCACACCGGGCAGGTGAAGGCTTACGTGGGCGGTTTGGACTTCACTCATTTCCAATACGATATGGTGATGTACGGGCGTCGGCAGGTGGGTTCCACCATCAAGCCCTTCCTCTATTCACTCGCTATGGAGAATGGTTCGTCGCCCTGCGATAAGGCGCCCAATGTGCAGCGCACTTACATGGTGGCTGGTCGGCCGTGGACTCCACGCAACGCCAACCGCCGTCGCTATGGTCAGATGGTGACGCTGAAATGGGGACTGGCGCAGTCGAACAACTGGATTTCGGCTTATCTGATGAGCCATCTCAATCCGCGGCAGTTCGTCTCCATCCTGCATAAGTTCGGCATCAATAATCCCGACATCTACCCGTCGATGGCCTTGTGTCTCGGTCCCTGCGAGGTGTCGGTGGCCGAGATGGTGAGCGCCTACACGACCTTCGCCAACAACGGCATCCGCATAGCGCCGCTGTTCGTTACCCGCATCGAGGATAAGGAAGGCAATGTCGTGGCCAAATTCCAGCCGAGGATGAATGAGGTCATCAGCTCTACGTCGGCTTATAAGATGCTCGTCGAACTGATGGCTGTGGTTGATGAGGGTACTGCAGGGCGCCTGCGCTATAAATACAACATTCCCGGTGAGATTGGCGGTAAGACGGGTACGACCAACAATAACTCCGACGCGTGGTTTATGGGCTTCACACCGCAGTTGGTGAGTGGTGTGTGGGTTGGCGGCGAGGACCGCGATATCCACTTCGACTCCATGCGGATGGGGCAAGGTGCCACCATGGCGTTGCCCATCTGGGCTTACTACATGAAGAAGATTTACCGCGATGCGAGTCTGCCTTATAAGCCCACTGCGACGTTTGACGTGCCCGAGGACTTCGATCCATGCGCAAAGGAAGCGGGTGAGGACGATGACTTCGGAATTGATGAGGTGTATGAGTAGGAGGAAGTTAATTTAGAAGTCCGGAAGACAGAAGTCCAGAAGACAGTCAATAGAGAAGTCCGGAAGACAGAAGTCCAGAAGACAGTCAATAGAGAAGTCCGGAAGACAGAAGTCCAGAAGACAGTCAATAGAGAAGTCCGGAAGAGAGAATTCTGGAAGACAGTCAATAGAGAAGTCCGGAAGACAGAAGTCCAGAAGACAGTCAATAGAGAAGTCCGGAAGAGAGAATTCCGGAAGTCCAGTCATTACGTTAATAATACCCGATGATCAGATACTTATGCATATGACTGGACTTCTGGTCTTCTGAACTTCCGGACTTCTTAGAGTCTTCTGAACTTCCGGACTTCTTAGAGTCTTCTGAACTTCCGGACTTCTTAGAGTCTTCTGAACTTCCGGACTTCTGAAAGCCTTCTGGCCTTCTCTACTTATTTCTGTTCCGGGTATTCGAACTTCGAGCCGGTTTCTTCGACGAGTTTCTTGCGGAAAGCGTTGGGGTAGCCGGGGCGCTTGACGTCGGCACCGATGCCCTCGGGCGTACGTAGGAAGACGCCATTGCTGTCGGGCTTCACCGCCATGTCGTTGTATTTGACGATGAGGTAGAAGGCCAGATTCTGCCAGCGCGCCAACATCTGCTGGGCTTTCGTATTGCTGTAATTGTTGAGGAAATCCACGGCAGCCTGTTCACCTTTATCTTTCAACAGCGCCTGCGCCTGTTGTTCAATCTTCGGCTGAGCGGCGAAGTAATCCTGCTCGAGCGAGTCTCTGACGGCCTTCAGCGAGGGAAACATCAGTGAGTAGCGGGGGTAGACCATATTGCTCACCCAGTTGCACACCCAGTAAGCGTTGTCCATCGAGAAGGTCACGGCGTCTGCGCCAGGTGTATTGTAGCAGCGCGGCTGCACGGTGTTGCTGCAGTAAATCGGTGTGTAAGCCACCATATTGCCGTCGTCGTTGCCGAACCACAGCACACCGCCAATCTGACGGGGCAGCCACGAGCGCATCTGCGAGACATAGGTGAAGCCCGTCTGCTGTGTCGACGTCGGGCGCTCGTTGAAGTATTTCTTACCATTATAGGTGAAGCTCAGCGGGGTGGGGCGATAGGGCATCTGCCATACGCCGGCAGCCACGTCGGAGGAATCGAGGGCGAGCGGGGTGCCCTCATAGTGGTCGCGCATGGCCATCTCGACGTCTTTCACCGAGAGCTTCTTGTCGGGGATTACCCACAGCGGCATATCCTCGGCGTCTTTATCCTTGCCGAGAGCCCAGGGCAGGTAACGGTCGAAGCCGCTGACGAAATGGTTGAAGAAAGCCCACACGCGCGCGTCGCAGAAGCGGCGGCCCTCGAAGTCGGGCTTGGCGTAGGCCATCTTCCACGAGAAGTCGGCATCCTTGCCGGTGAACCAGCCCTTCGAGCGGGCGAAGGCAACGACGTCTTTAGCGTATCTGACGTTCTTCTTATCCTTCATGTTGAACTTTCCGATGCGGCTCTGGTTGGCGTGGGCGCAGATGGCGTTGTCGGGAATGCGCTGGGCCACCCACACGACGCCTTTGCTGCCGGGGCCTTTGCCCATCATCTCCATGATCCACGCCTCGTTGGGGTCGCAGATGGTGAACGTCTCACCCTCAGAGCAATAGCCGTAGGTCTCGGCGAGCTTCGTCATCACGGTAATGGCTTCGCTGGCCGTCTTCGATCGCTGCAGGGCGATGTAGATCAGTGAACCGTAGTCGATGCCGCCCGTGGGGTCGACCATCTCCTCGCGACCGCCGTAGGTCGTCTCACCGATGGTCACCTGATACTCGTTGATGTTGCCGATGACGTTGTAGGTCTGCTCGGCTTCGGGAATCTTACCAATATATTTGTTGGTGTCCCAGTCGTAGATGTCGCGCATCTCGCCTTTCTTATGGCGGGCAGCGGGGTAGTGGGCCAGGCCGATGAACATGCCGTAGTTGTCGGCATTATAGCTGCAGATGACGGAGCCGTCGGCCGAGGCAGCCTTGCCGACGATGAAGTTGGTGCAGGCTGATGCTGAAGCGGTGAGCGCCACCATCACAGCAATGAGGGATAGTTTCTTAATCATTATTCCGATTTGATAAGTATTGCGTTAGAAAAAGTAATGGTCTGCCGTCGAGGGGCAGACCGTAAGCCATGTTAACGGGCAGTAAGCGGCGCAGGCCTCATCCGTTGCGAGTCGGGCATCTGCGGGTTGACCGGTATGCGGTCGGGCAGCGGCGCCTGCGTGGGCTGGTTCTTTGGTCTGAGTCGGAACAGCTTGATGTCGCTGATGCACGCCAGCTGCAGCGTGGTCGTAGAGCTGCCGGGCATATCGTTCTTGCTCAACATGAAAAAGCCGCTCACCTTCTTGTAGCCGAGGCTGTCGCCGTCTTCAATGGTCAGGGTTGAGGTCATCGACGAGGAGACGTGGCTCACGCGCTGACAGACGCTGTCGTTGGCGAAGGTCACCGCGAGCACCACCACGGCATCGCGTATGCCATCCTGGAAAATGAAGTCGGAGTTGAACGACAGCATCACCTGGTCGCCTTTGTGGAAGGTGGAGTCGGTCTTCATATCGAAGGAGAACACGTTGTAGGGCTGCGTAGGCAAGAGAATGATGTCGCGCTGACCGCTCCACACGTTGGCCGAGTCGCCGCTTGCACCCGAGAGCAGTGCGGCGTTGCTGCCCATGGCGCGTGTCTCATCCTCCAGCCGCTCCGAGAGATGTTCGTAGATGTCGTGCAGCTGGTCGGCGTGGCGCATGTAGTACACCATCGACGAGTCAAACTGCGCCTGCGTGACCTCGTATTTCCTCAACACCGCCTCGCGGTAGAGATACACATTCTTGTCGAACCCGCCCTTAGCCGTCGAGGCCATGGCGTCGGCCAGATGGTAGTCGTAGAGCAGGTCTTCCATGTCGCCCTGCGAGATGATGCCATCGGGAACGCTCGGCTTACAGCTGCTGAGCCAACTCAGGGCTACGGCAACCAGCGCCAACATGAGGAATGTACGGAGTTTATTCATTGTCTTTCGAGCTTATTCGTGGCGGTGGCTGTCGCTTGCCTTATCGTCGTTAGCCTTGCCGTCTTTAGCCTTATCGTCAGAAGTCTCATCATCTGACTTCTTCTGCTTTGGCTTCCGGCCGAGTGCCTTGTTCACGGTGGCGCCGATGGTCGACAGGTCTTTCGAACAGAAGATGAGCAGACAAATGACGCCGGTGGTGATGGAGGCGTCGGCGAAATTGAATACCGGTGAGAAGAAGACGAACTTGTCTCCACCCACGAGCGGCATCCAGTCGGGCCACGTGGTGTTGATGATAGGGAAGTAGAACATATCCACCACCTTACCCATCAGGAATCCGGCGTAGCCCTGACCGATCGGCACCGTCTCGGCAATGTTCCACGGCGTTGACGGCGTGAAGCAGAGGCCGTAAAACATCGAGTCGATGATGTTGCCGGTGGCACCGGCCAGTATCATACAGAGGAAGATGAGGTAGCGCCAGCGGCAGTGCTCACGCACCACCAACACGAGATACCAGCTGATGAGCGCTATGGCAATGATGCGCACCAGGCTCAGGAAGAGCTTGTTGATGAACGTCATGCCATAGGCCATGCCGCTGTTCTCGATGAAATAGATGTAGAACCAGCTTGTGACCTCGTGCGACTCACCGATGGCCATCGTCGTCTTGACCTCAATCTTGATGATTTGGTCAATGACGAGGATAGCCAGGATGAGGGCAATAGCCAACAGGCCTCTTTTCTGAGTCTGTCTCATTTAGTCCTTGGCTACTTTGATGTTGAGTTTGAAGTCGTCGAAGTCGACCTCAGCGCCGTCGTTGGGGGCGATGGTGATGGAGTTGGCCAGCACCTGCGACTTGATGTAGTCGCCATAACCGTTGACGGCATCCTCCACCTCGGCGTTGGGTGCGATTGTCACGGCCACGCGGTCGGTAATCTCCAGTCCGGTTTCCTTGCGCAGGTTCTGTATGCGGTTGATCAGCTCGCGGGCCATACCTTCCTTCTTCAGTTCCGGCGTGAGCTCCACCTCGAGGGCCACGGTGAGGTTGCCCTCATTGCTGACGAGCCATCCGGGGATGTCCTCAGAGATAATCTCCACGTCGGTGGCATCGACGGTGACGGGCTGGCCATCGACCTCAAAGCTGATGTTGCCTGCTTTCTCGAGCGATGCAATCTCGTCTTGTGAGAGACCGTTCATCTTGGCGGCGACGCCCTTCATGAGCTTGCCGAACTTCTTACCCATGACGCGGAAGTTGCACTTCACTTTCTTAACCAAGATGCCGTTGCCTTCGGCGAAGGTGAGCGCCTTCACGTTGACTTCGTTGAGGATCAGGTCTTTCACTGCCTCAATATGCTTGCGCTGGTTGTCGTCGACAGCGGGAATCATGATTTGTGCCAGCGGCTGACGCACCTTGATGTTGACCTTGCGGCGCAGTGCCAAAACCATGCTCGTAATCTTCTGTGCCATCGCCATGCGGGCCTCGAGGTCGATGTCGATACACTGCTCGTCGGCCTTGGGGAAGCGCTCCAGGTGAACCGACTCCAGCTTGCCGCCGAGGTCGTGGTAGAGCTCATCGGCATAGAAGGGAGCGAACGGTGCGAGCAGACGGGCCACCGTGGTGAGGCAGGTGTAGAGCGTCTCATAGGCGGCGCGCTTGTCGGCGCTCATCTCCTTACCCCAGAAACGCTTGCGGTTGAGGCGCACATACCAGTTGCTCAGGTCGTCGTTGACGAAACTGTCGATGAGGCGGCCGGCGCGCGTCGGGTCGTAGTTGTCGAGCTCAGCGGCCACACCCTTGATGAGCGTGTTGAGGCAGGAGAGTATCCAGCGGTCAATCTCGGTGAAGCTGACCTTGCAGTCGCCGAGCGAGGTGGCGTCGGGGTCGAAGCCGTCGACGTTGGCGTAGAGCGCGAAGAAACTGTAGGTGTTGTAGAGTGTACCGAAAAACTTACGGCGGCACTCATCCACACCGTTGGGGTCGAACTTCAGGTTATCCCACGGCTCCGAGTTGGTGAGCATGTAGAAGCGCACGGCGTCGGCGCCATATTTGTTGATCATCTCGAATGGGTCGGTGACGTTGCCCACATGCTTCGACATCTTGTTGCCCTTGGCATCGAGCACGAGACCGGAGGAGATGACGTTCTTGAAGGCTACCGAACCGAACACCATCGTGGCGATGGCGTGGAGCGTGAAGAACCAGCCGCGCGTCTGGTCGACGCCCTCGTTGATGAAGTCGGCGGGGAAGAAGGCTGGCGGAACGGGCGTACCCTCGTAGGTGCTGTGAACCAGCTCACTGCGGTATTCGGCCTCGCTCTTGCCGGTGGCTTTCAGACCCTCGGCATTAATCTCGCCCTCGAAGGGGTAGTGCAGCTGGGCGTAGGGCATGGAGCCGGAGTCGAACCACACGTCGATGAGGTCGCTCTCGCGGTGCATGGGCTTGCCGTCGTCGCTCACGAGCACGATGCGGTCGATGTAAGGGCGGTGCAGGTCAATCTTGTCGTAGTTTTCTTGCGAGAAGTCGCCCACCACGAAGCCCTTGTCCTTGAAGGGGTTCGACGTCATGAAGCCGGCCTTGACAGCTTTCTCGATCTCATTGTAGAGCTCCTCGATGGAGCCGATGCACTTCTCGTGGCGGTTCTCGTCGCGCCAGATGGGCAGCGGCGTACCCCAAAAGCGTGAGCGCGAGAGGTTCCAGTCGTTGAGGTTCTCGAGCCAGTTGCCGAAGCGGCCGGTACCGGTTGATTCCGGCTGCCAGTGGATGGTCTTGTTGAGGGCCACCATCTCCTGCTTCTTCGCCGTATCGCGGATGAACCACGAGTCGAGGGGATAGTAGAGGATAGGCTTGTCGGTGCGCCAGCAGTGGGGATAGTTGTGCACCATCTTCTGTATCTTGAAGGCCTGACCATCCTGCTTCATCTCCATGCAGATGATGACGTTGAGGTCGTCGTTCTTCTCGGTGGCTACGCGGTCCCACACGCCGTTGGGGTTGAAGCGCGGGTCGTAGGCGTTCTTCACGTAGTCGCCGGCGTGGTGACTGTAGGCCTGGGTGTCGACGCAGCTCTTGACGAAGTTCTCGTCCAACTCGTCGAGCACGTAGTACTTACCCTGCAGGTCGACCATCGGGCGGGTCTCGCCTTTCTTTGAGATGAGGTAGAGGGCAGGAATCTTAGCGTCGGCGGCCACCTTGGCGTCGTCGGCACCGAAGGTCGGTGCGATGTGCACGATGCCGGTACCGTCCTCAGTGGTGACGTAGTCGCCGAGAATGACGCGGAAGGCCTCAGAGGCCATCTCCACAAACTTGTCGCGGCCGTTGGCACCGGTGAACACCTTGTCGGGATGGGCTTCGGCATAGTCGTTGACGAACTTATGGCTGTATTCGCTCACCTTCTCGCAAGGCTTCACCCAGGGCATGAGCTGCTGATAGTGCAGGCCCTCGAGGTCGGTGCCTTTCATACGGTCGACGATGCGCCAAGGGCATTGCTTCTTGGCCTTGTCGAAGGCGGGCAGCTCACCTTCCTTCACCTCCTGCTTGGGGTCGAGGTAGGCCGTGAGACGGCTCTCGGCGATGATGGCGGTCATTGGCTCGCCGTCGTAGGGGTTGTAGGTCTCCACAGCCAGGTAGTCAATCTTCGGACCGACGCAGAGCGCGGTGTTTGAGGGCAGGGTCCACGGTGTCGTGGTCCAAGCCAGGAAGTAAGGCTTGCCGTGGTGGGTCCAGGCCTCACGCGGGTCGGTGATGAGGAACTGGGCGGTGACGGTGGTATCCTTCACGTCGCGGTAGCATCCGGGCTGGTTGAGCTCGTGCGAGCTGAGGCCCGTGCCGGCGGCCGGTGAGTAGGGCTGGATGGTGTAGCCCTTGTAGAGCAGTCCTTTGTTGTAAAGCTGCTTGAGCAACCACCACAGCGTCTCGATGTACTTGTTGTCGTAGGTGATGTAGGGATGGTCGAGGTCGACGAAGTAGCCCATCTTTTCCGTCAGGCTGCGCCATTCGGCGGTGAACTTCATCACGTTCTCGCGGCAGCGGCGGTTGTAGTCCTCGGTCGAGATGTATTTGTCAGAGGCCTTGTTGTCGATGTCTTTCTTGGTGATGCCGAGCTCCTTCTCCACGCCAAGTTCGACAGGCAGTCCGTGGGTGTCCCATCCGGCCTTACGCTTCACCTGGAAGCCCTGCATGGTCTTATAGCGGTTGAAGGTATCCTTGATGGAGCGAGCCAATACGTGGTGGATGCCGGGGTGACCATTGGCCGAGGGAGGTCCCTCAAAGAAAATAAACTTCGGGCAGCCCTCGCGCTCGTCTATGCTCTTGTGGAAGATGTCGTTCTTCATCCAGGCCGCCAATACGTCCTCGTTGGTCTTGGTCAAATCAAGTCCGTTGTGTTCGGCAAATCTCTTAGCCATAATACTCTGTTGTCAGTTAAAATAATTATTATTTTTATCTATGTGCAAAGTTAGCAAGAATTATTTGATTGCCCAAATTTTCATGGAATTAAGCGTTTTAAAGGGTTATATGAGGGTTATATGAATCGCACCGCGATAGCTACCTTATCGCGCCTACTATTTTGTGAATCGGAATATATTTCGTACCTTTGCATAGACAAAAGATTCAACGCTATGCTTATCAAGAACGCCACATTCAGCATCTCATCGCCCACTGTTGCCCAGTGCCCCAACGACGTAAAGCCCGAGTTCGCCTTCATCGGCAGGAGCAACGTGGGGAAGTCGAGCCTCATCAATATGCTCTGCAACCACAAAGGACTGGCCAAAACGTCGTCGGTGCCGGGTAAGACGCTGCTCATCAACCACTTCATCATCAACAACGAGTGGTATCTGGTCGACCTGCCCGGCTATGGCTATGCCAAGCGCTCGAAGACGGTGCAGGACAAGCTGGAGCAGATGATAAGGTCGTATATTCTCCTGCGCCGGCAGTTGGTCAACGTGTTCGTGCTGATTGACGTGCGTCACGAGCAGCAGCGCATCGACCGAGAGTTCGTCGACTGGTTGGGTGAAAGCCGCATTCCTTTCTCCATCGTCTTCACCAAGGCCGACAAGCTCGGACCCGTCAAGGCGCGCATGAACGCCAAGGCGTGGATGGACCAGTTGCTCGACACCTGGGAGACCCTGCCGCCGTATTTCATCACCAGCGCTGAGAAGCGCTCCGGCCGCGATGAGGTGCTCGACTATATCGACAGCATCCTCAAGGAGGTGAAGTAGGACTTATTTGATAAATTCAATCTTCCCGTAATATACATCATTTACAGCGCCTCACCAAATATTTGCCGTGGTTTTGACTTTTATTTCTACCGAGAAGGAATTGTGGAGATTAGCCGCAACCGCTTGCGGTTGGTTACCCTTCCTTGGTTATAATCTACTGCCGTTTCCATGCACCAAAGTAAGCCCCGTTGTGCCGATAATCAGCCAAAAGTGCTCAAAAATGAAAGTTTTGGCA
Organism: uncultured Prevotella sp.; assembly: GCA_900315835.1. Classification (GTDB taxonomy): domain Bacteria; phylum Bacteroidota; class Bacteroidia; order Bacteroidales; family Bacteroidaceae; genus Prevotella. The sequence continues at coordinate 13,764 of ONAR01000003.1, forward strand.
CGTTATAGCGCATTTTTCAATTTAATTGACTATCTTTGTCTCAAAATTCAGCAGACATGGAAGAGACAATCATTGGACGTAAAAAAGAACTCAAGGTGCTCGATGAATATTATGCGTCAGGCAAGGCAGAGCTTATTGCTGTTTATGGCAGGCGCAGAGTCGGCAAGACCTTTCTCGTGCGCGAGCATTTTCGGCTACCTCATGGATGATGCGCAATGTCATTGATGACCATGGGGGACTGCACGACCGGGTAACCCACGAGATGGCCCTTCATCCCTTTACCTTGGCAGAGTGTGAGGAATATTTCAAGGCCAATGACTTTCTTTGGGAACGGTTGAGCATCCTGCAAACCTACATGGCTCTAGGTGGCATACCCTATTATCTGAGTCTTATCAGTCGAGATGAAAGTCCTGCCATGGCTATAGACCGATTGTTTTTCAGCGAAAACGGGGAGTTGCAACGCGAATACCGACGGTTTTTCGCCTCTCTTTTCCGCAATCCATCACCTTATACTGATATCATCTCATTGCTGGCAAAACATCCGAAGGGGCTTAGAAGAGATGAGATTGCAAAAGCATTGAATATGGAAAGCAACGGAAGACTGAGCAATATGCTTCTGGATCTGGTCTACTGTGATTTTATACGTAAGTACAATATCCGTGATCGGATGGTTAAAGAAAACAATGGCCTCTATCAGTTGATAGATTTTTATACGTTCTTCTACAATACCTTCGTTTCAAAGGCTACTATGGAGGAGCACTATTGGACGCGCCATCTGGGCACTTCAGAAGTCAACACCTGGAATGGATTGGCCTACGAGCGGGTCTGCAAGGCGCATATCCCACAGATCAAGCGGGCCCTTGGCTTCGAGAGTGTAGCTACCGAGTTCTATTCTTGGCGAAGCAAGACGCTGGCTGATGGCGCGCAAGTAGACATTATCATTGACCGGGCCGACAATATGATCAACCTCTGTGAGGTGAAGTACAGCGAGCATGAATACATGCTGGATAAGGATGAATTCCTAAAAATACAAAACCGTGTAGAGGCATTTAGAAGGGAGACGGGGACTCACTCCACCATTCTACCGACACTCATCACTACATTTGGGCTAAGGAAAGGCATGTATGAGCATCAAATCGCAGCTAAAGTAACGATGGATGATTTATTTATCAACTAATTAAGCATTTGGATTATGGCCAACACATCATATCTTGACGTTCAACATCTGACGAAATCGTTCGGCGCCCGCGTGCTGATGGACGACATCAGCTTCTCCATCGACGCCGGTCAGAAGGTGGGACTCATTGCCCGCAACGGCACCGGTAAGTCGACACTGCTCGAGATCATCGCCGGTCACGAGGGTTACGACGACGGTAGCATCGTGTTCCACAACGACATCCGGTTGGGCTACCTCGAGCAGCAGCCCCATTTCAAGGCCAATGAGCAGGTGCTCGACGCCTGCCTTGGCGCCAATGCCAGCGAAGAACGGGCGCTGCGGGCACGACAGATGCTCACCCAACTGCGCATCAGCGACCTGACGCAGCCCATGGGGGAGTTGAGCGGCGGCCAGCAGAAACGCGTGGCACTGGCGAGGGCACTGCTGTCGGAGCCCGACTTCCTCATCCTCGACGAGCCTACCAACCACCTCGACCTCGACATGACGGTGTGGTTCGAGGGCTATCTCGGCCGCGCGCGCCTGACGCTGCTCATGGTGACCCACGACCGCTATTTCCTCGACCACGTCTGCGACACCATCATGGAGCTCGACGACCGCACCATCTACACCTACCACGGCAACTACGCCTACTACCTCGAGAAGCGGCAGGAGCGCATCGACAACAAACGCGCCGAGATACAGCGCGCCAACAACCTCTACCGCCGTGAGCTACAGTGGATGCGCAGCACCCCACAGGCCCGCAGCCATAAGGCCCGTTTCCGCGAGGATGCTTTCGCCGAACTGGAGGTCAAGGCCCACCAGCGCATTGAGGAGCGGCAGATGAGGCTCAAGGCCAGCAGCGTGTATATCGGTTCGAAAATCTTCGAATGCAAGCATGTATCAAAGAAATTCACCGCGCAGGATGGCAGCGAGAAGATTATCCTCAACGACTTCAACTACAACTTCGCCCGCTTCGAGAAGATGGGCATCGTCGGCAGCAACGGCGCCGGTAAGTCGACCTTCATCAAGATGCTGCTCGGACTGCTGCCACCCGACAGCGGCTGCTTTGACATCGGCGAGACCGTGCGCTTCGGTTACTTTGCTCAGGAAGGACTGCAGATCGACGGCAACGAGAAGGTCATCGACGTGATCACGGCCATCGCCGACTACATCGACCTCGGCGGCGGAAGGCGGATGACGGCCTCGCAGTTCCTCAACTACTTCATGTTCTCACCCGAGGAGCAGCAGAGCTACGTCAATCGGCTCAGCGGCGGTGAGCGGCGTAAGCTCTGCCTCTGCACCGTGCTCATGCGCAACCCCAACTTCCTCGTATTGGATGAGCCGACCAACGACCTCGACATCCAGTCGCTGCAGGTGCTGGAGCAGTATTTGGCCGATTTCCCCGGCTGCGTCATCGTGGTCAGCCACGACCGCTATTTCATGGATAAGGTGGTCGACCATCTGTTGGTCTTCGAGGGTGAGGGCGCCATACGCGACTTCCCCGGCAACTATACGCAGTACCGCGAATGGCTGTCGCTCAAGCCCAAAGATGAGGCTAAAAAAACCGCTGAGAAGGCCGAGGAGAGCAAGAAAGCCGACTATCACCACGACACCCGCCGACGCATGTCGTATAAGGAGAAACGCGAATACGAACAGCTGACGACGGAAATCCAAGCTCTCGAGCAGGAACAAAAGCAACTGGAGGCCGACCTCTGCAGCGGTAAGCTGTCGGTGGATGAGTTGACCGAGAAAAGCAAGCGGCTGCCTCAATTGAAAGATGAGCTTGACGAGAAAGAGATGAGGTGGCTCGAACTGAGTGAATTGGAATAAGCAATGCGACCGTTGATGCGACTTTTGCCCATGTTGCTGTTGAGCATGCTGATGCTTGCTCCGGCAGCGCCTTCCTTTGCTAAAAAAGAAAGGAAGATAGTGCTTTTGCGTCGCATCCATACCTACGCCGCCACCATCGACACCACGGTAGACAGTTCGCGTGAGGCGTTTTCTTATTCGCGGTCGGTGATCAACGTGGAGCGCCGCAACAGCTTGTTGATGACGGTGCCGTCGTGCTTCGCCGTAGCCCGCAGCAAGGACCGCAGCTTCCTGACCGAGTGCTACAGCAACGTGAAGATGATGCACTACGACGAGGCTATTACCACGCCGCTCATCCGCATCACCACTTTCCCCAAGGGCAAACATGCGTTGGACGGCTTCTCGCGCTACCTCACGCCGACGGTCTACGGTGAATATATCTTGGGCAACATGCTCATCTCACCCTTCCACCCGCGCAATGCGAGGTTCTATACCTATCATGTCGATGTAATCCATCGCGGCAGCTACATCTCGCTGCGGTTCAAGCCCAAGCGTGTCAACACGCAGCTCGTCAGCGGATCAGCGCACATCGATGGTTTGACGGGGCGCATCATCTCGTGCAACTTCAGCGGCGAATACGACCACGTGCGTTTCACGGTGTCGCTGGTGATGGGCTATCAGGCGCTGCAGTCGTTGTTCCCCACAAGAAGCGACGCGGTGCTGCGGTTCAATTTCCTCGGCAATAAGATTAACGGCCATTTCGTTCAGTATTTCGACATGCCGCGGGAGCTGCCCGACAGCGCCTTCGACGGGCAGCTGGAGAACTTCGGGTTGATGGAGAAGATACGCCCTGAGCCCCTCGACAGCGCCCAGTGGGCCATCTACCGGAAGATGCTCGACAAGCGCCGCGCCGACTCGCTGGCCATGGCCGACAGCACCCGCAGCCACCGGCCGTCGTTCGCCAAACAGGTGCTGTGGGATATCATTGGCGACAATGTGCTCAACCGCTACAAGACCACCTTCGGCATGAACAACCGCGGCTATATCCGCATCAACCCCATCATGAACCCTCTCTACATGGGCTACAGCCGGAGAAAGGGATTCACGTATAAGTTCGACCTCAACTTCAGCTATCAGCTTCATGACAACAGCGAGATAACCACACGGTTTAAAGCCGGTTATGCCTTCCGACTGAGGCAGTTCTATTTCCGTATACCCATTTATTATTACTTCAACAAACGCCGCAATGGCTACGTGAAGTTGGAGATGGGTAATGGCAACCACATCAGCAGTCGGTTGGTGGAACCGGTTACGCAACTCATGCCATTAGATACGCTGGGCCTCAGCAATGTGGTTGGTCAGCTCAATGAGTTTAAGCAGGGCGATGCGCGACTGGTGTTCAACTATGACATCAGCTCGCATTTCAGTTTTCAGGTTGGTTTGCTCTATCAGTTGCACAAGGCGGTCAACGAGAAGGTGCTCAAGACGTTGGGGTACCCCGCCGTCTACCGGTCGTTTGCCCCTGCCATTGAGCTGCAATGGCGCCCCTGGGGATGGAGCGGACCCATTATCACCGGCGACTACGACCACGGCTTGCCCGATGTGTTGGACAGCAATAACCGCTACGACCGCTTCGAGTTTAACGGTGAATACATTCATCACCTCAATAAGCTGCAGCTCATTGAGGCACGGGCCGGCGTCGGCTTCTACACGCGTAAGGGTGGCCGCTCACTGTTCCTCAACTATGAGAATTTCCAGGAAGACAACATCCCCGGCGGTTGGAATGATGACTGGAGCGGAGAGTTTGAACTGCTTAGAAGTGAGACTTATAACACGTCGGATTATTATTTTCGCGGCAATCTGACCTACGAGAGTCCGCTGCTGCTGTTGAGCTGGCTGCCGTGGGTGGGCCGCTACCTTGAGATGGAGCGCGTGTATGTTTCAGCCCTTCAGGCGGTCAATGTCCATCCTTATGTTGAGGTGGGCTATGGTTTCACCACGCGCCTCTTCTCCATCGGCGCTTTCATGAGCTCGGGTCAGGGCAACCGCACGTTTGGTGTGAAGTTCGGCTTCGAGCTGTTCAGAAACTGGTAGAGGGGACATTCACTTTATCACCACCACGGGCATCTTATGCTCTTTCTCGTTGATGTAACCGTGGCGGTAGGCGTAGAGCAACTCTTCGAGATCAGCAATCTGCGCATTGAGCTCACGGCCCTTGTCGGTGTCGGCCACATGCATGCGGTGGGACGACATCTCGACAATCTGCGTGGTCGACTTGATGTCGGTGCCGCGGAGGATGGCGTCTTCGGTGCTTGTGAAAGGCTCATGCTGCACCAACTGGAAGCCGCGGCTGTGGTAGACGAGGGTGTAGCCGGCGATACCCGTTTCCTTATGATAGGCCTGAGAGAAACCGCCGTCGATGACCATCAGCTTGCCGTTGGCTTTGATGGGGTTCTCGCCGCGCCCCACTTTGACGGGCACATGGCCGTTGATGATGTGACGGTTCTTACCCGTAATGCCGAAAGCCTTGAGGATGTTGTCGCACACTTCCTCGTTGTCGCGCAATACGAAGTAGCTGCCTTTCTTCTCCTCGTGGGTTTCCTTCTCCGCAGTGAAATAGCGCTCGAAGGTCGCCATCTTGGACTTATCAAACAGCGGACTGTCGGGGCCGCACCACAGATAGAGGAAATAATCGATGGCGTATTGCCGCTCCTTTATCGGTGAGTCGGTTTGGAAAGCCGAGCGAATGAGCATGCCGATGTCGGTCATCAGCTGCTTGCCCTGACTGCTGTGACCCGGATAGATTTCCACATCCTTCAGACTGCCGTCGCTGTTGAGCGGCACCGAAGCGTGGTAGAGCAGGTTGTTGTTGTAGATACCATACATGCAGCCGTGAGCGAGCAGACTGCGAACGTGCTTGTGCAGCTTCTCGCTGACCTCGAAGCTGTGGTGCAGTTTGGCGATGAGGTCATGCTCCTCGGCTGTGAGTGCGTTGGGGTTGTTGGGATCAACGGTGGGGAAGTGGCAGCTCGTGAGCTTATACTCCTTGCCGTCGATTGTGATGGTGCCCTTCTTGTAGTTGATGGCCTTGAACAGCTCGCGGTCTTGCATCTTCCACTCCGGATGGCGCTCGTAGAGTTGGCCCTCCAACTTGAACTGTAACACGGCGATGGCCTTATGTTCGCGGGCAATGAGCAGCTTCGTCTTGTCATCGAGATGCTCGGCGCCTCCGCTCATCTTTGGTATAAACTCCTCGCAGGGGTCGTCGCCGTAGGTGTCCATGGCAAAGGTAGCCAGCGGGACGAGGTTGATGCCGTAGCCCTCCTCGAGTGTGGTGAGGTTGGCGTAGCGCAGCGACAGCCGCAGAACGCAACACATACAAGCATCGTTGCCAGCGGCAGCGCCCATCCACAGCATGTCGTGGTTGCCCCAGGTGATATCCCACGAGTGGTAGCTCTCGAGCATATCCATGATCTTGTGGGCGCCGGGTCCACGGTCGTAGATGTCGCCAAGGATGTGGAGTTGGTCGATGGCCAACTGCTGGATGACCTTGGAGATGGCGATGATGAAGTCGTCGGCGCGCCCGGTGGAGATGATGGTGTCGATGATGACCTTGACATAAGCCGTCTTGTCGGAGTCCTCGGTGCGCTCGTGGAGCAGTTCCTGAATGATGTAGGAGAAGTCGTAGGGCAGTGACTTACGCACCTTCGAGCGCGTGTATTTGCTCGAAACGTCGCGGCAGACGGCCACGAGGTGGTGCAGGGTGATGTGGTACCAGTCGTTGATGTCGGGCTCCGATGCCTTCACCAGCTCCAGCTTCTGCTCGGGGTAGTAAATCAATGTACACAGCTCGCGCTTCTCCACATCGCGCAGCGTGGTGCCGAAGAGCTCGTTCACCTTGCGCTTGATGTTGCCCGATGCGTTCTTGAGAATATGTTGGAATGCCTCGTATTCGCCGTGGATATCAGCCACGAAATGCTCTGTGGCCTTCGGCAGATTGAGGATGGCCTGAAGGTTGATGATCTCGGTGCTGGCCTCTGCTATGGTAGGGAAGGAGTGGGATAGTAGCTGAAGATAGCGGAGGTCCTTCTGAATGTCGTAGTGTTGTTTTGCCATAATGTTGTGGATAGGAGATTAAGATTAAAGATTGTTGTTCTCGTTCGGGGGTGTTTATTGTGGATAGACACCGAACTTGGTCAGTGCGGTGCTCAGTCGTTTGGTTTGTCTGTCGTCGCGGCTGTTGAAGGGCATGAAGCCCTCGGTGAGTCCGAGCAACTGGTGCATGACCGCCATGAGCCGTTCGCCGAAGTCGAAGATATCCAGCGCCTTAGCCATATCGCTGACGGCGTCTTCATCCATGTCGGTGAACCGCATCGTTCGGTAGAGGTCGGTGAGATGGAGTAGGGGCGCAGTGTGGCGGGAAAGCTCATAGTGGAGGTTGAGCAACTGCAGACAGACGCTTTTCTCGGTCTTCGCATGCTCGGCGAACACCTCTTTCACCTTATTGCGCAGCAGCAGATTGCGCGAGAGCAGGGCGTCGCCGCTCAGATGGCCCTCGGTGTAGCTGCTCTTCGTCTTGAAGCGGCTGATGGCAGCGACGTCGGGCATCGGCTTGACGACGCCTAAACGCTGCATGGCGGTCGAGAGTATGGCGCTCAACTTCTCATCACTCGCATAGATGACCATGCGCCGCCACTGTTCGTCGTTGAGTTGGGTGAGCGCCGCGGCGACGGTTTGGCGATGCGCCTCGTCTTCCAATGCGGCCTCGTCAATGCCCATCTGCAGCAGTTGACCGAGCAGTTGCTGGGTGTCTGCATTGAGCAAGATGCGCACGTTGGAGTCAAGCACCATGCGGTAGAGCTGCAGCAGTTGGGCTGCCGTCTGCTCGAAGGTGGTGAGACTGGTCAATACAGGGTTCTTGATGAGCGCGATGCGTGGATTCCAGTCGAGCTTTTGAAAAGTAGTCTGTTCGAGTTGACCACACACCTGCACTGCTGCTGCGCGGGCAGTCAGCAGATGTTGACGCTTGAAGAGCGGCGTCTGTCGGTGGCGCTCATTCTCCCACGGCTGCAGCATGCCCAAGGGCGTCAGTACGTAGGGTGTGCGCTGGGCATAAGCTTTGCCGGCCAATTGACAGGCGCTGTTGCTCCAGCAGCCAAAGATGTGGATGAGGTCGTAGTCGGCGGGTGCGGTGGATACCTTCTTGTCGTTCGATGTGGCAAGGCTCGCGTCAACGCTTCCGCTCAAGCATTCGGCCAAGCGGGTGGTGAGCTCATGATGGATGCCGACGGCATCGGTCTGAGCAGGGACGTAGAGCAGTATGCGCAGACGACTCATTGCTTGTGGGTGGTGAATTCGAGTTTATTGGCCAGACGATAGCGGATGATGTAGCCGAGGTTATGCCAAATCAGCGACAGCTCATAGGGGTAGATGGCCATCACCGGAAGATGCTCGCCGAAGGCTTTTGCGGCCTTGCAGCCGAAGACGGTGCGCAGGATGACCGTGAGCAGCAACGCCACGATGGCAGCCGCTCCTACGATGAGGTTGAGCGTCAGCGCGGCATAAACCACGCCCGCGATGATGCAGACGAGATTGAGGTAGAGCAGCGTCTGGTCGACGTTGAACCAAATGCGGTGCGCGAGATTGCGATCGAGCCATTTGCGCGTCTCCATATAGAAGATGTGGGCGTTCATCCACGTCTTATGCGAGGGCGCGTCGTCAATCATCCACGCTGCTTGATCGGTGACCAATCGGGTGCCGTCGGCGGTCGAGAACTTGTTGACCAGTGCGTCGTATTCACCGCGGATGAGGTTGAGACTGCCGAGGAAGCCGTCGCTTGCCATGAAGTCGCTCTTACGCAGCAACAGGTTGTGGCTCAGGGTGCGGTAAGCCTGACCGTGGCTGTCCTCGCGCATGAGGTAGTAAGCCATGTAGAGGCGCTCGAAGCGTTTGAACGACGAGGCTTCGTCAGCATAGCCACCGTAGCCGATGACCATGCGCGCGTCTTGGTCGCAGGCCCGCGTCATGGTTCGGAGCCATTGGCGCGAAGAGGGTTTGGTCGTGGCCTCAGTAAGCAGAATCCATTCGGTGCGCGCAGCTTTCACGCCGAGCGTCATGGCGAGCTTCTTGCGGCTCATGTAGCGCGACGACTCGGGAATGTAGGTCATGTAGAGACTTGCGTGGCCCTGCTTCTCGTTGATTTCGTTTTGGATGTGTTTCACCACGTCCTCGGTGTCGTGGTAGCCCTGCTCTACGATGACGATGACTTGATAGTCAACGGGATAGTCTTGATCGAGCAACAGCGGAAGATTGGCCGCCAGCGCCTCAGCCTCGTCGTGGGGCGTGAGGATGATGGAGACCGGAACAACGGTGGCGTCGCCGGCTTCCACGGATTGACTTTCGGCATTGTCTACGTCGGTCGGTTCATCAGCCGGCTTCCTGAAGCGGAGGAAGGGGTTGAACAAGACCGAGACTACGGTGACAACGAGCAGCGCAGCCGCACAGATGATGGTAAAATCGTTGATGATAAGTATATCGTTCATTGATTACAAATCTTCAGTGAGATAGCCTTTGGGCAGCGGACGGCAGTTGTATTGGCTTGCCATAATCTCGCCGTAGGCTCCTGCCGACCGGATGGCAATCAAGTCGCCGCGATGAGCCTCGGGCAGTTTAACATCCTTGCCAAAGACATCGCTCGACTCGCAGATGGGTCCGACGACGTCGTACATCGTTGTGGGTCCCTCGCTACTGAGGTTCTCTATCTCGTGGTGGGCGTCGTAGAGTGCGGGCCGGATGAGGTCGCTCATGCCGCCGTCGACGATGCAGAACTGCTTCACCGTGCCCTGTTTTACGTAGAGCGTGCGGGTGATGAGACTACCCATCTGCCCGACGATGGCGCGGCCAAGCTCAAAGTGGAGCTGCTGACCCTTGCGCAGCTTCAAGTGGGTGGCGTAGGTGTCGAAATAAGCCTTGAAGTCGGGTATCGGATGACCGTTGGGGTCGTCGTATCTGATGCCGAGACCACCGCCGACGTTGATGTTCTCAATCGCAATGCCTTCTTGCTCAAGCTTATCCTGCAATTCGTTGATGCGGTCGCAGAGACGCTCGAAGTCGGTCATGTCGAGAATCTGACTGCCGATATGGAAGTGGAGACCGACGAAGTGGATGTTCTTCAGCGACTGCGCCTCGCGGATGAGCGGCAACATATCGCTCATGGCAATGCCGAATTTATTCTCGGCCAAGCCCGTGGTGATGTTGGCGTGGGTATGGGCACCCACATCGGGGTTGATGCGGAAGCAGACGGTGGCCACCTTGCCCTTGACAGCCGCGAGCGCGTTGATAATCTCCAGCTCGGGCTTACTCTCGACGTTGAAGCAGAAGATGCCGGCATCGAGCGCCGTATTGATTTCCCAGTCGGCTTTACCCACGCCCGCGTAAACAATCTTTGAAGCAGGGAAACCGGCTGCCAGCGCGGCCTTAATCTCGCCACCGCTCACGCAGTCAGCGCCTAAGCCCGACTTGGCAATGAGGCGCAGCACCTTGGGGTTGGCATTGGCTTTGACGGCGTAGTGAACGATGAAGCCCTCGTGCTGGGCCACCTCTTCGCCCACCGCTTTCAGCGTGGATTGGAGCAACGCCGTATCGTAATAATAAAAAGGTGTTGCCTTTGCCTGGAATTTATCTATTGGAAAAGAAGTCTTCATAGATTATTTAAATAAGGTGTCGCTCAGACTCTGCAATGCCCGCTGCTTGTCGGCTTCCTTGATAAGGAAGGAGATGTTGTAGTTGGAGCCGCCATAGCTGATCATGCGCAGGGGGATGTTGTTCATTGCCAGCGTGGCTTTGGCCTCGAATCCGACATTGCTCCAGTCGAGGTCGCCGACGACGCAGATGATGCACATGTCTTTGTCAACGGTCACGGTGCCGTATTTCTTCAGTTCATCCACAATCTCGCCGAGGTGTGAGTCGTTGTCGATGCTCATGCTCACACCGACCTCAGACGTCGTAATCATGTCGATAGGTGTCTGATAGCTTTCGAAGATCTCGAACACCTTACGCAGGAAGCCGGTGGCTAACAGCATGCGCGATGACTTAATCTTGATGGCCGTGATGTTGTCTTTGGCGGCGACAGCCTTGATGGTGCCTTTCTTGAGGTCATTGTTGATGATGGTGCCCTCGGCGTCGGGGTCCATGGTATTTTTCAAGCGCACGGGAATGCCCGCGTATTTAGCGGGTTGCACGCAGGTGGGGTGCAGGATCTTGGCGCCGAAATAAGCCAACTCGGCTGCTTCCTCGAAGTTGAGCTGGTGCACGGCCGTCGTATGGTCGACGAAGCGGGGGTCGTTGTTGTGCATGCCGTCGATGTCGGTCCATATCTGAATCTCGTCAGCGGGCAGTGCGGCGCCGATGAGCGAAGCCGTGTAGTCAGAGCCACCGCGCTGCAGGTTGCTCACCTCGCCGTAAGCGTTGCGGCAGATGAAGCCTTGCGTAAGATAGATGAGCTGACCGGGGTTTTGCTGCATCACCTCAGCTAAATGCGCTTTGATGTAGGGCGTATCGGGCTCTGAATTCTTGTTGGTGCGCATAAACGACAGTGCATCGAGCAACACACTCTTCACGCCCTGCTCCTGCAGGTAGTTGTTCATCATGTTGGTGGAGATGATTTCGCCCTGTGCGACGATAATCTTCTCCTCGAAGCTGGTGAACATCCCCTTTGTATACGAACGGAGAAGATTGAGCTCACTCTGCAGGAACTGCTTGGTGCGGTCCTTCGACTCCTGACTTGTATATAGTGCCTCGATGTGGCCGAGATATTTCTCTTCCAGTCGGTTGATGACTTCGTTTGCACCTTCCGGATTCTTCTTATAGAGGTAATTGCTAATCTCTACCAGGCTGTTGGTGGTGCCGCTCATGGCCGACAGCACCACAAACGTGGGCTCACCCGACCGTGTAATGAGCTTTGCCACTTCTTTCATGCGCTCAGGACTTCCGACGGAAGTACCCCCAAATTTCATTACCTTCATATGCCTTTTCTATTTGATTGTTGTCTTAATGATTGGCCGCCGCTGCTTAATGATTGGCGGCCTCTTCACCATCCTCGGAAAGGTCGAGGTTGTTGAACTCGTTGGTGACATCGTTCAGATGGCTGTCTTTGCAGCGATAGACGACTCCCGGAAACTTATTGAGCATCGAGATGTTGTGGGTCGACATCACCACTGCGGTGCCGTCGAGGGTGATGTTCTTGAGCAGTTCAACGATGTTGTTGGCTGTCTCGGGATCGAGATTGCCGGTGGGCTCATCGGCGATGATGATTTTCGGCTTGTTCAACAGCGCCCTTGCGATGGAGATGCGCTGCTGCTCGCCACCCGACAGCTCATGGGGCATGGCGTTGATTTTCTCGGTCATGCCGACGGCCTCAAGCACCTCATTGATGCGCTCTTTAATCTTCTGTTTGTCTTTCCAACCGGTTGCCCGCAAGACGAAGTAGAGGTTCTGATGCACGTTGCGGTCATGAAGCAGTTGGAAATCCTGAAAGATGATGCCCATCTCACGGCGCAGGGCGGGGATGTCTTTACGCTTCAGCGTCAGCAGGTCGCGGCCCAATACCTCGGCTTTCTCGGCCTCGTCTTTATACAGGTCAAGCTCGCAATAGAGCGTCTTCAGCAGACTGCTCTTACCCGAACCCACCTTACCGATGAGATAAACCAATTCCCCTTCATCGACATGGAAGTCGACGTCGTCGAGGATGAGCTTGTCTTGCTGGTATATCTTAACTTTCTGATAATCAATCAACATGGTTTATAGTACTGTCGTTTTATATCACTTATGCTTTGCTCTTTGCCAACCGCCGTGCCTTATCCCAGTCGGGGTTGTGGCGCTTGGCCAGTTCGGCTGCCACATCCTCCAGGCGCAGGCCCTTGCCGGTGAGCAGTACGATGAGATGATAGAGCAGGTCGGAGGCTTCGTAGATGAGTTTGTCGTTGGTGCCGTTGGTGGCTTCGATGACCGTCTCAACAGCCTCTTCACCAACCTTCTGCGCCATCTTGTTGACGCCTTTTCTGAAGAGACTCGTCGTGTAGCTGCCCTCGGGCATCTCCTCGTGGCGCTTGCAGATGAAGTCCTGCAGCTCGATGAGGAAGTTGATGGGGTTCACCTCATTGCGCTCGCCCCAGCAGGTGTCGGTACCGAGGTGACAGACGGGGCCGTCGGGGTGCGCCTCAATGAGCAGCGTGTCGCGGTCGCAGTCGGCCTTGATGCTGACCAGATGGAGGTAGTTGCCCGATGTCTCGCCTTTGGTCCAAAGGCATTGACGCGTGCGGCTGTAGAAGGTGACGAGCTTCGTCGACAGCGTCTTCTCATAGGCTTCCTCGTTCATAAAGCCCAACATGAGCACTTTGCCGCTGACGGCGTCTTGTATGATGGCAGGCACCAGGCCGCCCATCTTCTCAAAGTCTAAATCGTTGTTCATCGTTGCGTTCATTGTATAGTTAATACCTCACGTTGATGCCCCGCTGACGAAGGTATTGCTTCAGTTCGGGAATCTTTATCTCACCAAAGTGGAAGACGCTGGCCGCGAGTGCGGCATCCGCCTTACCTTTTTCGAAGGCATCGTAGAAATGCGCCATTGTTCCGGCCCCACCACTGGCGATGACGGGGATGGAGAGGTTGTCGGCAAGCACTGCGAGTTGCTCGCAGGCAAAGCCGTTCTTCACCCCGTCGTGATCCATACTCGTGAAGAGAATCTCACCGGCGCCGCGGCTTTCCGCTTCCTTTGCCCACTCGAGCAGCGGCTTCCCGGTGCGCTCGCGGCCGCCTTTGACGTAGCAGAACCAGCCGTCGGCATCGTGGCGCGCGTCGATGGCGCAGACGCACACCTGCGAACCGAAGCGACGGGCGATGTCGTCGATGAGCTCCGGATGATGGATGGCGGCTGAGTTGATGCTGATTTTGTCGGCGCCCGCATTGAGCAGCCGCTCTACGTCGGCAATGGTGTTGATGCCGCCGCCGACGGTAAACGGAATATTGATTTCCCTCGCCACGCGGCTCACCATGTCGGCGAACGTCTTGCGGCCCTCCACGGTGGCGGTGATGTCGAGGAATACCAGTTCATCGGCGCCGGCGTCGCTGTAGGCCTTACCCAATGCGACGGGGTCGCCGGCCTGCCGCAGGTTGACGAAGTGGGTGCCTTTCACCGTCTGACCGTCTTTGACGTCGAGACAGGGAATGATGCGCTTGGCCAGTGAGCTATGATTGGTTTGTGTCATTGTTGTTCAAGTTGTTGAATATCGTCGGGCGTGATGCGGCCCTCATACCATGCTTTGCCGAAAACCACGGCGGGGATGCCGGCCACGGCGAGTGCCTTGATGTCGTCGATGCTGCCTACGCCACCCGAGGCGATGAGCTGCAGCTGGGGGTATTCGGCCATAATCTCCTTATAGAGTGCGGTAGCGGGTCCCTGCAGGGTGCCGTCGCGCGAGATCTCGGTGCAGAGCACATGCTTCACCCCGGCTTCGACATAGCGCTTGAGGAAGGGCAGCAGGTCGACGGTCGAGTCTTCGAGCCACCCGTTGATGCTGATTTTACCCTGTCTCACGTCAGCCCCGAGGATGAGGCGGTCGGGGCCGTATTTGGTGAGCCACGCCAAAAACAGCTCGGGATGGGTGACGGCGATGCTGCCCACGGTGACCATCGCGGCTCCCGCAGCGAAGGCGCGGTTGATGTCCTCGTCGGTCTTGATGCCGCCGCCGAAATCGACGGTGAGCGAGGTGGCGCCCGTGATGGCTTTCAGCGTGGCCTCATTGACGATGTGCTTCGCCTTGGCGCCGTCGAGGTCGACCACATGCAGACGCTTGAAGCCCAGGCGTTCAAACTCCCGGGCGACAGCCACAGGGTCGTCGTCGTACACCTTTTTCTGCGCATAGTCGCCCTTGGTCAGGCGTACGCATTTGCCGTCAATGATGTCGATGGCCGGAATGAGGGTTGGAATCTTCATAAGCGTGGTTGTTGCCTTAGCTGTTAATGTGGTCGAGGAAATTGCGTAAGAGCTGTTCACCGACCTTACCGCTCTTCTCGGGGTGGAACTGCGTAGTCCAGAAGTTGTCCTTGTGCAGGGCCGCGGAGTAGGGCAGGATGTAGTCGGCCTGGGCAATGGTGTAAGGGCAGAGGGGTACATAGTAGCTGTGAACGAAGTAGACGTAGGCGCCCTCGTCGATGCCCGTAAAGAGCGGGGAGTCGAGCCGATGCAGCGCCTGCCACCCCATGGCCGGAACTTTGTCCTCGTGGCGTGTGGGCTGGAAGCGCTTCACGTCGGCGGGGAAGACGCCGATGCAGTCGACATCGCCCTCCTCGGAGTGGCGGCAGAGCAGTTGCTGCCCTACGCAGATGCCGAGCACCGGTTGCCGCAGACTGCGGATGAGCTCGTCCAACTTATGGGCACGCAGATAGGTCATCGTGGTCAGGGCGCTGCCTTGGCCGGGGAAGACCACTTTGTCGGCTTGGGCAATGCGCTCGGCGTCGTCGGTGATGACCGGCTCAACGCCTAAGCGCCGGAAGGCGTTCACTACCGAATAGAGGTTGCCCGCATTGTATTTGACGATTGCTATGTCCATACTTGTTGATACGCGTTTTATTTTGCTGCAAATTTACGCAATATAATTGAAAGTTGAAAGAAAAGGACTGCTTTTATTGGTCAGACCTTTATCTCAATGGGGTAAAATGCAACATTTCTGCTCAAAGCTATACCAATTCGAATATCTCCGACGGCGTTTTGCGTTTGAGTACATCGAGCGCGAAGTCGGCGCCTTTCTCGTTGCCGGCCACGATGCCATGCTGGCGGAGCAGCTGCTTCACGGTCTTGGCAGCCAAGTCGGGGTGATTGTTCTCATCGCTCAGATGACAGAGCCAGACATGCCGCAGGTTGGGCGTGGCATACTTGTAAAGAGCCTCGGCGCACTCCGTATTGCTCTGATGGCCGTAGGGCCCCGCAATGCGGTCTTTCAGGTGCTGTGGATAGGGTCCGGCCTCCAGCATCTGCTGCTCGTAGTCGGCCTCGATGACGAGGTAGTTGGCCTCGGAGATATACGACTTCATCTCGTCGGTGAGATGACCGATATCCGTCATCAGCACAAAGACGATGCCGTTGCAGACAATGCGGTAGCCTACGTTGTCGGTGCTGTCGTGGGGAATGCCGAAGGGGGTGATGTCAAACTGCCCGAGCTTGAACGACGTGCCCTTCTCAATGACTTTAACGAGGTCGGGCTCAATCTTCTTCCTCACGCTCCAGTTCTTGGTTATTCCCTCGTGCGCTCCCACGGTGGTGTAGACCGGCAGGGCATAGTCGTGGCTCAGACAGCCCACCGAGCGCACGTGGTCGGCATGGTCGTGGGTGATGAGAATGCCGAGCGCCTCGCGTATGGACAAACCATAACTCTTAAGGTGCTTTTTCAGGACGCGGACGCCAACGCCTGCGTCGAGAATGAGCATCTCGTCATCGGTATAGAGTAAGCTGCAGTTCCCACTGCTGCCACTCCCAAACGATACAAAATGTAGCATTATATGGTGTATTTTTCTACAAAGTTATGAAAAACAATCCATATTTGTCGACTGCTTATGTACAAAAATGTTTAACTTTGCATCGTATCTTACGATTTCAAAGATTTATCAATGAGAAGACGCCTTTTCAACTTTGTCAGTGCTGCATTCTTCCTGCTCGTGTTCGTCATTGGCCTTGCATCTTGCCACAAGGGCAGTGAAGGACAGATGAAGGAGACGGCGGACTCGTTTGCCGTAGCTTATTTCAATTGGCAATTTCAAAAGGCGCTGCCCTATGTCTCACCCGGTTCGGCGCCGTGGCTGCACTATGCGGCCTCACAGGTGACCCAGGAGGATGTCGACTCGCTGCGCGCCATGAGCGAGGGTGCCGGCTGCCACATTGAATCACTGGACTACGCCGACGCCGATACGTTGGCGACGGTAACCGTCAGCGTCAGCCATTTCCTTTCGATGGACACCATCGGGCGCCCGAGCCACGTCGTCGATGAGGCCGTCTACCGGTTGCCGATGATCTACAGCAACGATCAGTGGAGGGTGCACCTCACTGCCTTGCCCCGCGCCGAGAGAGCTGTAGGCGGGTGAGCAGATAGCCCAGTTTATAGAGCTTGAACACTAACAGCGAGGGATTGGCGGAGCGCAGGTTGCGCCGCCATCGGCTTTCATTGTGGCGATAGAGCCATCGCAGCAGTCGGCCAGCCGCGGTGCCGCTGAGACGGTCGGCCAACCGCAGTATCGGCGCCAAGTCAACCAACTCATCATGGAATTGGCAAAGGGTATCCATTGCCTCCAAAGTCTTGCTCACGAAGCTGTCGTTCGACTCAAAGCGGTTGAAGCCGACGGGGGCGTCAATATGGCGGATGGTGTAGCCCGCGGCTTGCAGCGACTTACCCAACAACACGTCCTCATAGCCATATTTCTGAAACCGCTCGTCGAAGCGGTGGCTTTGCAGCACCTCACGACGGAAGAGGGTGTTGCTCACCTTGAAGTTGGCCCACGGATGGCGGCTGCGGTACCCGGCGCTCTGCAGCTGTCGGGTCTTCCATTCGTAGCGGTGTCGGAGGTTGCCCCGCGGCCCCGGCAATACGCGGTAGCCGCCGCAGATGATGTCGGCTGAGTCCATTGCCTCGACGAAATGGCGCACCAACTGCCGGTCGACCACCGTCAGGTCGGCATCGATGAGCAACAGCCACTGGCCCCGGGCGTGGTCGACGAGGAAGTTGCGGATGGCCGCGCGACCGTCGTTGGTCGGCTTGGGAAGATACCGGCAATGGGGCAGCAGCGCTATCGAACGGTTGGCTTCGATGACGCGCCGGTCGGTCGAAACGTCGTCGGCCACGATGAGCTCCCACGCCAATCCCTCAATGCTGTCGGCTTGCTGAATGAGTGCCTTGACCAGCGCCGTGCAGTCGTCGTTGTAGGTGGGCAGAAGGATGGAGAGCGTGGTCATGCAAGCTGGTTTTTGAGGTATTGCCCGGTGATGCTCTTTTTGTTTTTGGCAATCTGCTCGGGTGTTCCCGTGGCCACGATGGTACCGCCGGCGTTGCCACCGTCGGGGCCGAGGTCAACCACCCAGTCGGCGCATTTGATGACCTCCATATTGTGCTCGATGACCAGCACGGTGTGGCCACGCTGCAGCAGGGCATCAAACGACCTCAGCAGCCGGTCGATGTCGTGGAAGTGGAGGCCGGTCGTCGGTTCGTCAAATATAAATAAGGTGGGATCCTGCTGTTCCTGGCCAATGAAATAAGCCAGTTTGACGCGCTGGTTCTCGCCGCCCGACAGCGTGGAAGAGTTCTGACCCAACTGAATATAACCCAATCCGACATCCGACAGCGGCTTCAGGCGGTTGACGATGGCTTTCTGCTTGTGGGCGGCGAAGAATTCAATGGCCTCGTCGACGGTCATGTTGAGCACGTCGTCGATGTTCTTTCCCTCATAGCGCACGTCGAGCACCTCTTTCTTAAACCGTTTGCCGTGACAAGCCTCGCAGGTGAGGGTGATGTCGGCCATGAACTGCATCTCGACGGTGATGACGCCCGCGCCCTTGCATTCCTCGCACCGGCCGCCCTCGGCGTTGAACGAGAAATACTGCGCGGTGAAGCCGAGCTGCTTGGCCAGCGGCTGTTCGGCGAAGAGCTGGCGTATGGCGTCGTAAGCCTTCAGATAGGTGGCGGGGTTCGACCGCGTGCTTTTGCCGATGGGATTCTGGTCGACAAACTCCACATGCTTGATGGAAGTCCAGTCGCCTTCCAAGGCGAGATACTCACCGGGAAGGTCGGCCACCTCGTTCATCTTACGCTTCAATGCCGGGAAGAGAATACCGCGGATGAGGCTCGATTTACCCGAACCCGAGACGCCCGTGACGGCAGTCAGCACGTTGAGCGGCAGTTCGAAGTCAACGTTCTTGAGGTTGTTCATGCGGCATCCGCGCAGCAGGATATGCTTATTCCACTGGCGACGCGAAGTGGGCACCGCAATGCGCTCCTCGTGGGTGAGGTATTTCAATGTATAGCTGTGGGGCCACTGCTCAATCAGCGGCTTATAGTCGTTGCGGTCGCCCTCCTTAATGGCCTCGGGCACAGGGCCCTCATACACGATTTCGCCGCCATGACGGCCGGCGTCGGGCCCGATGTCGATGATCCAGTCGGCTGCGCGCATAATCTCCTCGTCGTGTTCCACCACGATGACGGTGTTGCCCTGCTGCTGCAGCTCGCGCAATACGCGGATGAGGCGGTCGGTGTCGCGGCTGTGGAGGCCGATGCTGGGCTCGTCGAGGATGTAGAGACTGCCCACGAGCGGTGAGCCGAGCGAGGTGGTGAGCCTTGCACGCTGACTCTCGCCGCCCGATAGCGTCGAGGCCTGACGGGCAAGGGTGAGGTAGCCCAAACCCACGTCGCAGAGGAAGCCCAGGCGCGAACGGATTTCGGTCAGCAGCCGCTTGGCCACATGCTGCTCATGCTCGGTCAGCTCAAGGTGGTCAAACCATTCTCTGAGCCGGTCGATGGGTATCTCCACCAGGTCGGTGATGGCGCGGCCGCCAATCTTCACCCATGTCGACTCCTTCTTCAACCGGGTGCCGTGGCAGTCGGGGCAAAGGGTCTTGCCCCGGTAGCGGCTCATCATGACGCGGTACTGAATCTTATACATATTCTCCTTCACCATGTTGAAGAAGGCGTCAATGCATACGGCGTCGGCGCGCAGCTTGCCGTCCTTGCGCTTGTCTGTGGGCAATCCATGCCAAAGCAGGTCCTTCTCCTTCTGCGACAGCTCGAAATAGGGCTTGAAGATGGGGAAGTTGACGGCGGCTGCACGGCGGCAGAACTCCTCCTGCCACATCTTCATCTTGTCGCCATGCCAGCACTGCACGCAGCCCTCGTAGACCGACAGCGTGGAGTTGGGGATGACGAGGCGCTCGTCGATGCCGATGACGCTGCCGAAGCCCTCGCAGGTGGGGCAGGCGCCGGCCGGTGAGTTGAACGAGAACATGTTGTCGTTGGGTTCCTCAAACACGATGCCGTCGGCCTCGTAGCGTGAGGAGAAGTCGAAGGAGATATTCGACGGCAGGAAGACGAGCCGACAGGCGCCGTGACCCTCATACATAGCGGTTTCGGCCGAGTCGGTGAGTCGTGAGACGGCATCTTTCTCATCAGAGACGCTCATGCGGTCGATGACGAGCCAGAGTCCGTCGTCGGGTACGCCGTCGCCGCTGTCGAGGTCGAAGTCCTCAATGCGCTTCACCTCGTCGCCCTCCATGACGCGCGTGTAGCCCTCCTGCAGGTAGGTCGTCAGTTGCTTGGCCATGGTGCGGTTGCCGGTGGGTACGATGGGAGCCAGCACCATGAAGCGTGTGCCGGGACTGAAGGTCAGCGCCTTGGCGACCACATCCTCGGCCGACTGCTTCTTCACCTCCTGACCGGAGACCGGCGAATAGGTGCGGCCGATGCGGGCAAAGAGCATGCGCAGGTAGTCGTAGATTTCGGTGGCGGTGCCCACGGTGGACCGGGGATTGCGTGAGGCCACTTTCTGCTCGATGGCGATGGCCGGCGGCAGCCCTTTGATGTAGTCGCACTCCGGCTTCTTCATGCGGCCGAGGAACTGCCGCGCATAGCTCGACAGACTCTCCACGTAGCGGCGCTGGCCTTCGGCGTAGAGCGTATCGAAAGCCAGCGAGGACTTGCCCGAACCCGACACGCCCGTGATGACGACGAGCTTGCCGCGCGGTATCTTCAGACTGATATTCTTCAGGTTGTTGACCCTGGCGCCTTTTATCTCAATATAGGAATCCATTCTTTTAATCGTTATTTGGAATTGTAATCTCGCCCGCAAGCGACTGCATCATCAAGTTGCGCACGACGTTGGAGTCGTTGTATTGGGCAAAGAGGAACATCATCTTGGTGACGGCAGCCTCCACGGTGCTGTCCAACCCCGATATTACGCCCATGTTCATGAGTTGGTAACCGGTATCGTAGCGGCTCATGACGACCGATCCGGCGACGCACTGGCTGATGTTGACTACTACGACGCCGCGCTCGGCAGCTTCCCTCAGCAGATGGGCCAGCCAACGGCTCTTAGGTGCATTGCCGCTGCCGAAGGTGCGCATCACGATGCCGCGCAGGTCGCGCGTCTGGAGGAAGTTGTGCACCGTGCGCTCCTGAATGCCGGGGAACAGACTGAAGATGGCGACGTTGGGGTTGAGCGAGAAGTGGGGGATGACCCGCTTGTCGAAGTGGGGCCGGAGGATGCAGTGGTCGTTGAACTTGAACGTGACGCCCGCCTCGCAGAGGTGGGGGTAGTTGAAACTGTCGAAGGCGTAGAAGCCGTCGGCGTTGATCTTGGTCGAGCGGTTGCCGCGCAGCAGGTGGCCGCTGAAGTAGATACACACCTCGGGGATGCGCGCATGCCCCTCGTCGTCTTTGAGCGTAGCCAGCTCAATGCTCGTGATCAGATTCTCCTTGCCGTCGGTGCGCAGTTGGCCGATGGGCAGCTGAGAGCCGGTGAGGATGACGGGTTTGGTGAGGTTCTCCAGCATGAACGACAGTGCCGAGGCCGTGTAGGCCATGGTGTCGGTGCCGTGGAGGATGACGAAGCCGTCGTAGTCGTCGTAGTTGCGGTAGATGATGCGCACCATCTGAGCCCAGTCTTTCGGCTGCATGTCGCTGGAGTCGATGGGCTGGCTGAACTGATAGACGTCGATATGGGTGCTGATGAGCCTGAACTCGGGCATGGAGTCCTCGAGATGGTTGAAGTCGAGCGGCTCCAATGCGCCGGTCTGCGGGTTGCGCCCCATACCGATGGTGCCGCCAGTATAGATAAGCAATACGTTATTCATTTGTCCAAAGACGCTCACTGAATATGTTTTCTTTTGGCAAATGTAACAACATTTCCGCGTATATACAAGCAATTGAATGAAAAATTAGGTCGCATCGGCTCCTGTTTTCTATTTTATCAGGAAAATTGATATTTAACAGGCGCATCGAAAGGAATATGATGGGAAAAGGTTATAAATGCAAGACGAAGACCAATGAATCAGATGGTCATTGAATACGAAAATAGCTGACAAAGCGACCTCATTTTCACGCCTCATTTTGGGGTCTAAAAAATCACGAAATAGATATGTCGAAGCAATCAAAATGTTGGCGAGACAGCTTTTCAGCGTTGCCGAATCGCGATAGGTATCGAATCGCGTTGCGATAACTATGGTATCGCACATCGATAGCTATGGTATCGCACTTCGATAGCTATGGTATCGCACTTCGATAGCTATGGTATCGCACCGCCATAACTATGGTTTCGCGGCGTCAGATGGGCCTTTTCGCATCATCAGAAGTATCGATTGACGATGTCAGCTATGTCTGCGAAGCCTATGATTTGTGTCTTGTTTTATTAAGTTGTTGATTGTCAGATGATTGCATAAATACGCTCAGAATCGCGTATTTCGGAGCAATGGAGGTGCTTGTGGCTTTCGAGGCCATTCTCAGCACCTTAAAATTGCCAAAAAATTTGACAAGTCAGATTTTCTTAGACGAACGCTTTCAACGCATCATTCCGGTGGAGTGCAGTTACGGCCACCTTTTTAGATGATGTGCATCTTATTGTTATAATTTAATAGCCAAAGCGCAATGGATTACAAAAAAAGTAGTATCTTTGCCGTTAGAAAACAAATCTCTAAATGTTATGAACGATATTGAACTAATGAATCGTGCTGCCGACAACATCCGTATATTGGCAGCGAGCATGGTAGAAAAGGCTAAGTCGGGCCACCCCGGTGGTGCGATGGGTGGAGCCGATTTCATCAATGTGCTCTTCTCGGAGTACTTGGTTTATGACCCTGCCGATCCTTATTGGACAGGCCGCGACCGCTTCTTCCTCGACCCCGGCCACATGAGTCCCATGCTCTACGCCGTGCTGACGCTGCAGGGCAAGTTCACGATGGATGACATTAAGCAGTTGCGCCAGTGGGGCAGCATCTGTCCCGGTCACCCTGAGCTTGATGTCGCTCATGGCATTGAGAACTCATCAGGTCCTCTCGGTCAGGGGCATGCCCTCGCTGCAGGCGCTGCCGTGGCCGAGCGGTTCCTTGAGGCCCGTCTCGGACATGAGGTGATGCAGCACCACATCTATGCCTACATCTCCGACGGTGGCGTTGAGGAGGAAATCTCACAGGGCGTCGGCCGTATTGCCGGCAAACTCGGACTGAGCAACCTCATCATGTTCTACGACGCCAACGACATCCAACTGTCGACCACCGTTTCTGAGGTGATGGCCGAGGATACGGCTGCCAAATACCGCGCTTGGAACTGGAACGTCATCGAGATTGACGGCAGCGATGTCAACGCCATCCGCAAGGCTCTCGACGCCGCACTGGCCGAGACTGAGCGGCCGACGCTCATCATCGGTCATACGGTGATGGGTAAGGGCGCGCTGAAAGCCGACGGTACCAGTTATGAGCACAGCATCAAGACCCACGGTGCCCCGCTTGGCGACGGCGCCTACGTGAACACCATCAAGCACCTCGGCGGTGACCCCGAGAACCCGTTTGTTATCTTCGACGACGTGAAGGCACTCTACGCCAAGCGCAATGAGGAACTGAAGCAGATTGTGGCCGGGCGCCGCGCTGAGGAAGCCGCATGGGCCAAGGCCAATCCAGAGCGCAAGGCGCTGATGGATGAGTGGTTCTCAGGACGCTCGCCGAAAGTGGACTGGAGCCAGGTGGAGCTGAAGCCGGACTCGGCCACCCGTGCCGCCTCATCGGCATGCCTGAAGGTGCTGGCCCGGCAGGTGCCAAACATGATTTGCGCCAGTGCCGACCTGAGCAACAGCGACAAGACCGACGGCTTCCTCAAGGAGACCCACGACCTGCAGAAGGGCGACTTCACCGGTGCCTTCTTCCAGGCCGGTGTGTCGGAGCTGACGATGACCGACATGTGCATCGGCATGATGCTTCACGGCGGTGTCATCGCGGCAATGGGCACCTTCTTCGTATTCTCTGATTATATGAAACCGGCCATACGTCTGGCTGCCCTCATGGGAGTGCCGGTGAAGTTCATCTGGACTCACGACGCTTTCCGCGTGGGTGAGGACGGGCCTACCCACGAGCCAGTGGAGCAGGAGGCGCAAATCCGCCTCATGGAAAAGCTGAGAAACCACAAGGGGCAGGACAGCGTGCGCGTGTTCCGTCCTGCCGACTGCTACGAGGCCAAGGTATGCTGGGAGATGGCAATGGAGAACACCGCAACGCCGACAGCCCTCATCTTCTCGCGTCAGAATATCCAGTGTCTGCCCGAGGGCAACGACTATGAGCAGGCCCGCAAGGGTGCTTACATCGTGGCCGGAAGCGACGCCAACCCCGACGTGGTGCTGGTGGCCAGCGGTTCTGAGGTGTCTACGCTTGAGGCCGGAGCGGTGCTGCTGCGTAAGGATGGCTTGAAGGTGCGCGTCGTGAGTGCGCCGTCAGAGGGGCTCTTCCGCCGTCAGCCGAAGGCTTATCAGGAAGAGGTGCTGCCTTATGGCGTGAAGAAGTTCGGAATGACCGCCGGTCTGCCCGTGACCCTCGAGGGCTTGGTGGGCATCGGACCCAACAGCCGCATCTATGGCTTGGAGAGCTTCGGCTTCTCCGCTCCCTACAAGGTGCTCGATGAGAAGCTGGGCTTCACCGGTGACAATGTGTATAAACAAGTGAAGGCCTTTTTAGGCGACTGAGGCATGAGTAATCTTTGGCGAAGTTTCCTGGGGTTTTCTGACGATGACCCCAAGGAGACTTACGAGCATGCCGTGGGGCGTGCGAAGCATCTCCTTGAAGAAGAAAACTACGAGGATGCCTGCCGCATTCTCCGTTATGCAGAGCGCTTTCACCATGCCGAGGCGATGTTTCTCCTCGGGTGGTGCTATTGGCGTGGTCAGGGCGTAGTAGAGGATGCCGGTCGCGCTGTCAAGCTTTGGCAGCAGTCCGCGGCGTTGAACTATGCGCCGGCCGCAAAGCGGTGTGAGGAGATTAAGGATTTTATCAATTCATTATGATGAGGCTGCGGTTATTGATTTTAGGTTTGACGCTGGGCTTATCGGCGTCGTCTGCGCTGTCGCAGCCAGTCGCATCGTCGAAGAAACCGGATGCGGTGGCGGTGGTGAGAACCTATCTTTATCGCGTTTATCTGCACGATAAACAGGGTACGCCTTATCGGGTGAGTCAACCGTCGAAGTTTCTTTCGCCCCGGGCTATTGCGCGGCGGCAGCGGCAGGGCATCGCCATCGATTCATTGGATTTGCCCGTCAACCCTGCTTATGTGCAGCAATTGCAAGGCCTCGGCGTTAAAGTCAGGGGCACCAGCCGCTGGCACAACACGGTAATGGTGGCCTCAAACGACAGTAATATGGTGGGGCGCGTGAGTCAGCTCGCGTTTGTCGACAGTTGCAAGTTGCTCTATCAGTCGCCGGTCATGCCCGATGCGGTGAAGCGAACGAAGGTGGAGAGCAGTCTGTTCCCCGACTCGTTGGCTTTCGGTCGCTATGGCAATGGTTATCAGCAGATTAAGCAACTCGGTGGGATCGCCCTGCATGAGGCTGGCTTTACGGGTAAGGGCATGCGCATCGCCATACTCGACGCCGGTTTCAGGAATGAAGACCGTATTCCGGCTTTCGGCAATGTGCGTATCGTGGCAACGAAGGACTTTGCCCCGCGGCCGACGAAAGACATCTTCGAGGAGCACTACCATGGAACGATGGTGCTGTCGACGATGGCAATGAACCGACCCGATACGATGATAGGCACTGCGCCCGATGCCGACTATGTATTGATCCGCACCGAGGACATTCCGACGGAGACGCCCGCAGAGGAAGATACGTGGACGATGGGCGTGGAGTTTGCCGACTCCATCGGCGCCGACGTCATCAACTCCTCGTTGGGTTACCACAAGTGGGATAACGATACGGTGAACATTCGGCTGCGCGACCTTGACGGCCGCTCGACTTACATTTCCCGGACAGCATCGATGATAGCGTCGAAAGGAATGGTGCTTTGCAACAGCGCCGGCAACGACGGAACCTCGTCATGGCACAAGATCAATGTGCCCGCTGATGCCCCCGATATCCTCACCGTCGGCGCTGTCGACTTCGCCGGTGAGATTGCGCCTTTCTCCAGCCTCGGCCCTGCTCAGGACGGTAGGGTGAAGCCCGATGTCTGCAGTCGTGGGCGTATGGCTTATGTGGTCAACGGAGAGGGAATGATTACCACCGCCAATGGAACGTCGTTTGCCTCACCGATTATGTGTGGCATGGTGGCGTGTCTGTGGCAGGCCAATCCTCAGCTCACCGCCCGACAGCTCATTGCACTGGTGCGCCGCTGCAGCGACCGCTGGCAGTGGCCCGACAATGTTTATGGCTATGGCATTCCCGACTTCTCCAAATACTGTCGCTATTTGAAAGACATTGAATAAGAAGGAATTGATGGTGCGCGACCTGCAGTTTTGAGACGCGTGACCTGCAGTTTTGAGACGCGCAACCTCCAATAACGAGTAAAGCCTGCTTCCGGTTGGAAACAGGCTTTATGTTTGTTTGGAATAAGTTTCTTTTGTTTTGTTTATGCCTCGGCTTTCTTAGTCTTTTCAGCGTAAGCCTCGGGGCTGAGCACAGAAACGGTGCTCTTGTCGTGAGAACCCTTGTGGAAGTAAACGACGCCGTCGGTCAATGCATACAGCGTATCGTCCTTACCCTGAGCTACGTTCTCACCGGGGAAGTGCTTGTTGCCGCGCTGGCGAACGATGATGTTGCCGGCTGCAATAGCCTGTCCACCCCAAATCTTAACACCTAAACGCTTGGATGCCGATTCACGACCGTTCCTTGAACTGGTTTGTCCTTTCTTGTGAGCCATTGTTCTACCTCCTCTTTTAAGCGTTAATTGATTTTACTTCAACCTCGGTGAAGTGAGTGCGATGGCCATTCTTCACACGGTAGTCCTTACGGCGCTTCATCTTGAACACCACTACCTTCTCGCCCTTTACGAGCGGATTCACCACTTCGGCTACTACTTTAGCGCCCTCAACGGTGGGGGCACCGACCTTCACTGCTCCATCATTGTCTACGAGCAGCACACGATCAAACTCAACAGTCTTACCGGCCTCGACGTCCTTCATGTGGTGGACGAAGAGCTTCTTTCCAGCTTCAGCCTTGAACTGCTGACCGTTAATCTCTACGATTGCGTACATTTTGAATTATTAATAAACGGGTTTTTCCGCAAGGCGGATGGCCTATACCACCACTTATTCAAGCCTCCACGGACTATAATCGGCTGCAAAATTACTAAATCTTTACGACATAGCCTGCTTGCAGCCTTATTTATTTTCGTATTTTATGAATATTTATGGGTGTAGCTCAGCGTTTGAGCAGGTGTAGCTCAGTTCTTGAACGAATGCGGCTTAGTTCTTGAACGAGTGCACCGGTGCCGGAATGCGGCCGCCGCGGTTGACGAACGTCTCGCTGGAGAAGCTGTTGACGCCCATGATGGGGGCGTGACCTAACAAGCCACCCCATTCGATGTGTTCACCGACGGTCTTGCCGATGACCGGAATGACGCGCACGGCGGTTGTCTTCTGATTGACCATACCGATGGCGCTCTCGTCGGCAATGATGCCGGCAATGGTCGTGGCGGGGGTATCGCCGGGAATGGCAATCATGTCGAGGCCCACCGAGCATACGCAGGTCATGGCCTCGAGCTTCTCGATGTTCAGGGCTCCGGCCTCGACAGCGTCGATCATGCCCTGATCCTCGCTGACGGGGATGAAGGCACCCGAGAGACCACCTACATAGGAGCTGGCCATGATGCCGCCTTTCTTCACCTGGTCGTTGAGCATAGCCAAAGCGGCTGTGGTTCCGGGAGCACCCGGCTGCTCTACGCCGATGCATTTGAGAATATCGGCTACGGAGTCGCCTACGGCCGGTGTCGGGGCCAACGAGAGGTCGATGATGCCGAAGGGAACATTCAACCGACGGCTGGCTTCCTGGGCAACGAACTGTCCGACGCGCGTAATCTTGAACGCCGTCTGCTTGATGGTCTCGCAGAGGAGCTCGAAGTTGGCGGTGGCGTTCTCATCATTCTGGTCAATCTTCACCTGCTTATCCATCTGCTCGAGGGCGTATTTCACTACGCCGGGGCCCGAGACACCGACGTTGATGATGGCGTCGGCCTCGCTCACGCCGTGGAAGGCGCCGGCCATGAAGGGGTTGTCGTCGGGGGCATTGCAGAATACGACGAGCTTCGCCGGACCGATGCATTGCTTGTCTTTGGTGGCTTCGGCCGCATCCTTCACGATGTCGCCCATCAACCGGACGGCATCCATGTTGATGCCGGTCTTGGTGGAGCCCACGTTGACGCTGGAGCAAACCACGTCGGTAGTGGCGAGTGCCTGGGGAATGGAGCGGATGAGCAACTCATCGCTGCGCGTCATGCCCTTGCTGACGATGGCTGAGAAGCCACCGAGGAAGTTGACACCAATGGTCTTGGCCGCTTTGTCGAGGGTCTGCGCGATGCGTACGTAGTCGCCGACGGTGTGGCAGCAAGCGGCGCCAATGAGCGCAATGGGGGTGACGCTGACGCGCTTGTGGACGATGGGGATGCCAATCTCGCGGGAGATGGACTCACCCGTCTTCACCAAATCCTTGGCCAGTGTGGTAATCTTATTGAAGATCTTCTCGCAGGTGGCGTTGAGGTCGCTGTCGGCGCAGTCGAGCAGACTGATGCCCATCGTAATGGTTCTTACGTCGAGGTTCTCCTCTTCAACCATGCGGTTGGTCTCAAGTACTTCTGATGCTGTTATCATGTTAAAGTCCTTATTTTAAACCAATTAGAACACGATGATGGCGCTTAAACGCGGTGCATCTTGTTGAAGATCTCCTCCAACTGTATCTTAACCTGAACACCAATCGATTTACCTTTGTCCTCCAGCTCGCTGCTGATGGTGTCGAAGGTGGATGTGGCCTCCGTCAGATCAACGATCATAATCATGTTGAAGTACCCGTCGACAATCGTCTGGGTGATGTTGAGGATGTTGATGTGATGGTCGGCGAGGTAAGAGCATACGCAGGCGATGATGCCCACGTTGTCTTTACCCACTACGGTAATGATGGCCTTTGTCATGTTGTTGTTCATCGTTTTTATAAATTGTCTAGATTAATCTGTTCTTCCGTTGGCTTATGTTTCTTCTCAGCCTTCTTCTCGGTGGCCTTAGCCTTTTGATCGGTGGCTGCCGGCTGTTGTCCGGCCTCAGACTTATTGATTGGCTCACCATCCTCACCGAGCTCCACCTCTTCATTAGAGATGATGCGGGTGCTGTCGACCCTTGTGGTGTCGTGCCTTACGGGTGCGTAATAGCTTTGGCAGACATACATATCATTGGTGATGCCGTCGTCGGCGGTAGGCTTGCGGAAATGGCCGTGGTATTTCTTAAACGCGGGGTCAGCCATCAGCGCCTGCATGAAGTAGCCGGTGATGGGCAACGCGGTGCGCGATCCTTGTCCAAGCGCTCCGGTTCGGAAGTGGATGCTGCGGTATTCGCCGCCAACCCACGCGCCGACCACGAGCTTTGGTGATACGCATTCGAACCACGCGTCGGAGTGGTTGTTGGAGGTACCCGTCTTACCGCCGAAGTCGGTATCGCGGTAAGGGCTGACGTAGCCCCACAGACTCATGCTGGTGCCACCGGGCTCGCGCATGCCACCCATGAGCATCTGCTGCATGAGGAAGGCGCTCTTGTAGGGGATGACCTGCTCAGCTTGGCTTCTGTCGGCGTAAACTTCTTTGCCATCCTTATCGACGATGCGGGTGACGAGCACGGGGTCGTGGTGCATACCGTTGTTGGCGACGGTGCAATAGGCGTCGGTCAGCTCGAGCAACTGTACGTCGCTTGATCCCAAAGCCAGCGACGGCTCATCGTCGAGCGGACTCTTGATGCCCATAGCCTGAGCCGTGGCGATGATGCGCTTGATGCCCATTTCCTGACCCAATCTGACGGCAATGGAGTTGATACTCTTGGCGAAGGCACTCTTCAGCGGCAGTGAGTCGCCGGAGAACGAACCATTGGCGTTGCCAGGGGTCCAGGTGACCATCTCGTTCTTCTTCTTGTCAAACACCTGCATCGAGATGTATTCATCGCGGCGCTTGTCGCAGGGCGTAAGGCCTTGGTTCATGGCTTCGGTGTAGACGAAGAGCTTGAACGTGGAACCGGGCTGACGCTCGGCCGTTACCTTATCGTATTTCCACGTCTTGAAGTCGATGTCGCCCACCCATGCTTTCACAGCGCCGGTCTGCGGTTCCATGGCCACCATAGCGCAGTGCATGAACGACACCATGTATTTGATGGAGTCCTCCGAGGTCATCTCCTTGATGACGGTGCCCTTGTCGTAGTCGAACAACTTCACCGGATGCACCCACTCCTTATAATAGTAGCGGATGGAGTCGGGGTGGTCGGCGTATCTTGCTTGCAGCGCCTTGTAGAAAGGCTGACGCTCGGCAATCTGGTCGATGAAGCCGGGTATCTCGTTGCCGTTCTCATCGCGCCACGGCGCCATACGCATCCAGTTCTTGTTTTGGTTGCGGAAGATGCCCCAGTGGTTGTTGAAGTTGTTCTGCACCTGCTTCATCTGCTTCATGGCAGCTTGCTCGGCGTATTTCTGCATCCGCGTATCGAGCGTGGTGTAGATCTTCAGACCGGAGCTGTAGAGGTCGTAGCCATTCTCTTCACACCAGTCCTTGAGATAGTCGGCAATGGCCTCGCGGAAGTACATGGCCTGACCGTCGTAGTTCTCCTCCACCTTGAAGTGGAGTTCGATGGGCAGTTCCTTGAGCGAGTCGCAGGCGGCTTTCGTGAGGTCGCCATGCGAATACATATTCGTCAGCACCACATTGCGGCGGCGCTTGCTGTTCTCTGGATTGGTCTTTGGATTATACATCGTTGTGGCCTTCAGCATACCGACGAGCACGGCGCAGTCTTGCGTAGAGAGGCTGTCGGGTGAGGTGCCGAAGTAAGTCTTCGACGCGGTCTTGATGCCGTAGGCGTTGTTGCCGAAGTCGACGGTGTTGGCGTACATCGTGATGATATCGCGCTTATTATAAACCGTTTCCAGCTTTGTAGCGATAATCCATTCCTTGCTCTTGACGATGAGAATCTTCAAGCCGGGGATTTTACCCAACAGTCCGGTGCTATACTGCGAACGCACGCGGAACATGTTCTTGGCCAACTGCTGGGAGATGGTCGATGCACCGCGGCCGTCGTGACGGAGTATGGCGTCTTTGACCGAGGCAAAGATACCCAACACGTCGACAGCCATGCCGCGTGGCCGCTTGTAGTAGCGCTCATCCTCGGTGTCGACGAGGGCTTTGAAGAAGTCGGGGTTGATTTCCTCGTATTTGACTGGTGTGCGGTTCTCGTTGAAGTATTTACCAATGAGCACGCCGTCGGCACTGTAAATCTCAGAGGCTTGGCTTGAGGGTGGATCCATGATGCCCGAGAAATAGCCGGGGCTCTTACCAAACAGCCAGAGGAAGTTGATGTCGACAGCTCCTAAGTAAATAAGAATCAAGGCAAAAAAAGAAACGATACCGATAAGGGTCTTGGTATACCAGGCACGTCCCTTGTACAGGCCTTTGTACCAAGGCCAGAAGCCGCGCGCCTTGCGCCAGCACCAACCCAGAAAGGCTTTTACTTTTTTCATGTTTGCTTATTATAATAAGTATTGCCGGAATTGATTCCGAACAACGTATAGATTAATGCAAAATTAGGAAATAACGCCGTTATATCAACATCCCGTCTATATAATTTAAGATTTCTTCAATGTTGGAGGGCAGGAACCATTTGATGTCGGCGTCTTTCTTAAACCATGTGAGCTGTTTGCGCATGTAGCGGCGGGTGTTGGACTGTATCTCTCGGATGGCTTCCTCGCGGGTGATGAGTCCGTCGAGATAGTCGAACATCTCCTTGTAACCCACGGTGTTGAGGGCGTTGAGGTCGCGGTGGGGGTAGACGCTCAGCGCTTCCTGTTCGAGGCCTTGGTCCATCATCTGCACCACCCGCTGATTGATGCGCTCGTACATTTCCTCGCGTGGCCGGTTGAGTCCAATCTTCACGATGCGGAAGGGGCGCTGCTTGACGGCGTTGGTGCGGAAAGAGGTGTAGGTGCGCCCCGTCATGTGACAAATCTCGAGGGCGTGGACGACGCGGCGGGGGTTGTTGCGGTCAACGATGGCCCAGTGATCGGGGTCGAGGCGGTGAAGCTCCTCAACGAGCGCGGGCAGCCCCTCATTGGCCAACCGCTGCTTCATCAAGGCGCGGGTCCGGTCGTCGACGGTGGGGATGTCGTCGATGCCCTTGCATACGGCGTCGATATACATCATGCTGCCACCCGAGAGCAGGGCCGTGGAGTGGGCGATGCCGTCTTCCTTACCGCTGAAGAGCCGGTCGAGGAGCTGCAGACAGTCTTCCTCAAAGCGCGAGGCACTGTAGTAGTCGGTGACGTGGTGGTTGCCGACGAAATAGTGCTTCACTGCGGCTTGCTGCGCGGGCGTCGGTGCTGCGGTGCCGATGGGCAACTCGCTGAAAATCTGACGGGAGTCGGCATTGACGACGGGCACACCGAGGTGCCGGGCCACTTGAATGGCCACTTCCGTCTTGCCGACTCCCGTAGGTCCGAGGAGAACGAAGAGCGTTGGTTTCGTATCCTTATCGGATGTTGCGTTTGCTATCTTTTCGGATGCCACGCGTATAGTTTATCTAATGATGCCACGCTTGGAGGCACTGACAAAGTCGATGATGTATTGCACCTCGGGCGTTACCTGGAGCTCACTCTTGATTTTCTTGATGCCGTCGGCCAGAATGCCCTCGCTGTAGAGCGTACGGTAGGCGTTGTGGATGAGCTCAATCAAGTCGTTGCTGAAGCCGTGGCG
Source organism: uncultured Prevotella sp. (assembly GCA_900315835.1). Lineage (GTDB taxonomy): Bacteria > Bacteroidota > Bacteroidia > Bacteroidales > Bacteroidaceae > Prevotella. Next base: position 46,706 of record ONAR01000003.1, read on the forward strand.
ACGCAGTCCGACGAGGTTGACGCCGGCATAGCGCGTGGGTTCCTTGCCTGCTATAATATAAGGTGGAATGTCCTGACTGAAGCGGCAGCCGCCCTGAATCATCACATAGCCGCCGATGTGGCAGAACTGATGACAGAGCACCGTAGCTGAGATGATGGCGTTGTCGTCGATGGTCACCTCACCGGCGAACTTCGTGGAGTTGCCGATGATGCAGTGGCTGCCAAGCACGCAGTCGTGAGCCAGGTGCATGTTCTCCATCAGCAGGTTGTGGTCGCCGACGATGGTCTTACCCTTCGACGCGGTGCCCCGTGAGATGGTTACGTTCTCGCGGATGCTGTTGAAGTCGCCAATCTCGCAGATGGTGTCCTCGCCTTTGAACTTCAGATCCTGGGGCTTCGTCGAGATGCTGGCCCCGGGGAAGATCTCGTTGTTGTTGCCGATGCGGGCGCCATAGTTGATGGTCACGCTGTTTTGCAGCACATTGTTGTCGCCCATGACCGTATTGCGGTCGATGTAGCAAAAGGGCCCGATGATGTTGTTGTCACCGAGTTTGGCTTCGGGGTGGACGTATGCTAAAGGACTGATTTGATTCATAGTCTGAGCTTATTTGTTTTTTACAATCTGCGCGGTGAACGTGGCTTCCGATACCACTTGATCGCCGACAAACATGTAGCCCTTCATCGAACTGATGCCGTGGCGCACAGGGCTGAGCAGTTCCACGCGGAAGAGCAGGGTGTCGCCGGGTACCACCTTGCGGCGGAACTTCACGCCGTCAATCTTGAGGAAATACGTCGACCACTTCTCCGGTTCCTCGAGCTGACTGAGCACCAGCAAGCCGCCGCATTGGGCCATGGCCTCAATCTGCAATACGCCGGGCATCACCGGTTCCTCGGGGAAGTGACCCTGGAAGAAGGGCTCGTTGGCTGTGACGTTCTTCACGCCGACGATGGTGGTGGCGCCCATGGCTACCACCTTGTCGATGAGCTGCATGGGATAGCGGTGGGGCAACAGCTGGCGGATGCGCACATTGTCCATCAGCGGCTCGTCGTTGGGGTCGTAGATGGGTGCCTGCACCTCATGCTTGCGAATCTCGCGGCGCATCTGACGGGCAAATTTATTGTTGATGGAGTGACCCGGGCGCGTGGCGATGATGCGGCCCTTGATGGGCTTGCCGATGAGCGCCATGTCGCCGATGATGTCGAGCAGCTTGTGGCGGGTGCACTCGTTATCCCACTGCAGTGGGCGGTGCTGGATGTAGCCAATCTTCGTGGCGTCGATATGGGGCACATGGAGCAGGTCGGCGAGCTTATCCAACTGCTGCTGCCCAACCTGACGCTCGTAGATGACGATGGCATTGTCGAGGTCGCCGCCCTTGATGAGGTTGGCCTCAAGCAATGGCACCACGTCGCGAACGAAGACGAAGGTGCGCGCAGGGGCTATCTCGGTGGCGTATTTGTCGATGTTGTCGAGGGTGGCGAACTGCGAACTGATAAACTTGGAGTCGAACGAGCACATCGCAGTGATGGAGAAGTCCTCATCGGGCAAGATGGTGATGATGGAGCCGCTCTTATCGTCGCGCACCTCAATCTTCTTGCGGATGATGTAGTAGTCCTTCGGAGCGGTCTGCTTCACGATGCCAACGCTCATGATCTTCTTGACGTAGGCATCGGCGGCGCCGTCGAGGATAGGGAACTCGGGGCCATTGACCTGAATGAGGCAGTTGTCAACGCCGAGGGCATAGAGCGCCGACATACCGTGTTCGATGGTAGAGACGCGGGCGTCGCCACTCTGCACCACGGTGCCGCGGTTGGTCTCGACCACGTTCTCGGCGATGGCGTCGATGATGGGTTGGTCCTCCATATCGATGCGCTGTATCTTATAGCCGTAGTTCTCGGGTGCAGGATTGAAGGTGACGGTCAGACTGAGGCCCGTATGCAGGCCTTTGCCGAAAAGCGAAAAGCTGCCGCCAAGGGTGGTTTGTTTTTCAGTATCCATAGTGTCTGGTTATTTCTGTTGGTTGCGAAGTTCATCGACTTCTTTCTGTAGCGCGTTGAGCTGCTTGTAAATCTCGGGTAAGCGGCGGAAGATGGCCTGGCTCTTGAAGTAGTTCATCTTCGGCATCGGTGGTGTGCCGATGAGCGTCTGGTTGCTCTTCAGTGAGCCGGGAACGCCCGACTGTGCACCGAGCAATACGCGGTCGCCGATGGTGATGTGGCCGGAGATGCCCACCTGACCGCCAAACATACACCACTCACCGACCTTCGTTGATCCGGCTACGCCTACCTGCGACGACATCACTGTGTTTGCGCCGATGTCGGTGTTGTGGGCAATCTGTACGAGGTTGTCGAGCTTGACGCCCTTGCGCACGATGGTGGAGCCCATCGTGGAGCGGTCGACGCAGGTGTTGGCGCCAATCTCCACATCGTCTTCGATGGTCACGATGCCAATCTGGGGAATCTTATCGTACTGCTTCGTCTCCATGTTGGGCGCGAAGCCGAAGCCGTCGGCGCCGATGACGGCACCCGAGTGGAGCACGACGTTGTTGCCCAGACGGCAGTCGTGGTAGATGGAGACGTGGGGATAGAAGAGGCAGTTGTTGCCCACCTTGACGTTCTCCATGATGGTCACGTTGGGGTAGATCTGGCAGCCGTCGCCAATCTCGACGCCGTCAGCGATGTAGGCAAAGGCGCCGATGTAGCAGTCGTTGCCGACTTTGGCCTTGGGCGAGATGAAAGCGAGTGGGTCGATGCCCTTCTTCTTTGGCTGGGCCGAGGCGTAGAGCTGCAGCAATTTGGCCACGCAGTCGCGGGCGTTGTCCACGCGGATGAGCGTCGTGGTCACGGGCTCGGTGAGGGCGATGCTGCTGTCAATTAGGACTATGCTCGATTTGGTTTGATAAACGTAGTGAATATATTTCTCGTTGGCAAGGAACGAGATGGCTCCGGGTACGCCCTCCTCAATCTTGGCGAAGGTATGAACACTGGCGTTTTCGTCGCCTTCCACCTTGCCTCCGATGAACTGGGCTATTTGCTTAGCGGTAAACTCCATTTTCGATATGGTTTGAAATATTTTTGCAAATATAGCAATTTATGCGCTAATAACCGCCCCGGCGGTGGTTTATTTTCTATTTTTTATGAGAGAAGGGGGAAAAATTGCACAATGGGGGCCGCTTTGTGTAAAGACGATAGACAATAGAGCCGCTGCACAGCAGCGGCCTACTGAACCGGAGGCTGTTTATAGGGCTGCGAGCTCGACGACCATCTGCTCCTGCAGCTTCTTGGCGGCGGCAGCGGAGGCGGCGGCGAAGTCGGCATCGTGGCCGGCGTAGATGATGCCGCGGCTGGAGTTGACCAAGAGGCCGCAGTCCTTGATGATGCCATATTTGCAGACCTCCTGCAAGCTGCCACCCTGCGCACCGACGCCGGGCACCAGGAGGAAGCTGTCGGGCGCCACACGGCGGATGTCCTTGAACATCTCCCCACGGGTGGCTCCGACGACGTACATCATGTTGTCGGGCGAGCCCCACTGCTGCGTCTTGCGGATGACCTTCTCAAACAGCCGTTCGCCGTCGCGGTCCTCGGTGAGCTGGAAGTCGAGCGAACCCTTGTTGCTCGTCAGCGCCAACACGATGACCCACTTGTCTTTATACGCGAGGAAGGGCGTTACGCTGTCCTCGCCCATGTAGGGCGCCACGGTGAGCGCGTCGACGCCGTAGGTATCGAAGAAGGTTTTGGCGTACATGGCCGACGTATTGCCGATGTCGCCGCGCTTGGCATCGGCGATGATGAAGTGGTCGGGGTAGAACTTCCGCAGATAGTCGATGGTCTTCTCGAAAGCCGCCATACCGTCGAGGCCGTAGCATTCGTAGAAGGCCAGGTTCGGCTTATAGGCTACGCAATAGGGCGCCGTGGCGTCGATGATGGCCTTGTTGAAGGCGAAGATAGGGTCGTCCTCCGTCTTGAGGCATTCGGGTATCTTATTGGTATCGGTATCGAGACCTACACAGAGGAAGGTCTTCTTCCGGAAGATCTCCTTCACGAGTTCTGCTCTGTTCATCGTGCTTATAACTAATAACTTATAAACTTAAAACTAACCTGCTTAAAACTTAAAAACTTAAAAACTTACCAGCTCATGAGCTTACTTGCTATTCTCGATTTTAGGCTCCTCGCCCTTTGCCGGTTCCTTTTGCAACTTCGTCCACCGCAGGAGGAAATCATCCGACTGCATGGTCTCCTCTTCCTTGCTGTGGTCCTCTTTTCGCTTTGTCCAAAACTGACCCATAACGCTTCTGTTTAGAGTTCGTTCTCTTTCAGTTTCTCGGCATTCTCGGCCACGGTGAGGTGGTCAATCATATCTTGGATATCGCCGTTGAGGAAGCCTTGCAGGTCGTGGATGGTGTAGCCGATGCGGTGGTCGGTGACGCGGCCCTGCGGGAAGTTGTAGGTGCGGATCTTGGCCGAGCGGTCACCCGTAGAGACGAGCGACTTACGGCGGCTCTGGATGTCGTTGACGTATTTCGAATGCTCGCGGTCGTAGACGAAGGTGTAGAGGCGGCTCAGTGCGCGCTCCTTGTTCTTCGGCTGGTCGCGGGTCTCAGTACACTCGATGAGGATTTCCTCCACCTCCCCGGTCTCGGGGTTCTTCCAAGGGTAGCGCAGACGCACGCCCGAGCTCACCTTGTTGACGTTCTGACCACCGGCACCACTCGATCGGAAGGTATCCCACTTGATGGCGCTCTCGTCGATATGCACCTCAAACTTCTCGGCCTCGGGCAACACGGCCACGGTGGCGGCGCTGGTGTGCATACGGCCTTGTGTTTCGGTGGCGGGCACACGCTGCACGCGGTGGACGCCTGACTCGTATTTGAGGGTGCCATAGACATTGTCGCCGGTCACGGCGAAGTCAATCTCCTTGTAGCCGCCGACGGCGCCCTCGTTGAACGAGGTGACGCTAATCTGCCAGCCCTTCGACTCGCAGAAACGCTTGTACATATTGAACAGGTCGCCCGCAAACAGGGCAGCCTCGTCGCCGCCGGTACCGGCGCGTATCTCCATCTGCACGTTCTTGGCGTCCTCGGGGTCCTTGGGCACAAGGTCAAGCTTGATCTCCTCCTCGAGCTTCGGCTGCAGCGCCTCATTCTCCTGCAGCTCCTCGCGCGCCATGGCCTTCATGTCGGGGTCACTCTCGTTGGCGATGATGTCCTTGGCCTCCTTGATGGCGTTGAGGCAGGCAATATAGCGCTTGCGCGCGTCCATGATGTCGCCGAGCTCCTTATACTCCTTGGTGAGCTTGACGTAGCGCCGCTGGTCGGCGATGACGTCGGGGTCGGTGATGAGCGTCGATACTTCCTGAAAGCGGGCATCGAGGCCGTCGAGCTTTTGCAGTATGCTGTTTTCTTCTGCCATTAGTAATTAAATTCTCCGTATTCTGATTTGATGGTTAACGACTTCTTGCCCTCCTCGATGTGGCCGATGACCTGCGCGTCGATGTTGAATCGGCGGCTGACGGCGATAACCTTGTCGGCCGTCTCGGGGCTGACGTAGATCTCCATGCGGTGACCCATGTTGAACACCTGATACATCTCTTTCCAGTCGGTGCCGGAGCAGTCGTGGATGATCTTGAACAGTGGTGGAATGGGGAACATATTGTCTTTGACTACATGGCAGTTGTCACCGACGAAGTTCATTACCTTCGTCTGGGCGCCGCCGGTGCAGTGGATCATGCCGTGGATCTCGGGCCTGAGCTCCTCGAGCAGCTGACGGATGACGGGCGCATAGGTGCGGGTAGGAGAGAGCACCAGCTGACCGGCGTCGACGGTCAGGCCGTCAATCTTGTCGGTGAGGTGGTACTTGCCGCTGTAGACCAGTTCGTCGGGCACCTGATGGTCGTAGCTCTCGGGGAACTTCTCGGCGAGGTATTTGGCGAAGACGTCGTGACGGGCCGAGGTCAATCCGTTGCTGCCCATGCCGCCGTTGTAGCGGCTTTCGTAGGTAGCCTGCCCGGTGGAGCTGAGACCGACGATGACGTCGCCGGGCCGGATGTTGGCGTTGTTGATGACGTCGCTGCGCTTCATGCGGCAGGTGACGGTGGAGTCGACGATAATGGTGCGCACGAGGTCGCCCACGTCGGCCGTCTCGCCGCCGGTGGGCCATATGCCGATGCCCATCTCACGCAGTTGGGCGAGCAGTTCGTCGGTGCCGTTGATGATGGCCGAGATGACCTCGCCGGGGATGAGCATCTTGTTGCGGCCGATGGTCGACGAGATGAGGATGTTGTCGACGGCTCCCACGCAGAGCAGGTCGTCGGTGTTCATCACGATGGCGTCTTGGGCAATGCCCTTCCACACGCTGAGGTCGCCGGTTTCCTTCCAGTACATGTAAGCTAACGACGACTTGGTTCCGGCGCCGTCGGCATGCATGATGTTGCAGTAGTCGGGGTCGCCGCCGAGGATGTCGGGCATAATCTTACAGAAGGCCTGCGGGAAGATACCCTTGTCAATGTTTTTGATGGCGTTGTGGACATCTTCCTTTGCCGCACTGACGCCGCGCATCATATATCGGTTGTTCATAATTATAAATAATCTTTATTCTTTCGTCCAAAACTCCCAACTGTCGAAGGCCTGTAGGAGGAGCATCTCCAAACCGTTCTTGACCATGGCGCCGTGGGCCTTGCCGCGGCTCATGAACTGCGTCTCGTCGGGGTTGTAGATGAGGTCATATAATAAGGTGTGGCTGTCCATGGCCTCGTAGGGCAGGTCGGGCGACTCGTCGCTGTGGGGATACATGCCGCAAGGCGTGCAGTTGACGATTACCTTCCACTCCTTCATCATCTCGGGGGTGATGTCCTGGTAGCGAATGGTGCCGGGCTTGACCGACCGGCTCACCTTCAGCGTCTCCAGTCCGAGCGACCGCAGTCCGAAGTCGATGGCCTTCGAAGCGCCGCCGGTGCCGAGGATGAGCGCCTTCTTGTGGAAGCTCTCGAGCAGCGGTTCGATGCTGCGCGTGAAGCCGGTGACATCGCTGTTGTAGCCCTTGAGAATGGCTTTCTTGCCTTTGTGGGTGATCTTGATGACGTTGACCGCACCAATCTCGCTGGCCTCCGGACTGATGGCGTCGAGGTAACCGATGACCTTACCCTTGTAGGGGATGGTCACGTTGAGACCCCGCAGGTCAGGGTTGGTGTCGATGATCTCGGGCAGTTGCTCGATGGTGGGAATCTCGAAGTTCTCATACACGGCGTCGATGCCCTCATTCTTGAATTTCTCGTTGAAATAGCTGATAGAGAACGAGTGCACCAGCGGGTAGCCAATCAATCCGTACTTATCCATAGTCAGTCAATCTTTATTTTTCGGCGAAATATATTGTGCAGATGCCGAAGGTGAGTCGTTTGAAGCTTACCTTGGAGAAGCCTGCCTTGCGCAGAATCTCCATCATGCGCTCGCCCTGAGGGAAGGCCTCGATGGTGGCGGTGAGGTAGTCGTAGGCGCTGCGGTCCTTGCTGATGAGCCGGCCGTAGACGGGCAGCACCGTGTGGGCGTAGATGTGGAACAGCTGGCGCATGGGGAAGGCGACGGGTGTCGTGAGTTCGGCGATGCTCAGGTGGCCTCCGGGCTTGGTCACTCGGCACATCTCCCGGAGTCCCTGGTCGAGGTTCTGGAAGTTGCGTATGCCGAAGGCGGCGGTCACGGCATCGAAGCTGTTGTCGGGGAAGGAGAGTGCCATGCAGTCCTCTTTCTGGAAGGAGATGACGGGGCTCAGTCCCAGTTGCTCCACCTTCTTCCGCCCGATGTTCATCATGCCTTCGGAGATGTCGGCGCCGACGAGTTTGTCGGGCCTGAGCATCGACGCGGCGAGGATGGCAAAGTCGCCCGTACCCGTGGCGATGTCGAGCATTGTGCGGGGGTGGTAGGGCTGGAGCTGACCGATGGCCTTGCGGCGCCAGCGCTTGTCGATGTCCCACGAAAGCCGGTGGTTGAGGGTGTCGTAAGTGGGGGCGATGTTGTCGAACATCTCCTCCACCTGTTTGCCTTTGCCCTCACTGGCGTTGTAGGGCTTTATCTGCTCTTGCTGATACATTTATTTTCTTGAAGCGAGGTAAGCCTTCACGTTGCGCTCGATGCGTGCGGCGATGTCGCCTTCCTCGGCAGCCTTGTCAAACTTCTCGCCGGTGATGTGCTCGTAGAGTTCGATGTAGCGCTCGCTGACGCTCTCGGCGTATTCGTCGGTAATCTCGGGCATCACCTGTCCGGGCTGGTTCATGAAGTTGTGCTCAATGAGCCACTGGCGGACGAACTCCTTCGACAGCTGCTTCTGGGGCTCACCCTTGGCGAAGCGCTCCTCGTAGCCGTCGGCGTAGAAGTAACGGCTGGAGTCGGGGGTATGGATCTCGTCGATGAGGTAGAGCTGGCCGTTGCGCTTGCCGAACTCGTATTTGGTGTCGACGAGGATGAGGCCGTGCTTGGCGGCAATCTCCTGACCGCGCTGGAAGAGCTTACGGGTCCAGTCCTCGATGACGGCGTAGTCCTCAGCCGAGACGATGCCCTGCTTGATGATCTCCTCGCGCGAGATGTTCATGTCGTGGCCCTCGTCAGCCTTCGTTGTCGGGGTGATGATGGGCTCGGGGAAGCGCTCGTTCTCGCGCATGCCGTCGGGCAGTTTCACGCCGCAGAGCTCACGGCAGCCGTCCTTGTAGGCGCGCCATGCCGAACCGGTGAGGATGGATCGGATGATCATCTCCACGCGGAATCCCTCGCATTTCAGGCCCACGGTGACCATCGGGTCGGGCGTGGCCAACTTCCAGTTGGGGCAGATGTCGGCAGTGAGGTCGAGAAATTTCGATGCAATCTGGTTGAGCACCTGACCCTTGAAGGGAATGCCCTTCGGCAGCACGACGTCGAAGGCCGAGATGCGGTCGGTAGCCACCATGACGATGAGGTCGTCGTTGATGTCATACACATCACGAACCTTGCCGTGATAAACACTCTTCTGCCCATCAAAATGGAAATCAGTCTTTGTTAAAGCTTTCATTTTTCCTCTCCTTTGTTATCTTTGTTTGATTTTTCTTTCATTCGTTTGTCGTAAGCATCGTAGGCATTGACGATGCGGGTGACGAGCTTGTGCCGCACGATGTCTTTCTGGGTGAGGCGGACGACGCTGATGCCCTCCACCCCCGACAGTATTTCGAGCGCCTCGCGAAGTCCGCTTTTCTGCTCGCGTGGCAGGTCGATCTGTGTCATGTCGCCGGTGATGATCATCTTCGTGTTCCACCCCATGCGTGTGAGGAACATACGTATCTGCGCCGGTGTGGTATTCTGTGCCTCATCGAGGATGACCACGGCGTCGCTCAGCGTACGGCCGCGCATGAAGGCCAGCGGCGCAATCTGAATGATGTGTTTCTCCATCATGTCCTGCAGTCGTGTGGCAGGTATCATGTCCTCTAACGCGTCGTAGAGTGGTTGCAGGTAGGGGTCTATCTTGTCCTTCATGTCGCCCGGCAGGAATCCAAGCTTCTCACCGGCCTCGACGGCGGGTCGGCTGAGGATGATTTTCTTGATGGCCTTCTCCTTGAGTGCCTTCACCGCCAGGGCGATGCTGAGGTAGGTCTTACCCGTTCCGGCCGGTCCTACGGCGAAGATCATGTCGTCGCGGTCGAAGGCAGAGACGAGCTTCTGCTGGTTCTCCGAGCGTGGCTTCACCGGGCGGCCTGAGATGCTGTAGACCAGCACGTCCTTTATGGCGTCGGCTTTGGTCTTGTTGCCTTTGACGATGTCGAGGATGTCCTCGTCGGTGAGGGTGTTGTATTTGAGCACGTGGCGGCGTATTTTCTCCAGGTCCTCCTCCACCTTGGCCATATCCTCCTCGTCGCCCAGGACGCGTATGACGTTGCCCCTGGCCACGATGCGCAGCTTGGGGAAGAGCGACTTAATCATCTGCAGGTGGGCGTTGTTGACGCCGTAAAAGATGATGGGCTCAATGTCCTCTAATACGATATGCTTCTCTATCAAGACTCTTTCCGTTAAATTTAGACCAAGCCTTCCGGCCGTATTGTTTACGCAGCAAAATTAATACATTTTCTTGATTTAACAAACACCTTATTCATAAATGTTTGAAAAAGCTGGCGGATAGTTTCAATCCGGGGCACCTGATGGGGCAGTTTTCAATATTCCCATTTTGGGAACTTAGGATTTTCCTGCCGCATGTCAGAATGCACCTTATGTTACGTTGTTACGCTGTTACGTTGTTACGCATCGTTAATTTGCTTGCGAATGATTTGGGTATTGCCAGCCATTTGACTGGACTTCCGGACTTCTGTGACTTCTGGACTTCTGTGACTTCTGGACTTCTGTGACTTCTGGACTTCTGTGACTTCTGGACTTCTGTGACTTCTGGACTTCTCTGACTTCTGGACTTCTGTGACTTCTGGACTTCTGTGACTTCTGGACTTCTGTGACTTCTGGACTTCTGTGACTTCTGGACTTCTAAGATCTTCCGGACTTCTAAAATCGTCCAGACTTCCAAAATCGTCCAGACTTCCAACTGTAATGACTGGATTGCAGCCATGAAAACTGAAAAATCATCACCTCAGATCACCTTGCTGTCTGTCAGATAGATAGGTAGGGGTGCCCTGTTTTAGGGCATCCCCAACCGCCACATCGCTACACCGCTACACCGCTACATTTATAGCTACTGCATGTCTGAATCATCGGGTTTGTAAAATAAGAAGATGTAACATGAAGAATATATAAAATACTAATTATTAATATATTAATTAATATTATAATATATAATAATATAATATATTTTTACTCTTTAGTCTCATTTTCTGTGTTTTTCTCGTTGCATGTCTGTATCGCCCTTATGTAGCGGTGTAGCGGTGTAGCAGTGTAGCGCAAGTTGAAGTTAGGAGTTAGGAGTTAGAAATTAGGAGTTAGAAATTAGGAGTTAGAAATTAGGAGTTAGGAGATAGGAGTTAGGAGTTACGTCCTGCCAAACGATGTGTTTGCTATGAACGAATAATAATTACGCGCCTCGCAAACCCTAAATATAGAAAAATGAGGTTTAAGGCTTGCTGTTAACAGATTTTAACCGTAATAAAAGCCCGTAATTTGGAAACGAAGTAATTACATAGTATCTTTGCAATGTAAACGAGAAACGAACAGACCCTCTCTAGCTCCCCCTAAAAGGGGGAGGACCTCGATGTCAAACAAAACAATATATTAACCCTTTAGAAAAATCCCTACCAGCCCACTGTCGGGTTTGCGCGCTCCCCCTCTTAGGGGGCTGGGGGGGTCTCCAATTCGCTTATGCTACACTACAAAGTCTATCAAAACAAAACCAAGACGAGCAAGGCCTACGGCAAGTGGTTCGGCCGCGCGGTGGTCAACCAGACCATCAGCCTGGAGAAGCTCGCCGAGCACATGGCCAACCATAACACCCCTTATTCCAAAGGCGCCATCCAGGGCGTGCTGACCGACATGGTCGCCTGCATCCGCGAGCTCGTACTCGACGGCAATGCCGTGAAAATTCCCAACCTTGCCATCTTCTCTGCCGGACTCACCACCGAGGGTGCAGACGACAGATATAGTTTCACGACGGGGAAGAACATCAGGTCGGTACACCTCCGGGCCCGCTCCACCGGCAGCTTCACCCGTGCCGAGCTGTCGCGTGCGGCCAACGTGACCGAATACGGAACGTACGACCCCGCGGCAACAGGCGGAAGCACCTCCGACGGCGGCTCAACCTCCGACGGCGGCGCAACCTCCGACGGCGAAATAATCTCCGGCGGGAAATGACGCCAGGGTGTCAGTGTAGTGTAGTGGCCGGCACCAGGCCGGCCACTACACTGCCACCAATGCTAACTCTTAAATCCTTACCATTATGTCAGCAAACAGCAAGAAAGAGACGTGGAAGATGGTCATCAACATGATTATCTCCGTACTCACCGCCATCGCCACCACCTTGGGCGTGACCAGCTGCATGAGTGCAGCAAGGGAGGAAGCGTTGGGGAAGTCCGGAAGTTATTTGGAAGTCCGGAAGTCACAGAAGTCCGGAAGTCCGGTCAAATGGCCGGCAATACCCAATTCAAATATCTCAAGGAGTTTATCAACCGCTCCGTGGTTGATCGACGTAGAGAAAGACGAACTATTTCATGAACACCAGGTACACGGCGGCCACGAGGCAGGCGAAGGCGAGGAAATGGTTCCAATGGAGCGACTGGCCCTGGAACAAGAGGTTGGCCACCACGGCGAAGACTACCAGCGAGACGCACTCCTGGATGACCTTGAGCTGGACCAGCGAGAACGGACCGCCGTTGCCCTCAAAGCCGATGCGGTTGGCCGGCACCTGACAACAGTATTCGAAGAAAGCGATGCACCACGAGAAGACGATGACGCCGATGAGTGGCCAGTGGGTGCTCACGCCCGTCTGCTGCAGTTTGAGATGGCCATACCAGGCCAGTGTCATGAAGATGTTGCTGCAGAAGAGCAGCAGGATGGTATAGAAGCCGTAGAAGTTCATGCGTGGTAAGCCTCTATGTTTCTGTTGCCGTTGAGGAAGTCAGCAGCCTTCATGCGTTTCTTGCCCGACATTTGCAGTTCGTCAATCTGCAGCCAACGGTCGGCTGTTGCGATGCAGAGCTGCGCTTTACCGGTTTTGATGGTGCCCGGCTGCGCTCCGGCGGTGGGCTCGTCGAGCAGCGTCGTATGGAACAGCTTCAGCACCGACGTCTGACCGGTAGCCTCGGCGGTGAGCGTTGTCCAGGCGCCGGGGTAGGGCGAGAGGCCGCGCACGAAGTCGTGAACGCGCTTCGCCGGTTGGTTCCAGTTGACTTCGCAGGTCTCCTTGAATATCTTCGGCGCCGGATGGAGCACCGTCTCCTTGCCCTCGGTGAGGCTGCTTTGGTCGATGGCGTCGACCTTGCCGTCGCCCTCCAACACGAGGTTGATGGTCTCCTCAGCAATGTCGGCGCCGAGCTTCATCAGTCCGTCGTAGACGTATTCCACATTGGCGTCGTCGGGGATGGCGAAGTGCTTCTGCCGGATGATGCGCCCCGTGTCGATGTTCTGGTCGAGGAAGAACGTCGTCACGCCGGTCTCCTTCTCGCCGTTGATGATGGCCCAGTTGATGGGCGCAGCGCCACGGTATTGCGGCAGCAGGGCGGCGTGAACATTGAAGGTGCCGAAGCGCGGCATCGACCACACCACCTCGGGCAGCATGCGGAAGGCTACCACTACTTGTAGGTCGGCCTTGTAACTGGCCAGCTCACTGACGAATGCGGGGTCTTTCATCTTCACCGGTTGCAGCACGGGGATGTTGTGGGCCACCGCATACTGCTTCACCTCTGAAGGCTGCAGGTGGTCCTGGTGGCGGCCAACGGGCTTGTCGGGTTGCGTCACCACTGCCACGATGTTATAGCCGTCGTCGACGAGGCGGCTGAGCGTACCCACGGCAAACTCGGGGGTACCCATAAACACGATCCTTAACTCTTCTTTCTTCATTGCTATTATTTCAAATTCGGTCAAACGCAGATTCCGCAGCGTTTATTGGTTTTCACGCAGATTCCGCAGTGTTTATTGGTCTCACGCAGATTCTGCAGATTTCGCAGATGGTGGTACCCTTCACGTAATTAAGAGCTCAAGAGCTCAAGAACTCAGAAATTCCACCAATGCTTCTTCTTGCTCCCTTCACCGCTTTGTTCTCGTAGAAGGTCGGCGTAAGACTTATGCTCGTGGATGATGCGGTAGATCTGACCCCAGTCAGGCAGTCCGCCGATGTTGCGGTCGTCGATGAAATAATCCACTTTCAGTTTACGCGTGAAGTGGTGACCCTTGTCGAGGTCGTCATCGGGGTGGTCGGCGTTGACGGCGTAAAACGTCACGCCACGCTGGCGGCACCACTCAATCGCCTCATCCAACAGCTCCCCTTCACGCACCGTCCACAGAATGAGCTTGTGGTTCTCTGCCAGGAGCATGCGGAGCGTCTCGGTGGCAAACGGTATCTCCTTGCCAATCTTCGGGTATTCGTGTTCGACGATGGTTCCGTCGAAATCAACTGCAATCTTTGCCATATTCTTTTGTGTTTTTTCCTGCAAAGTTACGAATTATTCCTCATATCGGACTCCAGCCCTGCTTAAATTTTGTGTGGCAAGCAATTTTATAATCCTTTGTTTTGTCTTTTCAGTTAAAATGATTAGTTTTGCAGGAAGAATTCAAATATGAACTAAAATAACTTTGAAGTACTTATGAATTTGTTGACCAAACTATTCAATAGAAAAGCGAAGGAAACCAAGGTCGGTGGCATGGAAGACTATATGTCGCTGGTGAGGGTCTATTTCCAGGCATCCATCGCCGCTCAGGTAGGCATCACCAATCTGGCCATGTTCCCCGACCTGCGCATGTTCAAGACTACGCTGCATGTGCCCACGCAGGGCAATAAGCTCGGAGTGGGTGAGAAGGCCCACTGCCGTAAGATGATGAAGGAGATTTACCACACCGACGACAGCTTCTTCAAGGAGATTGACCAGAGCATCCGCCACAACTGCAAGCGCATCACCGATGTGCAGGCTTACCTCATTCAGTTTCAGAATTTTACGCAGGATTTGATGATGCTCACCGGCAACCTGATGAAGTTCAAGCTGCGCGTGCCCTCCATCTTCAAGAAAACTATCTACGCCATGACCGAGAAGACGGTGGGGGATATCTTCATGAAGAACGACTTCAAAGACCCCAGCGTCATCAAGTCGGTGATGAATGTGCGCAAGTATAACACGCGCCTCAGTTTCTCGCAGAAGTGGATTACCGACTTCATCTATCAGGTGGTGATGCTCGCCAAGAAAGAGCCCGCGCCATCGAAAGAGGAGGCCGAGGCTGCCGAAAAGAAATTGGGAAAGAAATAAATAAATTAATTGACGGCTTTTTACGAAAAAGTGGCCAAATCTTTTGGATTTATCACTTTTTAAAGCTAAATTTGCACAAATTTATGTTGTCATGGATTCCAAAGAACAAGCTATCAATACGTTCGCGACTCGTGTGAGACAGTTGATTCTGCAATACGAAGACCTGAGAAGAGAGAACATGAGGCTCCGCACTCAGTGTGCCCGGCGTGAGGAGCGCATCAAGGCTTTGGAAGACAAGACTGCCCGTGTCCAGCATGATTACGACACATTGAAGATGGCAAGGATGATGCAGCTCACCGACGGCGACGTTGAGGATGCCAAGAAGCGCGTCAACCACCTCATCAGAAGTGTGAACAGGTGCATCACGCTGCTCAGTGAGAAACCTTAAGAGCGACGACGAAGAAAGTGGATCAGGAAAAAATCAACATAAGGCTACATATCTACGATACCGACATCAGCGTCAGGGTGCCGCGTGAGGAAGAACCTCTCTATCGGAAAGATGCGGAGCTCATCAACGAGCTCCTCAATGTGTATTACTCCAACTTCAAGGGAAGCAAGAGCGATAAGGAGATTATCTACTTCGCTATGATTGACCTCGGACTGCGACTGCAGAAGGCCAATCAGAAGAACGACACCAAGCCTTATGAGGATATTCTAAGTAAACTTACTTCCGAGATTGAGGACGAACTGAAACGGGGGGAGTAAAGGTTACCTGGAATATGAATCAATTTAAATATACAGAATAAATGAGTACTATAATCATCACCGCTGCAGCCGCGTTGGTTGTGGGCGGAGTGGCTGGATATGCCATATTCCGTTATGTATTGACGGAAATCTATAAGAAGAAAATGGCTGAGGCAGAGAAAGATGCCGATGTAATAAAGGAAAAGAAACTGCTCGAGGTCAAGGAGAAATTCCTCAATAAGAAGAATGAACTGGACAAGGAGGTGCAGCTGCGCAACCAGAAGATGCAGGCTGTGGAGAACCGCTTGAAGCAGCGTGAGCTGACGCTGAACCAGCGTCAGGAAGAGATTGGCCGCAGCAAGCAGGATGTGGAGCGCGAGCAGCAGCGACTGGAGAACGAGAAGAGTCTGCTCGAGGTGAAGCGTCAGGATCTCGACAAGATGCAGGATCAGGAGCGCGCCAAGCTCGAGGAGCTCTCGGGGCTGTCGGCTGAAGAAGCCAAGACCCGGCTGGTAGAGAGCATGAAGGATAAGGCCCGCATGGATGCAGCAAGCTATATTAATGAGGTGGTCGACCAGGCTAAGCTCGACGCCAACATGAAAGCGAAGAAGATTGTCATTCAGACCATCCAGCGTGTGGCCACCGAGACCGCCATTGAGAATTCGGTCAGCGTCTTCCATATCGACAACGATGAGGTGAAAGGCCGCATCATCGGTCGCGAGGGACGCAACATCCGCGCCCTGGAAGCTGCCTGCGGCGTTGAGATTGTGGTCGACGATACGCCCGAGAGCATCGTTATCTCTGCCTTCGATCCTGTGCGTCGTGAGGTCTGCCGTCTGGCGCTCCACCAGTTGGTGGCCGACGGCCGTATCCATCCCGCCCGTATCGAGGAAGTGGTGGCCAAGGTGAAGAAGCAGTTGGACAACGAGATTATCGAAACCGGTAAGCGCACCGCCATCGACCTCGGTATCCACGGTCTACACCCTGAGCTCATCCGTATCATCGGTAAGATGAAGTACCGCTCCTCTTACGGTCAGAACCTGCTGCAGCATGCCCGCGAGACGGCCAACCTCTGCGCTGTGATGGCTGCCGAACTGGGATTGAACCCGAAGAAAGCAAAGCGCGCCGGTCTGCTGCACGATATCGGTAAGGTGCCCGATGAGGAGAGCGAGCTGCCGCACGCATTGCTCGGCGCCAAGATTGCGGAGAAATATAAGGAGAAGCCAGACATCGTCAACGCCATCGCCGCTCACCACGATGAGGTGGAGATGAAGACGTTGCTGGCTCCGATTGTGCAGGTCTGCGATGCCATCTCCGGTGCCCGTCCGGGTGCCCGTCGTGAGATTGTCGAGGCTTACATCAAACGTCTCAACGACCTCGAGGCTATCGCCATGAGCTACCCCGGTGTGACCAAGACCTACGCCATTCAGGCTGGCCGCGAGCTGCGCGTCATCGTCGGCGCCGACAAGATGACCGACGACGAGAGCAATAAGCTCAGCTCGGAGATTGCCGAGAAGATTCAGAATGAGATGACCTATCCGGGTCAGGTGAAGATCACCGTCATCCGCGAAACCCGATCGGTGGCGTACGCGAAGTAATCCCCGTTCTTGTCTCACGCAGATTGGTCTCATGTAGATTGGTCTCATTCAGATGAATTTTGTCTCACGCAGATTTCGCAGATAACGCAGATTTCCTGCCCACCCTTGATTTCGCAGATTTTTCTCATCACCCTTGGGCACTGAGAAACACCAATATTGAGAAAATCAGAGAGCCCGGTATTGAGATAAATCTGCGAGATCAGAAGGTATTGCATAAATCTGCGAGATCTGCGAAATCAGCGTGAAAAAATAATCGCGAGATTAGCGTAAAGATAGACTTCAACAATAACCGGCTCTGTCAGTTTTTTTGCTGATGGAGCCGGTTTCGTTATTGTAGGAGCGTCGGCATTCCTGCCGACCATATAATATAATAAGGTGTAGGTCAGAGCGCGGCGGTGAAAGTGAAGCAACCGCTGAACGCCTTGTCAACACCTGTCGGCTCTTCGCGGAAGATGCCGAAGAGGGCACTACCGCTGCCACTCATCTGCGCATAGACGGCGCCGAGGTCGTAGAGCCGCTGCTTGATGTCGGCCAACTCCGGGTGCGCTTTGAACACCGGCCCTTCGAAATCATTGCTCAGGTCATCTTTCCACGTGTCGATGGGCTGCCTCACCACCTCACGGCAGCATTTGGCGGGCTTCCGGCAGACAATCTGCTGATAGGCTGCACCCGTAGAGACGGCGACGTCGGGTTTGACGATGGCGATGAAGTAGCCGTCGAGGTTACCCTTGGGGCCGTCGGCGGGCTCAAGCACCTCACCCCTTCCAACGGCAAACGACGGCTCCGCCGTGATGAAGAAGGGGCAGTCGGAACCCAGTTTGGCTGCATAGCGCTCCATCTCCGCAATGCCGATGTTGAGCCGGAAGCGCTCGTCGAGGAGCCTGATCATGTAGGCGCCATCAGATGAACCCCCACCGAGCCCCGCTTGCATCGGAATGCGCTTGACCAGATGAGCGTGGATGCGAGGCAGCTCATAGTCTGCGGCAAGCAGCTTGTAGGCCTTCGTAACCAGGTTGTGTTGCTCATCGCAATCAACGGCGTTGCCCGTAATCTTCAGATCACAGGGATACTCGGACGGGAAGTGCTCGTCCATATACTTAATCTCGAGCGCATCGGTCAAAGGAATAGGGTAGAACACGGTCTCAATATCGTGGTAACCATCCTCGCGTGCGGCTATGACGTTGAGTCCAAGATTTATCTTGGCGCATGGAAATGTTATCATGCCACAAATATAATCTATTTTCCTCAAAAGTGGTCCGTCATCTCATCTAAAATTTGTAAATTTGCATCACTTTCTATAGATATCACTCGTTGTTAATATTACTTTGTTCAAACAATGCCCGAACAAAATCATTCCAATAGTACCCGTCAGCGCCGTAAGACTTCGACGCCCATTGACCCGAGCTTCGGCCATCTGCAGCCACAAGCCACTGATATAGAGAAGGTGGTGCTGGGTGCACTGATGATAGACAAAGATGCTTTCTCTGTGGTCTCAGACATGCTCTCGCCCGACAGCTTCTATGAGCCCCGCCATCAAAAGATATTCCAAGCCATTCAGGAACTCAACCTCGAGGAGAATCCGGTCGACATCATGACCGTGACCAACCAACTCATGAAGGATGGCACCCTCGACGAGGTGGGTGGACCCGCGTATGTTGTTGACCTCTCCTCACACGTGGCTTCGTCGGCGCATATTGAGTATCATGCGAAGATTCTGCAGCAGAAATACATTGCCCGACAGCTCATCTCCTTCGCCAGCGTCATCGAGACGAAGGCTTTCGACCCGATGATTGACACCGACGAACTGATGCAGGAGGCCGAGAGCTCGCTCTTCGAGATCTCTCAGAAGAATATGCAGCAGGACTACACCCAGATTGACCCGGTGCTGGCTCAGGCGGTGAAGATCATGGAGAATGCATCATCCAACAAGACGGGTCTGACGGGTATCCCCTCGGGCTTCCATAAGTTGGACGCCATCACCTCGGGTTGGCAGAAGAGTGACCTCATCATTATCGCCGGTCGCCCGGCCATGGGTAAGACCTCGTTCGCGCTCTCCATCGCCAAGAATGTGGCCATCGACTATCAGATACCCGTTGCGTTCTTCTCTTTGGAGATGAACAATGTGCAGCTGGTCAACCGATTGATTTCCAATGTGTGTGAGATTGACGGTAAGAAAGTAATGAACGGTCAGCTGTCGAAAGAGGAGTGGGCCCGCTTGGATAAGAGCGTGCGCAAGATGATGGGTAAGCCGCTTTACATCGATGAGACGCCGGGTATGTCGATTTTCGAACTGCGTACGAAGGCCCGCCGACTGGTGCGTGAGAAAGGTGTGCAGTTGATTATGATTGACTACCTGCAGCTGATGAACGCCAGCGGTGCGCGCTTCGGCAACCGTCAGGAGGAGGTCTCCACCATCTCGCGGTCGCTGAAGCAGTTGGCCAAGGAACTCGACATCCCCATCATCGCCCTCTCGCAGTTGAACCGTTCGGTAGAGACGCGTGACTCCAATCTCGAAGCCAAGCGGCCGCAGTTGAGCGACCTGCGTGAGTCGGGAGCCATTGAGCAGGATGCCGATATGGTGATGTTCGTGCACCGCCCTGAATACTACCATCTGCTGCAAGACGAGAAAGGCAACGACCTGCGGGGTAAAGCGCAGATCATCATCGCCAAGCACCGTAAGGGCGCTACCGGCGATGTGTTGCTCGCCTTCGAGGGGCAGTATACGCGCTTCTCCAACATCGAGGATGTCTCTACGCCTTCGATTGACAGCGGCTTCGGCGGTGAGATTGTGAGCTCACGCCTCAATCAGGAGGATCCGCTGAGTCCACAAGACGTCACGACGCCGTTCTAAAGCAGAAAAATCGAGGTTATTATAAGGTATCAGCGCCATAATGATGATGATTTGTTAGAATAATCAGCAAATAAGTTATAAATTATTTTGGTAGCTCATATTTATTATATAACTTTGCAACCGAAAATAATAAATGAACACAATGATTGCATTATACGCCATCCTGAGCATTATTATTAGCATTCGACTGCGGAAGGTAGCCGGAAGTGAGATGGCGTGTGTGCATGTTTAAGAAGATATTGCATGATAAAGCCTTTCCACTTCCGGTAAGTGGAAAGGCTTTTTTAATTGTAGAACATTAAAACAGAAAGCGAAATAAATTCTTATCTTATGAGCGAAAGACTTTATATTTTTGACACAACCCTTCGTGATGGCGAGCAGGTACCTGGCTGCCAGTTGAACACAGTGGAAAAGATTCAGGTGGCAAAGCAGTTGGAACTCCTCGGCGTAGATGTTATCGAGGCCGGCTTCCCTATTTCGTCTCCGGGCGATTTCAATTCGGTGGTTGAGATTTCCAAGGCAGTGACGTGGCCCACCATCTGCGCACTGACGCGCGCGGTGGAGAAAGATATTGACTGCGCCGCTGAAGCACTGAAATTTGCCAAGCATAAGCGCATCCACACGGGTATCGGAACCAGCGACTACCACATCAAATATAAGTTCAATTCCGACCGCGACGATATCTTGGAGCGTGCAGTGCGCGCCGTGGCTTACGCCAAGAAGTATGTCGAGGATGTCGAGTTCTATGCAGAGGACGCCGGTCGTACAGACAACGAGTATTTAGCTAAGGTCGTCGAAGCCGTCATCAAGGCGGGCGCTACGGTGGTCAACATTCCCGATACCACCGGCTACTGCCTGCCGAGCGAATACGGTGCAAAGATCAAGTATCTGAAGGAGCATGTCGACGGCATCGACAAAGCCATCATCTCCACCCACTGCCACAACGACCTGGGCATGGCCACGGCCAACACCCTCGAGGGTGTGCTCAACGGCGCCCGCCAGGTGGAGGTTACCGTCAACGGCATCGGTGAGCGCGCAGGCAACACCTCGCTCGAGGAAATCGCCATGATCTTGAAGTGCCACAAGGGTATCGGCATCGATACCAACATCAATACGAGAAAGATTTATCCCATCTCGCGTATGGTCTCCTCGCTGATGAATATGCCCGTTCAGCCAAACAAAGCCATCGTCGGTCGCAATGCCTTCGCTCATTCGAGCGGCATCCATCAGGATGGTGTGTTGAAGAATGTGCAGACTTACGAGATTATTGATCCTAAGGATATTGGCTTGGAGAACAACGAGATCGTGCTCACTGCCCGCTCCGGTCGCGCTGCGTTGAAGTATCGCCTCGAGGTCAACGGCGTCGACATCAAGGATGAGGACCGCCTTGACAAGATTTATCAGGAATTCCTCAAGCTCGCCGACAAGAAGAAGGAAATTACCGACGACGACATCCTCGTGCTTGCCGGCGCTGACAAGGCTGCCAACCACTCGGTGAAGCTCGACTACCTGCAGGTGGTCTCCGGCAAGGATGTGCGCAATGTCGCCTCCATTGGACTCGACATCGCCGGTGAGAAGTTTGAGGAAAGCGCTACGGGTAATGGCCCTGTCGACGCTGCCATTAAGGCGTTGAAGCGCATCATCCACAAGCAGATGACGCTGAAGGAATTCACCATTCAAGCCATTACGCAGGGCTCCGACGACGTCGGTAAGGTTCACATGCAGGTGGAATACGACGGCCACGTCTACTATGGCTTCGGCGCCAACACCGATATCGTAACGGCCTCTGTTGAAGCTTATCTTGATTGTATTAATAAGTTTAGAAATAAGTAAACGATGAACACTTTATTCGATAAGATTTGGGATAGCCACGTTGTTCAGATTGTCAAAGATGGTCCCACACAGCTTTATATCGACCGCCTCTACGGTCATGAAGTCACCACGCCTCAGGCCTTTGAGGGGTTGCGTCAGCGTGGGTTGAAGGTCTTCCGCCCGAAGCAGAACTTCTTCATGCCCGACCACAATATTCCCACTCACGACCAAGACAAGCCCATCGAGGATCCGATTGGCCGCAAGCAGGTGGAAACCCTCGACCGTAACTGCGAGGAGTTTGGCTTGAAGGAGTTTAAGATGAACACTAAAGACAATGGTATCATCCACGTCATCGGTTCGGAGAAGGGCCTTTCCTTACCTGGTATGACGATTGTCTGCGGCGACTCCCACACCTCTACGCATGGCGCTGTCGGCGCTGTGGCCTTCGGCATCGGTACCTCTGAGGTGGAGATGGTGCTGGCTTCGCAGTGCATTCTCCAGCAGAAGCCGAAGTCGATGCGTATCAGCATCAACGGCGAACTGAAGCCGGGTGTTACCGCAAAGGATGTTGCCCTCTATCTGATGAGTCAGCTGACGACCTCCGGCGCCACCGGTTACTTCGTCGAGTATGCTGGCGATGTGGTGCGTCATCTGTCGATGGATGGTCGTCTGACGCTCTGCAACCTCTCCATTGAGATGGGTGCCCGCGGTGGCTTTGTGGCTCCCGACGAGACCACCTTCGAATACCTGAAGGGTCGCGAGTATGCACCCAAGGGCGAGGACTGGGATAAGGCTGTGGCTTATTGGAAGACGCTGAAGAGCGGCGACGACGCTGTGTTCGATAAGGAGCTGACATTTGACGCAGCCGACATTGAGCCGCGCATTACCTACGGTACCAACCCCGGTATGGGCATCGCCATCACCGGATCGATTCCAACCTTGGATGAGATTGACGACAATGAGAAGGCTTCCTTCGAGAAGAGCCTCCGCTATATGGGCTTTGAACCGGGTGAGAAGCTGCTCGGTCACCCGATTGACTACGTCTTCCTCGGCGCCTGCACCAATGGCCGCATTGAGGACTTCCGCGCTTTCACTCAGTTAGTGAAGGGTCATCATAAGGCACCCAACGTGGTGGCTTGGTTGGTTCCCGGTTCGTGGCATGTGCTCGACCAGATTAAAGCCGAGGGCCTTGACAAAGACCTTGAGGCCGCAGGCTTCGCCATTCGTCAGCCCGGTTGCTCAGCTTGTCTGGCTATGAACGACGATAAAGTGCCCGCTGGCAAATACTGCGTCTCCACCAGCAACCGCAACTTCGAAGGCCGTCAGGGTCCTGGCAGCCGCACCATTTTGGCTTCGCCGTTAGTGGCAGCCGCAGCCGCCATCACCGGCAAAATCACTGATCCAAGGACGTTGTTAGATTGATAATAGTAGTAAATCTTATGAAGCAGAAATTCAATGTCATCACATCCAGCTGCATTCCCTTGCCGCTGGAGAACGTAGATACCGACCAAATCATCCCCGCCCGCTTTCTGAAGGCAACCGATAAGAAAGGCTTTGGCGACAACCTCTTCCGCGACTGGCGCTATAACAAAGACGGCAGTCTGAAGAAAGACTTCGTGCTCAACGACCCCTCTTACAGCGGCGTCATCCTCGTCGCTGGCAAGAACTTCGGTTCGGGTTCATCGCGTGAGCACGCTGCCTGGGCTATTGCCGGCTACGGCTTCCGCGTGGTCATCAGCTCATTCTTCGCTGATATCCACAAGAACAACGAGCTCAACAACTTCGTTTTACCCGTCGTCGTCAGCGAGCCCTTCCTCAAGGAGCTGTTCGACAGCATTGCCAAAGACCATAAGACGCAGGTCAGGGTTGATTTGCCCAACCAGACGGTGACCAATCTGGCCACCGGCCATAGTGAGCATTTTGAAATCAACGGCTATAAGAAGCACTGCCTCGAGAATGGTCTCGACGACGTTGACTTCCTCGTTCAGAATAGAGACAAGGTTGAAGCATGGGAAGCAGCACACGTGAAATAGAGATCATGGACTCGACGCTCCGCGATGGTGAACAGACCAACGGAGTGAGTTTTCTGCCCCATGAGAAGCTGATGATCGCGCGCTACCTGCTCGCTGAAGTGGGTGTCGACCGCATTGAGGTGGCGTCGGCGCGCGTATCTGAAGGCGAGAAGGGGGCGGTGAGCATGATTTGTAAGTATGCCAAAGACCATGGCATGCTCGACCGCGTGGAGGTGCTTGGCTTCGTCGATGGCAATAAATCGGTCGATTGGATTGACGAGTGCGGCTGCCGCACCATCAACGTATTGGCTAAAGGTTCACTCCGCCATTGCACCTATCAGCTGAAGAAAACACCTGAGCAACACATTGCCGACATCAAGGCGGTCATCGACTATGCCCATTCCAAGGGTATGAACGTCAACCTCTATCTCGAGGACTGGTCGCAGGGTATGCGCGACAGCCGCGACTACGTATGGCAGATGATGGATGGTTTGAAGGATGAGCACATCAACCGCTTCCTCTTACCTGATACGCTCGGCATCCTCAACCCCGACAACTCCTACGCCTACGTCAGGGCGATGACTGACCGCTATCCGGGCGTAAAGTTTGAATTCCATGCCCACAACGACTACGACATGGCTGTGGGCAACTCGTTTATGGCTGTTGAAGCTGGTGCCACTGGTTTGCATGTAACCGTCAATGGCTTGGGTGAGCGCTGTGGCAATGCGCCGCTGAGCAGCATCCATGTCATGCTCAAGGACCAGATGCATGTGGCCGACCACATCGATGAATCCACGTTGATGGAAATCAGCAATATCGTGGCTGGCTACAGCGGCATTGGTTATTCACCCAATACGCCGGTCATCGGCGAGAATGTCTTTACGCAAGTGGCTGGCGTTCACGCTGATGGCGATAATAAGGCCCACCTCTACAGCAACGCGCTGGTGCCTGAGCGCTTCGGCCGCCACCGTGAGTTTGCATTGGGAAAGAACTCGGGTAAGGCCAATATCATCCGCAACTTAGCCGACTTAGGCCTTGAGCTCACCAAGGAGCAGACGCAGGCTGTCACCCGACGCATCACTGAGTTGGGCGACCGCAAGCAACTGGTCACGCAAGATGATTTGCCATATATCGTCAGCGATGTGTTGAAGCATTCTTCACCGAAGCAGCGCGTCAAACTGGTTAGCTACATGGTCTCAACGAGTTATGGCTTGAAGCCGATAGCCAGCTTGAAGATTCAGATCAATGGTAAAGAGTATGAGGCCGACTCCACTGGCGACGGTCAATACGATGCCTTTGTGAAGGCCCTGCGTAAGGTCTACAAAGAGAATCTCGACCGCACCTTCCCTCTGCTGCAGAACTACGCCGTTACCATCCCCCCCGGCGGCCACACCGATGCCTTGGTGCAGACGGTCATTACGTGGAACGACGGCGAGAAGCAGTGGCGTACGCGTGGACTGGATGCAGACCAGACGGAGGCCGCTATTCAGGCTACCATCAAGATGCTGAATATGATAGAAGATGAAAACAACAATTAAATAATATATGGAGTGCATGCCTTCTTTTGCAAAAGAAGCATCGGCTCTTACTAACAACAATTCAAATGAAACTCAAAATTGCAGTTTTGCCGGGCGACGGTATAGGACCGGAGATTATGCCTCAGGCTATCAATGTGTTGAACGTTGTGGCGAAGAAGTTCGGCCACGAGTTTACTTATAAGGAAGCCATCTGCGGTGCCCATGGCATCGATGCTTGTGGCGACCCCTTCCCCGATGAGACTTTCAAGACATGTATGGATGCTGACGCCGTGCTCTTTGCCGCTGTCGGCGACCCCCGTTTCGACAACAATCCCACGTTGAAGGTGCGCCCTGAGACCGGTCTGCTGGCCATGCGCAAGAAGCTCGGTCTCTTTGCCAATGTGCGTCCTGTAGCCACATTCGACTGCCTGCTTCATAAGAGCCCGCTGAAGGAAGAGCTCATCAAAGGCGCCGACTTCGTCGTTATCCGCGAGCTGACGGGTGGAATGTATTTCGGCGAGAAGTATCAGGACAATGAGAAGGCTTACGATACCGACATCTATTATCGCCCTGAGATTGAGCGTATTCTGAAGGTTGCCTTCGACTTCGCCATGCGCCGCAACAAGCATCTGACCGTCGTCGACAAGGCTAATGTATTGGCCAGCTCGCGTCTGTGGCGTCAGATTGCCAAGGAGATGGAACCAAAGTATCCTGAGGTTAAGGTTGACTATATGTTCATCGATAATGCTTCGATGCGCGTGTTGACCGAGCCCCGCTTCTTCGATGTGATTGTAACCGAGAACACCTTCGGCGATATCCTCACCGATGAGACTAGCGCCATCACTGGCTCTATGGGTTTGCAGCCGTCGGCTTCATTGGGTGAGCATACGCCGCTCTTCGAGCCGGTGCATGGCTCATGGCCGCAGGCTGCCGGCAAGAATATTGCCAACCCGTTGGCTGAGATTCTGTCTGCCGCTATGCTGTTGGAGCACTTCGGTCTCAAGGAAGAGGGTGCTGCCATTCGCAAGGCCTGCGATGCAAGTTTGGAGCAAAACGTTCGTACACCTGAGATTCAGGTTGAGGGCGGCGCTCAATACGGCACCAAGGAAGTAGGCGAGTGGATTGCCAATTACATCGACCAGCACTAAACCAAAAGTTTTTATAAATGCGTTCAGACCTACCTTTGAGCAATCAATGGCAGGCCTGAATTGGTTTATGGATTGCGAATCATCTGTAGAATGGAGATTAATCGAGATGGTAGATGGCGTCTTTGTTTACCGTCAGTACCCCCTTGACTTTGCTAAAGTAGCTGATGGCTTGATCCAGCGTCATGTTGGCCGGCTTCTTTATGGCAAAGCCGTTGAACGATTTATAGTCGTAGATGATTTCAGCTCCAGTCTTTTTGAAAGCTTTTCTTAGTGCCCGGTCCCCTTTCTTGGCGTCGTAGAAGATGATGAGGGTATTGGGGGTGTAGTTCTCCGCGGCTTTCTTTATTGCTTTCTGGTTGCTGCGGATGTCGGTCTTGCAGCAGTTGTTGCGCAGTGAATCATGGTTGCAGCATTGGCAATCAACCCGTTGTTGAGCATGAAGAATTATTGCCGTGGTTAGGCAGATGATGAGAAAAAGATGTCGCTTCATTGTTCCCGAATAAATGAATGTGTTGTTTGATTAAAATGAATGTATCATTTGAATGCAATGAATGCATCGTTTGATAGCAATGAATGTATTATTTGGATGTAGGGTTTTGTGACTGCGCTTGTTCAAAGATGCGGTCGAAGACCTGACGCAGCTGCTTTTTATCGTCGATAATATCGCGCACTTTCTTCAATCGTCTCTCATTGATTGAACCGGGAATCCACAGGCGTATGTAGCCGTGAGCGCTGTATTTATCTTCCATATGCTGGTTGAAGCGCTCCCATTGCTGCG
The DNA here is from genome assembly GCA_900315835.1 of uncultured Prevotella sp. Classification (GTDB taxonomy): domain Bacteria; phylum Bacteroidota; class Bacteroidia; order Bacteroidales; family Bacteroidaceae; genus Prevotella. Next base: position 73,998 of record ONAR01000003.1, read on the forward strand.
TCTTGTCGAGCTCTGGATAATGCTCGAAGCCATATTCGATGCAGCGGGTGAACACCGTCTCGGGGTCGAGATCGCGGTCGGCATCAGATACAATCTTACCATAGATGCTGCGTGGCGTGTGAGAGGTGGAGGCGCGGTGATCCTCAACGGCTTCCTTCATGATTTGAAGCTGCTGCGGCGAGAACCATTTCTTGAGGCGTGCGTCGGTGGCCAGAATCTTTCCGCCAGTGATGTGGTGTATGGCGCGGGGCCCGCTCATACCCAAATCGTGGTAAGCGGCAATGACGTAAGCCATGTTGACGTCGACGCCGAGTGAGCGCGCCAATTCAAGCGAATTGCTGATGACGTGCTGCACGTGGGTCAGTCCGTGGGAGCGCCCAAAGGCATTGTAGCGGGGCAGAATCTGCTGCTCCACAAACTGCATGATTTCCAAGTTTACGTTGTTCTCGGTCATAGTCGGCGTTTGCTTATAGTGGTTGTGTTGTTAATTTCTATCAGCTAACTCAAAGCGATGAGAAGTAGATGGCGACCACCGTCATCAATCCATAGATAAACATATCGCGCGCAGTCATACCCAATACTTGGTTAAGGGCCTTGCCATTCCATACCGCTTTCAGCTTCTCGTAGCTTTGGGAATGCTTGTAGGTATAGAAGAGGTAGGGAACGAAGCACATGACGTGCATCAGTTTGTTGTTGCAATTGACAAAGATGACGGCCATGGTGATGAAGGCTCCAGCGTAGCCGACGGCGTTGTAGAGTTGAGCGCCGCGCTTCTCGCCAAGTCTTACGATGAGCGTTCGCTTACCGTCACGCTCGTCGTTGTGTCGGTCGCGGAAGTTGTTGATGCAGAGCAGTGTGTCGATGACCAGACCGCAGCCGAAGCCACAGACCGCTACTTCTACCGTGATGCGTTGCATCTCCGAGGGCATGATGACGTAGTAGGTGAAGATGACCGGCACCAAACCGAAAAACACCAAAACGAGGATGTCGCCCAATCCTTTATAAGAGAAAAAGGTGGTGTAGAGGAAGGCGAAGAGTACGCACGCGCCGCCGACGATCACCATCTCCCATCCGCCGTAGTAGATGAGCGGCAGGCCTACGAGGCAAGCGACGGCAGAGACTGCAATGATGCCGATGCGCATGGCGCTTACTGTAATCCACCCTTCAGCGCAGGCGCGCTTAGGCCCGAGGCGAGAAGCAGGGTCGTCGTTGCCGTGGACGAAGTCGAAGTAGTCGTTGATGAGATTGGAATCAATCTGCATCAGAAACGCGAACAAAAAACACAAGATTGCCGGCAACAACTGGAAGTGTTCCCAGGTAGCGTCTTTCAACGCCAGTGCCACGCCAATCATGACGGGGACTGCTGCTCCCGACAACGTCTTTGGTCGTGCGGCTAAGAGCCACGCCTCCAATGAGTTGGTCGCTATCTTATCATTTTCATTGATCATCATTGCAATTGTCTTTCTTCGTTCATCTTTCCCTCAGCCAATACGCAGATTTAGTTGGCGAAGTCCCAGCTGATGCCGAATCGGAAGATGCGGGTGTTGAGCGGGTAGTGGGGTGTGAAGAAGTAATCCTTGTTGCCGGAGCCACCGTTGACGTGGCTCATCATCACGAAGAAACGGGCCTTCTTCAGTTTGAAGTTCAAGTAAACGTTGGCAAGTGGGTAGCCGCCAATCTTTACATTGGCGTCGTTGGCTTGCACCGCGTATTGCCCGAGCGAGGGTACGTAGTCGGGCGCCGTGTATTTGGTGAAATAGCGTAGGTCGGCGCCGAAGTCGCAATGCAGTACGTGGGCAATCATAAAGCGCAGATAAAGATTGGTGTAGACGTTGATTGACGGCACCGGCAATACGCTCTGCGAGGTTGACTTCTGCCATGTGACCACCGACTCCCAGTTGAGGGGGCCAAAGGTAAAGTCTTGCGCTATCTCAGCCGTCAGCACGGTGATGGGGTCGCTCTCCTGACGCGAGTAAGCGGCGTTAAAGAGGCGGCCGTCGTCGCTCGTCGTGTAAGTGGTGGCGAAATAAGTGTAGTTCTTTATCTCGTCGGCAGCGAAGCGCAGTCGCGTACGCGTCTTTTGATAGTTCAAAACACCTTGCACGCGGAAGTGGTCAATCATCGAGAGATCGTCATCATCCCACCACAGATGGCGGCTTTGGTAATGACGATAATAGAATGAGGGCTTCTCGTGGTGATAGAAGCCGGATGCAGCCAGCGTCATCGTATCCTTAAACAGTGGGAAGTTGAGGTCGATGCCTCCGTCAACCTTGAATTCTCCGACGTTGTAGCCCAATGCAGCAAACTCACCGGTGACATTGTAGTGCAGTGTCTCTCCCTGCGTTTTACTGAGCTGCGCGCCTGCGGTGAAGCTGTGCTCATTCCATTTACGCTGACCGACGGAGTCGGGTAGGGTGTAGTGGTCGAGCGTATGCGAGGCGAAGAGCTTGGCGCCCATCTTCACCCATTTGTTGAATCCCTCGAGCAGAGAGATGGCAAACGTATTGCGCAGACTCCAGTGAGCGGTGCGGTCATAGATGGAGTCGTTGCCGAATTTCTCAGCCACATTATAGGTGTCGAGATAGTAATTGCTCGGTGTCTCATAGGCTTCGTAGATGCGGCGGTAGTTGTTGAACTCGACCGTATGGATGAAGCTCGTCACCGGAACGTATTCGTTCTTGAGCCACATGGTGTCTTCCTTCGCCTTCTTCTCGGCTGCGAGCAGACTGTCGATGGCTTCCTTGCTATTGACTTTGAGCCTTGCCTCCGCCGTGGTGGAGTCGCGTGGAGCGGCTTTGTCAGCAATCTTGGCGTCGTCGGGTCTGCCGCTGAAGGTCTCGGGAACTTTTACGTTGCGGTCGTCTTTCTCACCGCGTTCGCGGGCACTCTTCATTGCCTCATCCTTCGCTTCGCGGGCAGCCTTCTCCTTGGCGGCTTCCATCGCGAACTTCTTCGCCTTAATCTCGTCGTCGGTCATGCGCACCTTACGGTTGAAGCCGAGGCTGTAGCGCTGAGAGAAGAAGAGGTGTTGGTTGTCGTTTCGATTCCAGTTGCGCTCGAGCATGGTGGGTATCTCCGAGTTGGTGTAGCTCTCATTGTACATCTCGGGGTGGGTGATGTAGTAGTCATTGGTGATACCACCGTTCTCGGTGACCTTCTCATGCAGCGTTGAGAACAGCAGATGAGCCTGATAGCGGTCGCCCAGGTAGCTGCCATACATCGTGTAGTTGAAGTGGGAAGTGCTTTGGTTGCTGTAATAGCCGCGGCCGTAGATGTAATCGAAAAGAAACCCTACGCCAATGCGCTTACCCGCATTCACCGCGAACTTAGCCTTGAAATGGTCCTCGCCGTTGGTTCGGTTGCCGCAGTTGTTGTAGCTGATGTTGGTGAGCGGAGACAGCGTGTTGGTGAAGAGGAAGTTCTCCACCGGTGTTACGAAATAGTCGTAGGGATTGACGAAGATGAATTTATCATTCTCTTTCCGGTCAACGAAGATACGGTTCTGACGTGGCGCCCCCAGGTTGCCGGTGGAGTTGTATTCCCCCCGCAAGCCCGTTGTGAAGATGGTGTTCTGAAACATATCGGTGAGCGTATCGGGCTGAGCGGGGATACGGTCGCCGAATCTGCGGTCAATCTTCCACACGTAGATGCCTTCGGGAATCTCCTTGTCGGTACCCAGAGAGTCGGCCGACTTCTTCCGGTTTTGGGCATTGGTGATATTGCCGTCGGGGTCTATCTGGTTGAACCCGTTGTTGTAATCGTCAACCTGCGCATGCGCTGACAGGGTGGCAACAGCCAATAAGAGAATGCTGAGCAGTTTCTTCATTTAATAAATCGTAAAGCACACTCAACAATCTTAAAGACCATTGCTGAGAGTATGATGATGATGCCTACCGTCTGAGGCGTGTAAAGGAGATAGAAAACGACGCCCACAATGCCGCCAATCATAAAGATGATGTTGAGCCACTGTCTGACGTTTCTGAACTGGTCGGCTTTGGTGTTCTCCTCTCCCCGGTGCTTGCGTTCTATCATAGAAATGCGACTTATGTTAGATACCTGAAGCTTTAGGGTATGCTTAAATACCTAAAGCCTTACTGATTCTGCTGAAGATGTTATCCTTTCGGTCGATGGTCTTCATACGGAATTTACCACTTGATTTAGCGAGCTTCGTCATCTTCTTGTTCAACCCCACCTTGTCGGTAATCCACTCCTCGGCCTTCACTTGCATGCCGTTGTCGCCGCGGTTCATCTCGTAAGCGTAGTTGATGCGCTGCATAGTGACGTTGATATGATGATCTGATGCTGTGGCGACGAGGATGTAATTCATCTGCGTACGGTCGAGCTGAATGAATGAAGACGAGAAGACGAGCCACTCCTTCATGTTGGCGACGATGGTGTGCTCGGCTTTGTTCACGGCTACGATGCGGCTGCCTGGGTCGATGTCTTTATTCTGGGTCTCAGCGACAAACTGCTGCATCACCGCATACACCTTCTGATAAATCTCGTCAGCGCTTTGGCCGGGAACATCCTTGTCCAACGTAAAAACCACCTTGCCGTCGACCTCAGGCACTGCCCCAGCCAGATACTTCGCGTCGACAGTTGACTTGGGCTTCTCCTTCTTCACTTTCTTGGTTTGTTGCTGCTGCGTGGGGGCGTCGGGTATCTCCCATACGTTATTTTGAGCCATTCCCATCATCGGAAGGCAGGCTAAAAGGGCAATGATGATCTTTCTCATAGTCTTGAAGAATTTGTTTATATGAGCAAAGTTACGAAATATTTGCTCACTTCCCTAATGTTATGTTCTTTTTTTTGAATTCTCAACCTTTCTTTATACTATCGTTATCCTTCTGCTCCAACAGCGACTGCAGCCGCAGCATCTCGTCGCGGTATTGCGCGGCTTGGATGAAGTCGAGTTTCTTGGCGGCTTCCTCCATGAGCGCCTTGGTGTGGGCAATGCTCTTCTCGAGTTCGGACTTGCTCATCTCTCTGATGATGGGGTCAGCGGCAAAGGCGCCTTGATCAGGCTCGATATACACTTGCTGGGCATAAGCCTTGGTGCGGCTCGTCTCGGTGCTCTCCGATTGCGGCAGTGTGTCTTTGATGCTCTTTACAATCTGCTTCGGCGTGATGTGGTGGTCGCTGTTGTATTTCAGCTGAATACTGCGGCGGCGGTTGGTCTCGTCGATGGTGCGCTGCATGCTCTCGGTGATGGTGTCGGCGTACATGATGACCTTACCGTTGACATTGCGGGCTGCGCGGCCAGCGGTCTGCGTCAGACTGCGGTGGCTACGCAGGAATCCTTCCTTGTCGGCGTCGAGAATGGCGACGAGCGATACCTCGGGCAGGTCGAGGCCCTCACGCAACAGGTTAACGCCGACAAGCACATCGTAGACACCGGCACGCAAGTCGTTCATAATCTTCACGCGGTCGAGCGTAGCCACGTCGCTGTGGATGTAAGCTGCCTTGATGTTGTGGTTGAGCAGGTATTCGGTCAACTCCTCAGCCATGCGCTTGGTCAGGGTCGTAACCAATACGCGCTCGTTGCGGGCTGATCGGACCACAATCTCCTCGAGCAGGTCGTCAATCTGGTTTTCCGACGGTCTGACGTCAATCTCGGGATCAAGCAACCCCGTCGGGCGGATGAGCTGCTCAACGACGACGCCTTCCGACTCCTGCAGCTCGTAGTCGGCAGGTGTGGCGGAGACGTAGATAATCTGATGAATCATGTCGTGGAATTCCTCGAAGCGCAACGGTCGGTTGTCGAAGGCTGCGGGCAAGCGGAAGCCGTATTCCACGAGGTTCTGCTTCCTGGCGCGGTCACCGCCATACATCGCGTTGATCTGAGGAACGGTGACGTGGCTCTCGTCGATGACCATCAGATAATCCTTGGGGAAGAAGTCGAGCAGACAGTAAGGCCGCTGCCCTGGCTCACGACCGTCAAAGTAGCGTGAGTAGTTCTCGATGCCGGAGCAGTGGCCCAGTTCCTTTATCATCTCTATATCGTATTCCACGCGCTCCTTAATGCGGTGAGCCTTAATGGCGTCGCCCATCTCGTTGAAGTAATCCACCTGCTTCACGAGGTCGTCTTGAATCATGCGTATGGCGTTCTCGGTCTGCTCCTTCGAGGTGACGAAGAGGTTGGCGGGGTAGATGTCGTAAGTAGCAAACTGCTGCAAGCTGTGCATTGATACGGCATCGACTTCCTCGATGCTGTCAATCTCATCATCCCACCAAGTGACCCGCAGGATGTTGTCGGAATAAGCCATGGCGATGTTAACCGTATCGCCTTTCACCGAGAAATAGCCTCGTTGCAGGTCGACGTCGTTGCGCAGATAGAGGGCGCTGACCAACCGACGGAGAAACTCGTTGCGGTCGAGTTTCTGCCCTACCTTGATGTGGATGACATTCTCCTGCATCGACACCGGTGCGCCCATACCATAGATACACGACACCGACGATACGACGATGACGTCCTTACGCCCTGAAAGCAAGTCGCTTACGGCTGCCAACCGCAGTTTGTCAATCTCGTCGTTGATGGCGAGGTCTTTCTCGATATAGGTGTCGGTCGAGGGCATGTAAGCCTCCGGCTGATAGTAATCGTAGTAGCTGACGTAGTAGTCAACGGCGTTGTGGGGGAAGAACCCCTTCATCTCCTCATAGAGCTGGGCGGCGAGCGTCTTGTTGTGGCTGAGGATGAGCGTGGGCTTTCCGACGTTTGCGATGACATTGGCCACGGTAAACGTCTTACCCGAACCGGTAACGCCGAGCAGCACCTGAGCCGGGTCGCCACGTTTGATGCCGTCGGTGAGCTGCTTGATGGCCTCGGGCTGGTCACCGGTGGGCTTGAATTTTGAGGTTATCTGAAAATCCATAGTCCACAAAGTTAAGCATTTTTTCGTTTATGGCAATGAAATTCGGTAAAATAACTAAAAAAGCGGCTTTATATTTGGATGATTAGCATTTTTAGTTGTAAATTTGCAGAATAAATGACGAGAATGAAGAACATCAGTATACTGACTATGCTTGCGTTGCTGCTTCTGACCGGTTGTCAGAAGGAGTTCAATGCTGTGTATAAGTCCACCGACTACCGCTACAAGTACGAGTATGCAAAGCAATGCTATGCAGAGGGAAAGTATCAGCGCGCAGTAACGCTGCTTCAAGATCTTATCGTTCCCTTGAAGGGTAGCCAAGATGCGCAGGAGAGTCTCTATATGCTTGGCATGGCGGAGTATATGTCGCAGGACTATGAGACTGCAGCTGAGACGTTCAAGAAATATGTAAAGACTTACCCCAGAGGCGAATACACTGAAATGGCGCAGTTCTACGACGGGCAGAGTCTCTACATGAGTACGCCGGAGCCCCGTCTTGACCAGACACAGACGGTGTCGGCCATCTCCGCTTTCCAGGAATACCTCGACCTCTTCCCCGATGCCAAGAACAAGGATTTGGCGCAGACCCGACTCTTTGCTTTGCAGGACAAACTGGTGGAGAAGGAGTTGCTCTCGGCAAAGCTCTACTACAATCTCGGGTCTTATTTCAACAACTGCTCGTATGGCGGCAACAACTACGAGGCTTGCATCGTGACCTCGCAGAATGCCCTGAAGGATTACCCCTATACCAACAAACGCGAGGAGTTTGCCACGCTCATCATGCGCAGCAAGTTCCATTTGGCTGAGCAGAGTGTGGAGTCGAAGAAGCTCGAGCGCTATCAGGATGCCGAAGACGAATGCTACGGCTTCATCAACGAGTATCCTGACTCAAAGGAGCGTAAGGAAGCCGAGGAGTTTATCACAAAGTGTAAGAAAGTCACCGGCGAGACCAAGGAAGACTAATGAGACCGATGAGGCCTAATCGAGAAAGTTTTATTATATAGACATTTTAATAATATATGGATTACAAGAAATCGAAAGCACCAGTCAACACCATTACCCGCAACATCATGGATCTCTGCAAGGATACGGGCAATATCTATGAGAGTGTGGTTATCATTGGTAAGCGTGCCAATCAGATTGCTGTGGAGATAAAGTCCGACCTCAGCAAGAAGTTGGCTGAGTTTGCCTCTTACAACGACTCACTGGAGGAGGTTTTCGAGAACCGTGAGCAGATTGAGATCAGCCGTTACTATGAGCGTCTGCCGAAGCCTTCACTCTTGGCTACCCAGGAGTTTATCGAGGGCAACATCTATTGGAGAGACCCTTCCAAGGACAACGAAGACAATCAGCAGCAGGAGGAGGCTTAAATGTTACAACGTAAGCAAACCATTTACCTGCTCCTGGCATTGGCTGCGCTCATCGTTTGCCTCTGCCTGCCTATCGGAAAGATAGACACCACCGCAGGCAAGGTTGTAGCCGTGTGGTACAACTACGGATTGACGATGGACAATGCGCTCACTGCTCATCCGCTGCTCTTCGTTGAGTTGGTAGTGACGGGAGTGCTTACGCTCATCACCATCTTCCTTTATCACCGCCGCAAACTGCAGATGGCGCTTTGCTTAGGCTGCATCTTCCTCTGTGGCGCATGGTATGGCAGCTATGTCTTCTACGCCTTGGAAACCTTCAATCAGTTGGGTGAGTTCCACATTAGCTTTGCCGCTTGTCTGCCGCTGGTGGCCGTCATCTTCTTTTTCCTCGCCAGAATGGGCGTCAAGCATGATGAGGAGCTGATTAAGTCAATGGACCGCATCAGATAACCGGCGGGTCTTCGGTAAGCGAGAGCTTTCCGATACCGAAAGAATTATAGAAATTTGATTTTCCATAGCTAAGGCTGGGGCGAGGGCAATCTCCTTTCCCCAGCCTTTCTTTTGTAGATTTTGCCGTGGTTACCCCTGTGGTGGCACAATATTTGTTGTCAACTGAATGATTAACGAATGGAGGATTTATAACTATGGCATTTATTGATTATTATAAGATTCTTGGCGTCGACCGCAATATTCCTCAGAAGGATGTGCGTCGCGCTTTCTTGAAACGCGCTAAGCAGTTCCACCCCGATCTTCACCCCGATGACCCCAAGGCCAAGGCTAAGTTCCAGGCTTTGAACGAGGCTTATGAGGTGATTGGCGACCCCGAGAAGCGTAAGAAGTATGACCAGTTCGGTCAAAACTGGAAAGAGGCTGACGCCTTCAATCAGGCAGGTGGCAATGGTGGCGGTTCGTCGTTCCATTGGAGCTCGTCGGATGGCGGTTCGCCGTTTGACGGCTTTGACTTCTCCGGCTTTGGCCCTGGTGGCGGGTTCTCGAGCTTCTTCGAGGATTTGTTCGGTCATGGTGCGGGTCATGGCTTCTCATCGCATTCTGCGCGTACAAGTACCGGCGAGATGAATGCGAAGGTGAATATTGACCTATACACTGCATTGCTTGGCGGCGAAGTCATCATTCAGTTGAGGAATGGATCGAAGATTAAGTTGAAGGTAAAGCCAGAGACGCAAAACGGTACCCGCGTCAGATTGCGTGGCAAGGGCTACGACCGTGGCGATGGCACCTTTGGCGACTTGATCATCACCTTCAACGTTACATTGCCCACCAATCTCAGTGATCGCCAGAAGCAGTTGCTCAACGAGATGCGGTATGCGGGGTAGAAGTATTTCACAACCCCGGAGGGGTTGCGGGAAATAGCCGCAATCGCTCCGGGGTTGATTGTTTTGTCTTGAACTTATCAGCCTATCTGATAAACGCCGATTGACTTTCGAATCAATTATTATTTCTCTTCTCCTGCGCCACCCAGTGCCCAGCCCTGCGCGGTGATGTCGAACTCCTCGCCGTCGCCACGTGAGATGAGGCGGCAGCCGAGCTCTTCCTTGGTGATGTAGCCAATCTGATGGATGCCCTTGCTTTCGAGGGCGTCGAGCTTGTCGTGGTCACCGATGGGGCAGGTGAAGAGCAGTTCATAGTCCTCGCCGCCGTTCATGGCGCAGGTGGTGACATTCATGTTGAATTCCTCTGCGGTGACCGCTGTCTGATAGTCTATGGGGATGTTCTTCTCATAGATGCGGCAACCGCAGTGGCTCTGCTTACAGATGTGGATGAGCTCCGAGCTGAGGCCGTCGCTGATATCCATCATCGCCGTTGGCCGGATGTTGTTCTCGCGCAGCAGTTGGATGATGTCGCCACGGGCCTCTGGCTTGAGCTGCCGCTCGATGAGATACTCCTTACCGGCGAAGTCGGGTTGGAAGTCGGTGAGCTTCATGCCTTCTTCCTGCAGATGCTTGACGAGTGCCTTGTTGCCCTCGCTGTTGGCTTTGCGTATCTTCGCGTTGATTTTGTCCAACTGTTGGTAATAGACGCTCTTCTCGCGCTCGAGGAGCTGCAAGCCCATGTAGGCCGCACCGAGGTCGCCGGAGACGCAGACGAGGTCGGTCTCATTGGCGCCACTCCGATAGACGATGTCTTTCTCCTCAGCCTCACCGATGCAGGTGATGCTGATGGCCAGACCGGTGAGTGAGGGGCAGGTGTCACCGCCGACAATATCGACGCCCCACTTGTCGCAGGCCGCATGCAGACCGCGGTAGAAGTCGTCGAGATCCTCCACCTTGAAGCGCTTGCTCAGGGCAATGCTCACCAATAGCTGACGCGGTTGGCCGTTCATGGCAAAGATATCACTGAGATTTACCATTGCGCTCTTATAGCCCAATTGCGCCATATTGTTGTAGGTCAGGTCAAAATGAACGCCTTCCATCAGCATGTCGGTGGTGACCAGCACCTTGCGGTCGGGGTAGGAGAGCACGGTGCAGTCATCACCGACGCCTTTCAGCGTGGAAGGGTTCTTCGGCTCGGCGTCTTTCGTCAGCCTATGGATGAGGCCAAATTCACCTAATTCTTTGATTTCCATTAGCTTCGCTTTATGATTTCACGGAAGATCTCACACATCAGCGGCTGCGATGCATTGGCAGCCTGCTGCACCTCCTCGTGGCTCACCTCAACGGGCTTGTCGAAGCCGCCGAGGTCGGTGATGACGCTGATGCCGAAGACGCGGATGCCGCAGTGGCGCGCTACGATGACCTCGGGCACGGTGCTCATGCCCACGGCGTCGGCGCCTAACAGATGATACATGCGGTATTCGGCGGGTGTCTCAAAGGTGGGGCCCTGGGTGCCGAGGTAGACGCCATGCACCACGCGGATGCCTTTCTCGCGGGCTATCTCGTTGGCCATATCGCGGAGCTTACGGTCGTAGGCCTCGTGCATGTCGGGGAAGCGGGGACCCGTGGGGAAGTTCTTGCCGCGCAGCGGATGCTCGGGGAAGAAATTGATGTGGTCGTCGATGATCATCAGGTCGCCAATCTTGAAGTTGGGGTTCATGCCACCCGACGCATTGCTGACGAAGAGCGTCTTGATGCCGAGCTCATACATGATGCGGATGGGGAAGGTCACCTCTTTCATCGAGTAACCCTCGTAGAAGTGGAAGCGGCCGTCCATGGCGAGGATATCCTTACCGCCGAGCTTACCGAAAATCAGCTTGCCGGCGTGGCCCTCAACGGTCGACACGGGGAAGTTGGGAATGTCCTTATAGGGTATCTCCGTTGCGTCAGCTATCTCTGAAGCTAATCGTCCCAGGCCGGTTCCCAAGATGATTGCGGTCTGCGGATGGCTCGTCATGCGCTCCTTGAGCCATGCGGCCGTCTCTTGAATTTTCTCGTACATAAGCTAATATTTTTGAATTGAATGTTTCTTCTTGTCCATTGAGGAAGGCCACCTTGACAGGCATCACGTAGAGCCGTTCGCGCACCTCCTGGCTCAATCCGTCGAGCAGCCGCAGCCGCGAGGCGTCTTTCTCCGTAGTGAGAATGACGCGGGGCGAGGGCAGGGCCTCAAACGAACGGTTGATGAGCGAGGCATCGGCGTCGGTGAATGCATGGTGGTCGGCAAAGAACAGTGGTGTCAGTTGCTTGCACTGCTGGCTGAGGTCAGCCGCCATCTCCTGTGGCGCAGCGATGCCGGTGAGCAACAATACATGCTGCTGAGACAAGGGCAAAGCCGATGCCAAAGCCGATGTTGAAGATGAAGATAAAGCCGATGACTGATGGTCGGCGCTAGTCTTGCCAGATGGCGGGGTAAATAGCGGATAGGGATCGCCATAGTTCAGTGTCGTAAAGTAGAGCGACTGATAGGGGTAGAGCGCCAGTTGCTTGGCCAATACGCGGAAATCCATCGGTTTGAGCGTCTTCGGGCATTTGGTCACGATGACGATGTTGGCCCGCTTCTTCCCCGATGCCGGTTCGCGGAGCCGACCGGCAGGCAACAGCAAGTCATTGATGAAAAGACGGTTGTAGTCGGTCAGCAAGATGTTGACGCCGGGCTTGACGTAGCGGTGCTGAAAAGCGTCGTCGAGGATGACGACACCGGTGTCGGCCGTAGCCTCGTCGGTAGTGAGGCGGGTGATGCCCTCAGGGCGGTGCTCATCCACAGCGACGTGGATCTGAGGGAATTTCAGCTTCATCTGATAAGGCTCATCGCCAATCTCGCGCGAGGTGGAGCTATCGGTAGCCAAGCGGTAGCCGGTGGTCTTACGCTTATACCCGCGCGAGAGCACGGCAACCTGTGTTACCGGCGAGAGCAAGCGGATGAGGTATTCCACATGGGGCGTCTTGCCGGTGCCGCCGACGGTGAGGTTGCCCACGTTGATGACGGGCAGGTCAAACGACTGCTCCTTGAGCACATGCTTGTCGAACAGCCAGTTGCGGATGGCCACACCTAACCCATACAGCCAACTCAATGGCAGCAGCCAAGGATAAGTCTTGAAGGTGGGTTGAGGTGTCATAGTTCTGATTTAAATAAAACGCTTTAAGATGTTGTCATACTGGTCGATACGGCGGTCGCGGAGGAATGGCCACCACCGCCTCACCTGCTCGCTGTGGGCCAGGTCGATGTCGACGATGCCGAGGGCTTCCTCGCTGTTGGATGCACGATAAAGCAGCTCACCCTGCGGACCGGCGACGAAGCTCGAGCCCCAGAACTGTATGCCATTGGTCTGATGGCTCGGGTCGGGCTCAAAACCTACGCGGTTGACGGCAACGACGGGCAGTCCGTTGGCTACGGCGTGGCCGCGCTGCACGGTGGTCCACGCCTCACGCTGCCGCTCCTGCTCCTCCTTGGTGTCGGTCGACTCGTAGCCGATGGCGGTGGGGTAGATGAGCAGGTCGGCGCCCTGCAGCGCCATCAGCCGCGCAGCCTCGGGGAACCACTGGTCCCAGCAGACCAAGACGCCCAGACGGCCGACCGACGTGTCGATGGGGTGGAAACCCAGGTCGCCGGGTGTGAAGTAGAACTTCTCGTAGTAAGCGGGGTCGTCGGGGATGTGCATCTTGCGGTAGCGGCCCGCGATGGAGCCGTCTTTCTCGAAGACGACCGCCGTGTTGTGGTAGAGCCCGGCGGCGCGGCGCTCAAATAGCGAGGTGACCAGAACCACGCCCAACTCCTTGGCCAACTGACCGTAGAATGCGGTCGACGGACTGGGTATCGGCTCGGCGAGGTCGAAGTTGTAAACGCTTTCTACTTGGCAGAAATAGAGCGAGTTGTGCAACTCCTGTAAAACAATGAGTTGAGCGCCGAGGCCCGCAGCTTTCCTGATGCTGTCGGCCAAGCGCTGCTTGTTGGTTTCGATGTCAGCCACATTGTGCTGCTGTATGAGTGCGGTCTTTATCGTCATAGTTGTGGATTATTTTAATGGATGGTGGGTCGGCTGAAACGCTGTTCAGTCGGCGGGAAACTGCATCGTGAGGCAGTGGAGCGACCCATGCTGGCGCACCACCGTCGAGGCGTCGATGCCGATGATGTCCCTGTCGGGGAAGGCCTTGGCGATGACGGCCTTGGCTTGTTCGTCGTTGTCGGGTTGCTGATAGGTGGGCACCAAAACGGCGCCGTTGAGGATGACGAAGTTGGCGTAGGTTGCCGGCAGTCGATAGCCGTCGTCTTCCATGCGGCGGGGCATCGGCAGGGGCAGCAGCCGGTAGGGGCGGCCGTCGAGGGTGGTGAGCGTCTTCAACTCCTCCTCCAGCGCACGGAAGTCGGCGTATTGCTCATCCTCGGGGTCATCGCAGCTGACGTAGGCCAGCGTGTCGTTGGGGCATGTACGCACGATGGTGTCGATGTGGCCGTCGGTATCGTCGCCCCGGAGCTGACCGTGATGCAGCCAGACGATGCGGTCGGCATGTAGCCAAAGTTTCAGCCGTTCGGTAATCCCGGCCTCGGTCAATGGCTGGTTGCGGTGGGGCGCGAGCAGACAGCAGGCCGTCGTAAACACCGTGCCCTTGCCGTCGCTTTCCACCGATCCGCCTTCGAGCACGAAGTCGTCGTGGTCCTCCAGCTCACCGTTGTAGGCGCCTTGGCGGTAGAGGTTGGCGCTGATTTGGTTGTCTTTCTGCCAGTCGAACTTCTCGCCCCAACCGTTGAAACGGAAGTTGAGCAGCCGATGGCGTGGCCTCTTGGAGGGCTGACCGTCGTGGCTGGTGAGCGTCAGCGGGGCATGGTCGCGTGCCCACGTATCATTGATGGGGCAGGGATAGACCTTCACCCTTGACCGCTGGTTGGGGTCCAACACCTTATCTAATAAGCTGCGCACAGCGTCGGCGTCGGCTGCGGCAATGATGAGCCGCTCGTAGCGCGTGATGGCTTGGGCCAATTCAATGAATGTCTTGGTGATGGCATCAAGATAGGGCGCCCAGTCGGTGTGGCCGTCGGGCCAGGTCAACTGAATGCAGCTTTGCGGTTCCCATTCAGCAGGTAGATACAGAGGTGATGCCATACTTCGGTGTTGCTTTAGAGTTCATATTGCTTATCTTGCAAAATTATAAAATTAAATCGTAAAAGTAGGACTGCGTTGCAAGAAAAATGGAATTTTACAACCAATTACGGAAAAAAGCCTTAACTTTGTAAAAGAAAAGGTTAATGCGGTAAATGCGATGTTGGAATTCAAGAACACAAGCGTGAGATGCGCCGAGGGTCGGTTGTCGTCGCCTTTCTCCCTTATCGTGGAGCCGGGTGAGGTGGTCTGCGTCAATGGTCCGGCTGGCAGTGGCAAGAGCCGTCTGCTGTTGGCGGTGATGGGACTGGCTCCGGTCGAGCAAGGCTTCATCACGCTTGACGGCGAACTGATTACCTCGGGTGCAGGGTTCTATTTCAGACGGATGATGGCCTATGTGCCGCAGGAGCTGCCGCGCAATCCCATTACCGTCGGCGACCTTTTCGACATGATCGTCACCGGGGATCAGGCTCAGGCGAAGGAAGCGTTCCTGTCGGAGCTGAAGGTCTTGGGCATGGATAAGGCCGTGCTGGAGAAGAAGCTGTGTGACATGGCCGACCTCGATTACCGCTTGCTGCTGCTCTGCGTGGCCTTGGTGCAACGGGGACCCATCGTGTTGATCGACGACCTGCCGCAGGTGATGCAGGCCGATAGGCTGGTGCACAGCCTGGCATCGAATGGCGCTGAGGTCATCTACACGTGCAGGGAGAATAAGTTGAATTGTCAGAAAACCATTAATCTATAGGAAACATGAAGGTGTTGTTATCGGGTATCATCCTTGGATTGCTGTTGCTCGCGGTCCCTTTCTATATCGACTATCGTTACCGGCTGAAGATTGGTGAGAAGATGCTGCTGGTGTTTGGTCGGGCCATCGTTGTCATGGCCTTGGTGGCCCTGGTGGTTTATGGCGGTCTGGCGCTGAACAGCATCGTCTATGATGTGGTGGCCGGACTGGTCTTCTGTCTCTGTGCAACCTACCTGACGCTGGTGAAAGCCAATATGAAGCCCCGTCGGCTCTTCCTGCCTCTGCTTGGCGGCAATGTGGTGGCGGTGGCTGTGGTGAGCGTGTATGCCCTGCTCTTGGTGGTGAGCGCTGCGCAGCCGTTCTCGCCGCGTCTGTTGTTGCCCTTCGTGGGTATCATCTCGGGTGGCATCATCGTGAGCAACGCTAAGGCGCTTGACTTTTTCTTCGTCGGCTTGCGCAACCACGGGCAACTCTATTATTACCTTCTCGGCAATGGGAGCAGCCATCGTCAGGCTGTGAGCTATTTTGTGCGCCGCAGTTTGAAGTCCGCCATTGTCTCGGTGCTTCGCCGCTTGTCGCTGCTCTGCTTTGCTACGGCTCCGGTGCTGTTCTTCGGATTGGTGATGGCAGGTGTTGATGTCGTAACCGCTGCTGCGCTTCAACTGCTGCTCATGGTAATGGAACTGACGGCATCGCTGCTGTCTATTGCCTTCACGCTGGTGGTGGGGCGGAAATACTGCTTCGATGAGTATGAGCGACTGAAGTAGTGTCTTCTCAAGGTCAGCGTTGTGACAGCCGCAGGCTCTTTAGCCAGTCTTTCAACACGCCCTTGTACTGATCCTGCGAGTCGGCCACCACCAAGATGACGCGCGAGCCGCCTTTGAGCGTCGGGCCCAGGCACATGCCTTCGTAGTTGGCAAGGCCCCGGCCAAGGAGCGTCAGCTTAGTCTTCCATTGGGTAAGCAACATTTTTTGCGGACTGACTGGCGTAGATGCTGCTGCATGGCGCTGTTCGGCGGGCAGCTGGTTGATGTCCAACAGAAAGAGCTTACAGTTGACGAAGGCGCCCAGCTTCTTTTTCGGTACGTAGAACTCGCGCTCGAGTAACAGCAGATTGCCGTCGGGTAGGGCGCAGATGGTGCCAATGCCATGGGCATAAAACAAGGCCTTCTGCGCATCGGCTATCGGGGCGTCGAGCTGATAGGCATAGGTGTCGCAGGGCTGCAGCGCATCGTCGTAAGACTGGATAAACACGTTGCCGCTTTCGTTGCAGGTCCATAGCCGATGGGCGACGGAGTCGTAGCTCAAGGCCTCGAGTCCGAGGTTGCCGGGCAGATGCCGGAAGTGGTCGGTCGGAGGAATGGTGCGGCCGGTCAGACTGCCGTCCATCCGGTGCTCGCGGATGACGTTGTCGGTCTCGCCGCTAATGAAAAGGGTGTTGGTTTGTGGACGGTAGGCGATGCCTTCATCGTCGCGGTTGGCTTGGCCGCTGCTGTAGAATCCGGTGTTGCGGGCATGGGTGATCTCGCCGGTGATGGAGTCGATGTCGATCTCAAAGATGAAGAAGCCATCCTCGGCCGACTTGTCGCTCACCACGGCGTAGCGGTTGCCGCCCAGCCATGTGATGCCGCTGTAGTTGCCCGGTGGTATGGATTCCGGGAATGCTTTCTGGGGCAGTGGGGTGACGGAAATGGTCTCCTGCGCCATGGCTACGGCGGATAGGGTGAACAGCAATAAAGTCAGTGCAAGGTGTTTCATAGAATAACCATTCAAGTTATCATTCATGAAAAAATCGTGGGTAATTCCTGGGCATTCATGTTCAAGAAAGAAAACCAAAGGAGGGACCGATGATTTATCTTTAAACACGAATTATCCATGAATTACCCACGCATTAATTCACGCATTACTCACGAATTATTCATCAATTCATGTGTAGCGGAGAGGGTGTTTATCCCAGGTACTTGATGAGCAGCTTGGCGTAACCGCTCTCGCGCAGCTTGACGATGCTCTTCTCGCGAATCTGGCGCACGCGCTCACGGGTCAGACCGAGCTGGTCACCAATCTCCTCGAGTCCTTTCTCGTGGCAGCCAATGCCGAAGCACTCCTTGACGATAGTGATCTCGCGGTCCTTGAGCACATTGCTCAATACGGTGTTGAGCTCCTTGGCCATGCTCTCGTAGTCCACCTGCTTGTCGGCGCGGCTGTCCTCACCCGAGGCCAGTACGTCGGCCATGCTGTTGTCGTCGTCTTCCTGGAAAGGCGCATCGATGCTCATGTGGTGGTTGTCGGCCTTGATAGTCTGGTCGAGCTTGGCCTCATCAATGTTGGTCAAACTGCTCAGCTCCTGCACCGACGGACGGCGCTGGTTCTTCTGCTCGAACTTCGAAATCTCGGAATTGATCTTCGACAGCGCGCCGACCTGATTGAGCGGCAGTCTGACGATACGGCTTTGCTCTGCAATAGCCTGCAGGATGCTCTGACGGATCCACCAAACCGCATAGGAGATAAATTTAAAGCCTCGGGTCTCATCAAATTTCTCGGCTGCTTTCACCAGTCCGATGTTACCCTCGTCGATTAAGTCGGTGAGTCCCAATCCTTGATGCTGATACTGCTTGGCCACAGAGACCACGAAGCGCAGGTTGGCTTTGACGAGCTTCTCTTTCGCGCGCTCGCCTTCCTTTCCTCCCTTCCTGATGGTCTGTGCCAGTTCAATCTCCTCATCAACGCTAATCATTGGAACGCGACCGATCTCAACCAGATACTTGTCCAAAGCCTCGCTGGAACGGTTTGTAATACTCTTCTGAATCTTAAGTTGACGCATCCTAACCTAACGTTTTTTATACCTATTGTTTTTCCTTTGTTTAAGGGCATAATTCATCTATGCCCAAAATAGATTGCAAAATTAAGCATTTTATTTCAAAGCTGTTGCGCTATTTTGAATAGTTTATAGATATTAAACATTTAGTAAGAGTTTATGAGCTTGTTAGTTTATAAGTTTATGAGTTGGTTTGTAAGTTAGTTAGTTTATGAGTTAGTTCATTAGTTTAAAGTTAGTTGGATAGTTGAAGTTATCGATTTAGCGTAGTGTCCGCATTATCAACCGCGAGCGGTTGGTGGTAGCCGCGTGAGGATAATATTCCTTGCGCCTACTTTATGTTGTACTAATTTCCGCTACGGCGTAAAAGCTAAAGCCGTCCGCCAATAGCAGTTGTCTGTTATTTGTTACTTCATTCTTTCTGTGTATATTAGTGCA
>ONAR01000012.1 GCA_900315835.1 uncultured Prevotella sp.
TGAAATCCGCGTTATCCGCGTGAGAAACTTACTGCGCTTACGCTAATCGCGCTGATGTGTGGGAAAAATGCCATACCAAGGGTTGGTGGCCGGCACCAGCCGCCGGTGTTGCGGGCGTGTCTCCATCTGCGAGATTAGCGCTGATGTGTGGGAAAAATGCCATACCAAGGGTTGGTGGCCGGCACCAGGCCGGCCACTACACTGGATGAAATCGGTCGTCAAAGTGGTTGGTGGCCGGCACAAGACCGGCCACTACACTGGATGAAAATCGTACGTCAACGTGGTTGGTGGATGAAAGGATTACCCGAAGTTGTCGTACATGATGCTCTCGGGCTCCACGCCAAGGCTGTCGAGATAATCGGTGACGGTCTTGATGAGCATGGGTGGGCCGCAGAGGTAGTACTCACAGTCCTCGGGCGCATCGTGGTCCTTGAGGTAGGTGTCGCGCACGCAGTTGACGGCGAAACCGGCATAGTACTTCACGCCGGCGGCATCGGCCTTGGGATCGGGACGGTCGAGCGAGAGGTGCATGTGGAAGTTGGGGAACTCCTTCTCCAGCTCCCAGAAGTCCTCGAGGAAGAAGGCCTCTGACAGCGAGCGGGCACCGTAGAAGAAGTGCATCTCGCGGTCGCGGCAGTTGATTTGGCGCGTCATATACATGATCTGCGAGCGCAGCGGAGCCATGCCGGCGCCACCGCCAATCCAAATCATCTCACGCTTGCTGTTGAACTTCGGATGGAAGTCGCCGTAGGGGCCGCTCATCCTCACCTTGTCGCCCGGTTTGAGCGAGAAGATGTAAGACGAACCGATGCCGGTGGGCACATCCTGGAATCCTACCTGCGGACGCGGCAGGAACGGCGTCGAGGCGATGCGCACGGTGAGCGTGATGATGTCGCCCTCGGCCGGATAGTTGGCCATGGAGTAAGCGCGGATGGTGGGCTCGGGGTTGTGGGCCTTGAGCGAGAAGATGTTGAACTTCTTCCATGCGCCGATATATTCGTCACCGATGAGCGACTTGTCGAAGTCCTTGTCGTAGTCGATGGTGTCGTAGGCAGGGATGTAAATCTGAGCGTAGGAGCCGGGGATGAAGTCCATGTGCTCGCCCGGCGGCAGGGCCACCTTGAACTCCTTGATGAAACTCGACACGTTGTTGTTGCTGATGACGGTGCACTCCCACTCCTTGACGTTGAGAATGGCGTCGCTCACCTTGACGCTGAGGTCGCCCTTGACCTTGGTCTGACAGCCGAGGCGCCAGTGATTCTTGATTTCCTTGCGCGTGAAGTGGCCTTTCTCGGTGTCGAGAATTTCTCCTCCGCCCTCAAGCACCTGCAGGCGGCACTGTCCGCAGCTGCCCTTTCCGCCGCAGGCCGACGAGAGGTGGACGCCGTTGTCGTTGAGCGTGGAGAGCAGACTGCCGCCCTGCTCCACTTCGAGCTTGCGGTCGCCGTTGATGGTGATGGTCACCTTTCCGCTCGGACTGAGGTATTTCTTAGCGATGAGCAGTATGATGACCAAGAGCAGGATGACCACCAGAAAGACTGCTATGCTTGCTGTAATGAATTGTCCCATTGCTGAAAACTTATTACTTTTATCTTGTTGAAACTCAGATTGTTAAAACTTCATGCCGCTGAAGCACATCATGGCCATGGCCATCAGTCCGACGGTGATGAAGGCGATGCCCATGCCCTGTAGTGGCTTAGGCACGTCGCTGTAGTGCATCTTCTCGCGAATGGCGCCGAACATGACGATGGCCAGTGTCCAGCCGAGTCCGCTGCCCAGCGCGTAGGCCACGGCGTCGCCGAGGTTGCTGATGGCCTGAGCGTTGGTGGCGTCCATCTTGATGCGCTGCTGCATGAACAGCGATGCACCCATGATGGCGCAGTTGACGGCGATGAGGGGCAGGAAGATGCCGAGTGCGGCGTAGAGCGACGGCGAGTACTTCTCGACCGCCATCTCAACGAGCTGCACGATG
Organism: uncultured Prevotella sp.; assembly: GCA_900315835.1. Taxonomy (GTDB): domain Bacteria; phylum Bacteroidota; class Bacteroidia; order Bacteroidales; family Bacteroidaceae; genus Prevotella. The sequence goes on from ONAR01000012.1 coordinate 1,973, forward strand.
CCGGCGATGATGGCGATGAAGAGGATGAAGCTGAGGTAGCTCAGGTCGACGCCCTGGATGAGGCAGTCGGGGCCGAGCACGTAGCGCTGCAGCAGGTAGTTGACGGGCTCGGTGATGAGTAGCACGAAGGTGACGGCCAAGCCGAGGCCCAGCGACGTCTTCACGTTCTTGCTTACAGCCAGGTATGAGCACATACCGAGGAAGTAGGCAAAGATCATGTTGTCAACAAAGATTGACCTAAAGAATAATGCTATTGCGTGTTCCATCTTACTTTATTTCTTTTCGTCTTTAACAAAGAAGGCGCGGTTGACCCAAATGACGCATCCGATGAGAATGAGGGCGGTACACGACATGGTCATCATGCCGTTGTTGATGTAGCCGAAGTCGTAGGCGCCCTGTGGGATGAGCTGATAGCCGAGCAGGCTGCCTCGGCCGAAGAACTCGCGGAAGGCACCGACGATGACCAGGATGGCGGCGTAGCCCAGTCCGTTGCCCAGTCCGTCGAGGAATGAGGGCCAAGGCTTGTTCATCATGGCGAAGGCCTCGAGACGGCCCATGAGGATGCAGTTGGTGATGATCAGTCCGACGTAGACGCTCAGCTGTACGCTGACATCGTAGGCGAAGGCGCCGAGGATTTGATTGACAATGGTCACCAGCGCGGCCACCACCACGAGCTGCACGATGATGCGTATGCGCATGGGGATGGTGTTGCGGATGAGCGAGATGATGACATTGGAGAATGCCGTGATGACGGTCACAGCCAGGCCCATGACGATGGCGGGCTTGAGCTGTGAGGTGACGGCCAGCGCACTGCAGATGCCGAGCACCTGAACCATGATGGGGTTGTTCAGATGGAGCGGCTCGATGAAGGCGGCTTTATTCTGTTTTGAAAATAAACTCATAGTCTATTGTTGGTTACATGGAGCGGGCGATGCAGCAGCGCGATTGCCCCAAGCTCCGGTTAAACTATTTTGCGTTGAGGAAAGGCAGGAATTTGCCCAGTCCGCTGTGGAGCATCTCGGCCACACCGTTTGAGGTGAGCGTGGCTCCGGTGACGGCATCGACCTGCGTGGCGGGGTCGGTGACCTTCTTCTGCACCGACAGCGCGATGCTGTTGCGGTCGCTGCCATTGAAGAGGTGCTTGCCTTGGAATTTCTCCTGCCACTTCTGATTGTCCTTGATTTCGGCGCCGAGTCCGGCGGTCTCGCCCTCGTGGTTGAAGTAAGCGCCATAGACCGTCGACTTGTCAGCATTGACCGCAATGAGGCCGCTGATGCCGCCCCACAGGCCCATGCCTTTCATCGAGAAGACGTATTTGGTTTGTCCGTCGACGTTGCAGATGTACATCTTGCTGCCGTCAACTTCCTTCTCCTCTTTCACCACCTTATTATATGTAGCCTCGGCTGCGGCGTTGTCCAGTCCGCGGATGTTGAGACTGTAGAGTATCTGTTTCTTCTGGTCAAGCGCCACGTTGGCCTCCTGCCTTGGCTTGAGTGCCTGATAGACGAAGGCCAGCAGGAAGGCCACGACCACCACGATGATCGCCGAGTAGATAATCGTATATGAATTGCTGTTTGTTTTCATAGCTTGCATTTATTCAGTTGCCTTAGTACGCTTAGCGCGCTTTGAGATGTTGCACTCCACGACGCAGTAGTCGATGAGCGGCGCAATCATGTTGCCGAAGAAGATGGCGAGCATCATGCCCTCGGGATAGCCGGGGTTCTTGACGCGGATGAGCACGGCCATGACGCCGATGAGGAAGCCGTAGATCCACTTACCGGTCTCGGTGCGGGCCGAGGTGACGGGGTCGGTGGCCATGAATACGGCGCCGAAGCAGAAGCCGCCGAGGATGAGCTGCTCCCACCAGGCGATGGGCGTGGCACCGGTGGCGTGGAAGATGGCACCCATCACGCTGCCGCCGACAAACACGCTGAGCATGGTCTTCCAGCTGGCGATGCCGGTGAAGAGCAGGATGAGCGCTCCGATGGCAATGGCGATGACCGATGTCTCACCGATGGATCCGGGCATCAGACCGGTAATCATGTTGCAGATGCTCGTATCGACGGGCGTGCCTTGGGCGATGTGGGCCAGCGGCGTGGCCATCGTGAAGCCGTCGGGCAGCGTGTTGCCGAGGCCGAAGATGCTCTCGCGGGCAATCCAAACGGTGTCGCCCGTCATGGCCTTGGGATAGGAGAAGAACAGGAACATGCGGGCGCCGATGGCCACGTTGAAGATGTTCATGCCCGTGCCGCCGAAGATCTCCTTGCAGAAGATGACGGAGAAGGCGCAGGCCAGCGCGAGAATCCACAGCGGTGTGGTGACGGGAATGATCATCGGGATGATGATGCCCGTGACGAGGTAGCCCTCCTGAATCTCCTCACCTTTCCACTGTGCCCAGGCGAACTCGATGCCCAGACCGACGATGTAGCTCACCAGTATCTTGGGCAATACGGCGAGAAAGCCGAAACCGAACAGCGCCCAGAACGAGGCACCCTCGAGGGCGTTGGCGGCGGCATAGTTCTGATAGCCCACATTGTACATGCCGAACAGCAGGGCCGGCAGCAGGGCAATGACGACGAAGCTCATCATGCGCTTAGAGTCGAAGGCGTCATGGATGGAGGCGCCGCTGGCCGACGTGGTATTCGGCACGAAGAGGAACGACTCGAAACCGTCGTACAGGCTCTTCAGCGCATGCAGCTTGCCGCCTTGCTCGAAGTTGGGCTTTATCTTATCGAAATAATTCTTTAATGCACTCATTTGAAGTAAACTCTATTTTTTGTATGATTACACGTCGATGTGTGGCTAAGCGTTTTCTTTGCGCAGCGTGTCAAGTCCCTCGCGCACAATCTGTTGCAGCGGAAGTTTTGAACTGTCGACAAACTCGGCCAACGCGAAGTCCTCAGGTGCCACCTCGTAGATGCCGAGTTGCTCCTGCTTGTCGATGTCGCCGGCGATGATGGCCTTGATGAGGTACTCGCCGTAGATGTCCATCGGCAGCACCTTGTCGTATTCACCGCTCATAATCATGTGGCGCTCACCGCCCTTGATGCGTGCGTCGAGGTCGTACTGGCGATGGGGCATGAGCCACGAGAGGTAGCTGCGGCTGACGGAGAACTGCCTGGTGCGCGGCATGATCCAGCCCAGCACCTCGTCGGCATTGTCGCCTTCGGGTATGGCCGTCACCTCTGAGGTGTGGGCGCCGAGGTAACCCTCGAGCGTGTCCTTGCGGCCGGTGAGCGGGTTGCCGTTGATCAGACGCACGTGGTCGGTGGCCTTCAGCCGGTCGCCGAGGATGTCCTTCAGCGGTGTGCCGACGACGACATCGGTGTAGGCGGGGTCTTTGACCTGACTGCCAGCCACGGCAATGGTGCGCGTCATGTCGACCTTGCCTGTGAGAAAGAGGCGGCCGATGAAGATGACCGTGGTGGGGTCAACGGTCCATACAATACGGTTCTTGTTCATCGGCTCGATGTGGTTGATTTGAACACCAACGTTGCCGGCCGGACAGGGACCGTCGAAGACATTGAGATCGATGTCCTTGACTTCGGTCAGCGTGGGCGCCGTCTGCCTGGCACCGACGCCGAGATGCACCGGAGCAATGCGTGAGAGCGCTTTCAAACCTGTGGTGAAAGCCTGCTCGTTGCCTTTCAGCTCCACTTCGAAATCGCAGGCCAGCGGCATATCGCGCAGCGCGGAAACGAAGATGCCCTTCGGCTGAGTACTTGGAAGGGTACTCACCGCGTAGGGCAGCTGATTGATGAAGCCGAACAGACCGGCCTCAAGGATTTTGTTTTTCACTGACTCCCCGTCCATCTGAGCGGGGTCGGTTTTGCCGAAGTCGTGGTACTGTTGCTGGGCATCGGCTGTCACCTTAACGAAAAGTACCTTGCGGCGCTCGCCTCTGACGATGGCACTCACCGTGCCGCTCACCGGAGACGCAAAACGCACGTCGGGGCATGCCTTGTTGTAGAACAGTGGTTCGCCTGCCAGCACCCGGTCGCCTTCCTTGACGCAGACCTTCGGCGTGACTCCTGGAAAATCGGACGGCGAGAGCGCGTACTCTGCCGACGGCTTCACCGCGAACTTCTCTTCACTGGCCTTGCCCACGAGGTTAATGTTTAAGCCTTTGCGCAACTTAAATACATTTGCCATAGCGTTGATGATAAATATTGTAATGTATGATTCTTAGTCAGAAGAGACATGATGTTTATCTGACTGCAAATTTAAACAAAAATTATATGATAATTGAGAAAATAGCCGATTTTTGTCAGTTTCCCACCACTTTTTCTTAATTTTGCAGCTATTGAAGAAGGTCAGACACATCATCAACTACACGATATGGAGCCTCGTTGGGCTCTATCTCGCGCTCATCGCCGTGGTCAACATCCCCATGACGCAGCATTTTATTGGTGATGCGGTAGCCTCGGCGCTGTCGCGGAAATTCGGAACGACGGTGAGCGTGGGGCGCGTCAGCCTCGGCTTTTTCAACCGTATCATCATCGACGACGTGAGCATGCTCGACCAGCAGCAGCACCATCTCTTCCGCGCCACGAGGCTGTCGGCCAAATTCAGCTATCTCGACCTGATGCAGGGGCGCTTCACCATCGTCTCGGCGCAGATCTTCGGCATGGACGCCAACCTCTACAAAGCCACCGCGCAGAGCAAGCCCAATTATCAGTTTTTCATCGACTCGCTGTCCTCGAAGGATACCACCCAGCACAAGCCCCTCTATCTCAACATCAACAGCCTTATCCTACGCCGCGGTAAGATAGCTTACAATCAATTGGATGCGCCTAAGCGTCAGGGCTTTGACACGCATCATTTAAGCATTACTGACATCAGTTCCCACGTCATGATCCACGTGATGGGCGACGACTCGTTGGGCGTCAGCCTGCGCAATCTCACGCTGAACGAAGGCTCCGGACTGCAGCTCACGGGTTTGCGGCTGAGGGCGATGGTCACGCCCAAATCCGTCAGTCTGAACGACTTCCGGCTCTCCCTGCCCCACTCCGAGATTCTGATTCCCAGCATCGCCGGCACCTATCACAAGCCACAGACGCTGCCGTCGCTCGCGCTGCGCGGTCGGCTGGAGGAGTCGCACGTCTATCTCCCCGACCTCGCGTGGCTCATTCCCGCGCTCAAGGACAAGCCGCAGCAGGTGGTGGTCAACTCGCGGTTTACCGTCAAAGACCAGTTGCTCACAGTCGGCCGTCTCTCCGCCTCACTCGTCAAGCGCGGCTTCAAACCTTCGATGAAGTCGCCCGGCAACATGCGGCTGGAGGTCAGCGGCGACGTGGCAATGGTGAAGCGCAATCCGCGCTGGCATGCAACCATTCGTCAGCTGAGCATCGACGGCGAGGGCATGCAACTCATTGCCGGTCACGTGCCCGATGCGCTGACACGGCTCAATGACCTCAGCTTCCGCGGAAATGCCTCGGGCAGAGGCGGCAATGACATGGCCGTAGGCGGTCATCTCGTCTTCGGTGCGGGTGAGGCAAAGCTCGCCCTAAACAAGACCGGCGACCTGATCAAGGGCTTTATCAACACCGACGGCTTCAGCATCGGCCGCGTGCTCAACAACGATAAACTCGGGCTCATCGCGGCGCGCATCAACGGCGAAGGCAACCTCAAGCAGAAGCATTTTGCCGTCAAAGGCCACATCGGCCGCATCGACTACAACGGCTACAGCTACCGCAACATCACCGCCGACGCCCAGGCCGACGGCAAGCGTTATGCGGGCAAACTGAGCATCAACGACCCCAACGCCGACGCCTCGGTTGAGGGCATTGTCGACTTGGAGCAGGCTATCCACCGTATTCATTTAACGGCTGATATCAACCATATTACGCCGTCTCGGTTGAAGTTGTTTACAGGCAAGTTAGCCGACGCCGATTACCGCGCCAGCCTCTCGGCCAACATCAGCGGCAACGACCTCAACCATGCCACGGGCGAAGTCAATGTCAACCGCTTCAGCATGGCGTCGGCCACGCAGTCGTATGCGCTCGATTCCTTGCGGCTCAAGGCCGGAACGACCGCCAAAGGCCACTACGTCGTGATGCACAGCGACTTCGGCAGCGGCCTGCTCTACGGACCTTTCGACTACCGGTCGTTGGCGCAGTCGGTGGAGAACGTCATCGTCAGGAAGCTGCCCAGCATCGTCCATCTCGTGCCCTTCCGATACCGTCCGGTCAGTGGCGGCGGCTTCTCGGTGGCCGCAGTCATTCACAAAGCCGACTGGGCAAAGGCGTTCTTTAATATTCCCGTTCAATTGGCTGATACCCTAAGGCTTACGGCACAGGTCAGTGCGCAGGGCAACACCGTCGACGCCCAGCTCCGCGCCCCTTGCCTGTACTATGGCGACCGCGAGCTGCGCAATGTCTCGGCCCTCGTTGAGACCATCGACGGCAAACTCCACGCCAAAGCGGCCCTGCGCAATATGGTGACGGCAGCGCGCGGTACCGACCTGTCGCTCGACATGTTGGCAGGCAACGACCAACTGCAGGCCTCGCTCGACTTCGACAACCACGCCACCGCGCAGCGCTTCCATGGGCAACTGCGGTCGCAGGTATCGTTCGACGAGACGGCTGATGACCATTCCGAAGCTGTCCTGGAGCTGCTCCGCTCCCAATTCCACGTCGGCGACACGCTGTTTGAGATACGACCCTCTACACTGACTTACAGCAAGAAGCATCTGGCCGTCAACAACTTCTATGTTGGTTCCGACCATCAGAGCATCCGGCTCGACGGCGTCGCATCGGCCAGTCCCAACGATTCCATCACCGCCACGCTCAATCATGTCAACGTGCCCTATATCCTCAATCTCGTCAACTTCCATTCGGTCGACTTCGGCGGCGCCGTGACCGGCTTTGCCCACATCAAGCAGCTCTTCGACAAGCCCGACATCGGGAGTCAACTGCGTGTGGATAACTTCATGTTGGAAGGCGGCCGCCTCGGCACCCTCTTCGCCAATGCCCGTTGGAACACCAGCCTCGGACAGATTGACATCGATGCCGAAGCACGCGACACAGTTGGCAATAACCCATTGACTATCAAGCCGCACACGACCATCGTTAAAGGCTACGTCTCGCCCAAGCGCGGCGACATCGACCTCGATATGCAGCTCCATGAGACGCGCGCCGAGTTTGTCGGCAACATCTGCTCCAGTTTCCTCGACAACTTCAATGTCTCGGCCTCGGGCAACCTGCGGCTGTGGGGTTCGCTGAAGAAACTCAACCTCACCGGCGACGTCATTGCCCATGGCACCACTGACGTCAAGCCCCTCGGCACCACCTATTCCCTGCACGATGCCGACGTGAAGCTCACCGAAGACGCCATTCTCTTTGACAACGACACCATCACCGACCGCTACCAGCACCATGGTATTCTCTCGGGCGCCGTACATCACCAGCATCTCAGCCGATGGAACTACGACATCGACGTCAGCGCCAACAACCTGCTGGCCTTTGACACCCATGCCGACGACGGCAGTTCATTCTACGGCCGCGTGTTTGGCACCGGCTCAGCAGCTATCAAGGGCGGCAGCGGCAACGTGACCATCGATGTCAATGTGACGCCCGACAAGAACTCGGAAATTGTCTACGACATCTCCAGTCCTGAGGCCGTCGGTGCCCACGACTTCATCCATTGGGCCTCGCGCGACAGCCTCTCATTGCACATCGACAGCCTCCGCCCGATGAAGCAGCCCGATGACGACGGCCCCGACATTCCCACTGACATCTACATCAGCTTCCTCATCAACACCACGCCCGACGCTACGCTGCGCATCATCATGGACAAGACGACCAACGACTACATCACGCTCAACGGCAGTGGGGCGCTGCGGGCCAACTGGTTCAACAAAGGCGGCATCGATATCTTCGGCACCTACAACGTCGACCACGGCGTCTATAAGCTGACCATTCAGAACATCATAAAGAAGGTGTTCAACTTTGCCCAAGGCGGCACCATCGTCTTCGGCGGCAACCCGATGGCGGCGCAGCTCAATCTGAGCGCCGTCTACCCCATCGCCTCAGTGAGCTTGTCCGACCTCGAAATTGGCCGCAGTTTCTCATCCAACAACACGCGCGTCAACTGCCTGATGAACATCAGCGGAACGCCCGAGGCGCCGAAGGTGGACTTCAACCTCGACTTCCCTTCGCTCGATGCCGACGCCAAGCAGATGATTGTCAGCCGAATGAACAGCGAGGAGCAAATCAACCAGCAGGTGCTCTACCTGCTCGCCGTCGGCCGCTTCTACATGCAAGGCACCAACAACGCCAGTGAGCAGGGTTACAACCAGACGTCGCTCGCCATGCAGAGCCTGCTCAGCGGTCAAATAAGTCAGCAGATCAACAATGTATTGGGCAGTTTGACGAAGAACAACCAGTGGAACTTCGGCGCCAATATCTCAACGGGCGACGAGGGATGGAACAACGCTGAATATGAGGGATTGCTCAGTGGCAGTTTGCTCAACAACCGCCTGCTGCTCAACGGTCAGTTCGGTTACCGCGACAACGCCAATGCCACGCAGTCGTTTATCGGCGACTTCGACGTGCGCTACCTCATCTTCCCCAACGGCAACTTCAGCGTCCACGTCTACAACAAGACCAACGACCGCTATTTCACCCGCAACTCGCTCAATACGCAGGGCATCGGCTTCATCCTCAAGAAGGACTTCAACAGTCTCAGCGATTTGTTCAGGTGGTCGGGGAGGAAGAGTCATCAAAAGGAAAAATAGTTGGTTGATGATTTGGCTGTTTCATATAATTCTATTACATTTGCAAAAAATAGGATGCAATATGAGTACTCCTACAAATAGAATAGCTTCGACTAAATTAATCTACACGGGGATAGATTTAGCAAAAGAAGATATTAAGGCGGACAGAGTTACCAAATGGAACTCTGTAGCTGATTTGTTTGATGCAATACTCAAATAAGATTCTTCAGGCTGAGCCATACAAGCAGCAATTTGAAATAGACAATGGAAGAGATCAGTTGGGGATTTATCGGATGCGGTGAGGTGACCGAGAAGAAATCGGGACCGGCCTTCAATGAGGTCGAAGGGTCGCACGTGGAAGCTGTGATGAGCCGCAGTGCAGACAAGGCCAGAACCTACGCCGAGCGCCACAACATCCCTAAATACTATACCGATGCCCAGCAGTTGATTGACGATCCCGACATCAACGCCATCTATATCGCCACCCCACCCTCATCGCACGCCACCTTCGCCATCATGAGCATGCGCGCGGGTAAGCCCTGTTACGTGGAGAAGCCCTTAGCAGCCAGCTATGAGGACTGCATCCGCATCAACCGCATCAGCGAGCAGACGGGTGTGCCCTGCTTCGTGGCGTATTATCGCCGCTATCTGCCTTATTTCAAGAAAGTTAAGGAAATCATCGACACCGGCACCATCGGCAAGGTACTCAACGTACAGCTGCAGTTTGTCGCTCCTCCACGCGACCTCGACTACCACGCCTCGTCAAATCTGCAGTGGCGCCTTCAGCCCGACATCTCCGGCGGTGGCTATTTCTACGACCTTGCACCGCATCAGCTCGATTTGCTGCAGGCCCTCTTCGGCATCATCGTGCGCGCTCATGGCTATCCCACCAACCGCGGCCACCTCTATCAGGCTGAGGACACCATCAGCGCGGCGTTTATCTTCGACAGCGGCATTCCCGGCAGCGCATCGTGGTGCTTCGTCGGCCATGAGAGCGCGAAGGAAGACCGCATCTACGTCATTGGCGACAAGGGCACCGTCTCGTTCAGCGTCTATACTTACGAACCTATCAAACTCATCACGAGCGAGGGCAAGCGCAGCATCAACGTGCCCAATCCGCCCTACGTACAGCTGCCCATCATCACCTCTGTCATCCGTCATCTGCAGGGCCTCGGCATCTGCAAGTGCACCAGCGTCAGCGCCACGCCCGTCAACTGGGTCATGGACCGAATCCTCGGAAAATTCTAATGTAAACCTCTCTGATTAGACAGCAGGCGCAAGCACTACATCTTAGTGGCGCAAGCGCCACGTCCTTCCCGCGATATAATAATCAGATTCCGGAGATTAGGAGAAGAGATTGAGCTTGTTCTTGCGTGCCTCCTCCAAAGATTTGAGTTGCGCCTGCTCCTCGTGGTAACTCTTGCGCAATGCCTCGTATTTCACCTCGAGCTGTTGTTTGAGTGCTTCCCGTTGCTTGAGATCCATCAGTTTGGAGAGAATGGCGGCGCTCTGTGAGGCGTCCTTCATCCACACCACCAAACCATGGTAAAGCGGCGCAATCTTCAGCGCTACATGCAACTCGGAAGTCGTAGCACCACCAATGAGCACAGGAATGCGAAGCCCGGCATGCTCCAAAGCCTTCACCGTGTTGACCATCTCCTCAAGCGAAGGCGTGATGAGACCACTCAGTCCAACCACATCGGCATTGGTCTCTTCCACCTTCTTCACAATCTGATCGGGCGGCACCATTACCCCCATATCGATAACCTCGTAGCCATTACAACTCATGACGACACCAACGATATTCTTTCCGATATCGTGCACATCGCCTTTGACCGTAGCCAGGATCACGCGACCGGCCGACGAGACGCCGTCGACCTTCTCTTCTTCAATATAAGGCTGCAAGATGGCGACCGCATTCTTCATCGTGCGGGCGGTCTTCACGACTTGCGGCAGAAACATCTTGCCATCGCCGAAGAGTCGTCCCACCTCATTCATGCCATCCATCAGCGGGCCTTCGATAATCTCCACCGCATGCGGCATGGTCTTCAGCGCCTCATGCAGATCTTCGTCCAAATAATCGGAGATGCCGCGGCGCAGGGCATACACCAAGCGGTCATGAACGCTCTGACTCCGCCACTCCTCATGAGCAGCAGCCTGTTGTGCCCCACCCTGGTTCTTTGCTGCCTCCTGCTCGAGCTTCACGCGCTCGGCCAAGTCAATCAACCGCTCTGAAGCGCCCTTCTTCCGATTGAGTATCACATCCTCAATAATCTCCAGCTGGTCGTCGGGAATGTCGGCGTAAGTCACCTTCGACGCAGGATTGACAATGCCGAAGTCCATCCCCGCTTCGATGGCGTGGTAAAGGAATACCGCATGCATTGCCTCGCGGATGTAGTTGTTGCCGCGGAAAGAGAAACTGAGGTTGCTCACGCCACCGCTGACGTGTGCGCCCTTGAGATGCTGTTTAATCCAAGCTGTGGCGCGGATGAAGTCGAGCGCGTAGCTGTCGTGCTCCTCCATGCCCGTTGCCACCGAGAGAATATTGGGGTCGAAGATGATGTCGAGCGGATTGATGCCTACCTTCTCCGTAAGCAGCTTGTAGGCTCGGGCGGCAATCTCTATCTTCCGCTCATAGCTCGTTGCCTGCCCTTGCTCGTCGAAGCACATCACGACGACGGCTGCACCGAAGCGCTTGATGTCGCGGGCATGAGCCAGGAACTCATCCTCACCCTCTTTCAGCGAGATGGAGTTGACGATGCTCTTGCCCTGCAAACACTTCAATCCAGCGATGACGACATCCCAACGCGAGGAATCAATCATCACCGGCACCCGGCTGATATCGGGGTCTGAGGCAATGAGATTGAGGAATTTCACCATCTCCTCTTTGGCATCCAACAGGGCATCGTCCATATTGACGTCGATGACCATTGCACCGTTATCTACCTGATTACGAGCAATCGTCAGCGCCTCGTTGTAGTTCTTCTCTTTGATGAGTCTGAGGAATTTGCGTGAGCCGGCCACGTTGCAGCGCTCACCCACATTGACAAACCTGACCTTCGGCGTTATGTCGAGCAACTCGAGTCCTGAAAGCCAAAGCGTCTCCGGTTTCGGCTCCGGTTGATGTGGTTGCTTACCCTTGGCCATCTCGGCATAGCGACGGATAAACTCAGGTGTGGTGCCGCAGCAGCCACCGACGATGTTGACCAATCCCTCATCGATGAATTCGGCAATTTGCGGCGACATGCTCTCGGCAGTCTCGTCGTATTCACCCATACTATTGGGCAGTCCGGCGTTGGGGTAAGCCGATATATAATAAGGTGCTTTTGCGGCAAGGCTCTCCAAATAGGACTTCATCTGACGGGCGCCAAACGAGCAATTGAGGCCTACGGAGAAAATGTCGTACGCACTCATGCTGCCCAAGAATGCGTCGAGCGTCTGACCCGACAGCGTGCGGCCTGCCAGATCGCTGACCGTAACACTCAACATGATAGGCAACTTCCGGTGCTTCGCCGCCATCACCTGTTGGGCAGCGTCGACGGCGCATTTCGCGTTGAGCGTATCAAAGATGGTCTCAATAAGAATAGTGTCCACACCGCCGTCGATGAGCGCTTCCATCTGCTCGGTGTAGGCGTCGAACAATTCGTCGTAGGTCAGGTCGCGCGCCGCAGGGTTGCTCACGTCAGGACTCATGGAGCAGGTCTTGTTGGTGGGCCCCACAGAGCCTGCCACATAGCGCGGCCACTCGGGCGTTGAATACTCATCAGCCGCCTTCCGCGCCAATTGGGCTCCAGCGAAGGCGATGTCGTAAGACGATGACTCCAATCCGTAATCGGCTTGAGAGATGCGCTGCGAGGAGAAGGTGTTGGTCTCGATGATGTCGGCTCCGGCAGCAAGATATTGACGATGGATATCCGCAATCACGTCGGGGCGCGTAAGGTTGAGCACATCATTGTTGCCCTTCAGCTGCACCTCCGACGCCTTAAAGCGACTGCCGCGGAAGTCTGTCTCATTGAGGCCAAACTTCTGTATCATGGTGCCCATCGCTCCGTCGAGGATGAGAATGCGGCCTTTAATCCGATCCGTAATTAGCTCTGTCATAATCCTTTGCCCTTTTCCTTTAACTTATCCCTCTTCAACTAAAAATGCTGATGAACTCAACTAAAAGTGCTTGATGGCGCGGTCCATCTCCCGACGGTCGGCTTTCTCCTTCAGCGTCTCACGCTTGTCGTATTCCTTCTTACCACGAGCCAGCGCAATGTCGAGCTTCGCCCTGCCGTGGTCGTCGATAAACAGCAGCGTAGGGACGATGGTCAGACCTGGCGTCTTGGTGTCCTCGGCCAGCCGTCTGATTTCGCGCTTATTCAGCAGCAGCTTGCGGTCGCGCTTGGCCGGGTGATTGGCAAAGGAGCCATAGAAATAAGGAGAGATATTCATATTCTTCACCCACACCTCACCGTTGTTGATATAGCAGAAGGTATCGACCAACGAGGCCTTGCCCATTCTGATGGACTTAATCTCAGTACCCGTCAGCACGATGCCGGCCGTATAGGTGTCAAGAAAACTATAGAGAAACGAGGCTTTCTTGTTTCTTATCTGAACCGGACTTTTCTTGCGTAGTTCCTGTTGTGTCTTATTCATTGACTATCGTGCAAAAGTTTTCGATGTGGTCGTCAACATAGCCGGCCACCATTGTAGTGAATTGTTCCTCATTCTCGACGAAGGCGTCATCGAAGTCGTCGAACTCGGGGAATTGCTCGTAAAGCGCATCAAACTCTTCCTGCGTGCAGTCCTTCTCCAGCTGTTCCTGGTAGATGTTGAAGAACTTGTGGCATTTGTTGATGATTTTATAGAGGTCGTGTAAGCCCCAGTTGCGCATGGCCTTATCAAAGGGATTGCGGAAGATGAAAGGGCCGTAGCCATTATGAATGAGTTCAACGAAGCCGCCATCCATCACCGAATCACGCAGGATGACGTAAGCCAACAGGGTGATTTGGTCGGCATTGAGCTCCTGCATCGTATCGGCATTGAGCTCCCCGCCGATGGTCTCATAGATGGCATCGGTGAACACCTTGATAAAAGCATCCATACCCTCTTGGGCGGCTGCCTTCAGTTTACTGTCCTTTATCTTAACCTCTTTCATGCGCTTTGCTTTGACATTAGATTGCAAAGTTAAGCATTTTCGAGATTAAAGCCGTCAATATCAGCGAATAAAAAGCTATTCGAAGGATAAATTAGCCAATTTGGTGCGCAATTCATCGGCCTTACTCTTTCGAATGGCAAGCGTTATGGCGCAGTCGTTGTCAAACTGCTGACTGACGATACGCGGCTGCAGCTCCTTGACGATACGCATCACGCCGTTCATCATCGGATAAGTGAACTGATAAGTGATGAGCTCCTCAACCAGCCGGCTCTCTATCTTACAATGGGCTATGGCGTCAGCGGCTGCCGTACGATAGGCAACAATCAGTCCGCCGGTGCCCAAGTTGACACCACCGTAGTAGCGGACGACGACAACGAGGATGTTGGTGAGCTCATGACTGTTGATCTGACCGAGGATGGGCTTACCCGCCGTTGACGACGGCTCACCATCGTCATTGGCCCGGAAGACGGAGCGATCGCTGCCTAACATATACGCATAGCAGCAGTGGCGCGCGTCGTAATACTGCTTACGATACTTCGCCACAATCGCCATCGCCTCGTCCACCGTTTCCACATGATGGGCAAAGGCGAGGAACTTACTCCGTTTCTCGGTGTAGTAGCCCTCGCCTATCGTGTCGCTGCTAATCGTCTGATAAGCGTCGTCCATCTCAAATCAGCTGTTTAACCTCATTCGATAGTATGTATGACCAAGCCAGAACGTAGCTTTGGCTCGAACCAAGTGGCCTTCGGCGGCATAATTTTACCGCTGTCGGCAATGTTCATGATTTGCTTCATCGAAACAGGGTAAAGTGCAAGTGCCCAGCGCATCTCGCCACTGTCGACGCGGCGTTTCAACTCGGCCAGTCCACGCAAGCCACCCACGAAGTCGACGCGCTTGTCTGAGCGCAGATCCTTGATGCCCATGAGCTTGTCCAAGATAAGGCGACTGGAGATGTCGACATCCAGACAGCCGATGGGGTCGTTGTCGTCGTAGGTGCCGGGACGGGCCGTCAGACTATACCAGCACTTGTCCAAATAGAGTGAGAACTCATGCAGATGCTGCGGGTGGTAATCCTCCGCACCCTTCTTCTCCACCACGAAATCCTCGCTGAGCGCCTTGAGGAAGGCTTCGGGCGTGAGGCCATTGAGGTCTTTCACCACACGGTTGTAGTCGAGAATGGTCAGTTGACTGGCGGGGAAGCAGACCGCCATGAAATAGTTGTATTCCTCTTTGCCGGTGTGGTGAGGATTGGCCTTCGCCTTCTCGTCAGCCACGCGCACGGCAGCAGCAGAACGGTGGTGACCGTCGGCGATATACAGCGACGGCATCTTGGCGAATTCCTTTGTAATAGTCTCAATATCAATCTTATCAGCAATCACCCACAACCGATGGCGGAAGCCGTCCTCGGGCGCTACGAAGTTGTATTCAGGCTTCTGACGGGCATAACGCTTGACGAGCTGGTCAAGCACCGCGTCGTCGGGGTAAGCGAAGAAGGCGGGGCCCATATTGGCGTTGGTGACCATCACGTGGCGCATGCGGTCGTCTTCCTTCTCGCGGCGGGTGAGCTCATGCCGCTTGATGATGCCTTTGTGATAGTCGTCAGCCAGCGCGCATACGACAATGCCGTATTGCGTCCTGTCGTTCATTGTTTGGGCGTAAAGGTAATAGTTTTCAGTGGGGTCCTGCACCAGCCAGCCTTTAGCTAAGAACTTCTGAAACTGGCGGTTGGCCTCTTCATAGACGCGGTCGTCGGTGGGGTCGGTGCCCTGAGGGAAGTTGATCTCAGGCATGTTGATGTGGTAGAAGCTCTTCTCATTGTCGCCGGCAGCCTCACGCGCCTCGTCTGAGCTCAGCACGTCGTAGGGATAGCTTTCTACCTGCTCCACATATTGTACAGGCGGACGGATGCCGCGAAACGGTTTTACGGTAGCCATAATCGATTAACTATAAAAAAACTCCCAACGCGCATGCATTCCTCATGAATGGCCTACACGTTGAGAGTCGGATAATATTGGTTTATTTATTCACACGGAATTTCTCGTCGCCGGTAGCAAAGTATGCATTGATCTGTCGGGCGGCAGCGATACCGGCATTGATGTTGGCCTCAGCAGTCTGGGCGCCCATCTTCTTCGGTGTAGCGAAATAGCGGCCCTCGAACTGAGCGAATTCAGCATCTTTGTCGGGTTTGATGTCGGTCACATACTTGATGTCCTGACGGTCAGCCATCAGTTTCAAGAGTCCATCCTCATCAATCACCTCCTTGCGGGCAGTGTTGATTAAAATACCACCCTTCTCCAACTGATTCACCACGTCGTAGTTGATGCTCTTGCGCGTCTCATCGGTGGCGGGGATGTGCAGGGAGACGATGTCGCACGACTTAAACAAATCGTCGCGGCTCTTGGCAGCGTGAACACCCTGAGCCTCAATCTTCTCTGCAGGTACGAACTCATCGAATGCGTAGACCTCCATGTCGAAGCCTTTGGCGATGCGGGCCACATTGCGGCCTACATTTCCGAAAGCCAAGATACCGAGTTTCTTGCCCTTCAGCTCTGAGCCCGACTTACCGTTGAAGAAGTTGCGCACGGTGTAGACCAGCAAGCCAAACACCAGTTCGGCCACAGCGTTGGAGTTCTGACCCGGCGTATTCTCCACCACGACGTTCTTCTGCTTGGCGTAAGCCGTATCGATGGAATCGTAACCGGCACCTGCGCGGACGACAATCTTCAACGACTTGGCGGCATCCAACACCTCGGGGGTAATCTTATCCGACCTCACGATGAGTGCATCAGCATCCTTGACAGCATCAAGCAGTTGCGCCTTTTCGGTGTACTTTTCCAAGAAGGACACCTGATGCCCGGCGGCCTCAAGTTCTTTCTTTATACCCGCTACCGCAGGAGCGGCAAAGGGCTTTTCTGTTGCTACTAAGACTTTCATACTTTCCAACATTAATGATTAGCTTCAAACTCCTTCATGCAGGCGACGAGCGCGTTGACACCCTCCATGGTCTGTGCGTTGTAGCAGCTTGCACGGAAGCCGCCGACCGAGCGGTGACCCTTGACACCCACCATGCCGCGTGAAATGGCAAAGTCGAGGAACGGTTTCTCCAAATCCTTGTATTCGTCGTTCATCACGAAGCAGATGTTCATCAGTGAGCGGTCGCAGGCATCTACCGTACCACGGAAGAGGCGGTTGCGGTCAATCTCATCATAAAGCACCTTCGCACGCTCGTGGGCGCGGCGGTCCATCTCCTTCACACCACCCTGAGCCTTGCACCAGCGCATGGTCTCAAGCAGCGAATAGATAGGCACAACAGGAGGCGTATTGAACATGCTGCCCTTCTCGACATGCGTGCGGTAGTCAATCATCGTAGGCAACTCTCTCGGCGCCTTGCCCAGCATATCGTCCTTGACAATGATCACCGTCACACCAGCCATAGCCATATTCTTCTGGGCGCCGGCGTAGATGGCCGTGTACTTAGACACATCCACGGGGCGGCTCATGATGTCTGACGACATATCGGCAATCAGTGGCACAGGAGCGTCGATGTCCTCACGCAGCTCAGTGCCGAAGATGGTGTTGTTGGTGCAAATATGAAGATAATCGAGGTCGGCTGGAATGCTGTAGTGATGCGGCAGATGCGTGTAGTTGTCTGCAGCAGAAGAGGCTACTTCCACAACCTCACCGAAATGCTTGGCTTCCTTCATGGCTTTCTTTGCCCAGGTACCCGAGTTAACATATCCGGCTTTCTTAATCAGGAAGTTGGCAGGAATCTGCATGAACTGCAGCGATGCGCCACCACCGAGGAAGATGACCGAATAGCCCTCAGGAATGTCAAGCAGCTCCTTGATCAGGGCCACAGCCTCGTCAACGACGGGTTGGAAGTCCTTTGCACGGTGGCTGATTTCCATCAGGGAGAGTCCGGAACCATTAAAGTCGAGAATCTGCTTGGCAGTGTTCTCAATCACTTCACGGGGTAGCATTGAAGGACCCGCATTAAAGTTGTACTTCTTCATATTTCAATGTTTTAAGGTTGGTCTGATTAATGTTTGATTTAACCGTATTGATGCACAATCGGCATGCTGACAAAACCGTCGCTTAGAACGGCAGGTCGTCAGAGCTGTCGCCACCACCCAGAGGGTCAGAGGCAGTCTCGGCCGGTTTGGCGGCAGCAGGAGCCGCAGGTGCAGCTGAGGGAATGACACCGGGCTGAGCCGTTGTCGTACCGTTCAGGGCATTGGGATCGATATGGTCAACGCGGAAACAGTTGATGTCGTTGAAATAACGGTCCTGCCATGCGCGGGCATTGATGTCGAGATACACGTGAACGGTATCGCCCTCATGCAGGTTGAACTGTTGGATACGATCGGCGCCAAAGACGCGGAAAAGACACGTACGCGGATATTGATCCTTGGTCTGAATCACAAACTCCTGCGACTTCCAGGGGTTGTTGGTGCTCTTGGAAACGCCTTCTTTGGCAGGATACTCCTTAATGATTACTCCTTCTACTTCTATTCCTTGTAATCCCATGATGACTTTAAGTTTTAAAGTTGTTGATATGTTTCGATTGGCGAAGTTAGCAAAAAATAATCATTCCGCAAACTTTTCTATCATAAAAATGAAAAAACTTACGTCAACGGAATAATATTGCAGGAATTATGCCGCCGTTAATCTGTTAACACATCATAAATCCGTTAAGAGCGCGAAAAAATATTCCTATTATTCGGAGGAAAGCAAATTTTGTTGTATCTTTGTACGGAAAAAGAACAACAAAAAACTAATATAGCCATGAGATTTACTCTATCAAGCACGGCACTCAACAGCCGCCTGCAGGCATTGTGCAAAGTGATTAATGCCAAGAACTCGCTTTCTATCCTCGAGAGTTTCCTCTTTCAGGTTAGAAACGGCCAACTGCTCATCACCGCTTCTGACAGCGAGAACACCATGCGCAGCAATCTGCTGCTCGACGAGTCAGACACCGACGGCACCTTCGCCATCCCCAGCCACACCATACTCGACGCGGTCAAGGAATTGCCCGAACAGCCGCTGACGTTTGAGGTGAACCTGGATACTTTCGAGGTGTCGGTCATCTATCAGAACGGTCAATACCAGTTCACCGCGCTCAGCGGTGAGGAATATCCCAACGAGAAGCCCGTTGCCGAAGATGTGCACGTCATCACCCTCGACGCCGCTCTGCTCTGCGACAACATCAACCACACGCTGTTCGCCACCGACAACAGTGAGATTCGCCCGGTGATGAACGGTATCTATTTCGATCTCACGCCCGATGCACTCTCCATCGTCGCATCCGACGGCCACAAGCTCGTGCGCTGCCGCAACTACAGCATCAAGAGCGAGACACCGTCGTCGTTCATCCTGCCGAAGAAGCCGGCCGCATTGCTGCGCGGCGTGCTCGACAAAGCCAACGGCGACGTCGTCATCAAATACAACGCCAACACCGCTGAGTTCCATTTCACCGACGGCGAGCTCAACTGCCAGCTCATCGAGGGCAACTTCCCCAACTACAATGCCGCCATTCCTCAGGACAACCCCAACGAGGTGACCATTGACCGCAAGGCCCTGCTCGGCGCCATCCGCCGCGTGCTCCCCTTCGCCAGCATGAGCAGCCAGCTCATCCGCTTCCGCCTCGAGATGGGCAGCCTCGAGTTGTCGGCCGAGGACCGCGACTTCGCTACGCACGCCAAGGAGAAGCTCATCTGCGACTACAACGGCAGCCCCATGGAGATTGGCTTCCGCGGCGACTTCTTCAACGAGATCCTCAACTCCATCGACTGCGACAGCATCAAGATTTACCTGGGCGACCCCAGCCGCGCTGGCGTCATCGTGCCCGCTGAGCAAAAGGAAAACGAAGATGTACTCATGCTCATCATGCCGCTGCTGCTGAATGATTGAGCCTCAGAATAATACGAATATTACTATTCAATGCGACTAAACTTAAAAAAGCCCTTGATTGTCTTCGATTTGGAGGCAACAGGGCTTGATTTGGTCAATGACCGAATCATCCAGATATCATATATTAAGGTAAAACCCAACGATAAGGAAGGCGAGGAGGAGCGCAAGAATATCTTCGTCAATCCCGAGAAGCCCATTCCTCAGTTTGTTCAGGAGCTGACGGGCATCACCGACGAGATGGTGAGCCAGGCGCCTACCTTTAAGCAAATCGCCAAGTCGCTCGCCGCCACGTTTGGAGGTTGCGACTTTGCCGGATTCAACAGCAACCATTTCGATGTACCCCTGCTCGCTGAGGAATTTCTGCGGGCCGGTGTCGACTTCGATTTCTCCAACTGCCGTCTCATCGACGCGCAGGCTATCTTCCACAAGCGCGAGCCACGCAATCTGGCTGCCGCTTACCGCTTCTATACCGGCCATAAGATGGAGGACGACTTCCAGGCTCACCGCGCCGACCAGGACACTGAGGCCACCTACCGCGTGCTGCAGGGCGAGCTCGACAAATACAATCCCGACACCGTGGAGGAGAAAGCCGATGCACTGCCCAATGATATGGATGTGCTGGCCAGCGAGTCGGTGATGAACAACAATGTCGACTTTGCCGGCCGCATCATCTGGCAAGAGATGAAAGACGCCGACGGCAAGCCCGTGCTCGACAGCAACGGCAAACCGCGTCAGGAGGAAGTGTTCAACTTCGGTAAATACCGCGGTTGGAAGGTGACAGATGTGCTGCACAAAGACCCCGGTTACTACAACTGGATGGAGTCGGCCGACTTCACGCGCAATACCAAGCAGGTGCTGACACGCATCCGTCTGCGTGAGGCCAAGCTCAACATGAATTTAAAGTAACGGCCGATGGTCAGTCTGTCAGGTTTCTACCCCACTGCCGGTGGTCTACGCCAACGCTTCGGGAAAGGGCTCAGCTGCCTTTTCCTGGTGCTGTTTTGCCCGTTGCTTTTGGCCACGGTGCCATTGCAGGCGCAGGAGCTCAACGCGAAGATCACCATCAATCACAATCAAATCTCCGGTACCGACAACTCCGTCTTCGACGACCTGCAGAAAACGCTGCAGCAGTTTGTCAACGACCGGCAGTGGACCAACCTGCAGTTTCAGAAGAATGAGCGCATCACCTGCAGCTTCAACATCACAGTGACGAAATACAACACGTCGACCAACATGTTCACCTGCAAGGCGCTCATCCAAGCCAACCGCCCCGTCTACAACGCAGCCTACACGTCGGTGCTCTACAGCAACACCGACAACGACTTCAACTTTGAATACGCGCAGTTCGACCAACTCGAATTCAACGAGGACCGCATAGACAACCAGCTCACCGCATTGTTCGCCTACTACGCTTACCTCATCATCGGACTCGACCTCGACAGCTTCTCTCCGATGGGCGGCTCCGACATCCTCGAGCGCTGCATGAACCTGGCCAACAATGCGCAGAACCTCGACTTCGCCGGTTGGAAGGCCTTCGACAACGACCGCAACCGCTTCGCCATCATCAACGACTACCTCGACGGCTCAATGACGCCCTTCCGCCAGCTGCAATACAACTATTACCGCAAGGGCCTCGACGAGATGGCCACCAACGTGGAGCGCGGCCGCACCGAGATTTCGACAACGATCGAGAACGACCTGAAGAAATGCCACGAGGATCGGCCCACGAGCATGCTGCCGCAGATATGGACCGACTACAAGAAAGATGAGATCGCCAATATCTATAAGGGTCATGGCACGCAGAAGGAGAAAGAGGCCGTCTATGACGTCTTGTTCTCCATCAATGCATCGCAAAACAATGCATGGGAAAAAATAAAGCAGTAGACCACAATGCTGAAACAGCTATATATCAAGAACTTTACCCTCATCGATGAACTGAACATCGACTTCCACCCGGGCTTTTCGGTCATTACCGGTGAGACGGGTGCGGGCAAAAGCATTATCCTCGGCGCTTTGCAACTGTTGCTTGGGCAAAGGGCCGACTCCAAACAAATCAAGTCAGGATGCAGCAAATGCATTGTCGAGGCCCATTTCGATTTGTCCAACTACCACATGGAGCCGTTCTTCAACGACAACGAAATCGACTACGACGCCAATGACTGCATCATTCGCCGCGAGGTGAAGAGCGACGGCAAGAGCCGCGGTTTCATCAACGATACCCCCGTCTCGCTCGCCGTCATGCGTAACCTCGGCAACCAGCTCATCGATATCCACAGCCAGCACCAGAACCTGCTGCTGCAAAAGGAGGACTTCCAGCTCGAGGTCGTCGACATCATTGCCAAAGACCAGCAGGAGCTCGGTGCCTACCAAGAGACCTACCACCATTGGCTCACGGCGAAGAAAGCCTACGAGGACTTCGAGGCCGAATGCCAGAAGAATAAGGAGAATGAGGATTACCTCCGCTTTCAGTTCAATGAGCTCGACAACGCCAAACTGAAAGAGGGCGAGGATGAGGAGCTCGAACAGCAGTCAAACACGCTCAGCCATGCCGAAGACATCAAGAGCGCGCTGTATGACGCCGCTTCTGCCCTATCAGCCGACGAAACGGGCAGCGAGAGTCTCACCCGAAAGGCTTCCGATCGCTTGAACGACATCGCCGACGTCTTCCCCGACATTCAGGAGACAGCCAAGCGATTGGAGTCGGCCTACATCGAATTGAAAGACATTGCCTCAGACATCGACCGTCGGCTGTCGGATATCGACTTCGACCCGCAGCAGTTGGCCGAAATCAATGAGCGGCTCGACCTCATCTACGCCTTGGAACAGAAATTTCACGCCGCTTCGGTCAAGGAGCTGATCGACCGTCGCGAAGAGATCAAGCAGCAGTTGGACAGCATTGACAATGGCGACGAGCGGCTGGCCGAACTGCAGCAGGCCGCCGACCAAGCCTACGTGCTTTGCAAGCAGGCCGCCGACAAGCTCACCGCCACACGCCAGCGCGCCGCCAAGGTCGTCGAGAGTGAGATGAAGCGCAGACTCGTTCCCCTCGGCATCCCCAAGGTGCAATTTGCCATCACCTTCGCGCAACGCGAATGCTCACCTACCGGCCGCGACAAGATTGCGTTTCTGTTCAGCGCCAACAGCAGCACACCGCTCAACCCCATCGCGCAGGTGGCATCAGGTGGTGAGATTGCCCGCGTCATGCTCTCATTGAAGGCCATGATCAGCGGAGCCGTCAAACTGCCGACCATCATCTTTGACGAGATCGATACGGGCGTCAGCGGCCGCGTTGCCGAGAAGATGGCGCAGATCATGAGGGAGATGGGCGACAACCACCGTCAGGTCATCTCCATCACCCATCTGCCACAGATTGCGGCCATGGGTACCACCCATTATAAAGTGAGCAAGGAGGAAACTGCCAACGGCACCGTGAGCCACATGACGATGCTCACCGACGAGCAGCGCGTCAACGAACTGGCCCAGATGCTGAGCGGAAGCGACATCACGCAGGCCGCAATTGCCAACGCCAAGGCGCTGCTGGAGCAGTCGAAGGCCACGACCAAACAAGATTAACGACAAACTATATAACGACTACAATGAAAAAAATCATAAGACATCTTTCTTTACTTCTCATCGGATTAATCGTGCCCGCACTGGCTGTGGCGCAGACGCCGGCGGTCAAGAAAGCCGCGCAGGGCGTTCTCAGTCTGACCACGTTCAACCAGGACGGTACCATCCATTCGAGCTCTCATGCCGTATTGACCGGCAACACCGGTGAGGCCATCGCCATGTGGCATGACTTCAGCGGAGCCGACCACGCCATCGTCATCGACACCAAGGGCCGGCAATACGACGTCGACGTGATGCTCGGCATCTCAGAGAACTACGACCTTTGCCGCTTCCGGCTCAAGGGCTACACCAATGCCAGCACGGCCCTATCGATGGTGGCTGCCGACAACCAGCCGGCTGCGATGTATGTCATCGGCTACGACCTGAAGAACCCAGCCATCAAAGCCGTCAAGCCGCAGCGCACGGAGAAGTTCATGACCAATTACAACTACTACGTCTTCAACGACCAGGACATCTCCGGCTCACAGCTCGGCTGCCCCGTCGTCAATGGTGAAGGACAACTCTTAGGCATCATCCAGCGGCCGGAGATGGGTGGTCAGGCCTTTGCCGCCGATGCCCGGCTGACAACCGGCTTCAAGCTGACCGGACTGTCAATCAACGACCACACGTTCCGCGCCACCGGCATCCGTACAGCCTTGCCGGCCGATCAGGAGCAGGCAGCCCTGACGCTCATGCTGGCAGCCAGTCAGGACAGCGCCAAATATGAGGCTTACATCGACGACTTCATCAAAAGCTTCCCCACTGCCACTGAAGGCTATAATGCACAGGCCAACCAACTGATGGCCAAGGGCAACCTCGCTGCGGCCGACGACATACTGCAAGACGAGGTGAAACATGCCGCGCAAAAAGATGTAGCCTACAGCAACTATGCCGCCATGGTATATCGGGCAAGCGTCTATCGCATCGACTCTACTTTCACCAAATGGAATCTCGACCGTGCGCTTGACCTGATAAAGGAGGCGCAGAAAGTAAACCCGCAGGCTGGATACAAGCAGCAGGAAGGGCAGATTCTCTATGCGCAAAGTAAATACAAGGAGGCCTTGGATGTCTTCACCGGACTGCAGCAGACCGACCTGCGCAAGAACGGCGAGATCTACCTGGAGGCCGCACAGTGCAAGACCATGCTTCAAGCATCCAAGCCGGAAATCATGGCACTGCTCGACAGTGCAGTTAATGCGCAGTCGGGTGTGGCATCGGCTCCCTACGTACTTGCACGAGGCCGCGCTTACGACAACGACGGCCAATACCGTAAGGCTTTCAAGGACTACCTCACCTACGATTCGCTGATGAATGGCCGTGGCTCTGATGAGTTTTATTACGTGAAATATAAGTGCGAGTCCAACCTCCGCCAATACCAGATCGCCCTCAACGACATTGCTCATGCCATCGTGCTCAATCCCCGCGAACCCATTTATTACGCTGAGATGGCCAGCCTACAGTTGCGTGTCAACCAGCCGGACAAGGCCGCGCAGACCTGCGACCTCGCTTTCCGTCTGCCTGAAGCAGCCAATCTCAACGACCTCTACATCATCAAAGGCATAGCACTTTGCGAGACCGGGAAGAAGGAAGAGGGGCTCGAAGCACTGAAGACAGCCAACGAAAAAGGTGATGCCCGCGCGCAGAGTCTGATTGACAAATACAGCAAGAAATAACCGTTCAACACGTCATCGCAGTGCGATAGGTATCTTATCGCACTGCGATAGCTATTGATAATGGGCTTGCAAATGAAAAGTTTTGCTTCTTGAATAAAAAAACTTGCCTTTGGCTTTGTTATTCTCAAGAAAATAACTACCTTTGCACTCGCAATTGCCGATATGGCTCAGTTGGTAGAGCAACGCATTCGTAATGCGTAGGTCCTCGGTTCGAGTCCGAGTATCGGCTCCATTTCATTCTCCATTTATTTTCGTTGCGGGATTAGCACATCGGTAGTGCACGGGCTTCCCAAGCCTGGGAGGCGGGTTCGATTCCCGTATCCCGCTCTTGGAATGCCCATTAACTACCGCTTCAATATCGCGGATATCTCCACTGATGAGATTTACACCGTTGCAGCTCTTACACGGCTTAGCGTCTCAGGTGTCATCTGCAGATAGCTGGCGATGTACACCAACGGCGCACGCAACACCACCTGCGGCTTGAGCTTGCAGAGACGCAGATAGCGGTTCTGAGCCGTCTCAAAGCGGAGCAGGTCGGCATGGATCTGCGAGATGATGAGACTCTCCTCCAATATCTTACGATACATAATCTGGATATTCACATTGTGCAGTGCCACCTGCTCCAGCCGATGCTTGGGAATGAGATAGATGATGCTGTTCTCCAGCGCCTCCACCTGCAGTTCAGTGGGCTCCTCACGGAAGAGACTCTCAATGCACATGAAGATCTCTCCGTCGGCACCGATATGCTCGGTCAGTTCCTTGTTGTTCTTGTAATAGAACTGCCGAATCAGTCCCTTGTCGATGTAGTAGATGTTCTCACAAATCTCACCCACCTTGAGGATCATCTCCCCCTTGGCAAATTTCTTGGGCACAAGAATGCTTTCCAAGGTATCGAGTTCCTCATGGGTCATGGTACTGTACTTGCGCGCCAACTCGCGTGCAATGTCTCGCGTTGTGTTTTGTAATTCCTTCATCTCTCTATAAAATTGTCCAGGTTCATCAATATTGTGATTAAACGGCATCGGCTAATCAAGCTTCAGCACGGCGAGGAAAGCCTTTTGCGGCACCTGCACATTGCCAATCTGCTTCATACGCTTCTTGCCTTTCTTTTGCTTCTCGAGCAGCTTACGCTTACGGCTCACGTCACCGCCATAGCACTTGGCCAGCACATCCTTGCGCACCTGCTTCACCGTCTCGCGGGCGACAATCTTGGCGCCGATGGCTGCCTGAATGGCGATGTCGAACTGCTGACGCGGTATCAGCTCCTTCAGCTTCAAGCACATGTTGCGCCCCAAGGTCACCGCATTGTCCTGATGGGTCAGCGTTGAGAGGGCGTCGACAGGCTCGCCATTGAGCAGGATGTCGAGCTTAGCCAACTTCGAAGGACGGTAGCTGTCGATATGGTAGTCGAACGAGGCGTAGCCCTTGGAGATGGACTTGAGCTTATCGTAAAAGTCGATGACGATCTCGCCCAACGGCAGCATGAAGTGGAGCTCTACCCTATTGCCCGAGACATATTGCTGGTCGATGAGCTCGCCGCGCTTGTCGAGACAGAGCTTGATGATGGGGCCGATATAGTTGGCCGACGTGATGATGGTGGCCCGGATATAGGGCTCCTCGATATGGTCTATCTCTGTCGGGTCGGGCAGTCCGCTCGGATTATGCACCTCTAATTCCTCGCCCTGCTTCGTGAAGACTTTGTACGACACGTTGGGCACGGTGGTGATGACCTCCATGTTGAACTCACGGTCGAGGCGCTCCTGCACAATCTCCATGTGGAGCAAACCCAGAAAGCCGCATCGGAAACCGAAGCCCAAAGCCTGCGACGACTCGGGTTGGAACGTGAGACTGGCGTCGTTGAGCTGCAGCTTCTCCAATGAGCTGCGCAGGTTCTCATACTCGGTGGGATCGATGGGATAGACACCGGCAAACACCATGGGCTTGACCTCCTGGAAACCCTCGATGGCGTGGTCGCAGGGATTGTCGACATGGGTAATGGTATCACCCACCTTCACCTCGGTCGCATCCTTGATGCCCGAGATGATGTAGCCCACCTCACCGGTCGACAGCTGCTTGCGCGGCTCAAGATCCATCTTCAATACACCCACCTCGTCGGCGGTATACTCCATGTCGGTCTGCACAAACTTCACCTTGTCGCCCTGCTTGATGCTGCCGTTGACAACCTTGCCGAGAACGATGATACCGCGGAAGGAGTTGAACAGCGAGTCAAAGATGAGCATCTGCAGCGGTGCCTTCGGGTCACCTTTCGGTGCAGGAATGCGCTCCACAACAGCTTTCAGTATCTCTGGCACGCCCTCTCCGGTCTTGCCGCTGGCCCGGATGATGTCTTGCGGGTCGCAGCCGATAAGGTCGACGATCTCATCTTCCACCTCATCGGGCATGGCGTTGGGCATATCAATCTTATTGATGACGGGTATGATTTCCAAATCGTGGTCAATGGCCATATAAAGGTTGGAAATGGTCTGCGCCTGCACGCCCTGAGTGGCATCAACAACGAGCAGTGCGCCCTCGCAAGCGGCAATGCTGCGCGAGACCTCATAGCTGAAGTCGACGTGACCCGGGGTGTCAATCAGATTGAGCAGATACTGCTTGCCATCAAGCGAATACTCCATCTGGATAGCGTGGCTCTTGATGGTGATGCCGCGCTCTCGCTCCAGATCCATATCATCAAGCATTTGATTCTCGGTAATCTTGATGGTCTTGGTATATTCGAGCATGCGGTCAGCCAGTGTTGACTTACCGTGATCGATATGGGCTATGATGCAAAAGTTCCTTATATTGTCCATACGTATAATTCGACATTACTGCAAAGTTAAGAAAAAATCGCCATACTTTCTATTTAAATAGGTGGAATTTTAATAACTTTGCAAATAAATGATACAAATTGAATAGAATT
The DNA here is from genome assembly GCA_900315835.1 of uncultured Prevotella sp. Classification (GTDB taxonomy): domain Bacteria; phylum Bacteroidota; class Bacteroidia; order Bacteroidales; family Bacteroidaceae; genus Prevotella. The sequence continues at coordinate 29,941 of ONAR01000012.1, forward strand.
TACTATGCGAAAGATAATCTTAGCGACCATATTCGCTGTTGCGCTAACAGCTTGTCACCATGACACACTCGACGACCGGGCCGAGCAGATTACCAAAGACTACACAGAGCGCTATTGTCCGACACCGGTTCAAGACATGCAGCGCACCGACAGCCTGACCTTTACGCGGGCAACCCACACGTTCAACTTCTACTACACACTGTCGGATAAGGCCGACAACGCGGAAGTCATTAACCAGCAGAAGGGAAAGATTGTCAAGGAGCTGCTGCGCCAACTGAAGGACAACACCTCGTACAAGGTCTTCAAGGAGGCCGGCTTCAACTTCCACTACGTCTTTCGCTCCGCCTCCACCAAAGCGGTGCTGTTGGAGAGCACCTTCACTAAGAAGCAATACAAGAAATAAGGGGGGCTGGGGAGAGGCTTCTTTTTATTAGAACGAATACGAGAATCCTACGGATACGAACTCCTTGAACATCCAATAGCCGAGCTTATCGTCGCGCGAGACACCATCGTCGAAACGCGGATAGAGGAACACCTTGGTGGCAAGGTAGCGGTTGAACTGGAACGAGAACGTATTCTCCCACTCTGCCTCCGTGCGCTCGTAGGTGGTATACCAATAAAGCCGCGTCGACCAAGAGATGTTGTCGGCGAACTTCCAATTGAGGTTGATGGTCGTCTGTGAACCGAAGTCGTTGAGCGAATGCTTACCCTCGTCGATACCATTGCGTTTTGACAGTGCCAGGCGCCCGCTGTATTTGAAGTTGTAAGCCAGCGGAGCCAGGTGGATGCTGCCCGTCAGCCGGTTCTTCAACCAACTCACGTTGTAATCCATACCGATAGACAGGTTGAGGTTGAACGGCGAGAAGAAGTCCGACGTCACCTTGGAACTGTTGGTATTAAAATGCCTTGCCCACTGCGTCTGCGCAATGAGCTGGAAGGTGTAATACCACCGTTTGGTAGCCTGCAAGCCGAGCTTACCGGTATATCTGATGAGGTCTTCCGTCGGGCGGGTACGATGAACGGTGTCGCTGCGGGTGGTCTGCAAGCCGTATTTCATCTCCAGCGTATTGTCCCACCTCACTTTCTGCTTGTTGTTGTAGTTGGCCACGAGCTTCACCGACCCCATGAGCGAGTAGTTGCTCTCGCCGCCCTGATACCAGTTATCGGTGAGATAATTCTGCAGGAATTGTAAATAATAATCACCACCGAAATCCCAGAAATTAGGCTTCAGCACCACCACATCAAGCGGCATGGCCTCGGGCTCCTTCGGGGCACTCTTCTTGATGATTGCCGATGGATTGCCGGTGACCGTCTTCGGTGCGATGGCGGGTCCGGCAGCGTCGAGATGCTCCTGCGTGTTCTTCACCAGTTCAGGGTGATTGAGGTAGATATTCAGCAACTTACGGTCGCTGTCTGAAAGTCGTTTGTCGAGCGAGAAGGCATTGTGGGCGACGCCCTTATAAAACGTCATCGGCAGGAAGAAAGGCGCCGTCTCCATCTCTGGCAACGGCTCCACGCGGACCGAGTCACTATAGATGGAGTCGCGGTAAGCGCTCAGCGAGTCTGTAAACTTCTTTTGCCATTTCTCTTCCTGCGTAGCCTTCTTGATTTTGAGGCTACGGCTCCGCCCCTGTCCCAACGCGGCAAGGGGAAATAAAACGAGCAGCAGCACACACGCCACCGCTATTTGAGGCTTATATCTTTTCACTTTGTTCATGATTTCGATGCAAAGGTAAGCATAATAAAAGAAAATACCAAAACGAATTGTTGTTCATTCAACAAAAAAGCCGTATCTTTGCAACGTAATATTGATATAATTTTTAACCCTCAAAGATTGTGGCAGATACAAAGTATATTTTCGTCACGGGCGGCGTTGTTTCATCACTTGGCAAAGGAATCATCTCGTCGTCAATCGGCAAGCTTCTTCAGGCAAGAGGCTACAACATTACAATCCAGAAGTTTGACCCCTACATCAACATCGACCCGGGCACGCTCAATCCCTATGAGCACGGCGAATGCTATGTGACCGTCGATGGCATGGAGACCGACCTCGACCTCGGTCACTATGAGCGTTTCACCGACATCAAAACCACTAAGGCCAACTCCATGACCACCGGCCGCATCTATAAGTCAGTCATCGACAAGGAGCGCCGCGGCGACTATCTGGGCAAGACCATCCAGGTGGTGCCCCATATTACCGACGAAATCAAGCGCAACATCAAGCAGCTCGGCCGCAAGTACAACTACGACTTCGTGATTACCGAAATCGGCGGTACCATCGGCGATATCGAGAGCGCACCCTTCCTTGAGGCCATCCGACAGATGAAATGGGAACTGGGCAAGAATGCTGTCAACATACACCTTACTTATATTCCTTACCTCAAGGCTGCCGGTGAGCTGAAAACCAAGCCCACGCAGCATAGCGTTAAGGAGTTGCAGAGCGTTGGTATTCAGCCGGATATCCTCGTACTGCGCACCGAGAAGCATCTCAACGACAGCATCCGCAAGAAGGTGGCAGCTTTCTGTAATGTCGACTTCGACTGCGTGGTGCAAAGCGAGGATCTGCCCAGCATATACGAGGTGCCCGTCAACATGCAGAACCAAGGCCTCGACACCGCCATACTCAAAAAGGTGGGTGAGCCCATCGGCCCCACGCCGACACTCGGCCCATGGAAGTCATTCCTCGAGCGCCGCAAGCGCGCCACCGAGGAGGTCCACATCGGTCTCGTCGGCAAATACGACCTGCAGGATGCCTACAAGAGCATCCGCGAGAGCCTCTCGCAGGCAGGTACTTACAACGACCACAAGACGGTCATTACCTTCATCAATTCGGAATACATCAACAACGACAACGTCGCTGAGAAGCTGGCTGGTCAGGATGGCATCGTCATCTGTCCGGGCTTCGGTCAGCGCGGCATCGAGGGCAAGGTGATTGCCGCTCACTACACCCGCACTCACGACATCCCCACCTTCGGCATTTGCCTCGGCATGCAGATGATGGTGATTGAGTTCGCCCGCAATGTATTGGGCTACGCCGATGCCAACAGCCGTGAGATGGATGAGACCACACCCCACAATGTCATCGACATCATGGAGGAGCAGAAGAACATCACCAACATGGGCGGCACCATGCGTCTGGGCGCCTATGAGTGCGACCTCCGCCAGGGTTCACGCGTATTCAATATCTACAAGCAGGAGCATATCCAGGAGCGCCACCGTCACCGCTATGAGTTCAACAACGACTATGAGAAGGAATTCGAGCGCAATGGCATGATGTGCGTCGGCCGCAACCCCGAGAGCGACCTCGTGGAGATTGTCGAGATACCGAGTCTGAAGTGGTATATCGGCACCCAGTTCCACCCCGAATACCAGTCGACGGTGCTTCACCCGCATCCGTTGTTCGTGGATTTTGTCAAGACAGCTATCGCTAACCAAAAGAAAGAAGGATAATCGCTAAATAGTCACAAGTTAGAAAACAATAATGGATAAAAATTCAATTATCGGCTTCATCCTCATCGCCGTTGTTCTTATCGGATTCAGCTGGTACTCACGGCCATCCGAAGAGGAGCAGCGGGCCGCGTTTGTTCAAGACTCCATCGAGCAGGTCAGCCGGGCCAAAGCCGAGAAGGCTGCAAAGGTTGCCGCTATCAAACGCCAGGAAGAAGTCAAGAAGAGCATTGCCTCAGACACGACTGCACTCTTCCACAAAGCGCTCACCGGCAAGGCTCAGAATATCGTATTGCAGAATGCGCGCGTAGCCCTGACCTTCAGCACCAAGGGCGCTGTCGTCACTAAAGCTTATCTAAAGAATCCGAAAGGATCGAAGCGCTTCATCGGCCACAACATCAGCGACAAGACCGGTAAGAGCGATGACCTGAATGGCATCACGCTGTTTCAGGGGCGTGACCAGAGCCTCGACTACACGCTCGTAGCCAAGGAGATGAATATCAACACCGCCGACTTATACTTCACACCCTCTGCCGTCACCGACTCCACCGTCACCTTCACCGCTGAGGCAGGCACCGGCAAAGCGCTGACGCTGACGTATAAACTGGGCAAGAACTACATGCTCCACATGAGTCTGCGCGCCACGGGTATGGCTGGACTCTTTGATCCGAATGCCAACAAGCTCAACGTCAACTGGCAAGAGCTGGTGAAAGAGCAGGAGCGCGGCTTCACCTTTGAGAACCGCTACGCACGCCTCGACTGGAAAAACACCGAAGGCGGCACCGACTACCTGAGTGAGGCTTCCGACAAGCAGAAAACAACCGAAGAGGCAATGGACTGGGTGGCTTACAAGAACCAGTTCTTCTCGTCGGTCATCATCTCCAAGGATGGTTTCGACAAAGGCGCTGACCTGCAGAGCCTTGTCTATGATAAGAAAGCGCAGGAGAACCGTAAGGTGCGCTACCTGAAGGACTTCAAGTCCAACATGAAGACGGCCTTCGACCCCACGGGCGCCAAGCCCTCTGAATTTGAGTTCTACTATGGTCCCAACGACTTCTATACGCTGAAGCACATCGAGAAAGAGAGCACATTCAACAAGGAGTTGGATATGGAGCGCATCGTCTACCTTGGTTGGCCGCTGTTCCGCTATATCAACCGTTGGTTCCTGATGCCTGTCTTCACATGGCTCACCAACTGGGGCTTCAACATGGGTGTCGTTTTGATCCTCATCACCTTGCTGCTCAAGCTCATCACCTACCCGATGGTGAAGAAGAGCTACATGAGTTCGGCCAAGATGCGTGTGCTCAAACCGAAACTCGACGAGGCCACGAAGCAATTCGACAAGCCGGAGGACCAGATGCAGAAGCAGCAGGCAATGATGGCTGAATACAGCAAATACGGTGTGTCGCCGCTAAGCGGCTGTCTGCCGATGCTCATCCAGATGCCTATCTGGATTGCCATGTTCAACTTCGTGCCTAACGCCATCCAGCTGCGCGGCGAGAGTTTCCTTTGGATCAACGACCTCAGCACCTACGACCCGATCTTCGAATGGGGTACCAACCTCTGGCTCATCGGCGACCACCTCTCGCTGACCTGTATCCTCTTCTGCGCCGCTCAGATCATTTACTCCTGGTTTACGATGCAGTTGCAGAAAGACCAGATGGTCGGCCAGCAGGCTGAGCAGATGAAGATGATGCAGTGGATGATGTATCTCATGCCGCTGATGTTCTTCTTCATGTTCAACGACTACTCCGCCGGTCTTAACTTCTACTACTTCATCTCGCTGTTCTTCTCAGCCGCCATCATGTTCCTGCTGAGAAAGACCACCAACGACGAGAAGCTGCTGGCCATTCTTGAGGCCCACTATAAGGAGAATAAGGATAACCCGAAGAAAATGAGCGGTCTGGCCGCACGCATGCAGGCGCTGCAGCAGATGCAACAGCAGCAGATGGAGGCTCAGCGTAAGCAAAGGAAGTAGCATTTAGCTCACACACATTATTATATAAGATGAATAAGGCTATAGCATTATTACTCGGCATCACCCTCATGGGGATGCCGCAGATGAACGCTAAAACGATGACTCAACAACATACGACCGCCACTTCATCCGACCTGATGACGCCCGAGGACCTTTGGGCTATGGGACGCATGGGCGGTGCCGCAGCTTCCCCCGACGGAAAGCAGGTGGTGTATCAGATTACAAAGTACAGCGTCAAGGATAATAAGGGCTGCACGAAGCTCTACGTTCAAAGCACCGCTGCCTGCAAAAGCAGTGTACCCGCTGCGAAATGTCTCACCCCCGACAACGTCAGCGAGAGCGATGCCGCGTGGATTGACGGCGGCAAGCGCATTGCCTTCCTACGCGAAGGCCAGCTGTGGGCAATGAACGCCGAAGGCAGCAACCGCGTGAAGCTCACCGACTCGAAGATAGACATCGAGGGTTTCCGCTTCTCACCCGATGGCACCAAGGTCATTCTCATCAAGAGTCTGCCCTATCACGGCAGCATCCTGAAGAACCCCGACGACCTGCCACTGGCTACCGGCCGCTTGGTGACCGATATGAACTACCGCCACTGGGACCACTACGTGGAGAGCATCGCCCACCCCTTCGTGGCCAATGTCGACGGCGATAAGGTCGACGACGGCGTCGACATCCTCAACGGCGAGCCCTACGAATGCCCGATGGCTCCCTTCGGCGGCATCGAGCAGCTGGCGTGGAGTCCTGACAGTAAGCAGATTGCCTACACCTGCCGCAAGAAGGAGGGTGTGCAGTATGCCATCTCAACCGATGCCGACATCTATCTCTACGACATCGCTACGAAGACCACCCGCAACCTCTGCAAGCCCGAGGGCTATAAGGAACCGGCCATTGACGCGACCAAGTCGATGCGCAACCAAGCCGTCAACCATCAGCAGGGCGACATGCATGTGGGCTACGACCAGAATCCAAAGTTCTCACCCGACGGCAATTACATTGCTTGGCAGAGCATGGCCCGCGACGGCTACGAGAGCGACCGCAACCGCCTCTGCGTCAAGAATCTGAAGACGGGTGAGGAGACTTATGTCACCGAGAGCTTCGACTCCAACGTCGATGACTTCTGCTGGGGCAACGACTCTAAGTCGCTTTACTTCATCGGTTGCTGGGAGGCGCAGGTCAACCTCTATTCGACCAACCTCAAGGGTGAGGTGAAACAATGGAAGAGCGACGATTATGGCTTCGGCGACTTCGGTTCGTTGCAGATGTTGGGCAAAGGCGTCAAAGACAAGTCGCTGTTGCTGACGCGCCACTCCATGATTCACCCTGACGACCTCTACGTCATCACCCCCGGCAAAACCAGCATGGTCCAGATTACCGACGTCAATAAGGATATCCTCGACCGACTGGCAAAGCCTACTATCCAGATGCGTTGGGTGAAGACCACCGACGGCAAGAAGGAACTCGTATGGATTATCCTGCCGCCTCACTTCGACGCCAACAAGAAATATCCCACCTTATTATATTGTGAGGGTGGCCCGCAGAGCCCCGTCTCGCAGTTCTGGAGCTATCGTTGGAACTTCTCCATCATGGCCGCCCACGGTTACGTCATCGTGGCCCCCAACCGCCGTGGCCTTCCCGGCTTCGGGTCGGAGTGGAATGAGGAGATCTCCGGAGACTGGACCGGTCAGTGCATGAACGACTACCTCAGCGCCATCGACGACGCCACGGCCAATCTGCCCTATGTCGATAAGGACCGTCTCGGTGCTGTCGGCGCCTCATTCGGCGGCTTCTCGGTTTATTACCTCGCCGGACACCACGACAAGCGCTTTAAGTGCTTCATCGCGCACGACGGCGCCTTCAACCTTGAGTCGATGTACACCGACACAGAGGAGGCCTGGTTCTCCAACTGGGAATACGACGACGCCTACTGGAACAAGGACCTGACGGCCAACGCCAAAAAGACCTACGAGAACTCCCCCCACCGCTTCGTCGACAAATGGGACACCCCCATTCTCTGCATCCACGGCGAGAAAGACTACCGCATCAACGCCAACCAGGGCATGGGAGCCTTCAACGCCGCCCGCATGCGCGGCATCCCCGCGGAGCTGCTCATCTTCCCCGATGAGAACCACTGGGTGCTGAAGCCTCAGAACGGCATCCTGTGGCAGCGCACATTCTTCAACTGGCTCGACCGCTGGCTGAAATAAACAGAACAAGACCGGCCGGAATATACCGGTCGGAATAACAATGAAAAGAATAAAATATGACTGAAAAAATTCAACGCATACTAAGCGACAAGAAAGGTGCCCGTTGGACAGCACTATTTATCGTGGCTTTCACCATGATGACAGGCTACTTCATCACTGACGTGATGTCTCCGCTGGAGGTATTGCTCGACAAACCCGTCTCCTTAGGCGGTTTGGGTTGGACTTCCGACGACTACGGGTTCTTCTCCGGCAGCTACGGACTCATCAACGTGTTCCTGCTCATGCTCTTCTTTGGAGGTATTATCCTCGACAAGATGGGAATACGCTTCACCGGCATCATGGCCTGCGGACTGATGGTCATCGGCGTTTTCATCAAGTTCTACGGTGTCACAGCCGACTTTGGCGGAAACCGTTTCACCCTCGACTTCGTCAATTTCTCATTGCCGATGTCAGCCGCGGTGGCATCAATGGGCTTCGCAATCTTTGGCGTAGGCTGCGAGATTTGCGGCATCACCGTGTCAAAAATCATCACCAAGTGGTTCACCGGACATGAGCTGGCACTTGCCATGGGCATTCAGGTGGCTCTCGCCCGTCTGGGCACAGCCGCCGCAATGATGGGCTCGCTACCTTTCGCCAAGGCCTTCGGTGGAAAGGTCGGCGCTCCGGTGCTCCTTGGTTTAGTCCTGCTCGTCATCGGTTTCCTCTCATTCATCGTTTACACGGTTATGGACAAGAAGCTCGACAAGAGCGTTGAAGCGGCCAAAGGTCAACAGGAAGCAAAGAAAGAAGAAGAAATCCTCGACGAGGAGACCGACGACGACTTCCATTTCCGCGACTTAAAGTACATTTTCTCCAATCCCGGCTTCTGGTGCATTACACTCCTCTGCCTGCTGTTCTACAGTGGCGTGTTCCCTTTCTTGAAGTTTGCCACTAAACTGATGATTGCCAACTATGGTGTTCCTGAAGATATGGCGGGCAGCATCCCAAGCCTTATACCTTTCGGCACGCTTCTCCTCACCCCGCTTTTCGGCTCTCTCTACGACCGCATTGGCAAAGGAGCCACACTGATGTGTATCGGCTCGGCCATGCTTGCGGCTGTCCACTTCATTTTCGCAATACACATTCTGCCCTATGGCTGGTTTGCTGTCATCATCATGATCACACTCGGTGTGGCATTCTCTCTGGTTCCCTCAGCCATGTGGCCCAGCGTGCCTAAGATTATCCCGATGAAGCTGCTGGGGTCGGCCTATGCCATCATCTTCTATATCCAGAACATCGGCCTCGCCCTGGTGCCTATGTTCATCGGTAAGGTCAACGGCGCTGACCCGTCTTACACTACAAGCATGAGCATATTCTGTGGCTTCGGCGTCGCAGCCGTCATTATCTCGCTGATACTTATCGCCGTTGACAAGAAGAAGCACTATGGACTTCAGGATGCCAACATCAAGAAATAAGAGGTGCCGGATTAAGGCGCTATAGGTTTATATCAAGATTATTCATCATCTGACAACAGTCATCTCATAATCCGAAGAGATTGAATGAGATGACTTTTTTATCATTGCTATGGCTGAGCACAACGATTTAGGCAAATGGGGTGAGCAGTATGCCGCTGAATACCTTCAGAAGCAGGGCTACCTCATTCTGAACCGTGACTGGCGCTACGGACGCAGTCTCAATGACATCGACATCATCTGCAAGACCGGTGACCTGACCACGGTCGTCTTTGTCGAGGTCAAGACTCGAAGTCACATGGAGATTGTAAGGCCTGAGACCGCCGTCAACCGGAACAAAATCTATCACATAGGACGTGCCGCTGACCACTACGTGAAGCTGTTCCACATCACCGAACGCATACGCTTCGACATCATCACCGTCATTGGCACAAAAGACAGCGGCAACATACAGCTGAACCATATCGTCGATGCCTTCAGCCCATTGCGGATATAGCACTGACAAACACGATATAGCACTGACAAACACGATGAGGTGAATATCACAAGCCCCGTCCTCTCCAGCACAGGAAAGGACGGGGCTTGTCGATTTATTGCCCAGCCTCTGTTATCTCAGTCCGCGGCCGTGGCAATTCTTGAATTTCTTGCCGCTGCCACAGGGACAGGGATCATTGGGGCGCGGCATCTTCTCTCTGATAATAGGCTGGTGGCGCGGCATCTGCCCGCCCGCGCCCTCACGTGTGTCCTGAGAGGCTGCGCGGCGCTGAGCTTCCTCAGCCTCGTCAAAGTTGGCTTTCTGCTCGTGGTAACGCTGCTGATGCTCAACGGGCGCTGCCTCCTGCACAGGAGCCTGCTGCTGAAGCACGGGAATCTGACCGCGCATCAGGAAGCTGGCGATGCGGTTGTTCATGTCGTTGATCATCGTATCCCAGAGCTTAGCGCTCTCGAGTTTGAAGATCAACAGCGGATCCTTCTGCTCGTAAGATGCATTCTGAACGCTATGGCGCAGCTCATCGAGCTGACGGAGGTTCTCCTTCCAGTCGTCATCGATGATGTGGAGCACGACAAACTTCTCAAACTCCTTGACGATATTGGCTGACTGCGTGTCGTAAGCCTCCTTCAGGTTGACGCGGAGCTGTACGGTGTGGCGGCCATCGGTAATCGGGATGAGGATGAACTGATAGATGTTGCCCTGATTCTCATAGACATCTTTGATGACGGGGTAAGAGTCGCTCTGAATGCGGTCGGTCTTACGCTTGAACGTAGCCATCGCATCTTGGAAGGCGCGCTCCTCGAGCTCACCGCGGTCTTCATTCTCAAACTCATCCTCAGTGAAAGGCACTTCCATCGAGAGAATCTCGAGGAAACTCTCCTTGACGCCGACGTAGTCGTTGTTCTCTATGATATTGACCACGCGGTCCCAGATAATGTTAGCGATATCCATACCGATACGCTCACCCATGAGGGCGTGGCGGCGCTTCTCGTAGATGACCGTACGCTGCTTGTTCATCACATCATCGTATTCGAGCAGGTTCTTACGGATACCGAAGTTGTTCTCCTCCACCTTCTTCTGGGCGCGCTCAATGCTGCGGCTGATCATCGGGCTTTCGATACGCTCACCATCCTCGAAGCCGAGGCGGTCCATGACTTTGGCGATGCGCTCAGAACCGAACTTACGCATCAGCTCATCCTCGAGAGAAACGTAGAACACAGATGAACCCGGGTCACCCTGACGACCTGCACGACCACGAAGCTGGCGGTCGACACGACGGCTCTCATGACGCGTCGTTCCGATGATAGCCAAGCCACCGGCAGCCTTCACCTCGGGCGTGAGCTTAATATCGGTACCACGACCGGCCATGTTGGTGGCAATGGTCACAGCACCCAACAGCCGCTCCTCGTTGTGCAGCAGACTGTCGGCCGTCTTACCGGCGAGTTCAGGGTTGGAACCCTTCTTACCGGCATTGGCGTCGGCAATGAGGCGGTCCTGATAGCGTACGGCTGAAGGACGGTCGGTGAACGCGCGGCCATCGGTGGTGATGTAAACCTGGCCGGGGGTGCTCTTTCCAGCCTCGGCCACAATCATAGCCTCCTTCTGGTGGAGCTTAGCGTTCAATACATGGTGTGGAATCTTGCGCATGGTCAACATACGCGACAGCAACTCACTGATTTCGACCGACGTGGTACCCACCAGACAGGGGCGACCGCTGACGCGCATCTCCTCAACCTCTTCAATGACAGCGGCGTACTTCTCGCGTGCGGTCTTATACACACGGTCGTCGAGGTCCTTGCGGATGACGGGGCGGTTGGTAGGAATTTCAACCACATCCAACTTATAGATATCCCAGAACTCGCCAGCCTCGGTCGAAGCGGTACCAGTCATACCAGCGAGCTTATGATACATACGGAAGTAGTTCTGCAGCGTGATGGTGGCGAAAGTCTGTGTGGCAGCCTCCACCTTCACATGCTCCTTGGCTTCGATGGCCTGATGGAGACCGTCACTCCAACGGCGACCCTCCATGATACGGCCGGTCTGCTCATCGACAATCTTCACCTGACCGTCCATCACCACATACTCATCATCCTTATTGAACATGGTGTAAGCCTTCAGCAACTGCTGCAGGGTGTGAACGCGGTCGCTCTGTACGGCGTAGTGGTTGAGCAGATCGTCTTTCTTGTCGAGGCGCTCCTGATCGGTGAGGTTCTTCTCATTCTCGAGGGCTGAGAGCTGCGAGGCGATGTCGGGCAAGACGAAGAGGTCCTTATCGTGCACCTGATTGGCCAGCCAGTCGACACCCTTATCGGTGAGGTCGGCGGAGTTGAGCTTCTCGTCAACGACGAAGTAAAGCGGAGCGACAGCCTCAGGCATGCGGCGGTTGTTGTTCTCCATATAGATCTCCTCGGTGCGCTGCAAGCCACTCTTGATGCCCTCCTCAGAGAGATACTTGATGAGCGCCTTGTTCTTAGGCAGTGCCTTATACGAACGGAAGAGGCTGAGGAAGCCTTCGTCGAGCAACTGCTGCGACTTGTTCTTATCGGTTTCCTTGCGGCCGGCCTCAATCTTGGTGCGTGCGTCGGCCAACAGTTCTGTAGCCTGCTTACGCTGAACGTCGTAGAGGCGTTCGACCAGCGGCTGATACTCCTCATACATCTGGTTCTCGCCCTTGGGCACAGGACCGGAGATGATGAGCGGCGTACGGGCATCATCAATCAGCACCGAGTCAACCTCATCGACGATGGCGAAGTTGTGGCGGCGCTGCACCAAATCCTCCGGCGACAATGCCATATTGTCACGAAGATAGTCGAAGCCGAACTCATTGTTGGTACCGAAGGTGATATCAGCCTGATAAGCCTTACGGCGCTCGGGTGAGTTGGGCTGATGCTTATCAATGCAGTCGACCGACAGTCCGTGGAATTCATAGAGCGGGCCCATCCACTCGGAGTCACGCTTGGCCAGGTAATCGTTGACGGTCACCATGTGAACGCCATTGCCGGTCAATGCGTTGAGGAATACGGGTAGCGTGGCGACGAGCGTCTTACCCTCACCGGTGGCCATCTCAGCAATCTTACCCTGATGCAGGGCAATACCGCCGAAGATCTGGACATCGTAGTGCACCATATCCCACTTGATCTTGTTACCGCCGGCAGTCCACTCATTGTGGTAGATGGCCTTGTCGCCGTCGATGGTGATGAAGTCGTTCTTCGGGTCAGCGGCCAGCTCGCGGTCGAAGTCGGTAGCCGTAACCACGGTCTCCTCATTCTCCTTGAAGCGGCGGGCTGTATCCTTGACGATGCTGTAGGCCACAGGCATCACGTCGTTGAGCGCTTTCTCGAGGGCGTCAAGCATCTCCTTATCCTGCTTATCGATCTCGTTGAAGATCGGCTCACGCTCGTCGATTGGCGTCTCCTCAATCTTGGCTTTCAGCTCGCTGATCTTATCCTTATAGGGCTTTGCCGAATCCTGAACATACTTCTGTATTTCCTTGGATTTGGCGCGGAGCTCGTCGTTGCTTAACTTCTCTATTTCGGGGTAGGCTTGCTTTACCTTTTCAACAAGCGGCTGGATAAGCTTCATATCGCGGCGCGACTTGTCACCGAAGATGGACTTTAAAAATTTGTTGAAATTCATATCTATGTTTATTGTTTTGCTTAAATGATGATGAGTTGATATTGCGAAGGATTCGTCGTGATGACGATGGTTAGAACAGTGGGGCTGCACTGCAGGCGTTTGGCGCCCTGATGCGAATGGTCTTCGCTATGGTCGGCGCTATGCGGTCAACGGTGACCGGCAACGACACCTTCTCGTGCTTGATATTGGCGCCAAAGAAAATGATGGGGAAAGAGAATACATTGGCGCGGCTGGTGTAGGTCTGCTGCGTGTTCTCGTTGAGCAGATTCCACCCCGGCGCCACCTGAATGATGATGTCTCCGCTGAGCGACGGATTATAACCGGCGCGCAGCTGCTGGATATCGTTGTTGCCTGCAAGCAGACGCTCGCTGGTATAGACATCGGCCACTCCGGCATTCTGCAGCAAGAAGTCCTGACTGCGGCTGAGAATCTCATGTAGCGACAACCGGTTTTGCTCAATGAGGCGATGGTTGAGATAGAGTTCGTTGCCGAACCACTGCTCCACATAGCGGCCTTGTCCATAGATGGCGCCGAGATACATGTTGAGCAGACTGGCGGTGCGGTTGATATAGAAGGTGCCCGAGGGAATGCGGTAGCGTTTCACGTCGACGGGCTTCTCTTCTTTATAGCCGGTGGAGGTAACGACAAACAACACGTTGTCGAGCCCAATCCGCTTCTCTACCGTATTGATGATGCGCCCCAGCGAGAAGTCGAGCTCATGGTAGACGGCCGACATATCTTTCTGCCAGTCACCCGTATTCTTGCCCGAAGGCATGGCGGCTGAGAGGGCGATGCTGAGCATGTCGGTGTTGGTATCGCGACCAAGCTCAGTATTCTGCAGAGCGCTGATGATCATATCGACAACGTTGTCGTTGTCCTGATACATCTCACGCTTCTTCTGTAAGCGCTCGTATTCCTTATTATATGCCCGCACCCATTTGGGCAGGGTCTTCTCATAGTAAGACGAACTTGTCCACAGTCCGTCGCCGCCAATCCAATAGACGCCGTCGGCTGCATGGCCACCCGAGAGAATGGCCGTTGCCTTGTTGACAGCAAACGAATAAACCAGCGACTTACCGTTGGAGCTCACCTTCAGTTCATCGCTCACCGTGGAGGTGCGAAGTCTGGCTGGTGAGGCTTTGTCGGTCTCATCATCGACGCAACCCGTCGGCTGCAGGGTCTTGCGGTCGAGCCACTGTTCTCCGATGATGCCATTGTAGAAAGGCGTCGTACCCGTGGAGATGGCTGCAACAGCCGATGCACGGTCAACGGGTGAGAAGGGATAGCTGGCGCCATCATAAACCAAACCGCCGTCGATAATGCGCCTGAACCCATAGTGGGAATAATAGCTGTTGAAAGCCTCGATATAGTCGGCACGCAACTGATCGATGGTGACCGTCACCACCAGTTTGGGGGCGAGGTCATATGCCTGAAGTTGGGCCGATGTCAGGGCAGCCAATATGAGTGCAAGATAACGCATTATCTTATTTGTTTCGATTTATGATTATAGAGTCTGTAATTCATATAGCAACGTACCATCAAAGAGCATGCCAAAAATGGCATTCCCTCGGCCGGATGTTGAAGAATGATGCCGACGAAGAAGAGCAGCAGGCATATGAACAGCACCGTCCAATAGCGGTGATACTGCTGTCTGAACGCGCTTCTGCCCACGGGGAAGACGAGCAGAATGCTCAGTGGATTGAGCAGCAACAGCTGCAGATTGACCTGCACCGTGGGGTGAGAAGAGAAGATCATGGCGAAGATGCATAAGCCTGCCAATCCGTCAAGCGTAAGCAAGACGACGTCGTAGAGCCAAAAGGTGCGCTTACGCCGCAGTTCAACGGCTGAGATGACGAGGGTAAGCACCAGCAATGCGGCAAACACCATCCAGGGATCAACCACATCCCACAGCCCTTTATCTTTCTGTACGACGGCCTCGGTGGGCTCAACGACTTCAAAAGTGGAGTCGACGAGTGGATAGCGCTTGCCCGACTTATCAATAACGACGGCCTTGGCAAAGTCAGCCCGAAGACTGTCAGGAAGAAATTGCTGTTGCCTGGAGTCCGTCTTGAAGTCGGCTGCCACACCTAATAGCAAGTCGTTGCCAAAGCGGGCCCAACGGTGGTCGGCATTCCATTGGTGCACCATCTCGCGGTAAGAGGTGGTCACCCGTGGGTCCTCGCGGTAGTCAACCTTCTTGCCTATGAGGTGATTGATGAGCATATCGCGCGCCCTCGTCGTACAGTTATCGTAGAAGAAATTGTATCGGTAGACGCGGTTCTGCGGCTGATAGTTCTCACCGATTGCCTCTTTGATATTGAGTTTCTCCTCAGGCGTGAGGCGCAACCGCTGCTGGACAACAGTCCGACCCTGGCTCGCATACTCGTAGCAGAACTCGTCGAAAGGCTCGATGCCCATCTGGTAGTCGGTGCGGCCGAAGACGAAACGGAGAATGAAATTGGGCTGAGAGAAGCTGAACATGCCATAGTTGATGACCAGATCCACATTGTTGAAGTGGTCAGTATAACGTATAGCGGTATGCCCATAGAGACTCCAAATCTGATCACCCGGTGAACAAGTGAGCAAACTAATCTCTACCCCATCCATCGCCTCCATGTCAGTGAGATGGGGAGCATTACCTTGACTATTAGGTACATCCATTGGCTCCTGCGCAAACATTTCCAAGGGGAAGCCCATGGAAATAGAAGCGAAGAAGACAAAAAGAATAGTCTTAAACAGCTGTTTGAAATATTTCACACTGCAAAAATACCTTATTATTTCCACTTATCGTGCGTTTATCTCGTTTTTTTTCAATACTTTTGCACTTAGTTTTTAATTTCGAAGGGATATTAATCGCATTAGAAAGAAACAACACAGATGAAGAAAACCATAATCGCATCGATGCTTCTGTTGCTGTCAGCCGGTTCAATGATGGCTCAGAGCGGCACCAATTCACCATACAGTCAGTTTGCATTGGGAGCGCTCTCTGAGCAGTCCTCAGGTTTCAACAGAGGCATGAACGGCGTAGGCATCGGCTTTCACGAGCATGCTCAAATCAACTATCTCAACCCTGCTTCCTACGCCGAGCTGGATAGTCTGACGTTTCTTTTTGATGCTGGACTGGCCGGTCAGATTACCAACTTCAAGGAAGGCGACGTCAAGAAAAATGCCAACAACGCCGATTTCGAGTACGTTGTCGGCGGCTTCCGGTTATTCCGCCATTTGGGCTTGAGTTTCGGTATCCTGCCCTACACCAATATCGGCTACTCCTATGCCGTTACCAAACAGCTCGACGACGCCGACAAGACGACCTCCACCAATACTTATTCCGGCAGCGGTGGATTGCATCAGATCTACCTCGGCTTTGGTTGGTCACCTTTCCGCAACTTCTCGATTGGTGTCAATGGCAGCTACCTCTACGGCAGCTATACGCGCTCAGCCATCAACAGCTACAGCAGTTCGTATGTCAACACCTTGTCGCGTCAGTATTCCGCCGACGTGAGAAGCTATAAGCTGGACTTCGGTGCGCAATATATGCAGAAACTCAGTAACACCGACTTCCTTACCCTCGGCCTCACCTATTCGCCCGGCCACAGCATCGGAGGCAAGCCTACATTGCTCGAGATTACCAGCAACTCGCAGACCAGTGTGTCGGATACCACGACTTATCCAGGCGCCGGGCAAGCCAATCTCAAGCTCGAAATCCCCACCACATTCGGTGTTGGATTGATGTATAACCACAGCAATCAGCTGAAGGTGGGTCTCGACTATACGCTGCAGAAGTGGGCCGACGTCGATGCCCCAGCCGTTGAGAACAACAATGGCACCGTCAGCTACGTCATGCAGAGTGGACAGTATAAGAACCGTCATAAGGTGACTGTGGGTGCCGATTATTGCCCCAACGCCATGGGCCGCCACATCTATCAGCGCATACACTACCGCGCCGGTGTATCCTACGCTACACCTTATTATTATATATATAACGGCTCGGGCATCCGCGAAGACGGACCTAAGGAACTGAGCGCCAGCCTTGGCTTCGGCATCCCCATCATCAACACGTGGAACAACCGCTCAACGCTCAATATCAGCGCGCAGTGGGCGCATCAGTCGGCTACCGGCTTCATCTCAGAGAACACCTTCCGCATCAATATCGGTCTGACGTTTAATGAGCGCTGGTTTGCTAAATGGAAGCTTAATTAATAGTCAATGGCTGACGCTGGCATCAAACATATCATTCCGCTGCTGTTAGGCGTCATTGTCGCCATGGCGGCAATGTCTTGCCAAGAGACGGTCGAGCACACCGCACCCGCTGTACGTCCGCAGGACTCAGTGGCTGTGATGACGTCGTACGGCGTTAATACGCTCATCTCCGACTCCGGCGTCATCAAATACAGAATCGTCACCGAGCGGTGGGAAGTCAATCAGGCGCGCAATCCGTCGCGGTGGGTGTTTGACAAGGGTCTGTTCCTCGAGCAGTTTGACGAGAAGTTCCATGTTCAGGCTTATATCCAATGCGACACCGCTTATTACTTCGACCAACAGCGGCTGTGGGAGCTTCGCTCGCGCGTACGCATCCTCACCAAAGACGGACTGCGCTTCAACAGCGAGGAACTGTATTGGGATGAGAGCAAGCATGAGCTGTATTCCTATGTCTTCTCCCGTCTGGTAACACCAGAGCGCACGTTGCAGGGCAGCTACTTCCGGTCGGATGAGCGCATGACGCATTACTATGTCACCAATTCAAAGGGCTCCTTCGAGAGCGAGGACTTCACCGGTGGCGGCGACAACACTACGCCGACAATGCCGGCTGACACCGCAGTGCAGCAGAGGTCCAAAGCCACTCCCTCGAGAATGGAATGACAATGTTATTAAAGTTAGGTAGTTGAATCGTGGATCAAATAGGTTTATCTTCTATCATAGAAATACTATTAACGATGGTGCTGAGTGCCTTCTTCTCGGGCATGGAGATAGCGTTTGTCTCCAGCAACCGCATGCTTGCCGAGATGGACAAAGAGAAGAATGCACTCTCACAGCGGCTCATCAACTTCTTCTACCACCACCCCAACGGCTTCGTTTCGACGATGCTCGTGGGCAACAACATCGTGCTCGTCGTCTACGGCATTCTCTTTGCCCGCATCTTCGACAACACTGTCTTCGCAGGGTTGGATGCCGGTTGGCGGGTCACCTTAGACACCATTCTCTCGACGCTCGTCATGCTGTTCACCGGCGAGTTTCTACCGAAGACGTTTTTCAAGAGCAGCCCCAACAAACTGCTGTCTTTCTTCGCGCCGCTGGCCGCATTGTTCTACATCATCCTGTGGCCCATCAGCAAGTTCTCGACCTTCCTCTCGCGCATCTTGCTGCGTCTGTTCGGCATCCGCATCGACAAAGGCAATACCGAGGAGAGCTTCACCAAGGTCGACCTCGACTATCTGCTGCAATCCTCCATCGACAACACCCCCGACAACAATAAGGGTGGCGACGAGGTGAAGATCTTCCAAAACGCATTGGACTTCCCCGACACCAAGGTGCGCGACTGCATGATACCGCGAACCGAGATCAATGCCGTGGATATGGATACCTGCGACATCAATGCGCTGATGCAGATGTTCATCGAGAGCGGCAATTCGAAGATCGTCGTCTACAAGGGCGACATCGACCATATCGTCGGCTATATCCACAGTCAGGAGATGTTCCGCAAGCCCGCGCGGTGGCAGGACTTCATCCGCAAGATGCCTTTCGTGCCCGAGACCATGGCTGCGCAGAAGCTCATGCGCATCTTCCTGCAACAGAAGAAAAGCCTCGGCGTCGTAGTTGATGAGTTCGGCGGCACCAGTGGACTGGTATCGCTCGAAGACATCGTTGAGGAAATCTTCGGCGACATTCAGGATGAGCACGACAGCGACAACCTGATTGCCAAGAAGATTGACGACAACAACTTTATGCTCTCCGCGCGCATGGAAATCGACAAGGTCAACGACATGTTCAACCTCGATCTGCCCGAAAGCGACGAGTATATGACCGTCGGCGGCCTCATTCTGCACGAGTATCAGAGCTTCCCCAAGCTCAACGAGGAAGTGCATATCGGGCGCTACTGCTTCAAGATATTGAAGATGACCGTCACCAAAATTGAGCTCGTCAAACTTACCGTGGAAAAGCCTTCGAAGTAACCGGAAACGATGAATAAAGCCACTAAATAAAGACATGAGACAATTTTTACGACGGAAAGTTTACGTATTTGGCGATTTATTCGTAAATTTGTGGGCATTTTAAAAGACTGCACCAATAAAGACAAAACATAAAAATAAAAACATAAATTCAAACAATGGCAGCATTAGGAAAAATTAGAAGCCGGGGCGTTACCCTGATTATCATCATCGGTATCGGCCTCTTTGCTTTCATTGCCGAGGAAGCATTCCGCTCTTGCGACTCCACTCGCAACAGCCAGCGACAGCAAATCGGTGAAGTGTTAGGAGAATCAATCAGCTACGAGGAATTTGCCAAGCTCGTGGATGAGGCGCAGGATGCCATGAAGCTCATGGGTCAGGACAACCTCACCGACGACCAGCTCAACCAGCTCCGCGACCAGGTGTGGCAAAGCTACGTTCAGTATAAGCTCATCGAGAACGAGTGCGATAAGCTTGGATTGACCGTTACCGACAACGAGATGCAGAATGTGCTCAACGAGGGTACCAATCAGATGTTGCTCTCTACCCCGTTCGTCAACCGTCAGACTGGCCGCTTCGACGCCAACCAGCTGAAGCAGTTCCTGGCTCAGTACAACCAGATGAAGACCTCCAACCCTGAGGCCCGCGAGCAGTATGAGAGCATCTACAAGTATTGGAACTACGTGGAGAAGAGCCTGCGTCAGCAGCTCCTCATTCAGAAATACAACGGCCTTCTCGCCCACTGCTTCCTCTCCAACCCCGTCGAGGCCAAGATGAGCTTCAAGGATGAGAACGAGGAAAGCCAGATTCAGCTCGCTGCTTACCCCTACAATTCAGTGCAGGACAGCAAGGTGAAGATCACCGAGAGCGACATGAAGGCAAAGTACGACGAGATGAAGCCCCGCTTCCAGCAGATTATCGAAAGCCGCGACATCAAGTACATCGACGTTCAGATTACCCCGTCGGCTGCCGACCGCGCAGCACTGCTCAAGCAGTTCAAGGGCTATGCCCAGAAGCTGTCTGAAGCCAGCGATCCCACCGACATCGTGCGTAAGAGCACTTCGCTCGTAGCCTATCTTGGCATTCCAGTCGGCAAGGAAGCATTCCCCACCGACATCGCCGCCAAGCTCGACTCTATGTCGGTTGGCCAGACGCTCGGCCCTGTAGAGAACAAGCAGGACAATACGCTCAACGTCATCAAGCTCGTTGCCAAGCAGCAGCTGCCCGACTCTGTACAGTTCCGCGCCATCCAGGTGGGTGGTACCACTCCCGACGAGGCTCATCAGCGGGCTGACTCCATCGTCAAAGCCCTCAACGGCGGCGCCGACTTCGCCACACTGGCTAAGAAATATGGTCAGGAAGGCAGTGAGCAGTGGCTCACTTCTCGTCAGTATGAGTACACCAACACGATGGACAACGATACGAAGAACTACCTTAATACCTTGATGACTGCCGCTCCTAAGGAGGTGAAGAACGTCAAGCTCACGCAGGGCAACATCATTCTTCAGGTGCTCGACCGCCGTAATATGGTTGACAAATTCACTGCCGCCGTCATTAAGCACACCATCGACTACTCCAAGGATACCCGCAGCGCTATCTACAACAAGTTCAGCTCATTCGTAAGCGCCAACCAGACGCCCGAATCCATCGAGAAGAATGCAGCCAAGAGTGGCTACCAGTATCAGGAGGCCAAGGATGTGACCACCGCTCAGCACAATGTGGCTGGCGTGCGCTCTACCCGCGACGCTCTGAAGTGGCTGTTCGAGGCCAAGGAAGGTCAGGTTTCTCCGATGTATGAGTGCGGCAACAATGGCGACAACCTGCTGCTCGTCGTCTGCACCAAGATTCACCCCGCCGGCTATCGTGGTCTCGACGACCCGCAGGTACGCGATATGGTGAAAGCTGAGGTGATGCGTGACAAGAAGGCTGAGGTGCTCATTGCCAAGGCTAAGGGCGCCAAGAGCATTGCCGCTGCCAAGGCTAAGGGTGCTACTGTTCAGACCGTCAACCAGGTTACCTTCGCCGCTCCTGTCTTCGTTCAGGCTACCGGTGCCAGCGAGCCCGCGCTGAGTGGTGCCGTTTCAGCTACCAAGGCTGGCCAGTTCAGCAGCCACCCCGTCAAGGGTCTGGCCGGCGTCTACCAGTTCCAGATCATGAAGAAGGCCATGAATGGTGCTAAGTTCAACGAGACCGCCCAAGAGGCTAAGGAGCGTCAGAAGGCAATGCAGTATGCAGGCAACTTCATGAACGAGCTCTACATCAAGGGCAAGGTGGTTGACAACCGCTACCTCTTCTTCTAATCAAAGCAACTCACTGATTATCTAATCATACAAACATGAGGCTCCAATATCCTTATAGGTATTGGAGCCTTTACTATTACAGGCTATGTGGCTGATATTGGCTTTTCTATCTGCAGCGCTGTTGGGCTGCTACGACTCCTTCAAGAAGGCGGCGTTACGCGACAATGCCGTTGTTCCCGTGCTCTTCTTCAACACGCTGTTCTGCTCACTCATCTTCCTGCCACTCATCATCTTGTCGGCCAACACCCATCTGCTCAACGGATCGCTGTTCTACGTCGGCAGCGGTGGCTGGGAGATGCACAAATACATCCTGCTGAAGAGCGTCATCGTGCTTTCCAGCTGGCTGTTCGGCTACCTCGGCATGAAGCACCTGCCGCTCACCATCGTCGGCCCCATCAACGCCACCCGACCGGTGCTGGTGCTGTTAGGTGCCCTGATTATTTTCGGCGAACGGCTCAATGGCTGGCAGTGGGCCGGTGTATTGCTCGCCATCTGCTCGTTCTTCATGCTGAGCCGCTCCGGTCGTAGGGAGGGCATACGCTTCGGGCATAACCTATGGATTCTCTGCATCGTCATCGCTGCCATCCTTGGCGCCATCAGCGGATTGTACGACAAATACCTGATGGCCTCACCGGCTGACGGTGGCGTGGGCATCAACCGCATGGCCGTACAGTCGTGGTATAACATCTACCAGACGCTGTGGATGCTCATCATGCTCCTCGTCATCTGGTGGCCTCACCGCAGCAAGCAGCCGTTCAAATGGCACTGGCCCATCGTCGGCATCAGTGTGGCGCTGTCAGTGGCCGACTTCCTTTACTTCTACGCGCTGAGCGAGCCGCAGGCGATGATTTCGATTGTGTCGATGATTCGTCGTGGCAGTGTGGTGGTAAGCTTCCTCTTCGGTGCCCTCATCTTCCACGAGCACAACCTCAAGTCGAAGGCCATCGACCTCTCGCTGGTCTTGCTGAGCATGGTCCTGCTGTTCATCGGAAGCCGGTAACCATGAATCAACCCCGGAGGGGTTGCGGGAAATAGCCCGGGGATGAGCGAAGCGATTCCCCGGGGGTGGAGTTCACCGGTGGCATTATTGATTTTACCGCGTAGCGGTTGCGGCGAAACGATTGCCGGATACGATTCTAAACAAAAACACCGAATGCCCGACGCCTGTTAGCGCCAAAAGCATTCGGTGTTTGCTTAATCAATAAATAAGGTCTATCGACTTATCAATGAATGACGGTCATTCGCTTCATCAATGAAAGACCTATTCAAAGGTGATGAAAGGAGCTTACGCCAGCTTCAGACTCTTCTTGATGGCCTCAATCTTCTCCATGGCCTTCTTGTCGAGTGCCTCGTATTCAGCGGCATCCTTCAGGGTGTCTTTCACCTCGATATAGAACTTGATCTTTGGTTCGGTGCCCGACGGACGCACGCTCACCTTGGTGTCGTCGTCGCAAAACCACTGGAGCACATTACTCGTCTCCGGCATCGTGAGGTCGGTCACGTTACCGTTGATGTCGGTAGCCTTCAGCGTCTTGTAGTCCTTCCACAGCACGACCTTCGAGCCACCGAGTTCCTTCGGCGGGTTCTGACGGAAGTCGGCCATCATCTGCTGAATCTCGTCGGCGCCAGCCTTACCCGGACGCTCCACGTTGACCGTGAACTCCTTGGAGAAACCGTACTCCTTATAGATATTCATCAGGATATCATAGAGCGTCATGCCCTTATCCTTGGCATAGGCGCAAATCTCAGCCAACAGCGAGCAAGCCGACACCGCATCCTTATCGCGGACAAAGTCCTCAGCCAGGAAGCCGTAGCTCTCCTCACCGCCGCCGATGTATTTCTGCTTACCCTCAGAGAGCTTGATCTCGCGGGCAATCCACTTGAAGCCAGTGTAGCAGTCGCGCATCTCCACGCCCTGCTTGTCGGCAATCTTCTTGATGAGCTCCGTGGTCACGATGGTCTTCACGATGAAGTCGGTCGGCTTCAGCAGGCCCTTGGCCTTACGGTTGGAGATGATGTACCACAGGAAGATCATGCAGGTCTGGTTGCCGTTGATGAGCACCCACTCGCCCTTGTCGTTCTTGCAGGCCATACCCACGCGGTCGGCGTCGGGGTCGCTGGCCATCAGGATGTCGGCGTCGAGCTTCTTCGCATCGCGCAGACCCAGCGTCAGTGCCTCAGCGAACTCGGGGTTGGGGCGGTCGACGGTTGGGAAGTTACCGTCCTTAATCATCTGCTCAAACACGCAGTGCACATTGTCGAAGCCCCAGTAAGCCAGTGAGCGGGGGATAATCACACGACCGGCACCGTGCAGCGGCGTATAGACAATCTTCAGGTCGTGCTGGCGCTTGATGACCTCGGGATCAATCGAGATGGTGCGGATCTGACGCAGGTAAGGCTCATCGATGTCCTCGCCGATAATCTGGATAAGGTCCTTGTTGCCCTCAAACTTCACATCGTTGATGGTGCACTTGTTCACCTCGTCGATGATGCCCTTGTCGTGGGGAGCCAGCACCTGAGCGCCGTCGTCCCAGTAAGCCTTGTAGCCGTTGTACTCGCGGGGGTTGTGGCTGGCGGTGATGTTGACACCGGCCTGAGCCTTCAGATAGCGGATGGCGAACGAGCATTCAGGCGTCGGACGCAGGTCGTCGAACAGATAGGCCTTGATGCCGTTGGCCGAGAAGATGTTGGCCACCGTCTCAGCAAACAGGCGGCTGTTATTGCGGCAGTCGTGGCAAACCACCACAGAGATCTCGTCGCGGTCCTTGAAGTTCTTCTTCAGATAGTTGGCGAAGCCCTGCGTGGCCATGCCCACGGTATAGATGTTCATACGGTTGGAGCCAGCTCCCATGATGCCGCGCAGACCACCTGTACCAAACTCCAAATCCTTGTAGAAGCTCTCTATCAGATCGGTCTTGTCAGCATTGTCCAGCATAGCCTGGACATCCGCACGTGTCTTTTCATCGAAAGAGGGCGACAGCCATTGCTTGGCCTTTGCCTCACACTGTTCGATAAGTGTCTTGTTGTCTGCCATAATTAATAGTAGTTTTAAATTGGTTTTCTTATCGCAAAGGTAACATTTATTTTTTGAACCGCATGTACAGTTCAATTAAATTTTGTAAATTTGCATCACTAACAATTATTCAACACATATCGATGTACTTCACAGGAATAGCTATCGCCGTATGCACCTTCTTGGTTATCGGCATCTTCCACCCCATCGTCATCAAGACGGAATACTATTTCGGCACCCGACCATGGTGGGTGTTCGCGTTGGTCGGCGTTGCCTGCATCGTCGGCTCCATCTGCATTGAGAACACCATGGTGTCGGCCATTGTCGGCGTCATTGGAGCCTCGTCGCTTTGGGGCATCGGCGAGCTGTTTGAGCAGAAGCAGCGGGTGGAGAAAGGGTGGTTTCCCATGAACCCCAAACGGAAAGACCAATACAAGTCGACAAGGCAAAAGGGCCATAATCCTTAAAAATTGCAATACTATTGACGTTTTGCTTTGCAGTTTAAAAGTAAAATAGTAACTTTGCAACATGCCTTTGTTATAAAGGGCTTTCATCAATAAGCATATCAGTTCATTTATGGCACAGAATATCTTCAGAGGTTTGGGCATTGCCCTCATTACTCCTTTCACGCCTGAGGGAGAAGTTGATTACAAAGCGCTCGCCCATCTTGTAGAGTACCAAATTGACAACAATGCCGACTTCCTCTGCATTCTTGCCACCACCGCCGAGGCACCCTGCCTCACGCGCGAGGAGAAGGATAAGATTACCAGCACCATCCAGCAGGTTGTCAAGGGCCGCATCCCCATTCTGAAATACTGCGGAGGCAATAACACCCGTGCTGTGATTGAGGAGATGCGCAGCACCGACTGGACGGGCATTGACGGTATTCTGAGTATCTGCCCTTACTACAACAAACCCTCTCAGGAAGGTCTCTACCAGCACTTCAAGGCCATTGCCACCGAGAGTCCGCTGCCGCTGGTGCTATACAATGTGCCCGGTCGCACGGGCGTCAACATGAAGGCTGCCACCACCGTTCGTCTGGCGAAGGACTGCCCCAACATTGTGGCCATCAAGGAGGCTTCGGGATCGCTCGAGCAGGTGGATGAGATCCTGAAGCACAAGCCCCGTAACTTCGAGGTCATCAGTGGCGACGATGCGCTGACGTTCTCCATGATTGCGAGTGGTGCCGTGGGCGTCATCTCGGTCATCGGCAACGCTTTGCCAAAGGAGTTCTCCCGCATGATCCGACTGGAGTTCAACGGCGAATATGAGGCTGCCCGCAAGATCCACCATAAGTTCACCGACCTCTACAGTCTGCTCTTTGTTGACGGCAATCCCGCCGGTGTCAAGGCTTTGCTCAACGATATGGGCTTCATCGAGAATGTGCTCCGCCTGCCCCTCGTCCCCACCAAGATCGAGACCAAGCAGCGCATGGCCGACATCGTCAAGGACCTGAGGTTCTAAAGCCCGACTCTACTGAATAGGATATTGGGTTGTAATCTTTGATACCGTCTTCTCATGGTAACTACGTCTATGGGTTGATGTTTTTAGTATATATGTATATGTTGTCGGGGCTTAAGGCCATCAGCCCCGGAATTTTCATGATGCCGCAAAGTTAAAGACTCATTTTCAATCCGCACCGCGATAACAATCTTATCGCATCGCGATAGCTATGGTATCGCGCTGTTATTCAATATCTTTCGCAGTGCGATAGCTATAGTATCGCAGATTATGCGTTGGCCTTAAACACGGCACAGCACCAGTCATCTTTGTGCTGCTGATGGTCGAGGTGGAGGCCCAAAGTGGCCGCTTCGTCCTCCAAAAGTGGCAGGTCGGCGACGTAAAACCCGCTCAAGACGAGTAAAGCACCCTTCTTCATCTTCGTGCGGAAAGCTGGCATGTCATGCAGCAGAATGTTGCGGTTGATATTGGCCAGCACCACGTCAAACTGCCCCTCAATGCGCTGCAACACCGAAGCGTCACCCAACAGCGCCAGGAGATTATCCACCTGGTTCAGCTTGGCGTTGTCCCTGGTATTGTCAACGCTCCACTGGTCGATGTCGTAGCCACAGGCCTCGGCAGCCCACAATTTGCAGGCCACAATCGACAGGATGCCGGTGCCACAACCGCAGTCGAGCACCCGTTTGCCTTTCAAATCCATGCCAAGCAGTTCCGATACTATCATCTGCGTGGTTTGATGGGTGCCCGTGCCAAAGGCCTGACGCGCCGCAATCCTCACCACGACGTCGTAAGCAGTTCCCTCTGCTGAAACGTTACCTGCTTCACTCTCTTTACCATCTTTGAGTTCAGAATCTCCATGAACTCCAGAATTCAAAAGCTCACTCCGATTGGCATCTACAATGAGCACCTTATGGCAAACGTCGATCGGGTCGAAGCCTGCCTGCTCCCACGTCTCATTCCAGTCCTTGTTCTCTGCCTTCGACAGCGTGTAGGAGATATGAACGTCGGGCAGCAGAAAGTCTGACAAACTGTCTTCCAGCACTGATTTGTTCAACAGCCCCTCCTGCACGTAAGCCCGCAGGCCGTTGGGCGTATCCTCAAATGACTCGAAACCCGCATCGCCAGCAGCGTCGGCGAGCAGGTCGCGCGCCGTCTGAAGCAGGTCATGGTTACCCTCAATGACGAAGGTTGCTACCAAATAATCCATCTATCGTATAAATTTTACTGCAAAATTAAAAAAAATAGGGAAAAACCTACCACCACTTAGGGTTTTTCCTTAAATTTGCATTGAATTAGGTACTAATTTTGCAGCAGTAAAAATAAGAACATTATATAAACAACAATAAGGAGTAAGACTATGAAAAAGTTATTGATGCTTTTGGTTTTGGCAACTGCAATGCCATTGGCCTCTATGGCTCAGGACGATGACGTCTATTTCACTCCAAGCAAGGCCCCGAAAGAAGTGGAGAAGGCGGAAAAGCCGACTTACTACTCAGGGTCCAATCGCGACGTGGACGAATACAACCGTCGGGGACACCTCAACAGTTGGTATCAGAAGATAGGCTCAGACAGTTTAGGCAACGACATCATCACTTTCCAGGGCGGTCCGGGTGTCTATCCTGACTCTGTCTATGGTGACACGGCCTACGTGTATCCCGGCAGTGCCCGCTTCAGCAACGATGACGACTACACCTACACACGCAGGATGTCGCGCTGGGACGGCTACTACGACCCTTGGTTCTACAGCAACTATTACTATGGCCCATGGCGTTACGGCTGGTACGACCCTTGGTATGACCCATGGTATTACGGCTATACCGGCTGGTATGACCCATGGTATTATGGCTACGGCGGCTGGTACGGCTGGGGCTATCCCTATTATGGCTGGTACAACTGGGGATGGCCAGGAGGAAGATATGTATATAACGGAGGACACACAGGAACGGCCAACCATTGGGGGAATGGTACACGTGGATTTTCAAGAGATGGTTATGTCCCAGTGCATGGCGGTCGGTCCGCAAATGGAGATTTTTGGGGATATCGAGGAGGCAACAGTAACAGCACTCCCTCAAGTCAACATAGAGGAAATGGTACTCGCGCATGGAGCAATAACAGTGATTCTAGATTCGGAGGAGCCCGCACACGTAGTGAGAATGCCAATAACTTCCCTAGTTCCAATATGTCACGTGGTTCCTTTGGCGGAGGTTCAGGTTCCTTCGGAGGTGGTTCCTTCGGTGGCGCTAGCCGTGGCGGAGGCTCGTTCGGCGGGAGTCGAGGCGGTGGATCCTTCGGAGGAAGAAGATAACCCCCATCGAGACAAAAGATATATTATAGGTCTAAATTCAACTATACGATGAAAAAGAATTTTTTTTTATATACTTTGGCTCTTGCGGTTTCCATGCCAGTTGTAGCCCAAGAGACTTATGAGAATGCCAAATTAACCGGCAGCGAGTTAAATGGTACAGCGCGCTATGTTGGTATGGGTGGAGCCATGGAAGCTCTTGGAGCTGACATTTCTACAATTGCCACCAACCCAGCAGGTTTGGGACTTTTTCGCCATAGTACTATAAGTGCAAGTGGCGGAATGGTAAGCCAATACAATGGCAACAGTTTTGAT
>ONAR01000007.1 GCA_900315835.1 uncultured Prevotella sp.
GTGAGAAATAACTTGCTACAGCATTTCCTTTTCCACAAGATTTCGCCCATGTGCCATTAGTCTGGTACAGTCGTGCCCACAGGGTTTATCGGGTGCGCCCCGAAGAGGACGAATGTAACGTTTTTGCAGATGAGGCTGACACCAAAAAAAAATCCGGCCCCGCAAAGTGCAAGAACCGGATTGAATGAAAGGAGGAAGTGGTACCTCTTGGAGTTGAACCAAGGACACATGGATTTTCAGTCCATTGCTCTACCACCTGAGCTAAGGTACCATGGCTTTGAAAACTGTCGTTTTCGTTATTGCGAGTGCAAAGGTATAGCTTTTTTTGAAACCCCACAAATTTTTCGCAAAAAAATTACGTCATTCAAGAAAAAAGATGTAACTTTGCACCCGCAATGAGGAAATGAAGCCTCGCCGCCGCTTCCGGCGCCCCGCCTCTTCACCTCATTCACCATCGGGATGTAGCGCAGTTGGTAGCGCACTACGTTCGGGACGTAGGGGTCGCCAGTTCGAGTCCGGTCATCCCGACAGAAGAATGCTAATCGGTTGAGATACTCAACGGGTTAGCATTTTTTGTTTTTATACGCGCCACCCCGCGCCTTAAAAAGGCGCGGCACACAACGGGGAGCCTGGAAAGGGCAGCGCCGCGATCGTTAATCGCCGAAGACCTCGTCGACCAGCTGCTGCAGCTTACCGTCTTTCGCAGCGGACAGGGCGTCAGCCTGACGCAGGTGGTGGTCGGCATCGGAGAGGTGGAGGGCGTCATCGAAACCGAGAATGTAGCGCTTGGCGATGCGGTAGATGCACTCGGTGGGCGCCAGCCCGTACACCTGCACCTTAAAGATATGACGCAGGCGCGCCTCGTCGTCGGGGTAAGCAGCACGCAGCCCCTTGCTGTTGAACAGACGCCGCACAACCTCCGTGATATACTGCCCCGACTTCATATACAGGTCGGCGAAAGTCTTCGTCGGGTCGTCGAAGCAGCCGGGGTTCTCCTGCTCCAGCAGGTCGACCATCTGCCTCACCACCCGCTTCGGCGTGAAGATCTGGTTGGTCTTCTGCGGCGGAATATAGTTGAAGATATCCTCCTCCACCGACGGGTCGAAGTAGTTGGCGAGCCGACGCCGCAGCGCCATGAACTCGCGCACGGCATCGTTGAACACCACCTCATCGAAGAAATGACCCTCGCTGTGCACCTTCTCGCCGGCCTCATTGACGTAGTCGCCGCCGTCGCGCAGCAGGTGGAACTCGGCCTTGGTGATGCTCGTCACCTCGAGGAACTCGGCGTCGGGAATGTCGCGGTCGAAGTTCTCCAGCGTCGTCTGGTCGTCGCCGAAGCCCATGAGGAACGAGGGGATGGTGCGCGAGAAGCCGCGCAGGTGGTCGCGTATCTGCTCGTCGACCGTGGCCTTCTTGTTGTCAATGCGCTGCTGGTCGAGCGTCTTCGAGATGATGTCGCCGCCCTGCTCCACCAGTGCCCGCGTCTTTCCCTGGATGGTCTGCGTCAGTTGGTCGTCGACCGCTTTCTTCCGCCGCAGCGCCTCACGCCTGAGCAGCTCCTGCTGTTGAGTGGTCTTCCCCTCGCAGTCGCGCTCCAGCTCATGGTCGATTTGCTTCTTCGCTATCTCCGCCTTGTGGCAGTCGGCGCCGAGCGAGGTGTTGACCGCCTTCTTGATGTCGATGACCGCCCGCGCCTTATTGCGTTTCGACAGCTCGGGCTGGCCCTCGGCGGTCTGCTGGTCGGCCGCATGGAGCAGCAGCGACGAGAGCTGACTGCTCACGCTGTCGAGCCTTTGTTCCTCCGCGCTCTTGCCCCGCTGCCGCTGCGCCTCCTGCTGCCGGGCGATGGTCTCACGCACGAAGTCGTCCAACTGCTGTCCGGTCTCCTCATAGATTTTCTCGCCGAAGAGCGACTCCTGCAGCGCCCTCACGCGGTCGGCGTCGGGCTGCGGCTGACCGTTGTCGTCGGTCTCACGCGCCAGCTCCTTCACGTCGTCGGCACTCAGCGCATTGTCTTTCGGCGCCTTCACCGGCGCAATCTTGTTGAGGATATCGATGACGGCCTGCGAACAGCCATACACATTGCTGATGTTGGCGAAGAGGAAATTGCTCATGAAACCGGAGCGCACCACTTCCTTCGACCGTATCTTCCGCGGAATGAGCATCACCTGCTCGGCATCGAGGGGCATCATCTCGCCCTCGTCGTCCTCGCCGATGACGGGGAAGAAGTTGAGCAACTCCCGTATGTGGCGCCTGCGCGTATCGCTGTCGCCGCCCCCTGCCGCCGTGTCAGCGGTCAGTCCGTTGGCCATCTGCTCATAGTTGTCGAGCGTGCGCGCGGGGTCGAAGTCGAAGATATAAGCGTTCTCCTTACGGTGGTACTGCCCGTCGTCGCCCTTATATAAATAAGGTGTCTGGGCGCGGAAGGCGGCCTGCATATACTGGGCGGGGCTCTTCATGTTGCTCAATATCAGCACACCGGTCCACTGCGGAATGGTGACGCCGGTAGTGAGCTGCCCCACGCTGAGGGTGATGGTGCCGTAGCCCTGCTCGTCGGCCTGACGGATGGCGGACTGCACGCGGCGCAGCGAATTGTCGTCCTCGATGACCTCATCGTCGTCGGTCTTGCCGTCGCCCGCGGCCACGACGACCTCGAAGCGCGCAAACTCGGGGTGGCGGTCGGTGTCGCGCAGTTTCTTGGCCAGCTCCTTCGCGGCGTCGACCCGGTTGAGCAGCCAGAAGGTGTGGCGCAGCTCCTGCCGCAGCGCCGGCGTGGAGAAGGGGTAGCGCGGTTGGCGCGTCAGGGCGTCGAGCCATTTGTCGACGGCCTCGTCGTAGACAAAGCGGCCATGCTCTACGCGGAAAAACTCATTGAGGTCGAAGGCAAAGGCCTCCTGGTCGCCGTCAATCTCGACGCCCTCACGCACCTTGCTGATGACGATATCCGACATGCGGTAGGTATACATGTTGAGCTGCGGCATGTCGGCATAGGGGTTGCGGCCGCGGCTTTCGTCCCACGTCCGCTTGGCGCGGCACTCGTCGGCGTAGGTCCAGTTGAAGATGGCGCCCGGCGGAAACTTCTCGTTGGCCAGTGCCTTGAAAGGTGTACCGCTGAGGTGAAGGGTGTGGCGGCGGTGTATCTGGTCGAAGGCCACATCGGTCTTGTAGGTGTCGACGCCCTCGTGGGCCTCATCGATGACGAGCAGATCCCAGTTGAGCTGGGCCACCTCGTCGAGTTTCTCGATGTCGCCGCCGAAGTGGATGGAACCCTTCAGGTCCTGCAGACTGACGAACTCAATGCAGCGCTTCACGGCGCCGGGCTGCTTGATGCGGGCGAGGTACTGCTCACGCGTCAGACAGGGCGGCACCTCGTGGTCCTTCGGGCGCAGCAGGGCGTCGACGCGGCTCACGAAGAGGTAGCGGTCCTGACCGACAAACTTCAGATAATCCTTATACCACGAGTCGGCGATGGCGGGGCGGTTGGTCACCACGAGCACGTTGTTCAGCCCCATGCGCAGGCAGAGGTCGTACACGGCGAGGGTCTTGCCGAAGCGTGGTTTAGCGTTCCAGAGAAATTCGGCCTGGGGGTGGTCGGTGAAGCTGCGGATGGTCTGACTGACAGCCTGCTCCTGGCTATCGCGCAACTGATAGCTTTGTATGGGCCGGCCCTTGATGATGCCGCGGTTCTGCCGGAACTCGAAGAAACGGTAGTGGGCGGGTTCGGGGCCAATATGGAACCATTCGGTATGGTCGTCGCGCTCGATGCCGAGCTTGGTGAGATAGGCATGGAAGTCGGTGTCGTGGAAGGTCTGGGTGCTGCTCTCGTAAACGGCGTTGCCGTTCCATTCGATGTGCCAGGCGACGCCTGCGGTATGGCATTGCTCCCTCACACGGTCCTCGACGCTTTGCCGTTCGGTGTAGCCAATCTTCACCCAGCCGCGGTGCTTGGCAATCTCGGGGGTGGTGTAGGCGTAGATCTGTGGCAGGGCCACGTGGGTGGTATGGATGTCAGGTGTGTGCATAGACGTAGTGCGTTAGTCAATGACAAAAATAGCCAAAGTATTTGAGACAAGCAAATTTCGGGGCGAAAAAACTGATGAAGCTCTGGTGATTGGTGCTGAATGCTCGCGCAGACCCAGTTGCTTTTTATGCCCACGCAGATTGCGCAGATTACACAGATTTCCTGCACACCAGGGAGATTGGTTCACCGGGTATATTCTGTGGTGATGATGGTTTTAGTGTAGTGGCCGGCACAAGACCGGCCACTACACTAATACCAAGGGGCGAAGTGTTAAAAAGTAGGAAAATAGCGGACAAAAGTGTGTTCGGGTTTTCGCGTGTTTTAGGAATGGAAAGACGGGGAAAAGGAGGGGATGAGGCGAAAAAATTGCGGGGAAAACACGAAAAGGCGGGTCGGAAACCGGCGGAAAGGCCGTTTGGCAGTGCGACAGCTATGGTTTCGCGGTGCGATCGCTATGGTATGACGTCGCGATAACTATGGTATCGCTGTGCGATAGCTATGGTTTCGCAATGCGATAGCTATGGTATCGCGAGGCCGGAGCGGTCATGAGGCAACACGAGAAGAGGGGAGAAATGGATAAGCGGTTGTGCTACAGCGGTTTAGGTAAGCACGCGCTATTTTGTGTTATACGGCGCCACGGACGGGCTCGCGGCAAATACGGCCGTGTGCATGTTAA
This sequence comes from uncultured Prevotella sp., assembly GCA_900315835.1. Taxonomy (GTDB): domain Bacteria; phylum Bacteroidota; class Bacteroidia; order Bacteroidales; family Bacteroidaceae; genus Prevotella. Next base: position 4,698 of record ONAR01000007.1, read on the forward strand.
AAAAACGACAAATATTTTGACATCAAACGAAGGCCCCTCCCCGCCCTCCCCAAAGGGGATTTTCAACAGCGGAGCGGTTGCGGAGATTAGCCCGGGGATGAGCGACAGTATATTCCGCGGTAATGATGGTATTAGTGTAGTGGCGGCAAGACAAAGCGCCACGAGAGATAAGGCTGTCAATGGATGGGTTAGGACAATGAATGCCATCGTCGGGTGGACGTATTGCCGGAACCCCTACGGGGTAAAATGAATATTCCCACCCGTTGGTCTGCTTTCCCGGGGTTTCGCTAACGCTCAACCCCGGGCTATACCCCGCAACCGCTACGCGGTTGGTCGGTTATCCGGTGCGGCTATTCCATTGCCTTCACGTGGGTCTCAATGAAGGCGCACTCGGCGTCGGACAACCCGTACTTGTCGTAGAGCTGAAGGTCAATCTCGTGGATGTTCTTCGTCCAATCAATGTCGGATGATGAGGTGAAGTCCTGGAGGGGAACGTACTGGAACTTGGCTGGCGTTATATGCTGGGTAGCTTTCAGTATACCAAGCAATGCCCGCTGAAACTTGGTCTTAATATATAAGGATAGATGCTCTGCTTCTGACCTCGTCTTAAACTTACCAAGACTCATAAAGGTCTCCGTGTTCGCCAATCCCGGCTCTCCAATAATAGGAGTCGTTAATTCCTCGCCATATTTGCCGTTACCAGAAGCCTCTGGTAACAAGACCTTGTAGAAGTCAAGATTAGGTACATCGTTAACGTAGTCCCTCCTAATGTATTTCGTTGTCCTCTCATTGTTTTGCCGGCCTATTATTCTAATGTACGCTTTCCCATCATCCGGCTTTGCTTCAAAGAAAATAAAAGGCAAAGCGTCGAATATATTCGTCGACATGTCATAAGAATGCCCTTTACTAAGCAATGCGATAGCATTCGGATTTTCCTTATGCATAACATCGGTTAAACGATAAGCTGTACGAGATACTGCTATATCAGACAATGTATCGCCCTTCTTCAACGACATTGCTTTATGAAGTATACTATTGAGCTCTTGATATGGAGTGAATACTTCTATCGGACCAAAGTCTTTATCTTTATCTCTATAAGTAACGGCAACGCCCCCCTTAATCTCAGTATTATTGAATACTTTAGAGCAATCTGACTCATACTTAAGAACTTTGAGATGAGGGTCGGACAGCATTTTCTTATTCCACGCAGATGGCGTGGAGCCTGCATTAAATAGAAAGCGCGCAGGGGTTATCAGTTCCACTTTATCGCCTATGCTAAAAGAAGCTTCCATGAATCTATCATAAATAGGCGACATAAAGGTCTTCTGCTCTCCCACTGTCTCGTCCTGGTACGGCGGGTTTCCAATAATAAAGTCGAATTTCATAGGCCATCTTTTATTACGGTAGATGATATAAGGGCTTCCCTTGATGATATCGAGGAAGCTGAAGTCGAAGTGGGCGGGCATGATGGAGGCCTCATCGGCGACCCATCGACGAAGCCGGCAATAGATGCCGTTGTGCTGGGTGATGTTGCCCGACGCACAACCGGCGCAGCCTTCTTCCCTGACCTGCGGGTCACCAAACAGACCGGGTTCCACGATGACCGTCTTCCGGCACGACCCCGGAACGACGCCCTTCAATCCGTCCATCTGCCACAGGTTCCACGACACGATCTCGGCGGCATTGGTCAACAGGGCGTCGCCGACGGGATGGCCGAAGCGCGCGGCAAAGTATTCGGCAAAGGTCTCGACGACGGCCTCGCGGGCGAGCAGCAGACTGTCGCCCTGCCACTCGTAGCCGTAGCAGCTGCCCAGCGCCAGCAACGCCCAACGCGACCACTCGGCTTCGTCGGCCACATGCGCCGACACCACACGCAGCTTACGGTCGAGCAAACCGATGCGGCGGTCGAGGGCGATGGGGTCGCCCGACACCGTGTCGTAGCGCGACACCAAGAACGGCGCCTCGCCGCAGGTAATCTCCAGACGCGTCGTCTGCACGTAGTCCTGCCACGGGCGGCCGGACCACCCGTCGTCGGCCACATTGTTCATCTCATTGCAGAGCCACGAGGGCGTGAACACCTCGGCCATCTCGCGCGACCGCTGTTGCTGCTCCTCGCGCGCCTTCACCGCCCTGGGGCGGATGACGTTGCCGTTACAGCCCGTGATGGCAGCGACGGTGATGGGGTCGCCGAAGCCGTAGCCCTCGCCGCGCGCGGCATAGCTGTTGGTGGCCCAGAAGATGGACTGCTGGGTGGAATGGTCGGCGAGCAGCGCCTCGAGCACTGCGGGGCGGTCGCTGAGAAGCCGGTTCTCCTGTATGTCAATGGGTTCGGGCATCGGCGCTGTGGGCTTAGAGCAAGGCGGGCAACTCGAAGAGGCGGGTGCCGTTGCTGCCCTTGATGAGGATGCACTTGCCCGTGGGCTTCGCGCTGGCGATGGCGGCCTTGACGGCAGCCACATCGGCGAACTTAGTGAACGTGCACTGCGTCTTCGCGAACTCCTCGCCGACGAGCCATACGTCGGTCAGGCCCATTGCCTTGAGCTTGTCCACTATCTTCTGATGCTCCTCGGCGCTGACGTCGCCCAACTCGCGCATGTCGCCGATGATGACCATCTTCGGCTGGGGCAGCGTGATGGCGGCGAAGCTGTCGAGGGCGGCGGCCATGCTTGTGGGGTTGGCGTTGTAGGCGTCGACGATGAGCACGTTGTCGCTGGTCTTGACGAGCTCCGATCGGTTGTTGGTCGGCTGATATTGCTCGAGGGCATGGTTGATTTGCTCAGGGCTCACGCCGAAGTGGAGGCCTACGGTGACGGCGGCAAGGATGTTGTCGAGGTTGTAGGCGCCAATGAGGTGGGTGCGCAATACGCTGCTGCCCTTGGCGCCCTCAGAGGCCTGCCACCACTCCACCTCGATGAACGGTGTGGCGGCCACGACGCGTCCCTGCACCTCAGCCTCATCGTCGTGGCCGTAGCTGACGACGCGGTCGAGGCCCCGCTCCTGCGCCATGGCGACGAGATGCTCGTTGGCGGTGTTGAGGAACACCAGTCCGCCGTGGGCCTTGAGGAAGTCGTAGAGCTCGCCCTTGGTGCGCTTCACGCCCTCGAACGATCCGAAGCCCTGCAGATGGGCGCGGCCGACGTTGGTGATAAGGCCGCAGGTGGGCTCAACGTATTCCACGAGCTTCTTGATGTCGCCCGGGTGGGAGGCGCCCATCTCGACGACAGCAATCTCGTGGTCGGCATTGAGGCGGAGCAGCGTCTTGGGCACGCCGACATCGTTGTTGAAGTTGCCCTCGGTGTGCATCACGTTGTATTTCTCAGCCAAGACGGCCGAAATGAGTTCCTTGGTAGTGGTCTTGCCGTTGGTGCCGGTGATGCCGATGACGGGGATATTGAACTGGCGGCGGTGCTCGCGCGCGAGTTGCTTGAAGGCCAGGAGGCAGTCATCGACGAGGATGAGACGTGGGTCGGCGGGGTCGGCATATTCGGGTTCATCGATGACGGCGTAGCTGCATCCCTTGTCGAGCGCGCTCTTGGCAAACTTGTTGCCGTCGAACGAAGCACCCTTGAGGGCGATGAAAATACTGCCGCGCGGACAGTCGCGGCTGTCGGTGGTCACCTGCGGATGCTGCAGGTAAAGCTGATAGAGCTGGGTGATATCCATAATCGTATGTTTTTACCAAGGCAAAGGTAGCGCATTCTTCCCATTTTTGCGCAAAAAAGTCGGGAAAAAGGCGCCACTATGATTTATTTTGCTTACTTTTGCGATAATAAAGCCTAATGTCGATGTCGAAGAAGTACGTATTGCTCCTCATCTCGCTGCTCGCCGGACTGTATTGTTCAGCCCTGCCGGAGCCTCAACGCACCACAGCTGCTGGGGAGGCAACGTATGATGTTTCCCGACGTTTCAACAACCGGCAATGGGCTGAGGTAACGAAAGAGAATGGACTGTCGGGGCAGACGGTCGTCAAGATGATTTCCGACCACAACGGCATGAAATGGATTGCCACGAGTGCGGGCGTCGACGTCTACAACGGCCACACCATATTTAATATACCCCTGCCCGGCGCAGCGAATAAAGTCCGTGGAGGTATGCAATCTTGGTGGCGTACATCTCCACGGACTATATCGGCTGCGCCATAAAATGTTGGGAATATAAAGTGGATTTTGGGTGATGCAGTGACGAAGTAAACAAAAAAGGCAGCCAAGTGAATACTTGACTGCCTTTTTTATCGTTCAACGCCGATGGCGTGACGATTACTTTCCGTGGTTCTCATCAGAAACGGTGAGCTTCTTGCGGCCATGGGCGCGACGGGAAGCCAATACACGACGGCCATTCTTGGTGGCCATTCTCTCACGGAAGCCATGCTTGTTCACGCGGCGACGGTTGTGCGGCTGGAATGTTCTTTTCATCTTGTTTTATCTTTTGTATTATTGTTATACGATGCTTGTCGGGTAAGGCATAAATGCCACGCCCATCCCCCGGTGGGACGGGCCGACTTCCCCGTTTGGGTTGCAAAATTACTCATAAAATTCGAAATAACAAAGAATTAAGAGATTTTTAAGCGTTGATACGCTGTTTTTTCCAAAATTATCGTACCTTTGCACCCGCTTACAACGATATAATACATAATAAGTTAACATACGACACAATGATTAATTCACAAGAAATCAAGAAGGGTACCTGCATCCGCATGGACGGCGGCATTTGGAAGTGCATTTGGTTTGAGCACCGTAAGCCCGGTAAGGGCAATACCGTGATGAACACGAAGCTGAAGAACGTGGCCGACGGCCGCGTGCTTGACCGTACCTTCCAGGTGGGCTTCAAGCTCGACGACGTGCGCGTGGAGCATCGTCCTTATCAGTATCTCTACGAGGATCCCACAGGCTGCATCTTCATGAACCAGGAGACCTTCGAGCAGTTCCCCATCGCCCGCGACCTCATCACCGGCGGTGAGTACATGAAGGAAGGTGACATCGTTGACGTGCAGATCTCTGCCGACGACGGCGCTATCCTCTCTGCCGAGATGCCTCCAAAGACCAACCTGAAGGTCACCCACAGTGAGCCGGGCGTGAAGGGCAACACCGCCACCAACGCTACGAAGCCCGCTACGCTGGAGACCGGCGCTGAGGTGCGCGTGCCCCTGTTCATCAACGAGGGCGACGAGATCACCATCAACACCGAGGATGGCAGCTACGTGAGCCGCGTGACTGAGAAGAAGTAATCCTTCCCCATTATTACGTTGCTTCCCCACCGGAAGGCAAAGTGACACCCATGCGCAGGGTGCGATGCTTGCATGCAAGGGTCGCACCCTGCAAGTGTTTTATACCATCAATCACCATTAACCATGACGCAACAACAACCAAACGCCGCCACCAGGCAAGGACGATCCACCGTCGGGCAAGGCCAGAAAGCCGTCGGGCAAGGCCATAACGCCGCAGGAAGCCACGTGGCCTACAGTCTCATCGTGCCCGTATTCAACCGCCCCGATGAGGTCGATGAACTGCTCGACAGTCTGACGCGCCAGACGCTGACCGACTTCGAGGTCATCATCGTCGAGGACGGGTCGCAGCAGCCCTGCGAGGCCGTCTGCAAGAAATACGCCGACCGCCTCGACCTGCACTACTTCGCCAAGGCCAACAGCGGCCCCGGACAGAGCCGCAACTACGGTGTGGAGCGGGCCAAAGGCGACTACGTCATCATACTCGACAGCGACGTCATCGTGCCCGAGGGCTATCTCGCAGCCATCGACAAGGAACTGAAAGCGCAGCCCGCCGACGCCTTCGGCGGACCCGACCGCGCCCATCCCGACTTCACGCCCACGCAGAAGGCCATCTCCTATTCGATGACCTCGTTCTTCACCACGGGCGGCATACGCGGCGGCAAGAAGAAGCTCGACAAGTTCTATCCGCGGTCATTCAACATGGGCGTGCGCCGCGAGGTGTACAATAAGCTCGGCGGATTCTCGAAGATGCGCTTCGGCGAGGATATCGACTTCTCCATCCGCATCTTCAAGGGCGGCTACCGCTGTCGGCTGTTCCCCGACGCGTGGGTCTACCACAAGCGCCGCACCGACTTCAGGAAGTTCTGGCGGCAGGTGTTCAACAGCGGCATCGCGCGCATCAACCTCTATAAGAAGTACCCCGAGAGTCTGAAGCTCGTCCACCTGCTGCCCGCTGTGTTCACCGTCGGCGTCGTGGTGCTGGCCATCATATTCCTGGAGTCGTTTGCCGGCTACTCGTTCATCAATCTCTTCAAGACCTATACGGGCGACGATACGCTGGCCCGCATCGGCATGGTGGTGGGCGTGGCGCCGCTGGCGCTCTACAGTCTGCTCATCCTCATCGACTCCACCATCCGCAACCGCAGTCTGAAGATTGGACTGCTCTCCATCCACGCGGCCTTCACCCAACTGTTAGGCTATGGCTCCGGCTTCCTGCAGGCATGGTGGCGCCGCTGCGTTGGTAAGGATGCGGAGTATGAGGCCTATAAAGAGAACTTCTATAAATAAAGCGGGCATAGCGCTTATTGACCGCAGACACAATCAACGAATAAACATCGCAGAGATGAACAAGCACGTCCTTACTTCCTTTTTGCTGGTGCTGCTGTTGGCGGGCATCGCCGTCAGCGCCACGGCCCGGCGCACCACCATCCTCATCTCCCTCGACGGCTTCCGCTGGGACTATACCGAGTGGTACGATACGCCATTCCTCAACAGCATGGCCGAGCGGGGTGCGAGCGGTGAGCTGGTGCCGTCGTTTCCGTCGAAGACCTTCCCCAACCACTATACGCTGGTCACCGGCCTCAGGCCCGAGCACCACGGCATCATCGCCAACTCGTTTCTCAACCGCAAGACCGGCGCCCGCTTCTCGCTGGGCAACCCTAAGACGAAGTTCGACCCGCAATATTATAAAGGTGAGCCCCTCTGGCTGACAGCGCAGCGCCAGGGCAAGCATACGGCGGTATTCTACTGGCCGGGCAGCGACGTGGCCGTCAACGGGAAGTACCCCGACCGGTGGCATCAGTACGAGGAGAAGCCCCACATGACCAAGGCGCAGCGGGCCGACAGCATCATTGCCCAACTCACGTCGCCGCAGTCGCCCGACCTCATCATGGCTTACTTCGAGGAACCGGACGCGTCGGGCCACAACTTCGGACCGCACTCGCTCCGCGTGCGGAGGGCTGTGGAGCAGATGGACTCGCTGCTCGGCTCGCTGTGGCAGCGCATCGTCAGGACAGGCCTCAGCGACAGCGTCAACCTCGTCATCGTCTCCGACCACGGCATGACGTGGTATAAGCCCGAGCGGCAGATTCGCGTGAGCGACTGGCTTAAGCCCACGTGGTACCGGTCGATAGAAGGCAACCTTCCCGCCAACATCTATGCTGAAGCGCGGTGGCAGCAGGACAGCATCGTCAATGCGCTCAGCCATGCGCCCCATCTGCGCGCCTGGCGTAAGGCCGACATCCCCACATGGCTCCATTACCAAGCCGACGCCAATATCGGCGACGTCGTGGTGCTGCCCGATGAGGGTTGGCTCTTCACCGATGATCCGACCCACCCCGCCGGCATGCATGGCTACGACCCCGCCTACAGTGATATGCATGCGCTCTTCCGCGCCTGCGGGCCCGACATCCGTAAGGGCGTGCGTCTCGGGCAGTTCAGCAATACCGCGGTGTACAGCCTCGTCTGCAAGCTGCTCGGCATCAAGCCGGCAAAGAACGACGGCACCGATGCATACAAGGAGATTGCGGGGAAGATGGGACTGTAGATGATGGGTCTTATGGGGATGATGGATCTTATGGGGCGAATGGGTTTAATGGGTGGCGCCTGACAAACCAAGAGCTCAATAACTAACAAACTCAAGAACTTAAAAACCAGCTCAATAACTAACAAACTTACAAGCTTAAAAACTCACATCATGAATTCACTATCCATCCACGACTGGGCAGCCGAGGACCGCCCGCGGGAGAAGCTCGAGAGCCTCGGACCGGAGGCCTTGAGCAATGCCGAGCTGTTGGCCATCCTCATCGGGTCGGGCACGGCGAAGCAGAGCGCCGTCGACCTGATGAAGACGGTGCTCAACAAATGCAACAACAACCTCAACTCGCTGGGTAAGATGACCATCGACGAGCTGCAGGCCTTCAAGGGCATCGGTCCGGCCAAGGCCATCACCATCCTCGCCGCCTGTGAGCTCGGCAAGCGGCGCGCCCGCGAGAAAGCCGAGGAGCGCGTGAGGATTGACTCCGCCGAGCGCATCTACGAGCTGATGCACCCGAAGATGCAGGACCTCAGCGTGGAGGAGTTCCATATCCTGCTGATGAACCAGAACTTCAAGCTCATCAAGGAGACGTGCATCAGCCACGGCGGATTCACCGAGACCGCCGTCGACATACGCATCATCATGCGCGACGCCATCTTGAGCAACGCCACCGTGCTGGCCGTCTGCCACAACCATCCCAGTGGCAACACCCATCCCAGCCGACAGGATGACCAGCTCACCAATCGCATTCAGAAGGCCTGCGACATCATGCGCATCTACCTTCTCGACCACGTCATCGTCACCGACGGCGCCTATTACAGCTACCGCGAAATGGGCCGAATATAAATAAAAAGACGCGAATGCTTGCGCGGGTCAATTATTTTGCTTAAGTTTGCAGAAAAGCCAAGACAAATGACACAAGAAGAGAAGACCAAGATTGAGGAGCGCATCGTGGATGTGCTGAAGACCGTGTACGACCCCGAGATACCCGTCAATATCTATGACCTGGGCATGATTTATAAGATTGACCTGCAGGATGACGGTTCATTGAACGTCGACATGACGTTCACCGCCCCCAGTTGTCCGGCTGCCGACTTCATCCTTGAAGACGTGCGCACAAAGCTCGAGAGCGTAGAGGGCGTCAAGGCGGCCAACGTCAACCTCGTGTTTGAACCGGCCTGGGACCAGAGCATGATGAGCGAGGAAGCCCGGGTTGAGCTCGGCCTGGAGTAACCTTTTGTAAAGACTAAAGCCTATGAGAAAGAACATCTATTTCCTATCCGATGCCCATTTAGGGTCGCTGGCTATCCCCCACCGGCGCATGCAGGAGCGCAGGCTCGTGCGCTTCCTCGACAGCATCAAGGAGAAAGCCGAGGCGGTCTATCTGCTCGGCGATATGTTTGACTTCTGGGACGAATACAAGTACGTCGTGCCCAAGGGCTACACGCGTTTCCTCGGTAAGCTGTCGGAGCTTACCGACATGGGCGTCGAGGTGCATTTCTTCACCGGCAACCATGATATATGGACCTACGGCTACCTCGAGGAAGAGTGCGGCCTCATCGTGCACCGCCAGCCGCTGACAACCGAGCTGCACGGCAAGATCTTCTATCTTGCCCACGGCGACGGCTTGGGCGACCCCCATACCGACTTCAAGTTCCTGCGCTGGATGTTCCACAACCGCACATGCCAGCGTCTGCTCAACTTCGTTCATCCGTGGTGGGGCATGCAGCTCGGCCTCAAATGGGCGAAGCACAGTCGGCTGAAGCGCGCCGACGGTAAGGAGCCGCCTTATATGGGTGAGGACCGCGAGTACCTTGTCTTGTGGACCAAGGAGTACATGCAGACCCACCCCAACATCGACTATTTCATCTACGGCCACCGCCACATTGAGCTGGACCTCAACCTGCCGCGCATCGAAGGGCATACGGCGCGCATGCTCATCCTCGGCGACTGGATTACGCAGTTCACCTACGCCGTGTTCGATGGCGAGCACCTCTTCCTCGAGGAATACGTCGAGGGAGAATCGCGGCCGTAAGTTACCGCTCTTTTCCGCTCTCCGCCTATTATCACCAACAACCTATAGCGTATGGAAACCTCAATTCCTCCCCGGGCTCCCATCGTTGACGAAGATGCCCAAAGAACCTCAACATTTGACAAACGGCGCAGATGGATAGGCGCCATCTGCGGTCCTATTTGTGCCTTCCTCGTCTGGCTCACGCCGATAACCGCCCTGACCCCGCAGGCCCACATGCTGTTGGCCATTATGACGCTCGTCTGCCTGTGGTGGATTACCGAGCCGGTGCCCATTCCCGTAACCTCGCTTCTTGGCCCCACACTCTGCGTGATATTGGGCGTGACGACGATGAAGGATGCCTTTGCCGCCTTTGCCAATCCCACCATTTTCCTGTTTATGGGCGGTTTTATCATTGCCAAGGCCATGACTGTCAATGGCATTGACCGCCGCATCTCCTACGGCATCGTGTCGATGCGGTGGGTGGGCGACAGTCCCCGACGCATATTCTTTGCCGTTGGACTGGCCTGCATGCTCTGCTCAGGCTGGATAAGCAACACCGCCACCGCCGCAATGATGTTCCCCATCGCGCTCGGTCTGCTCGAGGCCATCCGCGAGATGATGGCGGCCAAAGGGCGCACCATCAACCTGAAATCGTATAAATACGCCACCGGACTGATGCTGATGACGGCCTATGCCTGTTCCATCGGTGGTGTGCTGACGCCCATCGGCACGCCGCCCAACATCATCATGCTGGGCTTCCTCGATGAACTGTGCCACATCAACATCGGCTTCTTCCAATGGATGATCTGGGGCTTCGTGACGATGATCATCTACTTCATCATCGCCTACGTGGTGCTGAGCAAGATGTTCCCCGCCGACGTCAAGCGCATCGACGGCGCCCACGAGTTTGTGGAGGAGCGCCGCAAGGCCTTGGGCAAATGGACCAAGGCACAGAAGAACACGATGGTGGGCTTCGGCATCGCCGTGGTGCTGTGGGTCACGCCGGGCATCCTGAGCATGATCTGGGGCAACGGCAGTGAGGTGCTGAAGACCTACAACCGTCTCTTCCCCGAGGCCATCGCGGCCATGGTGGGCGCGCTCGTCCTCTTCCTGCTGCCCGGCGGCAAGAACGAGAAGGGCAAGCCCCGCCCGGTCATCACCTGGCGTCAGGCCGTCGATGGCGTAGAATGGGGCACGCTGCTGCTCTTCGGCGGCGGTCTGGCGATGGGCGGCATGATGTACAGTCTGGGGCTGTCGCAGTGGATTGGCGACAACATCATCGGCTGGCTGGGCGGCGAACCGTCACAGGTGCTGTTAGTGGCCGTGTTCTGTGTGGTGTCGCTGCTGATGTCGGAGCTCACCTCCCACACCGCCGCCACCAACATGGTGGGGCCGCTGGCCATCGGCGCCGCCGTGGCCGCCGGCTACAATCCCGTCCCCATCGCCGTGGGTGTGGCGCTGTCGGCCTCGCTCGGCTTCATGCTGCCCGTGTCGACGCCGCCCAATGCCATCGTCTATGCCAGCGGCTATGTGCCGATAACGAAGATGATCAAGACGGGTGTCATCATCGACTTCTTCGGCATCGCCGTCGTGACGATACCCATCGTGCTGTATTTGGTGAGCCTCGTGCTTTAGCGGGCGGGGTGTATTGGAAGTCCGGAAACAAGGAAGTCCGGAAGTCCGGAAGTCCAGAAGTCCGGAAGTCCAGAAGTCCGGAAGTCCAGAAGTCCGGAAGTCCAGAAGTCCGGAAGTCCAGTCATGTGCTTAAGCATTCGACTGGACTTCTGTACTTCCGGACTCCCGGACTTCTAAATTTCTGTAGAATTATTCCTTAATAATCGGACGGCTCCTTGCCGGTGACGAGGGCCAGCGTATCGCGGGCGATAACAATCTCCTCGTCGGTAGGAATCATGACAACCTTCACCTTAGAGTCGTCGGCAGAGAGGATCTGCTCCTTCGAACGCACGTGGTTGCGCTCCTTGTCCATCTTCACGCCGAGGTATTCCAGACCCGTGCAGGAGTCCCAACGCACACCGTCCTGGTTCTCGCCGACACCAGCAGTCCAAACGATGATGTCGACGCCGTTCATGGCGGCAGCATAAGCACCGATGTACTTCTTGATGCGGTAGTTGTACATAGCCAAGGCGAGGTGAGCCATCTTGTCGCCGTTCTTGTCGGCCTCCTCAATCTCGCGCATATCGCTCGAGATGCCGGTGATGCCGAGCACACCGCTCTTCTTGTTGAGGTAGTCGGCCATCTCTTGCGGCTTCATACCACTCTTCTGCATCATATAGGTCACGGCAGAGGGATCGATGTCGCCCGAGCGTGAGCCCATCATCACACCGGCCAGCGGGGTGAGACCCATGGAGGTGTCGATGACCTTACCATACTTGATGGCGGCTACCGATGCACCGTTGCCGATGTGGCAGGTGATGATCTTCTGCGTCTTGATGTCGACGCCGAGGAACTCGCACACGCGGTGAGAGACATAGCGGTGGCTCGTTCCATGGAAGCCGTAGCGACGCACGTGGTACTTGGTGTACCACTCGTAGGGGATGCCGTAGAGGTAAGCATAGTCGGGCATGGTGGAATGGAAGGCGTTGTCGAACACCGTCACCTGCGGCACGTTGGGCATGAGCTCGTCCACGGCGCGGATGCCGGCCAGATGGCCTTTGTTGTGCACGGGAGCCAGGTCGATGAGGCTCTCGATGCCCTTCTCCACCTCAGGGGTGACGATGCAGCTCTTCTCGAAGAGGTCGCCGCCCTGCACGATGCGGTGGCCGACGGCACCAATCTCGTCGAGGCTCTTGATGGCACCGAAGTCGGGATCGAGCAGGCACTTGAACACCAGCTCAACGCCCTCCTTGTGGGTGGGCAGGTCGGCCATGATTTTCTTCTTCTCGCCGTTGTCGAGCTTCACCTTGATGAAAGCCTCATCGAGGCCGATGCGCTCTACGCCGCCCTGAGCCAGCACCGACTCGTCGGTCATGTCGTATAACTTGTACTTGATGGAACTGCTACCGCAGTTTAATACCAAAATCTTCATTTGTCTTGTGTGTAATGGATGATGTTACTGTTTCTTGGCGTCCTGTGCCTGGCAGCTGGTGATGGCGACCATGTAGTAGATGTCGTCGACGCTACAGCCGCGGCTGAGGTCGTTGACCGGACGTGCGATACCCTGCAGGATGGGGCCGATGGCCGTAGCACCGCCGAGACGCTCGACGAGCTTGTAGCCGATGTTACCTACCTCGAGGTTGGGCACGACGAGCACGTTGGCCCTACCGGCGATGTTGCTCTGCGGCGCCTTCTTCTTACCCACGGCTGGAACGAGTGCGGCGTCAGCCTGCAGCTCACCGTCGACGAGCAGCGTGGGGAACTTCTCGCGTGCAATCTTCACGGCGTCAACCACCTTGTCGATGACGTAGACGCTCTTGCCGGTCTCCTTGTTGATGGCGTCCTTGGCCGATCCCTTTGTGCTGTAGCTCAGCATGGCCACATGAGGCTCAGCGATGCCGGCGATGGCCTTGGCGGTCTGTGCGGTGGTGTAGGCAATCTGTGCCAACTGGTCGGCCGTGGGGTTCGGGGTAACAGCGACGTCACCCATCACCACGACGCCGTCGGCACCGTACTGCGACTTGGTGATGAGCAGCATGGCACCGCTCACGCAGGTGATGCCGGGAGCGCATTTGATAATCTGCAGGGCGGGGCGCAGCGTGTCGCCAGTGGTGCTGAGGGCACCGGAGATCTGACCGTCGGCGTCGCCCGACTTGATAATCATGCAGCCCAGATAGAGGTTGTTGTGCAGCACGAGCTCGCGGGCCTGGTCGATGGTCATGCCTTTTTTCTTACGGAGCTCAGCCAGCTTCTCGGCATACTCTTCGGTCTTGTCGAAGTGCAGCGGGTCGATGATACGGGCCTTGTCGATGTGGGTCAGTCCCCACTCCTTAGCCTCTTCAAAGATGTGGTCACGGTTGCCGATAAGGATGATGTCGGCGATGTCGTCGGCCAATACGCGGTCAGCGGCTTTCAATGTGCGCTCTTCCTCAGCCTCAGGCAGCACGATGCGCTGCTTGTCAGCCTTGGCACGGGCCACGATTTGCTCTAATAAACTCATAAGTTAGTTCTATTTAATCGATTAAATTGCAATCCTTACTTTACAACTGCAAAGTTACTGCAAACGCCCAACATTTCAAAACATTCCGCGCGGAATTTCGCGGGGAAGGGGGAAATATTTAAGGGAGGCAGCGGGGCTACTGCTGGCTCATCTCCTCGGTGAGAATGCTCTCGAGGTCCTCGGCCGAGAGGCGGAGGCGGAAGTTGCCCTTGATGGCGACGCTGATGCGGCCCGTCTCCTCCGACACGACGACGGCGATGGCGTCGGAGGCCTGCGAGATGCCGAGGGCGGCGCGGTGGCGCAAGCCCAGTTCCTTGGGGATGTCCATGTTGTGGCTCACGGGCAGGATGCAGCCCGCAGCCTTGATGCGGCGCTTCGAGATGACCATGGCACCGTCGTGCAACGGCGAGTTCTTGAAGAAGATGTTCTCGATGAGCAGTTTGTTGATGTTGGCATCAATCAGCTCACCGGTCTGAACGATGTCGTCGAGCGGTGTGGCGCGCTCAATGACAATCAGCGCACCGACCTTGCCTTTGGCCATATCCATGCAGGCCCAGACGATAGGCATGATTTTGGACTTATCCTTGCGGCCGGCATTGTCCTTGCGGCGGAGGAAGAAGTTGAACAGCCTTCTGACGCGCTGCCGTTCGCCGAGCTCATAAAGGAACTTCCTTATCTCATCCTTGAACAGCACGATGAGACCGATGACGCCCACCGATACCAGTTTGTCGAGGATGCTGCCCAGGAGCCGCATCTCCAGCACCTGTGAGACGAAGAGCCACACGAGGACGAACACCATGATGCCGATGAAGACGTTGAGCGAGCGGCTCTCCTTCATCAGCCGGTAGATGTAGAACAGGATGAGGGCGACAAGGAAGATGTCGATGACGTCCTTTATGCCAAAGTCGAAAAACATGCGCTGCGGAATGGATTACAGATTACACAAGACCGTTGCCTGATAGGCTTCCTTGACGTCGTGCACGCGGAGGATGCTGGCGCCGCCGATGAGGGCGAGCGTGTTGACGACTGTCGTGCCGTTGAGGGCCTCGTCGATGGTGATGCCCAGCGGTTGCCAGATGAGCCGCTTGCGCGACAATCCTGCGAGGATGGGCAGCTGCAGCACCTCGAGCTCGCGCTGGTGGCGCAGCACCGCGTAGTTCTCGCTGACGCTCTTGCCGAAGCCGTAGCCGGGGTCGAGGATGATATCCTTCACGCCGAGGTCGCGCAACTGCTGCACCTCACGCGAGAAGTTGATGAGCATATCGTGGATATTCGACTGCACCGACATGAGGATATACGGCACCTTGAGTTTGCCCATCATGCGGAAGATGGGCGGATAGCTGGCGAAACGGTCGTCGCCGTCGACGGTATACTGTTCTTCGAGGGGCTTATCGACGATGCCAGTGATGCCGCCCTCCGACACATCGTTGATGATGTCGGCACCGAACTCCTCCACGACCATGCGTGCCACATCGGGGCGGAAGGTGTCGACGGACAGCGGTACATCGGGTTGCTCACGGCGGACGATGGGCAGGGCAAAGCGCAGGCGTGCCATCTCCTCTTCCTCCGACACCTCGTTGGCGCCGGGGCGGGTGGAGAAAGCGCCGACGTCGATGATGGCACCGCCCTCAGCCACAATCTGGTTGGCGCGGTCGGCAATCTCCTGTTCGGTCTGCTTCCGACTGCCCGCGAAGAAGCTGTCGGGCGTGCAGTTGAGGATGCCCATCACCTTTGGCGACGACAGCGACAGTAGTCGGCCTTTGATATTGAGTGTATAGTCTATCATGGTTGTTGTTTGTTCGGAATTACAAATTTAGGCAATATTTTCCAAGCGGGGCGCGTAATCTCCTATAATTACCGTTTTTTAACGGGAACACCGCACAGGTATCAGTGTAGTGGCCGGTCTTGTGCCGGCCACCAGCCGAGTACAAAACACGGGTTACATGGTGCTTTTCCAACGGCCAACTATTCAGAAAGAATATTACAAAATGGCCTCATCGATTTTCGTCATTCCAGCGATGGAAAAACGGGGAAAACGGGGCGAACTAACGGGAAAAGGCATCGGAAAGGGCCGTTTCATCCGTTTCGGACTGCGAAAAGCGTCATCTGGCATCGCGATAGCATAGTTATCGCACAGCGAAACCATAGCGATCGCAACGCGAGCGCATAGCTATCGCACTGCGAGAGCATAGCTATCGCGGTGCGATAAGGTACTTATCGCGATATCACAGCGGTCATTTGGAGGCACCACAGAAGAGGAATGTTTGTAAGCTACTGAGCAATAGCTATTTACGTAAAAGTGCTCTAAACGGCGTTATTTGGAGTCCAGGTCGTGTCTGCTTGCAAATACGCGAAACTGAGGGGCCTCAAAACACCAAAAAAGTTGACAGCGTTGAGCTTTTGAGTTGATGAGTTTTGAGTTTTTGAGCCTTTGATATGGTAGTGGGGGATGCGGGAAGCGGAGGAAGCGAAGGCTGTTTCACAAAGGGCTCAGCCGTTGCATCACAGCAAGAGGTTTTATTTGTTTTTGTAAAAGAATCGTGTTCATGAGCTCTCTCCTCCAAATACGGGGTTGATCCGATGCGCCTATCCGTGCCACGGGAAATATCCATTGCGCCAGATTTTTCCTATCACCCTTGGGCATTGAGGGAAGCAGCGGGTAACCGATGCCACTACTTCGCCAGCGTGAAGCGCAGGGCGGCACCACCGGAGGGCTGGAGCTTGAGACGGAGGGTCTGACCGCCCTTCACCTTCAGGTGCTCGGTGCGGACATTGGTGCGCGTCTTCAGCGTGGGGTCGTCGGTGTAGAGGTCGAGCGTGTAGCGCTTGCCCTTGGTGAGGAACGAGGCGGTGTTGATGACCACCTCACGCGCCTCAAGACCGTTCATCACACCCACATACCAGTCGGAAGACGACCGGCGCGCCTGCACGATGAACTTACCCGGCTCACCGTCGAGGCAGCGGCTGTCGTCCCACGTCGTCGGCACATCCTTCCAGAACTGCAGCTCGGCCTCACCCCTGTACAGCTGCGGCTTGTCGTACCAGAACAGAAACTCGATGGGACTGTAGTAGGCCACGGCCATCGCGAGCTGGTGGGCGTGGGTGTTCTTGACGCGCCCACTGAAGTAGCACGGCGTATAGTCGGCCGGACCGCAGAGGAAGCGCGTGAAGGGCAACACGGTGTTATGCCAGGCGTCAGGCATCTCCTCGTTGCCGCCAATGCCCTCCTGCGTCATCAGGTTGGGCAGCGTACGGCTGACGCCCGTGGGGCGGTATTCGTCGTGGATGTCGACCATCAGGTGATGCTCGGCGCATTTCCTGACGGCGTTGTGGAGCCATGTGGTCCACTGCTGCGAGCCGACCAGCACGAAGCCGAACTTCACGCCCTTGATGCCGAGGCGCTCATAGAGGGGCAGGATGGAGTCGAGCTGCGAGTAGAGCGCACGCTGGTTGACGTAAAGCCAGATGCCGATGCCACGGCTGCGGGCATAGTCGGTGACCTCCTTGAGCGAGGTCTTCCAGCGCGGAATCATCTCCGAGGCGTCCGAGCTGACCTTCATCTCAGGCCCGTACCAACCCGCGTCGAGCTCCACATATTGGAAGTTCATCGACTTGGCGAAGTCGATAGAGGCCATAATCTCCTCCTTGTTGAGTCCACTGCGGAAGGCCTTGCCGGGGCGAACAAAAGAGAAGTCGCCCTTGGCCGGCGCGTTGAGGTTGAGCAGCAGTTGCTTGTTGTTGACCAGGTCGGTGGCCTTGTCGCCCGCCATGACGACGCGCCACGGCGTTGAATAAGGCGTGATGAGGTCGGCGTCGTCATACATCGACACCTGCAGCGTGTTGTCGGCGGTCAGGCGGAACTTGCCGCGGGGATAGTCGGTGAGCGCGGCCTCGCCGAGTGCCACCCACGTGCCGTCGGCCAGATGGAGCAGCAGCGGGCGCTCGCTCTCGTCGGTCCATTCGGCGCACGTGAGGCCCGTCTCATGGAAGGGGCCCTGCGCCCAATGCTCCTGCCAGGCCTTGGCGCCCGGCGCGAAGACAAACGACGTCAGTTCACTGGTGACATGCATGAAGAGGCCGTTGGTGGCCTCGGGGAAATGATAGCGTACGGCCACGCCCTCGTCGTAGGCGCGCACGACGATGTCGAGCAGATAGCTCTTGCGTTTCTCATAGCCATTGCTGACGCCCTCGAGCTGATTGCCCTTGATGAAATGGAGCGTCAGCTGGCGGTAGTGGTCGCGCAGCTGGGTGTACTCGCCGTAGAGCGGTGTCCACGTGGTATCCTGATCGACGACCTCGCTGCCGGTGAGGTACATGTCGGCCGTGAACACGGCGGAGCTGTCGCGGGGCACGCCCATGGCCTGCTCCACGAGGTGGTTGTCGATGGTAAGGCCGAGGTCGCCGTGGGTGAGCTCACGACCCTGATAGCTGATGGCATAGCGTAGCTGATGGTCGGCCTGATTGAAGGTGAAGACGTAGCGGCCGTCGGGTGAGGACACAGTAGTAACGGGCTGCGGCGCTGACTTGGCAAAGGTCAGACTGCCAAGGCAGACAGCGAGCATCAAGAGGATTGCTGATTTGAAATGCATGGATTGAAGATTTGGAGGGGATCGTAGGAATGGAATATGACGCCAGACCCGGCCGCGGGTCAGCGCTGCTTAGAGATTACCTTGTAATAGCCTTTCACCTTCATGCCCTGATAGCGCATCTCGGCGCCGGTGGCTGAGGAGAAGATGTAGTCGGTGCGGCCCGACTTGAGGCGGACGATGATGCCCACGGCCGACGCATCGGTGCACTTCGGCGTGAAATAGTCGACCGATGCAATCTCAGAGGGCTCGCTCTGCGACGACGGCTCAAAGATGGAGACAAACGGATGGCGCCAGGCCTCGCCCTGCTGACGCGCCACGAAGGTGAGCACCGGCTGCTTGCCGATGGCGTAGGGCTGGTTGGGCATGCGGTCGTACTGCATGTTGACCGGTGAAAGGGCCTGGTACACCTTACGCTGCTTGTCGGCCTTCATCCACATCGTCATGGTGATGGAGTCGTTGACGGTGAACTGTGCCTTGACATTCTTCGTCATCGGCGCGCCCTTCTTGTCGTAGATGTAGGAATAGGCGTAGAGATGACCTCCGGCAAAGGCAAGGTCGTCGGTGGGCTTGAGGTTGAGCGAACTGCCGTCGGCAGCCGTCAGCGTCATGCGCTGGCCGAGGTTATGGTAGAAGTAGTCGTGCATCTTGTCGTTGCCGTCCTTGCGGTGGGAGCGGAAGATGTCGACGTAGTAGCCGCCGGTGGCCGACGTGCGCACGATGCCGGTGGTGCGCTGCTGGTCGCTGTTGGTCTCGGGTTCGATGAAGCTCAGTACGCTGTGGGATCGGCCCACGGTGCCGCAGGTGTCGACCACGGTGAACGGATGCTGGCTCCACATGATGGCGTAGGTTGAGATGCCGTCGACGACCACCGTGTTGTGGGCGGGCATCTGACTGTAGTATTCCTTATAGTCGTCGCCGCTGTAGAGGTACTGGCCGATGCCGGCGTCGGGGCCGAGCATGTAGCCCTTGCCATAAAGCTCAAGCGAGATGCCGTTGGCATGCTGGTGGTTGCCCAGGCTGCCGTTGAGCGCTGCCATGAGGTCGTGGCGCTGGTCCATGCCCGTGCGCTGCACGAGCCACGAGGCGTTGGGCGTGTAGAACAGTGGACGCACATAGTGCCCTATCAGTGAGGCCGGTGCGGTGGGCTGGACGGCCTTGCGCAGCGAGTCGAAGCGGGCATAGAGGGCGCCGTTGTGGTGGCGGCGCGCATAGCTCAGCACGTTGTCGATGCTCTTGGTGGAGAACCACGTCGGGTGGCTGTCGCCGTAGCCGATGAACATGCGGGCGGGCGAGAGATACTCCATGGCGGCGGGGATGGCCTTGAGCAGTTGGGGCAGCTGCTGGTAGAGGTCGATGCCGGCCTTCTCGTCAAGCAGATTGGCGAAGTCGCTGAAGTCGCCCAGTACGGTGATGCTGTAGCCCGGCGACTCATACCATATATAGGTGTGGGGGTCGAAGCCGTAGTCGGCCAGCTTCTTCAGGCTCCACTGGCGCACGCTGTTCTCGTTGAGGATATAGTTGAGGTAGTACTCACGGCCGTGGCCGTCGGCGTAGGCGCTGTCGGGCTGCAGCATCAGGCCAATCTTCGCAATGAACTCCGCCTGGAAGAGGTCCCAGTTGTTGTGGGGCACGCCATTGGCGATGATGTTCTCGGCCCACTTCTTCAGGGCGCCGTCGCAAATCTTCTGGTCGTCGCTCTTCATGAGTGGGCGCAGAATGGGATAGGTCTCATAGAGCTTGGCGATGGCGTCCTCGTGGATGACCTCGAAGGTGGTCATGCCATAAAGCGTCTGCATGTGGCCGTGAGAGATGTCGGTAGCGACGTTGCGGTAATAGATGCCGCCGAGGAACACCCGCACCACGGGCAGGGCCAGGTCGGCATAGCGGCGGTCGCCCGTGAGCTGATACAGACGGGCGGCGTCGCGGGCGATGGAGAGAATCTGGATGTTGAGCGAGGCGATGTTGCAGCCCGTCTTGTTAGGGTTGGCCTTCTCCATCTTACCCGTCGCGGCATTGATGAAGGTCACGTTGCCCTCCTCATCGTCGTCGTAAGGTACGATATCCTCTATCTTCGGCCGGTTGTAATACGACTTGGTGCCGCGGGTACCGTTCATCTTCACCGTAGGCTCCGGTGCACGGTCGCCACCCACATGGTCGTAGGTCTCGGCGTTGCAGAACACGTCGGTGGCATGGGTCTTCCAATACATCTGCAGGCGCGAGTAAAGCCAGTCGGGCTGCTGCTCCACATGGGCCAGATAGGGGTCAACTTTCTTGCGCAGCTGGTCGACCTCACCCGCATGGGCGAAGAGCGGCAGCAGTGCGAACACTATAATATAAAGGTAACAACGTCTCATCGTATCATAAGTTTAGCGCCTTGGCACGCAGCAAGGCTTCCAGGTAATAATAATCGGCATAGATGATGCTCGCGTCGATCTCGGAGCCTGCGGGATGATGGCCGGTGGAATGGAGCAGGAAGCTCACGTTGCGCTTGCCCGAACGGTAGCGCTTACCGGCGAGTTGCTCGAGCATCTTCACGGCGGCGTCGCGGTATTGCTGTTGCTTCTCACCCTTCACATAGCCCTGCAGCTCGAGCAGTGCATCGGCTACGACGCAGGCAGCCGACGCGTCCTTGATGTTGCGGTCGGGCGCATCCATATCCCAGACGGGAATCATGTCGTCGCTGGTCTCGGCGAGGCGCTTCAGATAGATGTCGGTCACCTTCTGCGCGAAGTCAAGAAACACCTGCTTGTGGGTATAGCGGTAGACCATGGTGTAGCCGTAGATGGCCCACGACTGTCCGCGCGACCACATGGAATAGTCGGCATAGCCCTGATGAGTGACGCCCTTGATGAAGTCGCCCGTCAGCGTATCGTAGACAGCGACGTGGTAGCAGGAGCCGTCGGGGCGGAAATGGTGGCGCATGGTGGTCATGGCGTGGGTGACGGCGAGGTCGTAGAGCAGCGGGTTGCCGCCATGCTTCGCGGCCCAGAACATCAGGTCGAGGTTCATCATGTTGTCCATGATGGTGTTGTGGGGCCAGTGCTGCCGCTCCACCTCGCGCGGCCAGCTGAGCAGGGTGCCGACGATGGGATTGAACAATGTGGCCAGCGAGTCGGCCGAGGCCAGCAGCACGCGGCGGTAGTCATCGCTGTGGGTTACCTCGTAGCCCTTGCCGTAGGAGCACATCATCAGAAAGCCGATGTCGTGGTCGAAGATGGGGCGGTAGGCAATGCCGCGCAGGCTCTCGGTGTAGCCGCGGGCAGGGCGTAGCAGCGTGGTGTCGCCACTGGCCATATAGTCCATCCACAACACGCCCGGCCAAAAGCCCGAGCACCACTCCTCGGCGGTAGCCTTGCGCTCGTTCCACCCGGCGTGGCGGTCGGTGGCAAGGATGTTGCGCGGCTCCATCGTGAAGTCGTAGCCGCCGCCTGCACGCAGCTCGGTCAAGGCGCGCTGCACCTGTCGGTGACAGTAGTTGAGGTCGTCATCAACCCGAAGGCCCGACCCGGCCAACGCCGTCGTGCAGACCAATCCAAGCAGCAGGCAAGCGTAAAGTCGCAATGTTTTCATCGTTAGTTGGTTTTTATTAGATATACGAACGGCAGCGCCTTAATACTTAAATTATCGTCATCTTTTCTTTATCCATCTAAAATGAAATGGACTAAAACGGAAGTCCATTGGACGGTAAAGATTTGGTAAAACTAAAATAAAGCGGTAACTTTGCAACCTCAACATTGCAATATGACCCCAATTAAAGCATAATTACTACTTATATACATTGTTATATGGTTATAGAAACAGAGAAGGGCTTCACTCCGTTGGAAGCCATCACCGAGGCCAAGCGCTGCCTCAACTGCCGTGTACCGCTCTGCCGCAAGGGATGCCCCATCAACAACGACATCCCCGGCTTTATCCATCAGCTCTCGATGGGCAACATGGGTGAGGCCATGAAGGTGATCAACCAGACGAGCAACCTGCCCGCCATCTGCGGCCGCGTCTGCCCCCACGAGCGCCAATGCCAGGGCCATTGCATCAGGAATAAGAAAGGCGAGCCCATACAGATTGGTAAGCTCGAGAGCTTCGTCGCCGACTTCGACGCGCAGATGTCGCTCACCAAGGAGGACATCCCGCAGAAGACACGCGGCAAGGTGGCCGTCATCGGATCGGGTCCTGCCGGACTGACCGTTGCCGCCGACCTCTCGCGCAAGGGCTTCTCGGTGACCATCTTCGAGGGTCAGGAGGAGTTGGGCGGTGTGCTGATGTACGGTATCCCCGAATACCGTCTGCCCAAGGCCGTGGTGCGTACGGAGATAAAGAAGATTGAGGCCTTAGGCGTGCGCTTCGTGCGCAACTGCCTCGTCGGCACCAATGGCGTCACCGTCGACAGTCTGTTCGCCGAAGGCTACGACGCCATATTCATGGGCACGGGAACGGCACTGCCGAAGGGTATGGACGATACGCCGGGCGCCAACCTTCGCGGTGTAGTGCAGTCGATTTACTTCCTCCACAACGTCAACGCCTTCAACGAGGGCGCGCTCAACGAGGAGGACATCCCCCTGAAGCGCGGTGAGAAGGTGGCCGTCATCGGAGGCGGCAACGTGGCCATGGACGCCGCACGCACGGCCATACGCCTCGGGGCCGACGTCACGGTGCTCTACCGTAAGACGCAGGCCGAGATGCCCGCCATTGAGGCCGAATACAACTTAGCCGTGAAGGAGGGCGTGAAGTTCGCGTGGAAGACCACCGTGAGCGAGTTCATCGGTAACGACCTCAACCGCCTGCAGGCCTTGCGCATGCAGACGCCCGACGGTGAGCGCGTGGAGCCGTTCGAACGCGTGTTCCTCGCCATCGGATCGCGTCCGGCCAGCCGCATCGTCTCGACGACGACCGGCATCGACGTGGATGAGAAAGGCTACGTCATCACCAACGACTACCCGATGGGCATGACCACCCGTCGTGGTGTCTTCGCCGGCGGCGACGTGGTGCACCGTCCGCAGACCGTGGTGCTGGCCATGAAGGCCGCGCAGGAGGTGTCGCAGGGCATCGAACAATATGTCGACGCCATCAAACTGCTGCAACACGTGGATAAGGTGGAGGCGGAGAGGGAATAATTTTCCTTATTCGTAACTCAGATAATGACTGAGGCGCTCGAGGTCGGTATCGGTGAAATCGGGCAAAAGGCGCAGTTCGCGGATATTCTTCAGCGGACCGCGCTGCCGCCGGTACTCGATGATATCGCGCGCCTGATAGAAATTGATGTAAGGGTGGCGCTTGAGCTCATTGAGCGATAACTGATTGATGCGCAACTTCCGCACAGGCGCCGAGACGGTGAGATAAGGCAGGGCCTCGGCGGGGAAGTCATTAATCTCAAGCAACTGCCGCTTGTCGTAGAAGCCGCCGAGGCGGTCGCGGTAGCGCACAATCTGACCGGCGAAATACGAGCCGATGCCCGGCACGCGCTTCAGCATGGTGGTGTCTGACGCATTCACCTCTATCTGCTCACCGGCCCGCAGCTTCGGCGTGAAATGGCGTGAACTGTCGCGAGGCGGGCGCTCGGCAGGGGTGTAAAGCGCCTCGGCCGGTTGGTAGTCGTCGCTGATGCGGATATAAGGCGCCAGCTCACGGTATTGCTTTTGGGTAAGGCCGTAGACGCGCGCAAAGTCGTTGGGCCGACGGTAGACGCCTCCTTTGGCGCGGTAGCGGTAGATGCTGCGCACCGACCACGGACTGAGGCCAAGGCGAAGGAGGTCGGTGGAATCGGCCGTATTGGGGTCGAAATAGAAGCGCTCCACCTGTCGGCCGTCGTCGGTGGCATAGGCTATCGGGGCGTTGCGGCGCTCACGCAATACGGCGGCCCTGTCTTCCGACCGGCGCATCAGCGTGCTGTCGGAGGCATCGGCAATAGCCGTCTCATCACTTTCCCTGCCTATCCACAGCGACACCACGAGGGCAAGGATGCCCAAGACGAGGAAGATGATGACGACCATGCGGTCGGATCGTCTGACATAGAAGAACTCTTTGAAGCGCAAGGTAGCTGATGAGTTTGTTAGTTTATGAGTTTTTGAGTTATGAGCTGCTGAGCTGCCACATGTAGGAAGCCGTTGCCACGACCGTCACGAGAATGGGCGTCAGACGATATTGAGCTGATGGAGGAACACCACGAGGATGCTGACGGGAGCGATGAAACGGACCAAAAACAACCATATCTTATAGAATACAGTCCCCAATGTGCCCCAGTTGGTCAGCTGGTCGCGCACCATCTGGCGTGGCGCCACCCATCCGACGAGGATGCAGGTGAGGAATGACCCGATGGGAAGCAGTACATTCGAGGTGAGGAAGTCGCAGAAGTCGAGGATGCTCTTGCCAGCTATGGTGAGGTCGACGGCACCGCACGACAGCGAGCAGAAGATGCCGACGATGATGGCGGCCACGGTCTCGATGATGGCACCCTTGGAGCGCGAGATGTGCAATTCCTCAAACCACATCGATGTTCCAATCTCGTGCATTGAGATGGTGGAAGTGAGGGCGGCAAGCGCCAAAAGGGCGTAGAACAGCACGCTGACGATGTAACCGGGTACGGGCGAGAACGCCTGCTGGAACACCGTGGGCAAGGTGATGAAGATAAGCGACGGACCGCTGTCGGGGTTGATGCCCACGGCGAAGGCAGCGGGGAAGATCATCAGTCCGGCTAAGATGGCGACGAGCGTGTCGATGCCCGCAATCTGGCCGGCCGACTTCAGCAGGTTGGTCTGGCGCGAGAAATAGGAGGCGTAGGTGCAGAGGCAAGCTGTGCCCAGCGAGAGGGAGAAGAACGCCTGACCGAGCGCGTCGAGGAAAACGTCGCGTGTGACAAGCGAGAAGTTGGGCTTGAACAGGTACTCTATGCCTTTACCGGCATTGGGCAGCGTGCATGAGGCCACCACGATAACGAGCAACAGGATGAACAGCACCGGCATGAGGATGTTGCTCACGCGCTCGATGCCGCGTCTGACACCACGCACCACCACGAAATGGGTGATGAGGATGAAGACGACCGTCCACAGCAACGGTTCGATGGGGTCAGAGGAGAACGTGCGGAAATACGCGGTCGCATAGGCAACATCGCCGTGGATATGCCCCATGAGCGATACGGCGAGGTACTGCAGGCACCAGCCCGCGACGACGGAGTAGAAGCCCAGGATGATGAGCGACGTGAACACACCGAGGTAGCCGACTAAGCCCCACGCCTTTCCGCCGGCCCGCGTATAGGCCCGTGCGGCATTGGAAGCACCGTTACGGCCCACCACAAACTCGGCCACCATACCGGGGATGCCCAGCATGAGGATGGCCACGAGATAGATGATGATAAACGCCGCACCACCGTCCTTGCCGGTCATGTAGGGGAAACGCCACACATTGCCCAAGCCAACCGCCGAACCGGCCGTCGCGAGGATGACGCCTATCTTAGTTCTAAAACTGCCACGTTCCATATTGCTTTGTTCAAATGATTATTTTGCCCTTGGTGTCTACCGATGGTCAGAGTATGCCAAACTGATGCAGGAAGATGCAGAGTATGGCTATCGGCGCCACGAAGCGCACCAGGAACAGATAGGGCTTAAAGAAACGACGACTCACCGTGCCCCAGTTGGTGAACTCATCCTTGACGAGCTGCTTCGGTACGAACCAGCCGAGGAAGATGCACGTCAGGAAGCCGCCGATGGGCAGGAAGACCTGACCGGTGACGAAGTCGAAGATGTCGAAGAGTGACTTTCCGCCAATCGAGAGACCCGACAGCGCACCCAGCGACAGCGAGCAGAAGCAGCCGATGACGGTCGTCGACACCGTGACGATGGTGGCGCCGCGCTTGCGTGAGATGTGGAGCTCCTCGTAGAAGAAGGCCGTGCTGACCTCATGGAGCGACATGAGTGACGTGAGCGCTGCCAGCGTGAGCAGGAGGTAGAACATCAATGAGATAATCCACCCGATGAAAGGCATGCCGCCGAACACCTCGTTGAAGACGTTGGGCAGGGTGATGAAGATGAGCGACGGACCGCTGTCGGGATTGATGCCCACCGAGAACGCGGCGGGGAAGATCATCAATCCGGCCAGAATGGCGACCATTGTGTCGATGATAGAAATCTGGGCGGCGGTGTTGAGCAAGTTGGTCTGCCGCGTATAGTACGACGCATAGGTGCAGATGCAGCCCATGGCAATGCTCAGGGAATAGAACGACTGGCCTAAGGCGCCGAGGAAAACGCCCTGGTTAACCTTGCTGAAGTCAGGCTTGAACAGGAACGCAATGCCTTTCGACGCATTGGGCAACAGGCACGACGCCACCACGATGATGAGCAGTAATATAAATAAGGTGGGCATCATCATCTTGGAAGCCTTCTCGATGCCGCCTCTGACACCATGGATGATGACCAAGTGGGTGGCCAACATGATGGCAAACAACCAGAACAACGGTTGAACGGGATTGGTAGAGAACTGCGCGAAATACTCCTTGACGAACTCAGGACTGCCGTGCAACTGCCCCATGATGGAGGCGTAGACGTACTGCAGGCACCAGCCGGCCACCACGCCATAGTAGCCCATGATGAGGAAGCCCGTGATGACGCCGAGCAGACCGACGAAGCGCCACGCCGAGCCGCCAGCCACGCGCGAATAGGCGCGGTAGGTGTTGGCCGCACCATGACGGCCGATGATAAACTCGGAAATCATGCAGGGGATACCCAACAGCAACACACATCCGATATAGACAAAGATGAAGGCAGCACCACCGTTCTGCCCCGTCATGTAGGGGAAACGCCATACATTGCCCAGTCCCACGGCACCGCCGGCCGTGGCCAATATCATACCTATCTTGCTGCCGAAGCTTGCTCTCTCTTCTGTCATAAATACTCAATCAAATGCCTTGTCTTATGCTTTCTATACAATATTGTTGCAAAATTATAAAATAATATTGATATTATCAGCAAATCGTAAGGATTTAATCGCAGAAATGTTTAATTTTGTAGCCAGCTAAGGAATTATCCTATGAATTGTTCATCTTTACGGCATCTTTTTGCCAACTACCCGTTCAGCTGGTGCTGCATCGTTTTCATCTGGGTGCTTTGCCTTATTCCCCTACCCGAGACACCGCTGAGTGAGGTCCGCTTCTTCGACAAGTGGACGCATCTGGTCTTCTACGGCGGCCTCTGCACCGTCATCTGGACGGAGTACGGGCGCCGTCATTCGGCAATCAACTGGAAGCGTGCGGTCATGGGCGCCATTGTGGCTCCGCTCATCATGGGCGCACTCATCGAAGTGGTGCAGGCCACCTGCACCTTCGGCATCAGAAGCGGCGACGTCATCGATTGGGTCGCCGACGCTGTGGGCGTGGCCTTAGGTCAAGTTATCGGTATTCCTCTGGCACACTGGCTCGCCAGGCGGAATAAGGGTTAGTAAGGAGGTTGGAATTATAGAAATGGCGGTCACCGGTCACCTCGGGACCGATGAAATCGGGCTTTTCGTAGGCTTCAGCCTCACCGCCGAGCTCCACTTCGGCCATCACGAGACCGTCGTTATCGCCATGGAACTCATCCACCTCAAACGTATGGTTACCGCAGGGCACAAGGTAGCGGTGCTTGTCGATGACGCCACCTTTGCAAAGCTTCAGCAAATGGGAAGCTTCATCCAGCGTAATCTCTTTCTCAAACTCATAGCGCGACAGTCCATGGTCGGTGCTGTGGCTCTTTATGGTCAGGTAGGCCTTATCGTCGCGTACGCGCACCCTGACGGTAGCCCCGTCAGCAGGAATATAGCCCTGCTGGATATGGCTGAACGACGTGGCGGCCTGCTTGTAGGCACCGCCATGCTTGACCAGGAACTTGCGTTCTATCTCTAATCCGCTCATGAATCAATCGGTTATATGGCTCATCGTTCTCATCCACGACGCCGGCGAGGCAGTGGCCTGAAAAGGTGAAGCCTGCGCCACACCGGCGTCGTGGTGGAATAAGATGATGTCAATACATCGGTCAATCAACCCGATGCATCAGACGATAAACATTGACCAAATCATATAGATGACAGCCAAGACAACGAGTACGGCGAATATCCATTTGACGACCTTGTCGCCCTGACTCTTCTGTTTCTCTTCACGCTCGGTGCGATGTTTCTGTGTAGCTACGTTGTTCACTTCTTTAGCGGCAACGTGCTTAGCCTGGTCTTTCTTGTTGTTTCCCATTATAAGTTATTCTGTTTTAAGTTATTTAATAATCTCTGTTTACTGTTCGGCTGCCTCGGCGTCGCTCTCGGCGAACTCCATGAGGTAAGCCTTGATGAAGCCATCTATCTTGCCATCCATCACGCCATCGACGTCGGAGGTCTGGTAACCCGTGCGGTGGTCCTTGACGCGGCGGTCGTCGAAGACATAGCTGCGTATCTGACTGCCCCACTCTATCTTCTTCTTTCCGGCCTCAATCTTAGCCTTCTCGGCCTGCTGCTTCTTCAGTGCACGGTCATAGAGTTGGCTCTTCAGGAGCTGCATGGCCTTGGCGCGGTTCTTCGGCTGGTCGCGTGTTTCGGTGTTCTCGATAAGGATTTCCTCCTTTTCACCGGTGTCGGGGTCTTCGTACTGATAGCGCAGACGTACGCCCGACTCCACCTTGTTCACGTTCTGGCCGCCGGCACCGCTCGAGCGGAAGGTATCCCAACTCACCTTGGCGGGGTCGACATACACCTCAATGGTGTCGTCGACAAGCGGTGTGACGAATACGCTGGCGAAACTCGTCATGCGCTTGCCCTGCGCGTTGTAAGGCGACACACGCACCAAGCGGTGGACGCCGTTCTCGCTCTTGAGGAAGCCATAGGCAAACTCGCCGCCCTCGATGGTCATCGTCATACTCTTGATGCCGACCTCCTCGCCGGGCTGCATGTCGGTGATGGTAATCTTGTATCCGTGGGCCTCACACCAGCGCATATACATTCGCATGAGCATCTGGGCCCAGTCCTGCGCCTCGGTTCCGCCGGCGCCGCTGTTGATCTTCATCACGGCATCCATAGAATCCTCATCCTGACGCAGCATGTTCTTCAACTCGAGGTCCTCAATGGCCTTGATGCATTTGTCGTAATCTGCATCTACCTCTTCCTCGGTTACCAACTCCTCTTTATAATATTCGAAGGCGAGCTTCAGCTCCTCGGTGTACTCCTTCACCTGCTTATAGCCGGTAAGCCACTTCTCGATGCCCTTCACCTTCTTCATCTGCTCCTGGGCCCGCTTGGGGTCATCCCAAAAGTCAGGGGCCTGCGTCCGCAGTTGCTCCTCTTCAAATTCTACCTTCTTCTGGTCGATATTGAGATAATGATGGAGCTTCTCAGTGCGGTCCACCACATCTTTCAATTGGTCAGCTGTTATCATAATCTTTCAAATTCTACCGTTTCATCGTTGTGCCATCAGCCCCGACGGGCATCAGGCGCGGCCTCACTTCGTGATAATGCCATCGGAGGGCGTATTCTCATACATCTTATCGATGACGGCCTTATAATGCTCATATATCACCGGGCGCTTTATCTTGAGGGTGTTGGTGAGCTCACCGTTCTCTATAGAGAAGTGGTGGGCACAGAGCGTGAAGCGCTTGATCTGCTCATAGTGGGCCAGTCCTTGCTGGAGGGTTTCGATGCGCTCCATCATCATGTTGTGCACCTGCTGGTTCTGGCAGAGTTCCTCGCGGCTGGCGTATTTGATGCCATGCGCCGTAGCCCAGGCCTCTATCTCGTTGAAAGCGGGCACGATGAGCGCAGAGACAAACTTACGCTGGTCGGCGATGATGGCTACCTGATCGACGAACTTGTCGACCAACAGCAGCGACTCAATCATCTGCGGAGCGATATACTTACCATTGCTGGTCTTGAACAAATCCTTAATACGCTCGGTGAGATACAGCTCGCCATCCTTGAGGTAACCGGCGTCACCCGTATGGAAGAAACCGTCGGCGTCGAAGGCCTGTGCGTTCAATGCCTCACGCTTGTAATAGCCGCGGGTTATCGTCGGGCCTTTCAGCAGAATCTCATTGTTCTCACCTATCTTTACCTCAATGCTGTTGATGGGGCGTCCCACCGACCCGATGGTGAACTTCTCACCCTTGTGGTCGCACGACACCGTGGCCAGACTCTCGGTGAGACCGTAGCCTACAATCATGCAAATACCGATGGAATGGACGAATTCCTCCACTTCGGGCGACACATAAGCACCGGCGGTGGGGAAGATATTGGGATGCTCCAAGCCAATCTGCGCACGCACCAATGACAGCACGTACTTATTGGCAACCTGGTACTTCAGCCTCAGCGATAGTGGTGGCTTACGGCCTGCGGCGAGGTAGTCGATGTTATATTTCTTGCCAATCTTCCACGCCTCGTAGAACATCTTCTGCTGTACGGCCGACGAGCGGTCAATCTTTGCCTTGACAGCCTGATACACTTTCTCCCAGAAGCGCGGCACACTCGACATACTCGTCGGATGGGTCTCGCGCATGGCCTGCTGGATGTTGTGGGGATTGGTGTTGACGATGAGCATGGCGCCCTCGGTGAGCGAGAGGTAAGCCCAACCACGCTCGAAGATATGGGTGAAAGGCAGGAAGTCGATGACGCGGTCGTTCTCTCCCACCGGCACACAAGCGTCATTGGCCTTGAAGGCGGCGGCATACTGGCCGTAAGTCAGGATGACGCCCTTGCTCGTGCCCGTGGTGCCGCTGGTGTAGAGGATGTTGCAGATATCTACGTCGTTGGCCTGGGAATAGAGTTTCTCGACCTCATCCTGACGGGGCAGGCCTTCGCCGAGCTTCATAAAGTCATCGAAATAGAGCGTGTTGGGGTCGTGGGTGCTGATGCGCACGCTATGGTCGAAGACGACGATGCGCTCGAGCGTCGGGCACACAGCGAAGATGCGGTGCGCCTTGTCGTATTGTTCCTGCTCACCAACGAACACCACGCGCACCTCACCATCGTTGATCATGTACTGGATTTGCTGCTCCGAGCTGGTGGCATAGAACGGGATTGAAATCACGCGAATGCCATAAGCGCCGAAGTCGGTGTAGAGGTATTGCACACAGTTTTGGGAGAAAACGGCAATCTTGTCCTGCGGTTTGAGGCCAAGGTTGAGCAGCGCATTGCTGACTTGTTTCACCTTATCGGCAAACGTATTCCACGAAACAGTCTTCCACTCCGTACCACCAAAGTCCTGGTACATCATGGCTGTCTTATCGCCATACTTCTTTGCCTGTTCCTGAATGAGGACTGACAGATGACTTCTGTTCTGCATACTCGTAGATTTTATTCCATGCAAAGATAAAATAATAATATGAGAAAGGCAAAGTAATTTCGCGTTTTTTCTTAATTTTGTGGCATAGACAAACGATTATGCGACAACACGATTATCTTGACGATGCGGTGGATTTGCTCCGCCGCCTCATTGCAACGCCTTCGACGAGCCGCAACGAAGGCGCTGCCGCCGACCTCATGGAGCGGCAGATGACGGCTTATGGCCTATCGCCCCAACGGCATGGCAACAACCTTTGGGCATTGTCGCCCCAGTGGGATGACAGCAAGCCGACGCTGTTGCTCAACGCGCATATCGATACGGTGAAACCGGCCGCTTCGTGGACGCGTGACCCGTTTACGCCAACCCTCGAGGGCGACCGCCTCTACGGTTTGGGCAGCAACGACTGCGGCGGAGGTCTGACGACACTGCTGCAGGTATTCCGCTGGCTCACGCTCAGAGCGCAACCGTACAACATCGTCTACCTTGCCTCGTGCGAGGAGGAGGTGTCGGGGCAACAGGGCATCAGCAGTGTCTTACCGCTGTTGCCGCCCATCGACGTCGCCATCGTGGGCGAGCCGACGGGCATGCAGCCCGCCATCGCCGAGCGTGGACTGATGGTGCTCGACGTCATCGCGCACGGCAAGAGTGGGCATGCGGCGCGCAACGAGGGCGTCAACGCCATCTACGAGGCACTCGACGACATGCAATGGATTAGGGATTACCGGTTTGAGAAGACCAGTCCGCTGTTGGGACCGGTCAAGATGACGCTCACCGTGGTCAACGCCGGCACCCAGCACAACGTGGTGCCCGACCTCTGCACGATGCTCGTTGACGTGAGAACCAACGAATGCTACACCAACGAGGAAGTGTTCGACATTATCCAATCGCACCTGAAAAGTGAGGTGAAGGCGCATTCGTTCCGCCTCCACTCTTCGCATATTGCGCCCGATCATCCGTTGGTGAAGCGGTGCGTGGCCCTGGGTCTGACGCCTTTCGGATCGCCGACGCTGAGCGACCAGGCGCTGATGCCTTGGCCGTCGCTGAAGCTCGGACCGGGTGAGTCGTCGCGGTCGCATACGGCCGACGAGTTCATCTGCCTGAGCGAGATGGAGCGGGCCATCGCCGTTTACCAGCAGTTGCTCGATGGGGCAAGTTGGTGAAGGCAACAACCGCGCCTTAAAAAGGCGCGGCACACAACGGCGGCGCAATGAAAGGAGAGCCACAACGGGCTCGAAGGTAAGCAACGACCGCCCTCAAAAAGGCGCGGCACACAACGGCGGCGAACGCGAAAGGGGACTTTACCGGCCGAGCCAAGCCTCGGGGTTGAGCAAGGCGCGCTCCTTGCGCAGCTGGAACTGGAGGATGTGGTCGTCGCCCACCGTACCTACGATCTGACGGGTGCTGACGTGCTGACCGCGGCTCACCGAAGCCGAGCGAAGGTTGGCATAGACGGAGATGTAGGCGCCATGACGCAGCATGACGACCACCGAACCGCCGTAGCTCAATACGGCACTCACCTCGCCGTCGTAGATGGCTCGGGCCTGACAACCGGCGCCACCCATGATGTTGATACCTTTATTATTTAGCGTCACGCCCTTGAGGCCAGCCACATTGTACTGACCCATGTGCGATACAATCTTGTAGTTTCCGGTGATAGGCATCGGCAGCCGGCCGCGGTTGGCCTCGAAGCCGTTGTTCATCATACGGTCGACCGATGAGAAATGCTGCACCTCCTGCTGCTCCTCGCGCGCCTTGGCAATCTCTTTCTTGGCGCGAGCGGCGTCGGCCTCCTGTTTACGTTCAGCGGCCTCACGCGCAGCCTCAGCCTCACGCGCGGCTTGGTCGGCAGCGGCTTTCTTCTCGGCGGCGGCCTTGGCGGCGGCAGCAGCCTGCGCAGCCTTGGCGCGGTCACGCTCGGCAGCTTCCTGGCGGGCTTTCTCTGCGGCGGCCTGAGCGGCAGCAGCCTGACGGGCGGCCTCACGAGCGGCGGCCTCACGTGCCTTAGCTTCGGCGATGCGGCGGGCATTCTCCCGGGCAGCGGCCTCAGCGGCAGCCTTCTTGCGGGCCAGCTCCTCCGCGCGTTTCTTCTTCGCGGCGGCCTCAGCGGCAGCCTTCTTGCGGGCCTCAGCCAACGCACGCTCACGCACCTTGGCGACCTCTATCTCCACCTGACGGTCAATCTCGGCGTTGAGGGCATCGTTCTTCTTACGCTGCTCGGCGATTATCGACTGGATTGTGCGCTGCTGCTTTTGCAGGCCATTGACAATCTCCTGTTGCTGGTCCTTGTTGGCCTGCAGCTTCTGTTGTTCCTGCTGACCTTTATAAAGCAACGTATTCTTCTGGCCCTTCACCCTACGCAACTGGTTGTGCTTGTTGTTGACCTCACGCTGCTTGGCCTTCACCGCCTCGCCCTGCGCCTT
This sequence comes from uncultured Prevotella sp., assembly GCA_900315835.1. Classification (GTDB taxonomy): domain Bacteria; phylum Bacteroidota; class Bacteroidia; order Bacteroidales; family Bacteroidaceae; genus Prevotella. The sequence goes on from ONAR01000007.1 coordinate 38,871, forward strand.
CTGATACTGCGCATACTCGCGGATGAAGCGCAGGCGGCGGTACATCTGATAGAAGTTCTTGGCCGAGAAGATGAACATCAGCTTGTCCTGCACCGAGTGGTGCCGCGCCATGTAGCGCATCGACTTGATGTACTTCGTCTGACGGTCCTTGAGCTGTGCCTGCAGCGAGGTGAGCTGCGAGTTGAGGATACCGATGTTACCGTCGATATGATGGATGTCTTTCTGTATGCCGTCGATGTTCTGCTGGTTCTTGTCAATCTCACCGTTAATCACCAGGAGGTCGTTGAGACGCTTGGCCACGTCGGCCTTGTTGGCTTTCAGCGCCTTCTCCTGCTGCTTAATCTTCTTCTGCACCGCAGCCTGCTGGCTTTTCAACTTCTGTATCGACGCATTGGTGACGTTGGCATTCTTCGATGAATTGGCGTTTTTTGAGCCCTTTCTGTTGTTTTTTGATGTAGTACGCGACGTGGCTTTGCTGTTCGATGACTTACGTTGGGTCGAGCGCTTCACGGTCTGGGTGGTGCGCGACTTACTGCGCGACGACCCCGACTTCGTCTGTGCGCCGGCCGACAACGACAGCGCGGCCAACATGATGAATATATAGATTGAACGCTTCATTTACATGCTGAGTAATTTATCCAGGATTTGCTTGGCATCCATCTGCTTGTATTTCGATGACAAGGTGGTCTCCGAATCCCAGCCCTCGGTGGTCTTCGGGTCATCCATATCCAGGGTCACCGTCACGGTCTGCACCTTGGCGGCCTTGGTCGTGGTGAACGAGAACACCTGCCTGGCGGGGAACTTCTTCGCACCGACAGGCTTGAAGTCGGAATAGTTCCACGTCAGGGCCGACTTGCCGTTAGCCTTCGAGGCATAGGCCACCTTTGCCTGATTGATGAGCGCCGTCGTGCGGTCGGCCAGCCAAGAGAAGTTGAGCTGGTTGTATTTTAGGGTGACGGGCACATTCTGCCCGGTTCCATCGAGGTTGGCGGTGAACTTCTGCAGGTCACTCTCCCCTATCTTCTTTGTACCCGGCAAGAGCAGCTGGTTCCAGAAAAGCGACTGCAACGAATAGAAGTCGAGGCCATTGTCGCGCAGGAAGTCGAGCTGACTGTAGCCGCCCTTGACGTATTGCTTATGCAGGCGGTCGACCACCAGCACATAGTCGGGCGTGAAGTCGATGCGGCCCACCTCGGTGCCGATGAGGGGAATGAAGAGCTGCAGACGTATCATCTTATCCTTGCGCATGCGCAGCGAACCGGGTGCCGAGATGTTCTTCTCGCCGTAGTCGATGGTGAAGGTCATATTGGCCACGATGTTCTGCGCATAGACGCGGTTGTCGCTCACCTTCTGCACGAAGGCCAGCGTACTGCCCGCACCCCGGTTGCCCTTAGTGGCGCTGACATCCGTAGCGGCCATAGTGGCATCGGGTTGCTTATTGCCCGATGAAACCGCTTGTTTTGAAGTACCGCAAGCCCAAAGGAGGGCAGGCATGGCGAAGAGTATGACTTGATGAGCCCTTTTCATTTCCGTTTCTTATAGAGGTTGATTTTTCTGTTTAATGCTTTGGCATCGCTGCCTTTGAGGATGGCTTGCTGGTAGAAGCCGACGGCGGCGGGATAGTCATGCAGCTCGACGTAGATGTCGCCCGCATGCTCATAGAGCGTGCCGTCGTTCAGGCTGTCGCCGGAATTCTTCAACGCCAAATCGATATAGACCTTCGCCTCGGCATAGCGCTTCTCCATATAGAGTATCCACGCGTAGGTGTCGAGATAGGTGGCGTTCTTCGGTTCAGCCTTCACCGCCTTGGCGCTCATCTCCTCGGCTTTCTGCAGATTGGTGCCGTCGAGGCTGAGGTAATAAGCGTAGTTGTTGAGCGTGATGACGTTGTCGGGTTTATAGATGAGGCAACTGTCGTAGGCGGCATAGGCCTCATTCTTCATGTTCTTGTTGTGGTAGATCTCCCCCATGATGGAATAGAGATTGGCCACCATCTCGGTGTTGCTCTGGTCGTTAATCTCCTTTGCTCCCCGCTTCAGGGCATCCAAGGCGCCATCCTCATCCTTGAGGTAATAGCGCGAGAGGCCGGTGAAGAAATAAAACACCATTTCATCGGGATTATACATCATGCCGGGCTCACTGAGCTGGGCTATCTCCTTCCAGTTGTCGTTGCCCCAGCGGTCCTGAATGAGCTGCAGGCGTGCACCGGCGTTGTCGGGCTGCAGCTTGAGCAGACTGGTGAGCGCGGCGTCGATGGTATCCTTGGGCAGATTCTTCATGGAATAGTAAGCCACCTTAATCTGCGCGACGAGCGTGTCGGCGGGAACGATGCGCTGCACATCCCTGATGAGGTTGATGATCTCGGTGGAATCGCCTTTGCGCTTCTCGTTGTCCTGGATGGCCTGACGCAGGAACTGCACACGCGTGGCCGACGGCGTGTTCTTCCCTAAGAGTATGCGCTGCATCATGCCGCTGGCGAGCGTATCCTGCGCTGTGGCGCGGTAATAGTCGTACATCGCGCCCTGCACCATCGCGTTGTCAGGCTCGGTCTTCATCACCGACTGATAGATGGCGTAGGCTTCCTTCGGCCGCTTATGCTGCATGAGCCAGTTGCCGAGCATGAGACTGAAGTTCAAGTCGTTGGGATGGCTGTCGGCCAAGCCCTTGAGCGTGGCGTAGGCATGCTTCTCGTCGCCCATCATCTCATAGGCGTTCATGCGCATCATCGTGAGCTGGTCACTGCTGCCGTCGATCTGTTCGAGGCGGTTGATGGCGCTGAGCATCTTAGGATAATCTTTCTGCTGACGGTAGAGCTGGATGAGGATCTCCACCACATCATCGCGGTCGCGGTGGGTGGCGAACAGCTCCTCGTAAGCCTCGGTGGCCTTGGCGAAGTTACCGGTGCCGATATACTGCTGGGCCACGCTCTCCTGATAAGTGCTGTTGGAGGGCTGGAGCCTGGCCGCGGTCTCGAGATCGCGCAGGGCCAGCGAGTCCTTATGAAGCGAACCGTAATAGCGCGACCGCATGAAATACACCTCGGCGGCGTTGGGATTGATGTCGAGACAGTGGTTGAGCAGGTCGAAGGCCGCAGCGTAGTGGCCCGCGTTCTGCTGGTTGACCGCCTCGAGGAAGAAATAGCCGAAGCGACGGCTGTCAGCATAGCTCAGCGTGTCGGCGGTCACGGCTGTCTTCACGGCCTTGGCCTTTTTCTTCGACCGCGCAGCCACCGTCTGCCCTTCAAGGCAGCAGGCCAGTGCGACGGCGACGAGGATGAAGGTATGTAAAGCGTTTCGTCTCATCATTTCACTCCTGTATGTCCATATCCGCCCTCGCCGCGCTCGGTTTCATCGAGCTCGCCGACGGGTTCCCATTCCACGACCTCATGACGCGCCACCACCATCTGGGCGATGCGCTCGCCGTTGTTGACGACGAAGTCGGTATCGGAGAGGTTGACCAGCAGCACCATCAGCTCACCGCGATAGTCGGCATCGATGGTGCCGGGCGAGTTGAGCACGGTGATGCCGTGCTTCAGCGCCAACCCGCTGCGGGGCCTGACCTGCGCCTCGAAACCTTTGGGCAGGGCGATGTGCAGGCCCGTCGGGATGAGCCGGCGCTCCAAGGGGTGCAGGGTGACGGGAGCGTCGAGGTTGGCCCTGAGGTCCATGCCTGCGCTCTGACTTGTGGCGTAAGCCGGCAATAGCTGACTGCCGGTATTGACAACTTTAATCTTTACCATATTAGGTGCAAAATTAAGCAATTCTCCTTAATTTATGGAACGACACCTTATTTTTATTGCTTAAAAAGGCCAAATGTAAGCGTTTTAACGTAACTTTGCCGTATGAACTGGTTACAACTTATCTCCAACAAACGCTTCGGACAGGAGCAGCGCCACTCGCTGCGCCACGACGACCGATCGGAATTCAAACGTGACGGCGACCGCCTCATCTACTCGGCGCCTTTCCGCCGTCTGCAAAACAAGACGCAGGTGTTCCCCTTGCCGGGCAGCATCTTCGTTCATAACCGGCTGACGCACTCGCTCGAGGTATCGTCGCTCGGCAAGAGTCTCGGCGACGATGTGGCGCGCCGGCTCATCGACATCCATCCGGAGCTGCGCGGCACCCTGTTTGAGGAGATTGGCACCATCGTGCAGAGCGCGGGGCTGGCTCACGACATGGGCAACCCGCCATTCGGCCACTCCGGTGAGAAGGCCATTCAGACGTTCTTCACCGAAGACGTGGGGCTCGGTCTCCGCAAGCATGTCAGCCAACCGTTCTGGGATGACATCACGCACTTCGAAGGCAACGCCAACGCCTTCCGGTTGCTCACCCATCAGTTCGTCGGTCGTCGCAAGGGTGGTTTTGTCATGACCTACGCCACCTTGGCCTCGGTGGTGAAATACCCACGCTCAAGCAGTCTGGCGGGCGACCACGGTAAGTTCGGATTCTTCAATGCCGAGGCACCCATCTACGAGAAAATCGCCGATGAATTGGGCATAATTCGGCTCTCCAAGCCCGGTGAACCCATCCAGTATGTGCGTCATCCGCTGGTTTATCTCATGGAAGCGGCCGACGACATCTGCTACGAGATTATGGACATTGAGGACTCTCATAAGCTGCGCATCCTCACGTTTGAGGAGACGCGCGACCTGCTGCTCGGTTTCTTCGACGCCGAGACGCGGCAGTCCATCCTCGACCGCCTTGATGAGGATGAGGTGACCGATGAAAACGAGCAAATCGTGTATTTCAGGGCATGCGCCGTGGGCAAACTGGAGCATGAGTGCGTGAAGACGTTTGTCGAGCACGAGACGGAGATTCTCGATGGTACATTCAAGGGGAGTCTCATCATGAACATTGCCGAACCGCAGCGCGAGGCCTACCGCCGTTGCAGTGAGGTTTCTTACAAGAAGATCTATCATTCCAAGCCGGTGCTCGACGTGGAGCTGAGCGGTTATAAGATCATGGAGACGCTCATGCGCACGTTTATCAGTGCAGCGGTCCATCCGGAGAAGTTCCACTCGCAGCAGCTCATGAACCGCTTCTCCAGCCAATACGACATCCATAGCGACGACCTCGAGACGCGAATCATGGCGGTGCTCGACTATATCAGCGGCATGACCGACGTGTATGCGCTGGATATCTACCAGAAGATCAGCGGGATAGCGCTGCCGATAGTGTAGGGTTAGGTGTATCCACCCATTAAACCCATAAGACCCATAAAACCCATAAGACCCACGATTGATGATGGGACTTATGGGTTTTATGGGTTTAATGGGGAGAATGGGGTGATGGGGTGAATGGGTTTTATGGGTGGGGCTAAAGCCTTATATTCCTCTCATTCCCCGGCAGATTCAATGCCTCGGGATGCTCTTTGACGAAGCTGTTGATGTGGCGGACGCGCTTCTCCTCGAAGATCTCGTCGACGGCGATGAGGATGCCGGACTCCTCCACCTCACCGAACTCGTGGTTGATGGCGGTGCCGAAGAACTTCATCGTGGGGGAGAGGTTCATGTAAGCGTTGACCAGCGGCGGGATGTTATAACCCAACTGGCGCACCTGACCGTTGAGGATGCGGTAGTCCTTCTTGAAGTCGGACTCGGTGAAGATCTTAGCCAACTGCTCGTCGGGAGTGATGGTTTTCAGCGGTTCCATCGGGGTAACGAGGCCATCCTTGTCGCCGAAGTGCTTGCGAAGGAAGTAGAGAATCATGTCGCGGCCCAGCTTCGAGAAGGAGGGGTACATCGTCATCTTACCGAAGAAATACTTGCAGTTGGGATTGATGACGGTCAGCGCGCCGAGCCCATCCCACAGGTTGTCGAGTGCAAAGATGGACTTTGTATTCTTGCGCACATTCTGATAGTCGAGCGACACGAAGCTGCGGCCCAGTTCAACGGTGTGGGGCGCGTAGTCGTGCATGAACTCATCAGAGAAGTGGAACATGTGACTCATGGCGAGCATCGGCTGTCCGTTGGCGTCAATCTTCCAGTCGCCTCCAAAGAGGTAGCGGTAGCCGCCGATAATCTCCTCGGCCTCAGGGTTCCAGACGATGAGCTGCCGGCAACCATTGTCCATGGTGTCGAATTCATCGATGTCAACCGACTTACCCGTTCCTCCGCCAGCCGTTCTGAAGGCAATCTCCCTGAGACGTCCTATCTCGAGCATCACGTTGGGGCATTCCTTGGCCGTGATGACATAGATTTCGTTGTTGCTCTTGTTGGTCGTGCGCAACTCGCGCTCAGGCGTCAGCTCCGATTTCAGCAGCGCCTTGCTGACTGGTTGAATGATTTTCTCTTCCATCTGATGACTTGGATACGTATCTTTTATGGTTTTAACGGGCGTCGAGACCAGCGGGTCCGGCTTGCTCATAAACCTTGTTTTCTACAAAAATGGCCCATTCCTTCGGTGTTTTACTATGGTCGAAGGTCTGCCAGGGGATAGGTTTGCCGATGACAATGCGGAAGGCCTTGTTGCGGTTGCGGTACATCTCATCGACGAGGAACAGCATGGCGATGTTCACCTTCAGGCCGAGGCGTTGCTGCCATTTGGCAATGCGGTAGAACCGCTGACTGTTGCGCCCGCTGAAGTAGATGGGCACCACATCGCGGTGATACTGCACGCTCTTGGTGATGAACGTCTTGCGCCAGGGAAGGTCGTGGATGTGGCCGTTGATGAGCCGCGAGTTGAGTCCGGCAGGGAACATCAGGATGTGGTTGTCGCTCTGAAAGCCAGACTCCACGGCCTCGGGGAAGCTGCGGGCCTGCTTACCGGTCTTGTTGATGCCGATACAAACGGGCTTCAGACCGGGCAAAAAGAGCAGCAGGTCGTTGACCAGGTAGCGGAACCGACCGTCGTAATGCTTGCCGATGATGGAGCCGAGGCAGACGCCATCCTGCCCACCCAACGGATGGTTGGACACGAAGATGTACTTCTTCCCGTCGTCTTTCGGCGGCAGGTTGTCCTCACCTTCGATAGTAAGCTGCATGCCGAGGTACTTCACGCATTCGATGAGCCACTCGGTGCCTTGCTGGTTGCGGTGCTCCCAAAGGAAGGCGTTGACCTCGTCTTCGTGGATGATATGGCGCAACCAACGGACTAAGAAGCGAGGCACCAACCGCGCCTTACTTCCCATCTTGCTCTTCAGCACTTGTTCCACATCGATTGTCTTCTGCATGCTTTCTTCTCTTTCAGCTAACAAGAACATACTATCAGCATGCAAAAATACCACTTCTTTTCCTAAATCTTATTATTTATTAGCAAAAATATCAAAGGAAGGGAGAAATTTAAACTTAACGGGCGCGGAAATGACGAATCAGCCCGATGGGAACGTTGGCAGTGCGGCGGGCAACGCGCCCACCCTATTGCCTGTATCGGGCAAAGGCAATGAACGCTCACGCTGATGGCGCGGATCCCGCAGATGCAGGCCAATAGATAGGTCGCCAATGCGGAAAATATCTGACAAAATCGCATTATCGATTTTGCGTATTTTAGAGGTGAAGAAACGTTAAAACGACGGAGACAGAAGGAGAAAACAGCGCGGAAAGCGCGATTTTTGCCCGATTTCATCGCGATAACTATGGTATCGCACTGCGATAGCTATGGTATCGCAACGTCATAGCTATGGTATCGCGCTGCGATAAGTACCTTATCGCGAGATCGCGGAGGGCAATTGGAGCTGCAATTTTTGCCAATACACGCATAAATCGCTGACTGATAGCAATTTGCGAAAATACGCCCAGAATCACGTATTTCGGAGCGAGGGAGGGGCTGGTGGGTTCTGAGGCCTTGTAGCGGGCCTTAAAACGCCAAAAAACTTGACAATATGGGAGATGGGAGGGATGGGGTTTATGGGGTGAATGGGGTTTATGGGGTGGATGGGGAAAAGGGGGAGGAGGGGACCCCGAATCAAAAATATCGCCCTCGAATTAAAAAAAGTGGGGCGAAGTGGTGCAAAGTGGGGGAATTATTTGTAACTTTGGAGCCGAATAGCAATAAAGAGGTATAAGATGCGCTTTTTGGGCAACATAGAAGCCAAGACCGACGCCAAGGGCAGAGCCTTTCTGCCGGCATCGTTTCGCAAGGTGCTGACAGCATCGGGCGAGGACGCCCTCGTGCTGCGCCAAGACGTATACGAGAACCTTCTCATCCTCTATCCGCAGAGCGTGTGGAACCAGTTGATGGATGACATGCGCGCCCGCCTCTCCCGTTGGGACCGCAACGAGCAGCGCGCCTTCCGCACGTTCGTCAGTTCGGTCGTGGAGCTGACCATCGACAGCAACGGCCGCATCCTCATTCCCCGCAGCTACCTCGAGGGCGTCGGCATCAAGCAGAGCATCCGCTTCGTCGGCATGGGCGACAGCATCGAAATCTGGCCCAATGAAGCCGACTCGGCCCAGCCCACGATGGATAAGGAGGCATTTGAGCATATCATTGAAGACCAAATGAAGACCGACCGCGAATAACGGTGATTGACAGACGATGAATACAGCCGCAATCTACCACGTACCCGTGCTTTTGAAAGAGAGCATCGACGGACTTGCCATCAAGCCCGACGGTGTCTATGTGGATGTCACGTTCGGTGGCGGAGGCCACTCGCGCGAGATTCTGCGCCGCCTTGGCTCCAACGGCCACCTCTACAGCTTCGACCAGGATGCCGACGCCGAGCAGAATGTCTTGGAGCCCGAGCAGGACGGCAACGGTGCACGGCGCTTTGTCGACGACGCGCGCTTCACCTTCGTCAGGTCCAATTTCCGCTACCTGCGCAACTGGATGCGCTACTACGGCGTCGACCATATCGACGGCTTGTTGGCCGACCTCGGCGTGTCGAGTCACCACTTCGACGACGAGAGCCGTGGCTTCTCGTTCCGCTTCGATGCTCCGCTCGACATGCGCATGAACCGGCGCGCGGGCGCCACGGCGGCCGACCTCGTCAACAACGGCACCGAGCAGGAGCTGGCCAACATCTTCTACCTCTACGGTGAGCTGCGCAATGCCCGCCGCATCGCCGCGCTGCTGGTCAAGGCCCGCAGTCAGAACCCCATCGCCACGACGGCTCAGTTCATGGCTGCCGTGGAGCCCGCCTTCCACCGCGAGCGCGAGAAGAAGGATATGGCCAAGCTGTTTCAGGCCCTGCGCATCGCCGTCAACCATGAGATGAGTGCCCTGCGCGACATGCTCGTGGCCGCAACCGACCTCATCGGCGAGGGCGGCCGATTGAGCGTCATCACTTACCACTCGCTCGAGGACCGCATCGTGAAGAACGTGATGAAGGCCGGCAACCCCGACGGAAAGATTGAAGAGGACCTCTACGGCCGCGTCGACAGTCCGTTCCGTTTGGTCAACAACAAGGTCATCCTGCCCTCGCCCGAGGAGCAGGAGCGTAACCCGCGCAGCCGGAGTGCGAAGCTCCGGATAGCGGAGAAGGCCGGAAGGCCGGAAGGTGTTGGGAAGTCCAGAAGTTAACGGAAGGCCAGAAGTCCGGAAGTCCAGTCAAATGGCTGAGGGATGATGAGGGAAGACCGAAAGACAAAAGGGCAGTAATGCAATGACAACAATGAAAATAGATAAACAGAATAAAGAAGAACAGAAGGCTGAAGAGCTGAAGCTGGAGAACCGGAAGGCTGATGACAGGAAGGCAGATGACCAGAAGTCGGAAAGCCCGAAAGCGGAAAGCCGCAAGTCTGCCGGCGCTAAGCCGAAGGCCAAGGAGAAGGAACCGCTGTCGCTGACCGAGGTCATCAAGGAGCAGGCCACCGAAGACGAGGCGCCGTTTGCCCGACAGTTCTCGCTGCGCAAGATCTTGGGCGGCGACATCCTCAACACCCGCTTCATCCGCAGGCAGGTGTGGCTGTTTCTGCTCATCGGCCTCTTCATGGTCATCTACATCGCCAACCGCTACAGCTGCCAGAAGGACATCATCCTCATCGACCAGCTGCAGAACGAGCTCAAGGACGCCAAGTACAAGGCGCTCTCGAGCAACAGCCAATACACTGAGGCCAGCCGCGAGACCAACGTGCTGGAGCAACTCAAGAACCGCAAGGACAGTACACTGAAGATGCCCTCGCAGCCTCCCTACCTCATCATGGTACCCGAGGAGAAATAAACGGATGAAATCGAAATGAGCAAATTCGACTATAATAAAATCATGCCGCGCTACAGCATCATCGCCTGCATGCTGACCCTACTGGCCATCGCCGTAGTGGTCAAGGCAGGCTATCTGATGACGGTGAAGAAGAGCTACTGGATGGCTGTGGCCGACCGCGTCAAGCAGGACAGCGTCAGGGCTGAGCCGATGCGCGGCAATATATTGAGCTGCGACGGACAGCTGTTGGCCTCGTCGTTGCCGGAGTTCAAGATTTACATGGACTTCCAGCAGCTGCACGACAGCGGCACCGACTCGCTGTGGAATGTCAAACTCGACAGCATCTGTGAGGGACTGCACTATATCTTCCCCGAGCGCAGCGCTGCCCAGTTCAAGGCCAACCTCAACGAAGGCCGCAACAGCAAGAAGCGCCGCCACTGGCCCATCTGGCCGAAGCGCATCAACTATAACACCTATTCTGAGGTGAAGACACTGCCCGTCTTCCGCCTGAGCAAGCTCAAGAGCGGTTTCCACGAGGAGGAGTTCAACTCGCGCGAGAACCCCTATGGTTCGCTGGCCCGCCGCACCGTCGGCGATATGTTTGCCGCCAAGGATCAGGGCCGTACGGCGCGCTGCGGTCTCGAGCTGAGCTACGACTCGCTGCTGCGCGGCACCGAGGGCATCGTGCACCGACGTAAGGTGCTCAACAAATACCTGAGCATCACCGACACACCGCCCATCAACGGCTGCGACATCATCACCACCATCGACGTGAACATGCAGGACCTCGCCGAGCGCGCGGTCATCGATGAGCTCAAGGAAATCAACGGCAACGTCGGCGTGGCCATCGTCATGGAGGTGAAGACCGGCGACGTCAAGGCCATCGTCAACATGGAGAAATGTGTCGACGGCGAATACCGCGAGATCAAGAACCACGCGGTGAGCGACCTGCTCGAGCCGGGTTCGGTGTTCAAGCCCGTCTCCATCATGACCGCCCTGCAGGACGGCGTATGCGACACCAATGAGGTGGTGGAGACCGGCAACGGCGTGTTCCCAATGTACGGGCGCGACATGAAGGACTGGAACTGGCGGCGCGGCGGCTACGGCACCATGAACCTGCCGAAGACGCTGAAGGTGAGCTCGAACATCGGCGTGAGCCGCATCATCGACAAATACTACCACAACGACCCCGCCCGCTTCGTGCGCGGCGTCTACCGATCGGGCATCAACGCCAACCTCCACATCCCCATCGTGGGTGCGGCAAGGGCGCAGATACGCATGCCGAAGAAGAACAAGCGCGGCGAATGGATTAACTGGAGCAAGACCGACCTGCCGTGGATGAGCATTGGCTACGTCACTCAGATACCGCCCATCTACACCCTGACGTTCTACAACGCCATCGCCAACGGCGGTAAGATGATGCAGCCGCGCTTCGTCAAGGCTGCCGTCAAGGACGGTGAGGTCATCGAGGAGTTCCCGCCCGTCGTGGTGAAAGGCCATGAGCAGATTGCCTCGCCCAAGGTCATCAAAGACATGCAGGAGATGCTGCGCAAGGTGGTCAGCGAGGGCCTCGGCAAGAAAGCCGGCTCCGACGCCTTCCAGGTGGCGGGTAAGACGGGTACGGCGCAGATATCCAAAGGCAGCGTCGGCTACAAGAGCGGCGCCACCAACTACTTGCTGTCGTTCGCCGGCTACTTCCCCGCCGACGACCCGCGCTACAGCTGCATCGTCTGCATTCAGAAGTCGGGACTGCCCGCATCGGGCGGCGGCATGAGCGGCGTGGTGTTCCACAACATCGCCGAAGGCATCATGGCGCAGGACATCGTGCGCGACATCTCTGAGGTGCGCGACTCCAGTTATACGGCCATCCCCGACGTCAAGGCGGGCAACATCCTCTCGGCCGACTACGTGCTCTCAGCACTCCACATCCGCACGAAGACCAACTTCTCGACCTCGCTGTCGCCTACGTCGAAGCCCGTATGGGGTCTCGCCGAGCGCCGGCCGTCGGCTGTGGCCCTGATACGCCGCCGCGAATACAGCGACCGCTTCATGCCCGATGTGCATGGTATGGGCGCACGCGACGCTGTCTACCTCATCGAATCGAGGGGCGTGAAGTGCATCATCAAAGGCCGGGGCAGGGTGACGGCACAGAGCATCGGACCCGGCATGAGGATAAAGAAAGGCCAGCGCTGCGTACTGACCCTGGAATAGCAAATCACTAAATACAATATAAGATGAAACTGCAAGATCTGCTGAAGAACATCAAACCCGTCGCCATCATCGGCGACACCGATGTTGACATCACTGGCGTGAACATCGACTCACGCAAGATTAAGGACGGCCATCTGTTTGTTGCCATGAAGGGCACGCAGACCGACGGCCACAAGTTCATCCCCAAAGCCCTGGAGCTGGGCGCCAAGGCCGTGCTTTGTGAGGACCTGCCCGACGACCGTGCCGACGACGTGACCTACGTGCAGGTGGCCTCGACCGAGGATGCTGTGGGCAAGGTAGCCACCCTGTTCTACGGCGATCCGACCAAGCATCTGAAGCTCGTCGGCGTGACCGGCACCAATGGCAAGACGACCATCGCCACCTTATTATATAATATGTTCCGCGAGTTCGGCTATCGTTGCGGTCTGCTCTCCACCGTCTGCAACTACATCGACGGCCGCGCCATTCCCGCCGACCATACCACCCCCGACCCCATTGAGCTCAACGAACTGCTCGGCGAGATGGTGAAAGCCGGTTGCGAGTATGCCTTCATGGAGTGCTCATCGCATGCCATCCATCAGAAGCGCATCGGCGGACTGCGGTTCGCCGGCGGCATCTTCACCAACCTCACGCGCGACCACCTCGACTATCATAAGACGTTTGAGAACTACCGCAACGCCAAGAAGGCGTTCTTCGACGGACTGCCCAAGACGGCTTTCGCCATCACCAACGCCGACGACAAGAACGGCATGATTATGGTGCAGAACACCAAGGCCACGGTGAAGACCTATTCCATCACGAAGATGGCCGACTTCCGCGCGCGCATCATCGAGATGCACTTCGCCGGCATGTACCTCGACATCGACGGCCATGAGGTCGGCGTGAGGTTCATCGGTAAGTTCAACGTGAGCAACCTGCTCGCCGTCTACGCTGCCGCCCGCATGCTCGGCAAGGAGCCTGAGGAGATACTCGTCGTGCTGAGCACGCTCCACAGCGTCAACGGCCGACTGGAGCCCATCCACTCGCCCGAGGGCTACACCGCCATTGTCGACTACGCCCACACGCCTGACGCCCTGAGCAATGTGTTAGGCACCATCAACGAGGTGCTCGACGGCAAGGGCCACGTCATCACCGTCTGCGGCGCTGGCGGCAACCGTGACCACGGCAAGCGCCCGCTCATGGCGCAGGAAGCCGTCAGGCAGAGCGACACCGTCATCATCACCAGCGACAACCCGCGCTTCGAGGATCCGCAGGCCATCATCAACGACATGGAGGCCGGACTCAACGCCCAGCAGATGAAAAAGGTCATCACCATCGTCGACCGTAAGGAGGCCATCAAGACCGCCTGCAAGCTCGCCAAGAAGGGCGACGTCATCTTGGTGGCCGGCAAGGGCCACGAGGACTATCAGGAGATTAAGGGCGTGAAGCACCACTTCGACGACCACGAGGTGCTGCACGAGATATTCGGTAACTAAACGATATAGCAGATGTTATACTATCTTTTCCGCTTCCTCGAGCGGTTCGACATCCCAGGCGCCCACATGTGGAGCTACATCTCCTTCAGGGCCCTGCTCACACTGGTCATCTCGCTCCTCATCTCGGCGTGGTTCGGCGCCCACTTCATCAGGTTCATGAAGCGCCGCAACATTTCTGAGACCGAGCGCGACAAGAGCATCGACCCCTTCGGTGTGCAGAAGAAAGGCGTGCCGACAATGGGCGGCATCATCATCCTCGTCTCCATCCTCGTGCCGGTGCTGCTGTTGGGCCGACTGCGCAACATCTATCTGTTGCTGATGATTGGCACCACGGTGTGGCTCGGTTTCCTGGGCTTCCTCGACGACTACATCAAGACCTTCCGTAAGAACAAGGAGGGCCTGAAGGGTAAGTACAAGATTGTAGGGCAGGTGAGCATCGGCCTCATCGTAGGTCTGGTGCTGTGGGCCAGCCCCGACGTGGTGGTACGTGAGAACATGACCACGCAGCGCCAAGGCCAGGAGGTGGTCATCCATAAGTCGGAACCGGTGAAGTCGTTGAAGACCACCATACCCTTCGTCAAGAACCACAACCTCAACTATTCGAGTGTGATGGGCTTCTGCGGCAAGTATGCCGTAGCCGCCGGATGGGTGCTGTTCGTCATCATGACCATCCTCGTGGTGACCGCCGTGAGCAACGGCGCCAACCTCAACGACGGTATGGACGGTATGTGTGCGGGCAATGCGGCCATCATTGGCGTGGCGCTCGGCATATTGGCCTACGTGTCGAGCCACATTGAATTTGCCGCCTACCTCGACATCATGTATATCCCCGGCTCGCAGGAGCTGGTGGTGTTTATGTGCGCATTCGTCGGAGCCGTCATCGGCTTCCTGTGGTACAACGCCTACCCCGCGCAGGTGTTCATGGGTGATACCGGGTCGCTGATGATTGGCGGCATCATCGGCGTGTGCGCCGTCATCATCCACAAGGAGCTGCTGCTGCCCATCCTCTGCGGCATCTTCTTCGTCGAGAGTCTGAGTGTCATCATCCAGACGTCGGCGTTCAAATACTACAAGCGCAAGGGCCAGCGCGTGCGCGTCTTCCGCGCCACGCCTATCCACGACAACTTCCGCCGCCTCGACAGCCAGCTCGACTCGACGAGCCGCTACATCTTCCGCCACTGGCCCCGCCGCCAGTTCAGCGAGTCGAAGATCACCGTGAGGTTCTGGATTACGACCATCATCCTCGCCGCCCTGACCATCGTCACGCTGAAGATGAGGTAAATATAGAAGTCCGGAAGTCCGGAAGTCCAGAAGTCCGGAAGTCCAGAAGTCCAGAAGTCCGGAAGTCCAGAAGTCCGGAAGTCCGGAAGTCCGGAAGTCCGGAAGTCCCGTCATTACAATAAGAATAAGCAAGGACTTGAATGAGTTAGAGGTCAAAGATAAAAGTACAACAAAGCCAGCCATCTCCCGGTAAGCTTATGGTAATAAAACCATCCCCTCTATGTGGGGGAGGGAGCCGCGCGAAGCGCGGGGGTGGGGCTAAAATTTTATATGTATGAACAGAATTGTTGTTTTGGGAGCCGGAGAGAGCGGCGCAGGAGCCGCCGTACTGGCAAAGAAGGAAGGCTTCGACGTATTCGTATCAGACACTTCCAAGATTAAAGACAAATACAAGGAGATGCTCGACAGCCACCAGATCGAGTGGGAGGAAGGGCACCACACCGAGGAGAAGATTCTGAATGCCGATGAGGTCATCAAGAGCCCGGGCATCCCCAAGGAGGCGCCGATGATACAGAAGCTCATGGCGCAGGGCACCCATATCATCAGCGAGATAGAGTTCGCCGGGCGCTACACCCACTCGA
Organism: uncultured Prevotella sp.; assembly: GCA_900315835.1. Classification (GTDB taxonomy): domain Bacteria; phylum Bacteroidota; class Bacteroidia; order Bacteroidales; family Bacteroidaceae; genus Prevotella. The sequence goes on from ONAR01000007.1 coordinate 54,496, forward strand.
AGATGATATGCATCACGGGCAGCAACGGCAAGACCACGACGACGTCGCTCATCTACCACATCTTCAAGGCTGCGGGCTACGACTGCGGCCTCGCCGGCAACATCGGCCGGAGCCTCGCCCTGCAGGTGGCCGAGGACCCGCACGAGTACTACATCATCGAGCTGAGTTCGTTCCAGCTCGACAACATGTACGACTTCCGCGCCAACATCGCCATATTGCTCAACATCACGCCCGACCACCTCGACCGCTACGACTACAAGTTCGAGAACTACGCCGCAGCCAAGATGCGCATCATCCAGAACCAGACAGCTGACGACAGCTTCATCTATTGGAACGACGACCCCGTCATCAAGAAGGAGCTGGAGAAGTATCAGATTAAGGCCGTGGCCTGTCCGTTCTCCGAGATCAAGGAGGACACATCGGTGGCCTACATCGAGGAGGGTCAGTACAAGCTCGAGTATCCTACGCCGTTCAACATGGAGCAGGAGGAGCTCGCGCTCACGGGTAAGCACAACCTCTACAACAGTCTCGCCGCCGGATTGGCCTCCAACATCAGCGGCATCAAGAAAGAGATTATCCGCAAGAGCCTCAGCGACTTCCCCGGTGTGGAGCATCGCTTGGAGAAGGTGTGCAAGGTGCGTGGCGTGCAGTATATCAACGACTCCAAGGCCACAAACGTCGACGCCTGCTGGTATGCGCTCGAGAGCATGCGCACGCCCACCATCCTCATCCTCGGCGGTAAGGATAAGGGCAACGACTACACCCACATCTTCGACCTGGTGAAGCAGAAGTGCGTCGGCCTCGTCTACCTCGGCGCAGACAACAAGAAACTGCACGACAACTTCGACCAGTTCGGATTGCCCGTGGCCGATACCCACAACATGGCCGACTGCGTAAAGGCCTGCTACGAGATGGCCAAGCCCGGCGATACCGTATTGCTCTCACCGTGCTGCGCCAGCTTCGACCTCTTCCACAATATGGAGGACCGCGGCGAACAGTTTAAAGAGCAAGTGAGGAAACTGTAAACAAGCCCATGGATAAGAAAATAAGCGTCCTGTTCAAGGGGGATAAGGTCATCTGGATGGTGTTCTTCTTCCTTTGTCTCATCAGCGTCATCGAGGTGTTCTCTGCCTCGTCGGAGCTGACGTTCAAGGGAGGCAGCTACCTCGCGCCGATGCTCAAGCACATCGGCATCCTCATCATTGGCATCTTCTTTACACTTGTCACGCTCAACATCAAGTGCAAGTACTTCAAGATTGCCACGCCCATCTTGCTGGCCGTCTCCTTCTTTACGCTTATATGGGTGCTCATCGCCGGCCATTCGACCAACGGCGCCCAGCGCTGGATAGGCTTCTTCGGTTTTCAGTTCCAGCCGTCGGAGCTGGCCAAAGGTACGCTCGTATTGGCCACGGCCCAGGTGCTGAGCGCCATGCAGACCGACTACGGCGCCGACCGCCACGCCATGAAGTACATCCTCACGGTGTGCGCGTTCATCGTGCCGCTGATTGCGGTGGAGAACCTCTCCACGGCCGCACTGCTCTGCGTGGTCATCTTCATGATGATGATTATCGGCCGCGTACCCATCAGGCAGCTGCTGCAACTGGTGGGCGGCGTCACTGCGTTGGCGGTGGTCGTCATCGGTGCAGTCATGCTCATTGGCGAGGACCACAACGACGCCTTGACGCAGCAGGCGCAGGCCGCAGCCATTGCCCAAGGCGGTAAGGTTGCCGTGACGCCCGAGCGGAAGGGTGTGTTCCACCGCTTCGACACGTGGAAGTCACGTATCGATAAGTTCGCCAACAAGAGGGACCTGCCGCCCGACAGCGTCGACCTCGACAAGGATGCGCAGACGGCTTACGCCAACATCGCCATCGTCTCGAGTAACATCATCGGCAAGGGACCGGGCAACTCGGTGACGCGCGACTTCCTGCCGCAGGCGTTCTCCGACTATATCTACGCCATCATCATCGAGGAAATGGGCATCTTGGGCGCCATCTTCGTCGCCCTGCTCTACATCATCCTGCTCTTCCGCACGGGACGCATCGCCAACCGCTGCGCCAACAACTTCCCCGCCTTCCTGGCCATGGGCCTCGCCCTGCTGCTCGTCACCCAGGCGCTGTTCAACATGTGCGTGGCCGTGGGCATCGCGCCCGTCACCGGTCAGCCGCTGCCGCTCATCAGTAAGGGCGGTACGTCGAGCATCATCAACTGCATCTACATCGGCGCCATCCTCAGCGTAAGCCGCACCTCGAAGAAGAACGAGGCAGCGGCAGCCGACGATGACGACGCCGCAGTGGTCAGCCTCACGCCGCAACCTAAGGCCACAACGGCGTAGTCGGCCAGACAGTCAAGCGCGCCATCGACCGCGCAGTCAAAGAAAAGTAAGGCGATTATGCCGCGATAATAAAAAAATTGCGTACTTTTGCCGAAAACATAAACGTTTATGGATAAACCTTTAAAAATCATCATCAGCGGAGGCGGCACGGGAGGCCATATCTTCCCCGCCGTGAGCATCGCCAACGCCATCATGGCCAAGCACCCCGACGCCCAGATTCTCTTCGTCGGCGCCAAGGGCCGTATGGAGATGCAGCGCGTGCCGCAGGCTGGTTACAAGATTGAGGGCCTGCCCGTGCGCGGACTTATCCGCCCGCTATACTCACCCAAGAACATCGGCGTGGCTATCGACTATCTGCGCAGCAAGCATCTCGCCAAGAAGATTGTGCGCACGTTCAAGCCGCAGGTCGCCGTGGGCGTGGGTGGCTATGCCAGTGCCGCAGCCCTGAAGGCCGCCGAGAGCCTGGGGGTGCCCTGCCTCATTCAGGAGCAGAACTCCTACGCCGGCAAGACCAATAAGATGCTCGGCGACAAGGCCAAGAAGATCTGTGTGGCCTACGACGGCATGGAGCGCTTCTTCCCTGCCGACAAGATTGTCAAGACCGGCAACCCCGTACGTCAGAACGTGGTCAACGCCACCATCACCAAGGAAGCCGCACGCCAGCAGTTCGGCCTCGACCCCAACAAGAAGACCATCCTTCTCGTCGGCGGCAGCCTGGGCGCCCGGACCATCAACGAGAGCATGAAGCAGCATCTCGATATGGTGCGCGACAGCGATGTGCAGTTTATCTGGCAGACCGGCAAGTACTACAACGCTGAGATGAACGAGGCCGTGAAGCAATTCGGCGAGCTGCCCAACCTGAAGGTGCTCGACTTCATCACCGACATGGGCGCAGCCTATAAGGCCGCCGACCTTGTCATCAGCCGTGCAGGCGCCAGCTCCATCAGTGAGTTCTGTCTCATCGGCAAGGCCGTCATCCTCGTGCCCAGCCCCAACGTGGCCGAGGACCATCAGACGAAGAACGCCATGGCGCTCGTCAACAAGGACGCCGCCATCTACGTCAAAGACGCCGAGGCGCCCGACACACTGCTCAAGAAAGCCTTGGACACCGTGGCCGACGACGCCAAGCTGGCACAGTTGAGCGAGAACATCAAGAAGTTAGGATTCAAGAACTCGGCCGACATCATTGCCGACGAGGTCATCAAGCTGGCTGCCACCAAGGCCTGAGCCTCGCGCGGCCATCGCAACATTGAAAAAGAATAAGTCAATATAATGGAACTCAAAGACATCAGAGCCGTTTATTTCGTTGGAGCAGGAGGCATCGGCATGAGCGCCATCGCCCGCTACTTCATCCATCGTGGCGTTGTCGTGGCCGGCTACGACAAGACGCCATCAGCACTTACCCAACAGTTGGAAAAGGAAGGCATGCTCATCCACTACGAGGAGAATATCGACGAGATACCCCATGCCTGCCGCGACAAGGCCAGCTGCCTCGTCATCTATACCCCCGCCATTCCCGCCAGCCATCAGGAGCTCACGTGGTTCCGCGACAATGGCTTCGAGGTGCAGAAGCGCGCCCAGGTGCTCGGCATCCTCACGCGCACCCATAAGGGACTGTGCGTCGCCGGCACCCATGGCAAGACCACCACGTCGACCATGTGCGCCCACATCATGCACCAGAGCCACGTCGACTGCAACGCCTTCCTCGGCGGCATCTCGAAGAACTACGGCACCAACTACATTCTCTCCGACACCAGCGACTACGTCGTCATCGAGGCCGACGAGTTCGACCGCTCGTTCCACTGGCTGCGCCCGTGGATGACGGTCATCACCGCCACCGACCCCGACCACCTCGATATCTATGGCACCAAGGAGGCCTATCTCGAGAGCTTCCGCCACTACACCGAGCTCATCCAGCCCGGTGGCGCACTTATCATCCACACCAACCTCGAGATGAAGCCCAACGTGCAGCCGGGCGTGAAGACCTATACCTACAGCCGCGACGAGGGCGACTTCCACGCCGCCAACATCGTCATCGACAACGGCAACATCACCTTCGACCTCGTCTCGCCCATCGAGAACATTCAGGGCGTCACCCTCGGCCAGCCCGTGCCCATCAACATTGAGAACGGCGTGGCCGCCATGGCCCTCGCTCAGCTCAACGGCTGCACGGCCAAGGAGATAAAATACGGCATGGAGACCTACCACGGCGTGGAGCGCAGGTTCGACTATAAGATACGCAACGACCGCCACGTGCTGCTCTCCGACTATGCCCACCACCCGAAGGAGATCATGCAATGCGCCAAGAGCCTCCGTGAGCTGTATAAGGACCGCAAGATTACCGTTATCTTCCAGCCCCACCTCTACAGCCGTACCCATGACTTCTATCATGAGTTCGCCGACGCGCTGAGCCTCTTCGACGAGGTCATCCTCACCGAGATCTACCCCGCCCGCGAGCAGCCCATCCCCGGCGTTACCTCGCAGCTCATCTACGACAACCTCAAGCCGGGCGTGGAGAAGAGCATGATACGCAAAGCCGACGTGCTCAACCTCGTCAAGCAGCGCGACTTCGACGTGCTGGTGACCCTCGGCGCCGGCGACCTCGACAACATGGTGCCGCAGATTGCGCGCATCATCAAGGAGAAGGAACAAACCAACCAATAAGCCGACGCTATGCGTATCAACTGGAAGAAAACGCTGCTCATCACCGGCGACGTGTTGATTGGCGCCTACCTCGTGCTGGCACTGACGGCTTTCAATAAGCCCGAGGGCTCGCAGCGCGTGTGTACGCGTCTCAACATCAGCATCCAGGACGAGGCCGTCAACGGCTTCATCGACAAGGATGAGATTACGGCCCGACTGAAGCGCAACGGCCTCTATCCCGTTGACAAGCACCTTGCCGACATCAACACCCGCCGCATAGAGGACGCACTCAAGCAGAGCGCCTTCGTCAACGACGCCGAGTGCTATAAGACTGAGGACGGACAGGTGTGCATCATGCTCACGCAGCGCATGCCCACCCTGCACGTGATGGCCGCCAACGGAGACGACTACTATCTCGACGACAACCACAGCATCATGCCCAACTCCCACTACACCAGCAACCTCATCGTCGCTACGGGCTACATCAACAAGTGGTACGCCAAGAACTACCTCTCCAACCTCACCGAGGCCATCATGGCCAACCCCTTCTGGTGCAACCAGATTGTACAGATCAACGTGCTGCCCAACCGCGGCATCGAACTCGTACCGCGGGTCGGCGACCACATTATTTATATAGGCCAGCTGCCCACGTCGAAGTTTATCGCCGAGCGCCGGCAGCTCGTCACCGACTATACCAACGTCAAGCTCGACCGGCTCCGCAAGTTCTACACCTACGGGCTGTCTCAAGCCGGGTGGCATAAGTACTCCTACATCGACGTGGAATTCGACAATCAAATCATCTGCAAGAAACGAACAAACAATTAACAGCACATAACCCATGGCAGAATTTATAGTTGCAATTGAATTAGGCTCATCTAAGATTACTGGCATCGCAGGGCGCAAGAACCTCGATGGCAGCATCAGCGTGCAGGCCGTGGCGCAGGAAGACTCTGCATCGTGCATACGGAAGGGAGTGGTCTACAACATCGACAAGACCGTACAGGCCCTTGCCAGCATCATCAAGAAGTTGGAGACATCGCTCCACAGCAAGATTGCCCACGTCTATGTGGGCGTCGGCGGTCAGTCCATCCAGAGCGTAAAGAACACCAACGTCAGAGAACTCCCGCCCGACGGCGTCGTCACTCAGGACATGATCAATAGTCTGATGGACGCCAACCGCAGCATGCAGTACCCCGACAAACTCATCCTCGACGCCATCACGCAGGAATACAAGGTGGACAACCAGTTCCAGCTCGACCCCGTCGGCATACAGTGCCAGCGCATCGAGGGCAACTTCCTCAATGTGCTTTGGCGCAAGGCTTTCTACCGCTCGCTGAAGAAATGCTTCGACCAGGCCAACATTGCCGTGCTGGATATGTACCTCTCGCCGCTGGCCCTGGCCGACAGCGTGTTGACCGATACCGAGCGCCGCAGCGGTTGCGTGCTGGTCGACCTCGGCGCCGACACCTCCACGGTGTGCCTCTACTACAAGGGCATCGTGCGTCACCTCGCCGTCATTCCTCTCGGCGGCAACAACGTCACCAAGGACATCGCCTACCTGCAGATGGAAGACCGCACGGCTGAGAGCATGAAGCTGAAGTACGCCAGCGCCTTCACCGAGGACGGCGACATCGACAAGAACGCCACCTACCCCATCGACGCTGCACGCTCGGTGCCCGTCTCGCTGTTCAACGAGATTGTCGAGGCCCGCGTGCAAGAGATTATCGAGAACGTATGGTGCCAGATACCCGGCGAGTATACCGACAAGTTGCTCGGCGGCATCATCCTCACCGGCGGCGGCAGCAATATGAAGAACATCGAGGCTGCCTTCCGTTACTACACCCATGTCGACAAGATTCGTGTGGCGAAGTTCGTCAACGAGACCATCAAGTCATCTAACGCCATCGTCAATGCTAAGGACGGACGCCTCTGCACCGCGCTCGGCATCCTGGCTAAGGGCGACCAGAACTGCGCAGGCGGTGAGCTGACCGGCGACCTCTTCGGTACGGTGAAGCAGACCGTCACACCGCAGACCGAGGAACCGAAGCCGAAGCCGCAGAGCGACGGCAACGGGCGCGTCATCAATCCGAAGGACGCCGACCTCGAGCCTAAGCAGAAAGAGCCCGAGACCAAGAAGAGCGACGCCCACGACGAGGACGAGGAGCCAAAGGAGCCGACAAAGCCGACATGGCTGCAGCGCACATTCAGAAAGCTGAAGAAGTTCGGCAACGACATGGTCCGCCCCGACGAGGAGGAAGGCTAACCGATACACCATCTGTTGACTATTAAAAGCAAGATACTATGCCAGACAACAATATCATCACGCCGAAGCCCGACATCCTCGACTTCGGTGTTCCCGAGAAGACAAACAGCATCATCAAGGTGATCGGTGTTGGTGGCGGCGGCGGCAATGCCGTCAACCACATGTACCGCGAAGGCATCCACGACGTGACCTTCGTGCTCTGCAACACCGATGCGCAGGCCCTCAACGACTCTCCCGTCCCCGTCCACCTGCAGTTGGGCAAGGAAGGTCTCGGCGCCGGCAACAAGCCGCAGCGCGCCCGCGAGGCCGCCGAGGAGAGCATCGACAGCATACGTAAGATGCTCAACGACGGCACTAAGATGGCCTTCATCACCGCAGGCATGGGCGGCGGCACCGGCACCGGCGCTGCACCCGTCATCGCGCAGGTGAGCAAGGAGATGGGTATCCTCACCGTGGGCATCGTCACCATCCCCTTCCGCTTCGAGGGTCCGAAGAAGATTGACCAGGCACTCGACGGCGTCGAGGAGATGGCCAAACACGTCGACGCACTGCTCGTCATCAACAACGAGCGACTGCGCGAGATCTATCCCGACCTCACGCTCATCGACGCCTTCGGCAAGGCCGACGACACGCTGAGCGTTGCCGCAAAGAGCATCGCAGAGATCATCACCACCCACGGACTCATCAATCTCGACTTCAACGACGTGAAGACCGTACTCAAGGACGGTGGCGTCGCCATCATGAGCACCGGCTACGGCGAGGGCGAGGGCCGTGTAAAGAAGGCCATCGACAACGCACTCAACTCGCCGTTGCTCAACGATAACGACGTGTTCAACTCTAAGAAGATTCTGCTTTCCATCGCCTTTGCCAGCGACAAGAAGGACAAGAAGGAGCAGGGCCTGATGATGGAGGAGATGAACGACGTCAACGACTTCATGGCCCGCTTCGGCGAGGACTTCGAGATCAAGTGGGGCGTCGCCATCGACCCTGAGTTGGGCGACAAGGTGAAGGTCACCATCCTCGCCACCGGCTTCGGCGTGGAGGACGTGGAACCGCTCGAGCGCAAGAAGCACCGTACGCAGGAAGAGGTCGACCGCATCGCCGAGGAAGAGGAGAGAGCCGCCGAGAAGGCCCAGCGCCGTGGCCGCTACTACGGTAAGGATACCAACGGCGGATCGCACAAGCGCCGCCCGCATATCTTCCTGTTCAACGAGAGCAGCCTCGACAACGACGACATCATCCTCGCCGTAGAGAATACGCCAACCTACAAGCGTACGCGTCAGATGCTCGAGGATATCCGCCATCAGGCCAACGGCATCGACAACGACAACGCGCAGGATGACAAGAACGACCCCACGCCGGGCGTCATCAGTTTCGTATAACAGAGATGTAAGGAAACCGGTTGCCTCAAGTGGGTAACCGGTTTCATCTTATGATAAAGTTTAAAGAAAGGTAATACAATGGAAACGCTATTCGATCAAGTAAGCAAAGGCATACGTGAGGCCATGAAGGCACGTGACAAGGTGCGTCTCGAGGCCCTGCGCAACATCAAGAAGGTATTTATTGAGGCCAAGACCGCCCCGGGCGCCAACGACACGCTCGACGACGCCATGGCCATGAAGATTCTGCAGAAGCTCGTCAAGCAGGGCGAGGAGAGTGCCGACATCTATACCAAGGCCAACCGCCCCGAACTGGCTGAGGGCGAGATGGCGCAGGTGCGCGTCATCAAGGAGTTCCTGCCCAAGCCGCTGTCGGCCGAGGAGGTAGAGGCCGAGGTTAAGGCCATCATCGCCCAGACCGGTGCCTCATCGATGAAGGACATGGGTAAGGTGATGGGCCTCGCCACGAAGCAGATGGCCGGTAAGGCCGATGGCAAGGAAATCTCCACCATCGTCCGCAAGCTGCTCGGCGCATAAAATATACTGCAACCCCTCATTCTCAATAGAGCCCCACCTGTCACGGCAAGCCGTGACGACCTCCCCAAATGGGGAGGGTGAAATTATTCAGTGTAGTGGCCGGCCTGGTGCCGGCCACCAGCCGCAGGTATTGACGGGAATGCCATACCAAGGGCTGGTGGCCGACACGAGGTCGGCCACTACACTTCAATACTTCCAAACTTCCGATGCGCCCCTCCTTTTAGAACAACTCCTTCAACACCTCTATCGACCGCAGCTCGGGGAAGTCGGACTGATGCAGTCGGTAATAATAAAGGATGATTTCAGCGCAGCGGTTGCGCTCGACCCGCGACATGCGGAAGAGGTGCATGTTGTCGAGCGACATCCGCATGATGGTGCGCATGCGGGCCGCCTCATCCGGCTTCAGACAGTCATTGTGCGAAGGCCGCAAAGGCGTGAAGCAACCCTCACGCAAGTCAAACCAGCAGCCTTCGTGGTAGTCGTCGAGGTTGGGATAGAACCCGATAAACAGCGAGATACGCAACATAAACACCAAATGGAAGTTGGCAAAGCCACCGTCGGCATTGTCCAGCCACAGCAGGCTCGTCTCTATGAAGTCATAGAGTTGCCGGTTATCGGTCTCATCGCGTGTGGCATAAATCAGAAACTCCGCTAAGAACAGCGTGATGGAAAGCTTGTAAGGGTCGAAGAGCAGAGACCGGTACACCTGTCCGATACGCAGGTCCTGGAAGTGCTGCAGACTGATGTTCTTGCGGTAATCAAACGCCACGTCGAGCATCGTCATCGGCTGCAGGAGTTGCTTTTTAATCTTCCCCTTGCCCGACTTCGTCAGCTGGCACACCATCGACACACGCCCCGCCTCACGCGTGAGCAGGTCGACGATGATACGCGACTCGCCATATTTCACCGTCCTTAGTACAATTGCCTTCGTCTTTACTTCCATCAGCACGCAAAAATACGAAAAGTCAGGCAATTAAGGGAAAATAATTAGATGAAAATTTTGCCGACTGACGAAAAAGCCGTAACTTTGCACCCGCATTTAAAAACGGATGGTCCATTCGTCTATCGGTTAGGACGAGAGATTTTCATTCTCTAAAGAGCAGTTCGACTCTGCTATGGACTACAAACGCCTAAGTATTAGGCCCAAACAAGCAAAAAGTAAAAGAAACATAGAAAGATGGCAAATCACAAATCATCAATCAAAAGAATTCGTCAGACCAAGGTCCGCACGCTGCACAACAAGTATTATGCAAAGACTATGCGCAATGCCGTGCGCAAGCTCCGTGCTACTACTGACAAGGACGAGGCAAGCAAGCTCTTCCCCACTGTTCAGAGTATGCTCGACAAACTGGCTAAGACCAACATCATCCACAAGAACAAGGCTGCCAATCTGAAGTCCAGCCTCGCTCTGCACATCGCTAAGTTAGGCTAAGCATTAAGGCTTAACTCGGGTGAGACATACAAGGTCGCTTTCCTTTTAGGGAGGCGGCCTTTGCGCGTTATGGCACTTGGCCGGAACCATACTATTTAACACTTTATAAGCGACTAATTTTGCCGCTTTTCTTTCCTCATCTGCCCCCTTTTTCGTACCTTTGCATTATTATAAAAACCAAGTAAAAATGGCAGAAAACCAACATCCGGAAGATAATTATTCAGCGTCAAATATTCAGGTCCTCGAAGGACTGGAGGCTGTACGCAAGCGTCCGGCCATGTATATCGGCGACGTGAGCGAAAAAGGATTGCACCATCTGATCAACGAGACCGTTGACAACTGTATCGACGAAGCCATGGCCGGCTACTGCACCGACATAGAGGTGACCATCAATGCCGACGGCAGTTGCACCGTTGAGGATAACGGCCGCGGTATCCCTGTTGATGAGCACAAGAAGCTGCACAAGAGCGCCCTTGAGGTCGTGATGACCGTGCTCCACGCCGGCGGTAAGTTTGATAAGAACTCTTATAAGGTTTCCGGCGGACTTCATGGCGTAGGTGTGAGCTGCGTCAACGCCCTGTCCACCCACATGCTGTCGCAGGTTTATCGCGACGGCCATATCTATCAGCAGGAATACGAGAAGGGCAAGCCCCTCTACCCCGTCAAGGTCGTCGGCGAGACCACAAAGCGCGGCACACGCCAGCAGTTCTGGCCCGATCCGACCATCTTCACCACCACTACCTTCCAGTGGGACATCGTCGCACGCCGTATGCGCGAGCTGGCCTACCTCAATGCCGGTATCCGCATCACACTGACCGACCTGCGCCCCGACCCTGAGACGGGTAAGACCCGCCAGCAGGTTTTCCACGCCAAGGACGGACTGAAGGAGTTCGTGCGCTATATCGACCGGCACCGCCAGCACCTCTTCGACGACGTCATCTATCTGAAGACCGAGAAGCAGGGCGTGCCCATCGAGGTGGCCATCATGTATAACACCGACTATTCAGAGAACCTCCACTCCTATGTCAACAATATCAACACTATCGAAGGCGGCACCCATGTCACAGGTTTCCGTCAGGCGTTGACGCGTGTGTTGAAGAACTACGCCGACAGCGACCCGCAAATCTCCAAGCAGATTGAGAAGGCGAAGATTGAGGTAGCCGGCGAGGACTTCCGTGAAGGCCTCACTGCTGTCATCTCCATCAAGGTGGCTGAGCCGCAGTTCGAGGGTCAGACCAAGACCAAGCTCGGCAACAGCGAGGTCACCGGTGCCGTCAACTCAGCCGTTGGCGAGGCACTGACCAACTACCTCGAGGAGCATCCTGACGAGGCCAAACTCATCTGCGAGAAGGTCATTCTGGCCGCCACCGCACGTATCGCCGCCCGCAAGGCCCGCGAGAGCGTGCAACGCAAGAGCGTGATGAGCGGCGGCGGACTGCCCGGTAAACTGGCCGACTGCTCCAACAAAGACCCGAAGGACTGCGAGATCTTCCTCGTCGAGGGTGACTCGGCTGGTGGCTCGGCCAAGCAGGGTCGCGACCGCTACACCCAGGCCATCCTTCCGCTCAGAGGTAAGATTCTCAACGTGGAGAAGGTGCAATGGCACCGCGTGTTCGAGGCTGAGTCGGTGATGAACATCATCCAGAGCATCGGCGTGCGTTTCGGCGTTGACGGCGAGGACGACCGCGAGGCCAACATCGACAAGCTGCGCTACGACAAGATTATCATCATGACCGATGCCGATGTCGATGGTTCCCACATCGACACGCTCATCATGACGCTCTTCTTCCGCTTCATGCCGAAGGTCATCGAGGAAGGTCACCTCTACATTGCCACGCCGCCACTCTACAAGTGCACCTACAAGAACAAGATAAGCCAGTACTGCTACAATGACCAGCAGCGTCAGGCTTTCCTCGATAAGTACGGCAACGGTCAGGAGGGTACCAGCATCCACACCCAGCGCTACAAAGGTCTCGGTGAGATGAACCCCGAGCAGCTGTGGGAGACCACTATGGATCCGAAGACACGACTGCTGAAGCAGGTGACTATCGAGAATGCGGCTGAAGCCGACGAGATCTTCTCCATGCTTATGGGCGACGACGTGGAGCCGCGCCGCGAGTTCATCGAGGAGAACGCCGCCTACGCCAACATCGACGCATAAGCCAACGGGTGAATAACCCATTATATTAAGAATAACAGAAACCCCACGAATAGAGAGAGGCAATAGACTGCATGCAAGGGTATTCCCATACATCAACGCTTGATAGCGGCCGTCTTATTGCGCTCCTGTTCGTGGGGCTTTTTTATTCCCATCGGCAACTGCGCCTGCTTGGGCTGTTGCTCACCCTTGGACTGTTCCTGCCTCATACTGCCCAAGCCTTAGCACCGACGCAAGGCGATGACAAGACATCGGGTGTCAGCGACTTCAATACGCCGTGGGTGTGCGACAGCCAGCCTGACAGCCTTTCCCACGTCTGGTTCCGCCGGATGTATCTCACCGACGGTCGACCGCGCCAGGCTACGCTCACGGTGACGACGACGGGATGGGTGAAGGTCTACGTCAATGCCTGCAACATCGGCACGGCGCCCTACTATCCGCAGCGCGACGACAACGACAACCGCCCCATAGACATCACGTTCGACGTGACGCCTTACCTCAATACCGACACCAACATCGTAGCGCTGCTCTACAGCCCCACAAAGCCATCGGTATCGCGCCACCAGATTGCCGTCAGGCTATACGGCACAGGCCGCGACTGCAAGCCCTTCAGCTACACCAGCGACGCCTCCTGGCTCTGCCGCAAGGCCAACTCCGGCCTCACGCCCGACGGCGGCGAATGGATTGACGGCCGCGCCCACAACACCGACTGGAACACCACCGCCTACGCTGCCGCCCTTTGGAGCCCGGTCACCACCCCCGCTGACCCATTCACCCCATCAGCCCCATTCACCCCATCCACCCCATCCACCCCATCCAGCATCGACCCGGCCATCACCCGCGCCATCACCCTTCGCGACCCCGAGGGAAGCGGCAAGGAGCTGCTCCTACCCCTCGACGCAGGCTTCTACGGCTTCATCACCGCCACACTGCGCGAGGCCAAGCGCGGCGAGCGCATCCGCCTCGGGCGTCTCACCTACATCTGCAGCGGCGACATCGACGAGCAGGCCTGGCCGCTGTTCACCCCCGCCTACTGGGGCAGCGCCATCATCGAGGGCGACGACCGCTTCAAGGCCTCCCAGGTAACCACCATCCAGGCCCTCTCCATCGGCTCCCGCCCCATCTTCCCATTCACCCCATAAACCCCATTCTACCCATCCACCCCATAAAACCCATCCACCCCATAAACCCCATTCTACCCATCTACCCCATAAAACCCATCCACCCCATGACCCCAGAACTGCAACATATCACCATCGACAGCGTCAGCCAAGCAGCAAGCGCACTCCGCCTGCACGACGACGTAGTACTGGTAGACGACATCAGGTCCATCCGCCTGCCCGACCAAGCCAAGCGCATGGACTGCCTTCTCTTCGCCCTTTGTCTCAAGGGCGAGGCAGAATACACCGTGGACACCATCAAGCGCAACGTCAAGGCAGGACAGATTATCATTGTCGGCATCAACCAGGTGATTGCCGACGTGCGCTGCAGCGACGACTGCGAAGGCCGCTGCGTATTCATCTCGCAAGACTATACCAAGGAAATACTATCGGGCATACGCGGCCTGTCGTCGGTATTTCTCTTCACGCGTATGCACCCCGTCTTCACCATGCTGCCCGAAAGCATCAAGAGCATTCAGGGCTTCTACATCCTCATTCAACAAAAGATCAGGGAGACCACCCACCGCTTCCGCCGCGACACCGTGCGCGCGCTGATGCAGGCGTTTGTATACGACGCCGGTAACATCATCTGGCATGTGATGAAGGCCGACGGGCCGCAGAACAGCCGGGGTGAGGAGATTTTCATTAAGTTCATGCAATTGGTAGAGGAGAATTTCCGCAAGGAGCGGCGCGTGTCGTGGTACGCCCAACAGCTGTCCATCACGCCGAAGTATCTCTCCGAGACCATCCGCGTCATCAGCCGCGAGACGCCCAGCCAATGGATTGACGACTTCGTCACGCTGGAGCTGCGCGTATTGCTGCGCAACAGCAATCTGAGCATCAAGGAGATTACCGACCGCATGCACTTCCCCAACCAGAGCTTCCTTGGCAAATTCTTCAAGGAGCATGTCGGAATGTCGCCAAAGGAATATAGGAAAGGGAAGTGAAGCGCAACCCAACTACGGCCCCACCCAACTACGGCCCCACCCAACCCCAACTACGGCCCCACCCCCTCGCTGGCATTATGCCAGCGAGGGCCCTCCCCCAAATGGGGAGGGTGAGATATGCAAAGAAATAACGGCAATACATTAGGCTCTCCCCAATAGTGAGAGTCAATGTATCACTAGTTATTGGGGCGATTCTGAGGTATTAGTGTTGCGGACGATGCTCACGGTAGTGTAGTGGCCGGCCTGGTGCCGGCCACCAGCCCTTGGTATGAATGATGCGTGTCATTGCAATGTTGAATAATACCGTTAACGATGGGAATATCAATACCAGCAGCTGGTGGCCGACACGAGGTCGGCCACTACACCAAAACCGGTGGCGCAAACATTAAAATAGGAGCCCCACCCCCTTTGCGAGAGCGCAAAAGGAGTGGGGCTCTAATTATGGGGCTTCAACTGTGGATTATTGTTATTTCTTTGCAGGAGGGCCCTCTCGGGCTTAAGCGCGAGAGGGGGTGGGGCTGTTAATTTCTTCCGCCACCTCGCACAACTCATCATACCACGCTTGGCCGAACTGCTGGATAAGCGGATCCTTAAGAAACTCATAAACGTGGATATTGCGCTTGCGGCCAAGCGCCACAGCGTCCTTGCAAATGTCCCAGCGGTGGTAATTGATGCCGATGACATTGTTGCCGAAGTCCTTTGCCCGAATGGGGTAAAGGGCGCAGGAAATGGGCTTGCACCACTTGGTGCGGCCCTCACGGTAAGCCCGCTCGAAGGCGCAAAGGCAACAGTTGGGAATTGGCTTACCGGAAACAAAATCAGTGATATCGTGGTAACAGGTGAACACGCAGTCGCGACCGCCGACGATGCTTGTCACCAGATCGCCGTCGTTGTCGGTATAGGCCACGCCTTGCTTGTCGATGACTGCCTGAGCCGAGGCCGACAGCTCACCCCACACCGCATCGAGGTTGTCCTCCATCAGGCCAATCTCGTCAAGCGTCACCGGAGCGCCCGCATCACCCTCAATGCAGCAGCGGCCCTTGCAGGCGGCGAGGTCGCAGCAAAAATATTCGGTGAAAATATCGGGTGAGACCAGCACGTTGCCCACCTCGATGATATGCAACTCTCTCATGTTCGACAAAGCGTTACCAGTCGATTGGTGTCAGACCATGCTGCTCGAGATAAGCGTTGCAGCGCGAGAACTGATGCTGACCAAACCATCCGCCGCGGTTGGCCGACAGCGGAGAGGGATGCACCGACTCGAGGATGAGGTTGCGCGAAGCGTCGATAAACGCCTTCTTCGAACGCGCATAACCGCCCCAGAGCATATACACGATATGCTCGCGGTGAGCACTCAGCGCACGGATAGCGGCGTCGGTGAAGATGCTCCAACCCAGTTGGGAGTGGCTGTTGGCTACATGCGCGCGCACGGTGAGCGTGGCGTTGAGCAGCAGCACGCCCTGACGCGCCCAGCGCGTGAGGTCACCGCTCTGTGGCATCGGCTTACCGAGGTCGTCGCTAATCTCCTTGAAGATGTTGATGAGCGACGGCGGCATCATCACGCCCTCAGGCACCGAGAAACTCAGTCCCATAGCCTGACCCGGCTCATGATACGGGTCCTGACCGATAATCACTACCTTCACCTGGTCAAACGGACAGAGGTTGAAGGCATTGAAGATGAGGTGGCCCGGCGGGAAGCACAGCTGATGGCGATACTCCTCGCGCACGGCATTGGTGAGGCCGGCGAAGTA
Source organism: uncultured Prevotella sp. (assembly GCA_900315835.1). Taxonomy (GTDB): domain Bacteria; phylum Bacteroidota; class Bacteroidia; order Bacteroidales; family Bacteroidaceae; genus Prevotella. Next base: position 71,101 of record ONAR01000007.1, read on the forward strand.
TGGCTTGTCAAACTCCTCGCCCAAATACTTCTTCCAGGATGGTTCTATGTTGACGTTCATAATAGAGATGGGGCTATTAATTTTCAGGAAGTCCAGAAGTCCGGAAGTCCGGAAGTCCAGTCAAATGATTAAGTATCTGTAAATCATAATTGGTAAAGTCCGGAAGTCCGGAAGTTCGGAAGCCCAATCATATTATTAAGTATATGTAAATCATAATTACTAAAGTAATGACTGGTCTTCTGGACTTCCGGACTTCCGGACTTCCAAATATGACTTGACTTCTTTTACTTGTTGTCACTGATGAGGCACTCGCCCGTCATGTCAGCGGGTTGCTCGAGGCCCATGATATGCAGGATAGAAGGAGCGACGTCGGCCAGACGACCGTCCTTCACCGTTGCCGAGTTGTTGTTGGTGACGTAGATAAACGGCACCGGGTTCAACGAGTGGGCGGTGTTGGGTGTACCGTCATCGTTGATGGCGTGGTCGGCATTACCGTGGTCGGCAATGATGATGGCCTCATAGTCATTGGCCTTGGCAGCCTCGATGACGTCGTGCACGCAGGAGTCGACGGCGACAACAGCCTTGGCAATGGCGTGGTACACACCCGTATGGCCTACCATATCGCCGTTGGCGAAGTTGACTACGATGAAATCGTACTGCTGGGTGTTGATGGCACCAACGAGCTTGTTCTTCACCTCGTAGGCGCTCATCTCCGGCTGCAGGTCGTAGGTAGCCACCTTCGGCGAGTGCACAAGGATGCGGTCCTCACCGGCGAAAGGCTCCTCGCGGCCACCATTGAGGAAGAAAGTCACGTGGGCGTACTTCTCTGTCTCGGCGGTGTGCAGCTGGCGCTTGCCGTTCTTTGAGAGATATTCGGCGAGGGTATCCTTCACGTCTTCCTTCGGGAAGAGGATGTGCAGACCCTTGAAGTTGGCGTCGTACGGCGTCATGCAGTAGTACTGCAGGTCCTTGATGGTATGCATGCCTTCCTGCGGCATATCCTCCTGCGTCAGCACCTGCGTGAGCTCACGGGCGCGGTCGTTGCGGAAGTTGATGAAGATGATGACGTCGCCTTCCTGAATGGTGCCGTCCACCTTGGCGTTGTTGATCGGCTTGATGAACTCATCGGTCACGCCGTCGGCGTAGCTCTCGTCCATTGCCTTGAGCAGGTCGTCGGCTTGTTTGCCCTTGCCCTCAACGAGCAGGTCGTAGGCTTCCTTGACGCGGTTCCAGCGCTTGTCGCGGTCCATGGCGTAGAAACGGCCTACGATGGAGGCGATGTGGGCGTCGTTCTTCTCGCAGCAGTCGAGGATGTCCTTGATGAAGCCCTTACCGCTCTTCGGGTCGGTATCGCGGCCGTCCATAAAGCAGTGTACGAAGGTGTTCTTCAGTCCGTATTCCTTGGAAATCTCGATGAGCTTGAACAGATGGTTAAGCGAGGAGTGCACGCCACCCGTTGAGGTGAGGCCCATCAGGTGAAGGCGCTTACCGGTCTTCTGAGCATAAGAGTAGGCGGAGATAATCTCCTTGTTCTTCAGAATGTCACCGCTCTCGCAGGCCTTATTGATTTTCACGAGGTCCTGATAAACGATGCGGCCGGCGCCGATATTGAGGTGACCCACCTCGGAGTTGCCCATCTGGCCCTTAGGCAGACCGACGTCCTCACCGCAAGCCATGAGCTGCGAGTGGGCGCAGGTAGCGTTGAGCAGGTCGAGATAAGGTGTGGGTGTGTTGTAGATAACGTCACCGCGGTCGTGTTTGCCGAGTCCCCATCCGTCGAGGATCATCAGCAGAGCTTTCTTTGCCATAATGATATTGCGTTAATGTTTGTATTTGTTGTTATAAACCATGCTTTATTAGCACTTGCAAAGTTACCTCATTTTCGCTGATTGGCAAAGAGAAACCCCGAGTTTTTGCAGCGAGGAAGAGGGCGGCGGCACATTACGTTGATTAGTGCGGATCAAGCATCAGGGTCATCTTTTGTTAAAGACAAAGTCCAAACCATATTTCACATACTTATCAAACTTTCGGTCTGAACTAACCAATGCCACTTTATCTGAAATGGCTTGGGCAATAATAAGACGGTCATTAGGATCCCGATGATCATCCATCAAAGGCAGAGAAGCAAGTTTCTCAAGGTGCTTTACAGATACAGGAACTATATCAATACCCATGTTTTTAAGCCACTCTGAGAATTCACTGATATCTGCATTCTTGCCATTACGTTTCAATGGTACTTTACCTATTTGAAACAAGTGAATAAGCTCATGGACACAAACCGTACTTGTGCGGAAAGTATTGGAATAATCCATCAAAATGGCAACAACATCCCTACTCAACTCGTCAGAATTACGGTTAAGCATGTATATAAGGATGTTGGTGTCAAGGTAATATCTCATTTGAGCACAGCCCTCATGTCCTTAATTTCAACATAGAGCTTGTCTTTGTCATCTGAGAAAAACCACTCTCCATATTTGCTGAGCTTTGCTGGCAGCAGCGACCTCAACTCATTTTTTGATAGTTTCTTCTTTATCGCCATAGCAACTTACTTTTGTCGCAAAGATAGCTGTTTTCTTTGAGAACGGCAAACATTAGAGGTCGTATTTTATTTCGAGGAATGAAAAAAGAATATCAAGCCACAAGCACAACGCATGAATATCGTCAATCGATTAAATGACAGCAATATGGAAATCTATCGTACTCAGTCTCCCCGGTTCAATAACCAACAAGGGTAGACCGTTATTCAGTGATTCCACGAGTCCCTTGTTTCCCCTCAATGGCTTTTAAAATACTCTGCAGCATAGCGGCCCATCTCGCGGTAGCCCGCGGCATTGGGGTGGAGGCAGTCGGACAGGCGCCATTCGGGGCGCAGGGCAAGGGTGTTGGTAGGGTCGCGCATGAGGAGGTCGAAGTCGAGATAGCCGTCGGCGTCACGCTGCTTACGTATCCACTGGTTGATGAGACGACGCCCCACCTCGTGGTTGACGCTGTAGTAGCCTGCGCCCTTCATCGGCGTGATGGTAGCGAGCCATACCCGCAGATGGGCGCGGCGGCATTTCTGTATCATCAAGCGGTACTGTGCGATGACAGACAACGCTGTCGTGACGCCGTCGCGGCTGTTGCCGAGATCGTTGATGGCCTCAAAGATGACGACGTCGGTCACGCCATGTTGCTGCAGGATGTCGCGGTCGAAGCGGTCCTTGGCCGGCTCGCCGAAGCCCGTCGTCAGCACGCGGTTGTTGCCGATGCCGAGATTGAGCACGCCCCACTGCTTATAGCCCGCGTTCTTCGGACTGGCCAATGCAGCCTCACGCATCGGTCCGTTGAGATAGAAGCTCATCTCATCGGGCCAGCGGTTTTGCTGGTCGGTCGTCGAACCCTTGCCGTCGGTGATGCTGTTGCCGATGATGGCGAAGGTGCGGATGCCCGTACCCAGCACCTCCAACGCGGCAATGTTGAACCATTTCTCATAGCGGAAAGCCTTGGCGAAGTCGGTCTCCGGCGTCGACTCGCCCTTGAGGATGTAGCTCGTTGTGCGCGACCCCATGTGGACGGTCGGCGTGCGCGGCGCCGTGAGGTAGTTGATGGTGATGGCCACCGTCTCCATCGGTTTGAGGTCGAAGACCAAGGCATCAGAGAACAGACTGCGGCCGGCGGGAATGGTGACCTCGTCCTTACCCGAGAACTTCAGATAGCGGGCTGACTTCGGTTCGATGCGGAAGGAGTCGAGGGCGTGGGCGACATACACCGACCGCACGACGACCGGCTTGTCAGAGAAGATGTTGGAGAGTTGGAGCCGGATGACCTTGCCGCCGGCCGAGACCTTGACCATCTGGCGCACCGACCGGTTGCTCATGCGGTTGTTATAGGGCATGAACGACTTCACCGGCGTCTGCATGGCCGTGGCCCACGTGCCCGTCCAACGGCCGACGACTGTGCCCGCAGGATGGCGGGCAAAGGCGCCGACGGCGAATGCGATAAAAAGAAAAAGGAGTAACTTTCGCCTCATAACGGGTGCAAAGTTACTTCTTTTTCGTGGATTGCGTATCGTTTTTACATCATTTAGCCATGAGGCCGACGCTCACGCCCTTCATCGGACGATTCAGCGCTTCACCACCTTACGGCCGTTGATGATATAGATGCCCTTGGGCAGCGAGTGCTTGTCGGCGCCCATATCGATGCCACTGAGCGAATAGTAATGTCCGTCGGCGGTGCGGCTGTCCACGCTGATGGCCTTGATGGCCGTGGGTTTGTCGGGGATGGTCACCAGCACGTCGTCGAGGAAGAAGCGCTTGTCGGGCGAGAAGGTTATTGAGGCGGTGCCCTTACCCGTGAGCTTCATGGTGTAGGTCTGCCATGCGCCCTTAGTCATCGTGAGCACGGTGTCGGCCTTGACATTAAGGATGGCACCGTTGCCATTGATCTTCACCACCAGTCCGGTACCGTCTTTGGTGCCATTCCAGCAAGCCGCCCTGAACGACAGCGTTGCCGTGTCGCCCGTCAGCGTGAACGAGGGGCTGGTCACCGTACCGGCATTACTGACTTTGTTGAACCTCGCGCATTGGTCACCGCCATACATCGTATAATCAGCCGACCATCCCTCATTGTCAGGTGAGAATTTGCCCGAAGCGGCATTACCCGAGAAAATGTTATCGTTGCCACCGATGCCGCTGCACTGGTCGAAGGTCTCCTTGAAGAGCACATTGCCCTGAATGGGAACCACCGTTGACGTAGTAGAGCGTGAGGCGAAGGCGAAGCTCATGGTGCCGTTGTCGTTCTGCGTGATGCCGGTGATGGCGTAGGGCATCAGCTTACTGCCGTTGGCGCGGGCGTGGTAGAGCGTGGCGGCAGGCTTCGACGTCGGCGTGAGGCTGTCGTTGCTTGCGTAGGGATAGGGGTCGGTGGCTGCGTCGGTGTAGACAGTGTAGCCCTGATACTGATAAGAGGCGGTGCTGTTGTCGGCATGGAAGAGGGTGATGCGCTGGTGGTCGTTGCCGTAGTCAAACGTATTGGGCACGTTGTATTCCCACACCGTCTCGTCGTAGTCGATATAGGTGATGAGCATGCCGAAACCGGGCAGCGAGGCGTCGAAGCCTGTCGGCTGACGGTTCTCGAGCATATAGTACTCGTTCTTATAGTCGGGATTATAGATGATGTAGGTCTGACCGTGGTCGGTGAGCGAGGCCATATTGTTGACCACCGTGTCCGCCTTCAGTTCGACGGGGATGGTCCAACCGCAGGTCATGCGCTCGTAGGCGGTGTAGTTGGCGGGCTGGAAGCTGTCGCCGTTGTAGGAGCCGTAATCCATGAGGTCGTAGTTCTGCATGCCGAAGTTACCGTCGTAGCTGACATCATAGACGTCGGGGAAACCCATGCAGTGGGAGAACTCATGGCAGATGGTGCCGATGCCCGCGACAGCGTCGTCGTTATAACTGATCTCGTTGGAGCAGGCGTATACATTGATCTTATAACCATTATAGCTTTGTACGCCGAGGCCGGCCGACTTGAAGTCGTGCATGTGGGGCCAGACGGAGTTCTCGTCGTCGCTGTCGGCCTCGCCGTAGCCTGCATACAGCACAAACACTTCCTCCACCTCCTTGTCGCCGTCCCAGTCGTAGGGCGAGAAGTCGGTGGTGTCGGCAATGGCCTGGACTGCTTCCTTAATCATATACTCCGCGCGCAGGTCGTTGCCCTTGCTGTCGTTCTGGCCATAATAGGAATAGGGATGCTGCAGGGTCACGGGACCGGTGATGTCGAAGCTCAGGTCAAACTGGTTGTTGCTCTGCGCCCTGAAATAGTCGCGCACGCTGCCCTTGAAGTTGCCCTCCCTATAGTTGAGCTCATTGGCGACACGGTTGTAGAACGCCTTGGGATTGCTCATCGAGAATTTCTTGTCGCTGAACTGCACGAGGATGATGAGTCCGCGGCGGCTGCCCTGGAAAATCTTGGTGTCTTTGGCCGCGCGGCGTGCCACCTGGCGGCGTACTGCGTTGGCCTTGACGCGACGCGCCTTGGCGGCAGCGACGACTTGAGCGCGGTCAATCTTTTGATAGGTGGCATCACCGGCCGACCGATAGGTATTGCCGTCGGCATCCTGCCAGAAGTGGGCATGCTCGTCACCGACAAGCATGGCGCGGACAGTTGAGCCGTCGGTCAGTTGCAGGGTACGCCATAAGCCGCGCTTGGCGGGTACGGCCAGCATGATGATAGAAATAAGACAGAGGAAAGGGATGAATAGGATCCTTTTATGCATAAATAGGGATTAAATGGGGTTATTAATGGATTTTCGTTATTCGCTTGGTTGTGCAAAGGTAACACTTTTTCCAACTTCCAACAAGCCAAAGCCAAATTATTATCGCCCCGAGGCCGTTATTTTCCCAAATAATCAGTATTTTTGCAAGAGACTTTACAAGACATGAAGATACTCATCAATCCGAAATACGAGCCGCTGCGCGACTACCTGCTTCAACTGCCGGCGCGCATGGACAGCGAGGGCACCTATATCTACGGCGGTCGCCGCAACCTCATCAAGTCGTTTACGGCGCCCGACGGCACCGTGCTCAACGTGAAGCGCTACCACGTACCGCATGGTCCCAACCGCCTCATCTATTCGTTCGGTCTGCGTCAACCAAAAGGTCTCAGGGCATTTCGCTACCCCACCCTATTGGCGGCACGCGGCATTGAGACGCCCGAACCCGTGGCTTATCTCGAGGAGCGCCACGGCGGACTGTTGGGGCTGAGCTTCTTCATCAGCGTGCAATGCCCCTATGCCCACCGCCTCTA
>ONAR01000043.1 GCA_900315835.1 uncultured Prevotella sp.
ACGCTAATCGCGCTGATGTGTGGGAAAAATGCCATACCAAGGGTTGGTGGCCGGCACCAGGCCGGCCACTACACTGCTACCAAGGTTGCATACCTCCACAGACTTTATCCGCTGCGCCGAAAAATCTGCGGAATATGCGTGAAAATATCGTCGCCGGTGCCCATATCTGCGAGATCTGCGGTATCTGCGTGAAATAACGCCACCGCACACCTCTTCGCCCTCACGCAGATTTCCTGCCCACCATTGATCTCGCCAATACCTGCGGATAGTGAACCTTCATCTGCGTGAGACCAACTATCCGATAATCCAAGCTATAGCACTTAAATGTTAAAAAGCAGGAAATAAGCGGACAAAATCGTGTTCTGATTTCCTCGCATTCCAGCGCTGGAAAAACGAGCAAAAGGAGATGACGGGGCGAAAATATTGCTCCAAAAACGCCATTCGAGCCTTTTCACACCGCGATAAGTGCCTTATCGCATCGCGATCGCTATGGTTTCGTGATGCGATCGCTATGGTTTCACAGTGCGATAACTATGCTCTCCCGATGCGATAACTATGGTATCGCAGCGCGATAGATGCCTTATCGCGCCACCATAGCGACGTTGCGGCATTGCCAATCGGCCGCGTATCCATGTAAATTATTGGCTATCAAAGATTTGCGCAAACTCGCACGTAGCGGCCGTATACGGTGCCGAGGTCGACCTTGCTCGCAAATACGCGCGTCTCCATGTTAAAAAAACACCAAAAAAGTTGACACTACCGACTCACCCAACAAGCTTATGAATATGACATTGACATAGAGAAATTAGAAGATAAATGAAAATAAATCGCAAAATCGTGTAATTTTTCCAAAATAAACATGTAACATTTGCAATGTTGGTTTTGTACATAATTACAATCTTTACGCTTGAAATCATGAAAAAATTAATGTTTATGGCTCTCGCCGCATTGGCGCTGGCCTCTTGCAGCGAAAACTCTACCACACAGGACGAGGTGACAGACAACACCACCCAAGGAGAATGTGGCTGAGAAGGACGACTTCGCCGTCCGCACGTGGGATTTCAACATTGAATCCAAGGTGTTCATCAACGGCAGCGAGTATCAGTTTAGTGAAACCAACCCCGTTAATGTCACTATTGAGCATCAGGCTGAGAAGGTGGTCATCACCGTTGACTGCACCAATGCGGCTGAGTACATCAAGGCCCTGCGCAAGGAGTATGTCGACGGCGTAACCGTAGAGGTCCACACCTACGGCAAGGACCTCTCCAACGTGGAGGTATGGCAGAAGGTGAAGCTTTCCACCATACGCGTGGAACCCGCAGCATATAATCGTCTGAAGTATAAGGGCGCCACCAGCGCTTACTTCAGCGAATAAAGGCTGCTGACAGCCACCCGACAGCGGTGGCACGAGGTCAACCCCGGGCATAGTCACATGGTGATTATACCCGGGGTTGATGTTTTTATGGTGCTCAACTGATTTAAGTCAACTGCATTGACGTCGGTCAAACCGCTTGACTGGCATCAAAAATGAAAGCAAATCAGGCGTTTTTAGTATCAATTTGTTTGCGTGTACCCAATTTCGGTTTAACTTTGCAACTGTGAAAAGGATAAAGCCCTGAAGGTTTAAGTAAGGGTGGCAGGCGGGAGCGCCTGTCTGGAGTTTAATTCGACCGCCCTACGCGGCGGCAAAGTTTAACTTAAAAAGAAAGGATAACAACATGAAAAAGATTGTATTAACCCTCGTCGCAATGCTGAGTTTAACTTCGATGTTCGCAGAGGATACCAAGTCGGTTAACGTGAACACTCCCGTTGAAGCAAAGTACGTGTTAAATATCAACACCCGTGCACTGAGCAGAACACTGGAATTGGATCCGGAAACAGCAACCAGCGTTGACGCCATCAGCAAAGATTTCAGCAACGACATGCTGAAGGTGGGCGCCTTGAAGGGTGAGGAACGTGCAAAGGCTTTCAAGAAGGCCATCAACAAGAACCTTGGCTACATGCACGCTGTCTTAAGCTACGACCAATACCGCAAGTATGTTGAGTTGCTCAACGTCACGGTAGCCAACCGCGGTCTGAACGCTGAGGACAAGTAATCATTAGACTATAGTACTCAAACAGCCATATCATGATAAGGGGCTGCACTAAGGAGTCAATCCTTTGGTGCAGCCCTTTATTAGTTTCCGCTTCCGATATAGGCTGGCGCACTAAATATCGTTGTCGAATTTCACCTGCGGGGCCTGCTGTGCGGCTGCCGTAGCCTGGAACTTCTCCATGCGGTCGAAGCCGAACATACCGGCGATGAGCACGTTGGGGAAGCGGCGGATGGCAACGTTGTACTGCTGAACGGCGTCATTATACTTCTGCCGCGCCTCATTGATGCGGTTCTCAGTGCCTTCCAACTGTATCTGCAGGCTATGGAAATTTTGGTCGGCCTTGAGTTCGGGGTAGCGCTCCACCACTACCATCAACTTACCCAAAGCCTGCGTGAGGTCACCCTGGGCTTGCTCAAACTGCTTGATTTGCTGTGGAGTGGCATTGTCGCCGAGCTTCAGCTGCGATGCTGCCGAACGGGCCTTGGCCACTTCGGCAAATGTTGATTTCTCGTGCTTGGCATAGGCCTGTACCGTGTTGGCGAGGTTCGGAATGAGGTCGGCACGACGCTGATAGGTGGCCTGCACGTCGGCCAACGCCGTCGTCGCAACCTCCTGCTTGTTGACCATGCCGTTGTAGCCCGACCAGAGCCACACCACCAACACAACGATTATACCTAAGACGATCCAAAGTGTTTTGTTCGATTTCTTCATGTTTTATGCTATTTGATTGATTTTCTACGTTCTTCTCAAGGTGAGGCATCCGCTTACGGTTACCAGCCGCCACCTGATCCGCCACCACCAAAGCTGCCACCACCAAAGCTGCCGCCGCCGAAGCTGCCTCCCCCACCGAAGTCACCGCCTCCGAAGTGGTTGCCGCCTCCGGGACCGCCGAAGAAGATAAACGGTGGAAAGAAGCTGCTGCCACGGTTGTGACGGCCTGGCCCCCGACGGTTGTTATTGTTTCGTCTGGAGAAATAGATGAGCAGCGGGAAGCCGAAGCAGAACAGGCAGATGACGACGATACCCCATGTCGAGAGGTCGTCGTCCTCCTCATCCCCGATGCCAGTCGAACCCGTCTTGAATTTGCTATAGACGGCCTTCACCGTAGAAAGCACCGCAGCGTCGAGGTCGTCGTTCTTCATGTTTCTCACGATGCACGCCTGCGCGATGTCGTCGCATTCCACGTCGGTGAGGTCGCCCTCAAGGCCTTTGCCCGGTGCAATGAAATATTGATGATCCTCGACCGCTATCACGATGACCAGTCCGCGTCGCGTCTTCTTGTCGCCAACGCCATAGCGGTTGCCGATGTCCTGAGCCATGCGGAAGCAATCACCGTCCTTGACCCTGTTGACGACGACAAACACCGACTGCACACCGCAATCCTTCTCTAAATGGCGGAGGTAGTAATCGGCCGAGTCGCGGTCGGCCGTGTCCATCAGGTTCTCGGGGTCGCACACATAACGCATGCGGTCCTGCAGATGCACCATAGGGACGTCAGCCGCCGACCATGTTCTGGCCGTGGCGCCAATGCTGACGATGAACAGCAGCAACAGCAACAGTGATTTCGTCGGTTTGGGTAACTTCATAGATTACAAAGTTAGGCAAAAATCCGGAATACATGACCGTTGGCTCAATAATTTATCGTTAAATTATCCGAATGAGCCATAACGCAAAAGGCGGCATCACACCTCGATGAAGCATGATGCCGCCTTTGCGTTGCTATATATAATAATGTGTATCCGGGTGAGGACAGTTTTTACTTGATGATGCCCTGGTCGACGAAGATCTTCTTCAGTGCCATGACACCGCGCTCAACCTGCTCTTTCGTGTGGGTAGCCATGAGGGCGAAACGCACGAGCGTGTCTTGCGGAGCGCATGCTGGTGGAATAACCGGATTGATGAATACGCCGGCGTCGAAGGCCAGCTTGGTCACCAGGAACGTCTTGGTATCGTCGCGCACATAAAGCGGAATGATAGGACTCTCGGTCTCGCCAATCTCGAAACCTTCCTCGCGGAAGCGCTTCAGGGCGTAGTTGGTGACATCCCACAGACGCTGTCTGCGTTCGGGCTCATTCTGGATGATGTGAAGGGCCTCGAGAGCGCAAGCCGTAGCAGCGGGCGTGTCGCTGGCCGAGAAGATATAGGTGCGTGCGGTGTGGCGCAGGTAGTTGATGATATCCCAGTCGGCAGCAACGAAGCCACCGATAGAGGCGAGACTCTTCGAGAAGGTACCCATAATGATGTCGACATCGTCCTGCAGACCGAAGTGATGGCAAACGCCACGACCCTGATCGCCAAAGACGCCCAGACCGTGAGCCTCGTCCACCATGATGGAGCAATTGTACTTATGTTTCAGTTCGACAATCTCGGGCAGCTTGGCCAGGTCGCCTTCCATTGAGAAGACACCGTCGACGACAATCAGCTTGATGGCCTCGTGGGGCAGGCGCTTGAGCACGCGCTCCAGGTCTTCCATGTCGTTGTGCTTGTAGTGCAGCTGCGTGGCAAAGCTCAGACGGCGGCCGTCAACAATTGAGGCATGGTCGCGGTCGTCGCAGATGAGGTAGTCGCCGCGACCCACAATAGCGGGAATGACACCCGAGTTAACGGTGAAGCCGGTGCTGAAGCAAAGGGCATCATCCTTATGCTCAAATGCGGCCAGCTCCTTCTCGAGTTGCACGTGAATGTCAAGCGTACCGTTGAGGAAACGACTGCCGGCACAACCTGAACCGTACTTGTCGAGCGCAGCCTTACCGGCATCGATGATACGCTGGTCGCCCGTTAGCCCCGTATAGGCGTTACTGCCGAACATAAGAATCTTACGACCGCCCATAATGACTTCAGGGCCTTGCTTACTGGTTATCTCTCTGAAATAGGGATATACACCTTCTTCCATGTACTTCTGAGGTACACGATAATGCTTGTATTTTTCTGTTAACTGTCCCATTATGAATGGTTTCTTAATTTAATCGCTATAGTTATTCCACCTATTGTATAGGCTGCAAAGTTACAAAAAAGAACTTATTTGACGAACAATATCGACAAGAAAACTCTAAAAAGATAAAAAATAATCGCCTATTCACGTGAATTTGAAGAAAACAGACTATATTTGCAAAGCAATAACAACGGATATGAAACAGAAAATACTTTTCATTATCAATCCTATATCGGGTACGGTGAGCAAGGCGGGCATCCCTGAGGCCATCAATGATTACCTGGACAAAGACAAGTTCGATTACTACATCGCAGAGACGTCTCGCCCGGGTCAGGCCACTGAATTGGCCGCCGATGCCGCCCGTGACCATTTTGCCGTGGTGGTAGCCATTGGCGGTGACGGTACGGTGAACGAGGTGGGCCGCGCCCTGACGCATACCGATACGGCAATGGCCATCATTCCCTGCGGTTCGGGCAATGGGCTGGCAAGACACCTGCTCATTCCGCTCAATGTGAAACGCAGCATTGAGATCATCAATGCCTGCGAGATACACGACCTTGACTACGGCGTCATCAACGACCACAAGTTCTTTTGCACATGTGGCATGGGCTTCGACGCCTTCATCAGCTTCAAGTTTGCTGAGGCGGGCAAGCGCGGGCCAATCACTTACGTACAGCAGATTCTGGAGAAGGGATTGTCGTATAAACCAGAGACTTACGAGCTGGAGACGGAAGAGGAGTCGAAGCGCTACAAGGCCTTCCTCATTTCCATCGCCAATGCCTCGCAATATGGCAACAACGCCTATATCGCTCCGCAGGCCAGCATGAGCGACGGACTGATGGATGTGGTGATCATGGAGCCGTTCGACATCATTGAGGCACCCCAGATTGCCATCGACATGTTCAGCAAGACGCTCGACAAGAGCTCGCGCATACGGTCGTTCCGCACCAAGCACCTCCGCATCCACCGTTCATCGCCAGGGCCTATCCACTACGACGGAGAGCCGGTGATGACAGGACCCGATATCGACGTGGCCATTAAGGAGAAGGGTATCAAGATAGTGGTCAACCCCGACGGCAACCGCGACCAGCGCAAGCCTAACGCCATTCAGACCGCAGCAGCCGACCTTTTCAATGAGCTCAATGCCATCCGCGACGAGATTGCCAAGAAGACGCGACGCGGCGCCATGTTGAGGAAAATCATACAAAAGAAGTTGGAAGACAACCTTCCGCAGATTTGATAAGTAGGCCGGCGCGATGCCTTCGCGCGTATATAATAAAAAGGTGTGCGAAGAGGCCAAATGTGGGGAAATCGCTGATTTTTGGTCGATAACGACGAAAAAAGACCAAATAAATTTCATTATAACAAGGGAAATTTGTAATTTTGCATCCCCGAAAAGATAGTCGAAATACAAGATATAAACATAAGATATTTTCCACAGATGACAAAAGCAGATATCATTAGTGAGATTACCGAAAAGACCGGCCTCCAGAAGAAGGAAGTCGCAGTAGTAATTGAGAGCTTCATGGATACCGTGAAGCGTTGCATGCTCGATAAGAAGGAGAATGTATATCTCCGCGGCTTCGGCAGTTTCGTTATCAAGCACCGTGCAGCCAAGACTGCCCGCGACATTGGTAAGGACACCACCATCATCATCGACGCCCACGACATCCCGAGCTTCAAGCCCGCTAAGGTGTTCCTCGATGAGATGAAGGGTGAGTAAACGTGAGTAGAGCACAGTGATAAACAACATATTTAAATTTAACAATTATGCCAAACGGTAAGAAAAAGAAGGGCCACAAGATGGCTACGCATAAGCGTAAGAAGAGATTACGTAAGAACCGCCATAAGAGCAAGTAAGCCCTAAGCAAGGCAGTTCTTGGAAAGGGGGTATGCCCATAAGGTATGCCCCTTTCTTTTTAAGATTAACAAACCAGAGAAATGACAAGTGAAGTAATTATCGACGTCAAGCCAAAAGAGATTTCCATTGCCTTGCTCGAGGATAAACGGCTGGTGGAATACCAGAACGAGTCCCGTCAGGCCAACTTCTCTGTAGGCAACATCTACATCGCCAAGGTGAAGAAGCTCATGCCTGGGCTCAATGCCTGTTTCGTCGATGTAGGCTATGAGCGCGACGCTTTCTTGCATTATCTTGATTTGGGTAGTCAGTTCAATTCCTATGCAAAGTACCTCAAGCAGGTACAGAGCGACCGCAAACGCCTTTATCCCTTTGAGAAAGCCTCTCGCCTGCCCGATCTTCAGAAAGACGGCAGCGTGCAGCAGACGCTTTCCGTCGGTCAGGAAGTGCTCGTGCAGATTGTCAAGGAGCCTATTTCCACCAAAGGGCCACGCCTTACTGCTGAACTGAGTTTTGCCGGACGATTCCTTGTCCTTATCCCATTTGGCGATAAGGTGTCAGTCTCGACGAAAATCAAAAGCGGTGAAGAGCGCTCAAGGCTGAAGCAACTCATCCACAGCATCAAGCCTAAAAACTGCGGCGTCATCGTACGCACCGTAGCCGAGGGCAAGCGCGTGGCCGAACTTGACGCAGAACTGAAGGTGCTCGTCGAGCGCTGGATGAATGCACTCACCAAGGTGCAGAAAACGCAAAAGAGGCCACAACTCGTTTATGAGGAAACAGGAAGGGCTGTCGCCATGCTGCGCGACCTCTTCAATCCCACCTACGAGAACATCTACGTCAACGACGAGGAGATTTGTAAAGAAGTAAGGCATTACGTCACACTTATCGCCCCCGACAAAGCCAACATCGTCAAGATGTACACGGGGAAAGTGCCTATCTTCGACAATTTCAACGTCACGAAACAAATTAAGTCAAGTTTTGGCAAAACGGTGAACTATGCCCATGGAGCTTACCTCATCATTGAGCACACCGAAGCCATGCATGTGGTGGATGTGAACAGCGGCAACCGCTCGAAGAATCAAAACGGACAGGAAGCCACGGCGCTCGATACCAACCTCGGTGCCGCCGACGAACTTGCCCGACAACTCCGACTGCGAGATATGGGAGGAATCATCGTGGTCGACTTCATCGACATGAATCTGGCCGAGGACCGGCAAATGCTTTATGAGCGGATGTGCAAGGATATGCAGAAAGACCGTGCACGCCACAACATTCTGCCGCTGAGTAAGTTCGGACTGATGCAGATCACCCGACAGCGCGTGCGCCCTGCGATGGACGTCAATGTCGAGGAAACCTGCCCCACCTGCAATGGCACGGGAAAGATCAGGTCCAGCATACTGTTTACCGACCAGCTTGAAGGAAAGATTGACCGCCTCGTCAACAAGATAGGCATCAGAAAGTTCTATTTACACGTTCATCCCTATGTAGCCGCCTACATCAACCAAGGCCTCGTTAGCCTGAAGCGCAAATGGCAAATGAAGTATGGTTTTGGCGTCCACGTCATTCCTTCACAGAAGCTCGCCTTCCTGCAGTACGAATTCTACGACTCGAAAGGGGAGCCTATCGACATGAGGGAAGAAATCGAAACGAAGTAAGGACTTTATTCCAACCAATTAAGAAGGAACCATTCCGGCGTTGTCCGCGGGAGTAGTTCCTTCTTTTTAATGAGTGTAAAAACCGTGACATGACTGCTTAAGAGCCGTTAAGTGTTAAAATCAAACTGTTAAAATCGGATAAACTTAATGACAAAATGACCACTTTACACTTTTTGCACCTATATTTGCACCCAATTTAATGCTTTAAGTAGATTGCAAATATTAAACTATAAACAGACTATGAAGAAAATTGCAAATTATTTAGTGGCAACGACATGCGTGCTATCGCTTACGCTTTCTGCCGGTGCCTTCTACAAGGTGAGCGCCGCCACAACCGATGTGGAGCAGGCTGCCCAGCCCGTTGATCTGACCTATGCAGCCAAGAAGGCACTGCCGGCCGTGGTCCACATCAAATACGTACAAAACTCAAAGACGCAGACCGTCGACGTGCAGTCCGATCCGTTCGACTTCTTCTCTGACCCCTTCGGCTTCTTTGGCAATCCTAACCAAGGTCAGGGTGGCACCCGCAAGCAGAAGATTCAGACGCCTAAGAAGGAGGCTACCGGCTCTGGTGTCATCATCAGCACCGACGGTTATATCGTGACCAACAACCACGTCGTCAACGGCGCCGACGAGCTCACCGTCACCCTCGAGGACAACCGCGAGTTCAACGCACGCATCATTGGTACCGACCCCACAACCGACCTGGCCCTCATCAAGATTGACGCCAAGAACCTCCCCACCCTGCCTATCGGTGACTCCGACAAGATTCAGGTAGGTGAATGGGTCATCGCCGTGGGCAACCCGTTCGGTTTGAACAACACCGTCACCGCCGGCATCGTATCGGCCAAGGCTCGCTCCATCGGTGCCAACGGCATCGAGAGTTTCATCCAGACCGATGCCGCCATCAACCCAGGCAACTCGGGTGGCGCTCTGGTCAACACCAAGGGTGAGCTCATTGGCATCAATGCCATGATCTACTCTCAGACGGGTTCCTACGCCGGCTATGGCTTCGCCATTCCTACCGCCATTATGAATAAGGTGGTTGCCGACCTCAAGCAGTACGGCACCGTGCAGCGCGCTTACCTGGGCATCAGAGGCGGTGACCTGCTCGACTATGTCAACTCGCTCAAGGACCAGAACAAGGATGTGCCTGACTTTGGCACCAACACCGGCGTCTATGTGGAGTCGGTTGAGGATAACAGCGCCGCGTCGGCAGCAGGCTTGAAGAAGGGCGATGTCATCACAGGCATTGACGGCACGAAGGTCACCAAGATGGCCGAGTTGCAGGAGGCTGTCAACGGCAAGCGTCCCGGCGACAAGGCTACCATCACTTGGATGCGCGATAAGAAGAAGATGAGCAAGACCGTAACGATGAAGAACCAGCAGGGCAACACCCACGTGGTGAAGATGGCCGACCTCGATGTGCTGGGCGCTAAGGTATTCCCTGTCAGCGACGCACTGAAGAAGCAGCTCAACATCAGCTATGGTCTGCAGGTGAAGGACGTGAAGAGTGGTGCCTTCAAGGATGGCGGCATCAGCGACGGCTTCATCATCCTCACTGCCAACGACAAGCCAATGAAGAGCATCTCCGACTTGCAGGATGCCGTGAAGAGCGCTTCTACCAGCAAGAACCCTGTACTCTTCATCACCGGTATCTGGCCGTCAGGCAAGACCGACTACAAGGCCATCAAGGTGGGTGACGAGGAATAGTTCAGAAGTACGGAAGTCCAGAAGTACGGAAGTCCAGAAGTCCAGTCATATGCTTAAGTAATGGAAAATTGGGATTCTTATAGTATTGAGGGGACTGCTGAACTTCTTGACTTCCGGACTTAGCTACTCAAAGAACAAAATAAAAAGAAATCGCCAGGGAGCTTTAAACTCCTTGGCGATTTTCTTTTGATTTTGTCTCAGGTAATCAGGCCTTCGAGATCATCCCGTCATCAACCTTGATGATGCCGTGCTTCTGCGCATAGCCCAAGAGGTAGTAGGCCTCCTTGCGCGAGCAATCGTAATAATGTATCAGTCCGACCATGAAGTTGTCCTGGCTCAACCCGGCTCCTTTGGTCTCGCTGAATATCTTATCAACAGCTTTCTGAAGGCTGCTGATGTGGTAACGGAGATTCTTCTTCTGATGATACCTGTAAAGCACGATAGCAAGGCATAATACGGCGACTACGATGATGAGGGTTAATTCTTTCATAAGTTTTGTTTAGATTGGTTTGTTGCAAATATAATAATTTTTCCAAGATACCGCAAGAGAAAGACGACTTTTTCTTCTCAATCATAAGAAAAAACCTTCCCCAAGGCCTCGCGTCTGCCTTTTTGTCATACCGCAACAGCCTTCTTTTGCCAGTTTGTCGGCTTTTCTTACTTAGGTATGTGCTTTGATAGAGGAAGGGCAGAAAACAAAAATAGAAAGGAAGAAACATTATGACATTCGACAAATTTACAATTAAGGCGCAGGAAGCCATCCAAGAGGCTGTTAACACCGCTCAGATGGCTCACCAGCAGGCCATTGAGCCTGTCCACCTGATGCAGGGTATCGTGCAGAAGGGACGCGACGTGAGCAACTTCGTCTTCCAGAAGCTTGGCGTCAACGCCATGCAGATAGAGAACCTCCTGCAACAGGAGCTCAAACATCTGCCGCGAGTGGAAGGCGGACAGCCCTATTTCTCTGATACATCCAACCGCGTGTTGCAGCGCGCCGTGGAGAATGCGCAGAAGGCTGGCGACGAGTTCGTCTCCATTGAGCCCATCCTCCTTGCCTTGCTGCAGGTTGACTCCACCGTCAGCCGCATTCTGAAGGATGCCGGCTGCAACGAGGCCGACATGACGAAAGCCATCAAGGAGCTGCGTCAGGGTCAGAAAGTGCAGAGCCAGAGTGGCGACGAGAACTATCAGGCACTCTCCAAGTACGCCGTCGATTTGGTCGACGCCGCCCGCAAGGGTAAGCTCGACCCGGTCATCGGCCGTGACGAAGAGATACGCCGCGTGCTGCAGATTCTGTCGCGCCGCACGAAGAACAATCCTATCCTCATCGGTGAACCGGGTACCGGTAAGACCGCCATCGTTGAGGGACTGGCCGAGCGTATCGTGCGTGGCGACGTGCCGGAGAACTTGAAGAACAAACAACTCTATTCGCTTGATATGGGCGCACTTATCGCCGGAGCCAAATACAAGGGCGAGTTTGAGGAGCGCCTGAAGAGCGTGATTAAAGAGGTGACCAATGCCAACGGCAACATCATCCTCTTCATCGATGAGATCCATACGCTGGTGGGTGCCGGCGGTGGCGAGGGTGCCATGGATGCCGCCAACATCCTGAAGCCGGCCCTGGCGCGTGGCGAACTGCGTGCCATCGGTGCCACCACGCTCAACGAGTATCAGAAATACTTCGAGAAGGATAAAGCCCTCGAACGCCGGTTCCAGACCGTCATGGTCAATGAGCCGGATGAGGTTGATGCCATCTCCATTCTGCGTGGCTTGAAGGAGAAATACGAGAACCACCACAAGGTGCGTATCACCGACGACGCCTGTATCGCCGCCGTGAAGTTGTCGGAGCGCTACATCTCCGACCGTTTCCTCCCCGACAAGGCCATTGACCTGATGGATGAGGCTGCCGCCAAGCTGCGCATGGAGCGCGACTCGGTGCCTGAGGAGCTCGATGAGATCACACGTCATCTCAAGCAGATTGAGATTGAGCGTGAGGCCATCAAACGTGAGGGCGACGAAGACAAGATCAAACAACTCGACAAGGAGATTGCCGAGTACAAGGAGAAGGAGCACTCGTTCCGCGCTAAGTGGGAAGCCGAGAAAGGACTCGTCAACAAGATTCAGCAAGACAAGCAACAGATTGAGAACCTGAAGTTTGAGGCTGAGAAGGCCGAGCGCGAAGGCGACTACGGTCGTGTAGCCGAAATTCGCTACGGCAAACTGAAGGAGCTCAACGACGACATCGCCAACATCCAGCTGCAGCTCCGCGCCACACAGGGCGGCGAGGCTATGGTACGCGAGGAGGTCACTGCCGACGACATTGCCGAGGTGGTGAGCCGCTGGACGGGCATACCCGTAACGCGCATGATGCAGAGCGAGCGCGAGAAGTTGCTCCACCTCGAGGAAGAACTTCACAAGCGCGTCGTCGGACAGGATGAGGCCATCAAGGCCGTAGCCGATGCCGTACGTCGCTCGCGTGCCGGACTGCAGGATCCGAAGCGTCCTATCGCCTCGTTCATCTTCCTCGGCACTACGGGTACCGGTAAGACGGAACTGGCCAAGGCGCTGGCTGAATACCTGTTCAACGATGAGAACATGATGACGCGTATCGACATGAGCGAGTATCAGGAAAAGTTCAGCGTCAGTCGTCTCATCGGCGCGCCTCCAGGGTACGTCGGTTACGACGAGGGCGGTCAGCTCACCGAGGCTGTACGCCGCAAGCCCTACAGCGTGGTGCTGTTTGATGAGATTGAGAAGGCTCACCCCGATGTGTTCAACATCCTCCTGCAGGTGCTTGACGACGGCCGTCTGACCGACAACAAGGGCCGCACGGTGAACTTCAAGAACACCATCATCATCATGACGTCCAACCTGGGCAGCCAGTATATCCAGGAGCGCTTCGCCGACCTCAACGACTACAACCGCAACGAGGTCATCAGCGACACGCGCAACCATGTGATGGAGATGCTGAAGAAGACCATCCGTCCGGAGTTCCTCAACCGTATCGACGACATTATCATGTTCCTGCCGCTCACGAAGCCGCAGATTGCCCAAGTGGTGACGCTGCAGATGAACCGCGTCAAGAAGATGCTCGAGCCGCAGGGCTTCGAGTTGAAGTGGACGCCTGCCGCCATCGACTGGCTGGCTGACCACGGCTACGACCCTGAGTTCGGTGCCCGTCCAGTGAAGCGCGCCATTCAGGACTACGTGCTCAACGATCTGAGCAAGCGCATCCTGGCTGAGAAGGTGCTGCGCGACAAGCCCATCATCATCGATGCCAACGGCGCCGGTCTGCAGTTCCGCAACTAACGCATCAGTCGGTTAATCATACGCCGGCCTGCCTCCCCTATTCCACGGGGAAGCAGGCCGGCGTTTTTTTTGTTTTACCTATCCGATGCATAAGGATAATATTAGGCGTCGTTTTCCGTTATACAAAAGATGAAGAAGACCATTCTATTCTTAATGACGATACTGTTGCTGGCCTCGTGTGGGGCTGAGCGCGATTACCGCCGCGGCGAGAAGTACCTCGCGCTCGGCGAATACTACGATGCGGCCAACTCCTACAGGCAGGCCTACCAGAAGACGGCGCCCAAGGACCGCGACCGCCGTGGGCAGATTGCACGCAAGATGGGCTATTGTTACGCCAAGAGCCTGCAGACGGCGAAGGCCGTGGCCGCCTACCGCAACGTGATGCGCTATGGTCAGGACGATGTGGCTGACCGCATCCAACTCGCTCAGCAACTCATGAAGACCGGTGCCTACAAGGAGGCCGCCACATTGTATCAGGCCGTCGTCGACTCTTTCCCCGACAATGCATTGGCCCGGGAAGGACTGGAGGCGGCTCAGCAGGCGCCACAGATTAAGGAGATGGGCAGCCGCTATACCGTCAAGCGCATGCAGGAGTTCAGCTCACGGCGCGCCGACTTCTCGCCGATGCTGGCTGGCGACAACTATGACGAACTTTACTTCTCCTCCACCCGCAATGAGGCGCAGGGCGACGAGCTGAGCGGCATCACGGGTACGAAGCCGGCCGACATCTTCGTTTCAAAGAAAGACGATAAGGGTAAATGGACCAAACCTGAGCCCGTGGAAGGCGGACTCAACACCGCCAACGACGAGGGCGTCAGCTGCCTCTCTGCCGACGGCCGCGAGATGTACCTCACGCAGTGCATCACCGACCCGTCGTATCCGCGCTACGCCCAAATTGTGAAGTCGAGCCGCACAGACGCCGCATGGGGCAAGGCCACAGAGGTCAAGCTCTCCAATGACACGCTTTCAAGCTTTGCCCATCCCGCCATCTCACCCGACGGCGAATGGCTTTATTTCGCCTCCGACATGCCGGGCGGTAAGGGTGGCCTCGACATCTGGCGCGTGCGCATCACCGCGGCAGGCTTCGGCGGCGTGGAGAACCTCGGCGCACCCATCAACACCGAAGGCGATGAGGCCTTCCCCACCTTCCGCGCCAACGGCGACCTTTATTTCTCCAGCACCGGCCACCCCGGATTGGGCGGCTACGACATCTTCATCGCCCACGTGGGCAAGGACCACCGCTACCATCTCTCCCACCCCGGCTACCCGCTCAACTCGTCGGGCGACGACTTCGGCATGACGTTTGAGAATCCCTACAACCGCGGCTATTTCAGCAGCAACCGCGGCGACGGCAAGGGATGGGACCATATCTATTCGTTCAACAATCCTGAGATTATCCAGACCGTGAAGGGATGGGTGTATGAGATGGACGGCTACGAGCTGCCCGCCGCACAGGTGTATTGCGTCGGCGACGACGGCACCAACGAGAAGATTACGTTGAAGAGTGACGGTTCGTTTACCAAGGTCATGACGCCGGGCGTGAGCTATCTGTTTATGGCAACGTGCAAAGGCTATCTCAACCATAAAGAGGAGATCCATGCACTGGCCAATCCGAAGGAGTCAACAGATACGACGCTGCAGTTTGCCCTGGCCAATATCTCAGCGCCTACCCTCATCGACAACATCTTCTACGATTTCGATAAAGCCACGCTGCGCGACAGCAGCCGTACGGCGCTCGACAAACTCGTGACGTTGCTCAATGAGAATCCCAACATCACCATTGAGTTGGCTGCCCACTGCGACTACAAGGGTTCGGCCGAATACAACAAACGGCTCTCGCAGCGCAGGGCCGAGTCGGTGGTCAACTACCTCATTGCCCACGGCATTGCGGCCGACCGTCTCACGCCGAAAGGCTACGGCAAGGAGCGCCCGAAGACGGTGAAGAAGAAGCTGACCGAGCGTTATCCCTGGTTGAAGGAAGGCGACGTATTGACCGAGGCCTATATCATGGGACTGAAGGATAAAGCGCATCAGGAGATTTGTAACCAACTCAACCGCCGCACCGAATTCAGCGTGCTGCGCACCACCTATGGCCTCTTCGATAAGAACGGCAAACTCAAGCAGCAGCCGAAGCCTAAGCCGAAGCAGCAGGAGCCGCTCGACGATGGCGACATCTATATCTATTAAAAGTTAGGGGGTGTATCAGAATTAGAGAAGTCCAGAAGTCCGGAAGTTAGGAAGTCCCGTCATTACTATAATGATACCTTATTATTAGGCACTTGTGCATATGACTGAACTTCTGAACTTCCGGACTCTCGGACTTTTTCAATTTTGATACACCCTCCTGCATTTCTTTCCGACTTGTTGATCAGCAGTCAAAAAGCGTACATCTATTTATTTGACGATTTTCACGATATGCGTCTTGGGCAACTGCTTGTTGCGTACGTTGACGCGCGTGACCACGGCCTGGGCCAGGTTGATGAAGGCCTGCCCCGTAGCGGTGTCGATGTGCAGCGCAGCCGGCTCACCTTTGTCACCGTCATCGCAGATGCTCTGCACAAGGGGAATCTGGGCCAACAAAGGCACACCCATCTCCTCAGCCAACTCCTTACAACCGTTCTTGCCGAAGATGTAATATTTATTGTTGGGCAGTTCAGCCGGCGTAAACCATGCCATGTTCTCCACCAATCCGAGGATAGGTACGTTGACTTTGTCGTTGGTATACATGTCGATACCCTTACGTGCATCGGCCAGCGCCACATGCTGCGGCGTCGAGACGATGACGGCTCCCGTGATGGCCAGCGTCTGGAGCAGCGTGAGATGGATGTCGGATGTGCCTGGAGGCGTGTCGAGCACAAAGTAGTCGAGATCGCCCCAGTCGGCGTCGGCGATGAGTTGCTTGAGTGCCGCCGTTGCCATGCCGCCACGCCACAGCGTTGCCCGGTCAGGATCGACGACGAAGCCGATGCTCAGAATCTTGACGCCATAGCGCACAATCGGTTCGATGAGCTGACGGCCGTCGCGCTCCACTGCGGTAAGGCGCGCATTCTCCACACCAAACATCTTCGGAATCGACGGGCCGAAGATGTCGGTATCGAGCAAGCCGACTTTATAGCCTAACTTGGCCAGCGCAATGGCGAGGTTAACGGCAACCGTGCTCTTGCCCACACCACCCTTGCCGGAACTGACGGCAATGATGTTCTTCACATTGGGCAGCAACTTATCGACCTCAGGCCGCGGAGCCGATCGGAACTCCGTGTGGATGGTCACCTCAACGTCGTCGCCGAGCTTGTACTTCAGCGTGGCTTCGGCAGCCTTGACCGTCGACTTCATAAACGGATCGGTGTCGCGCGGGAAGATGAGCGAGAAGCTCACCTTGTTGCCGTTGATGCGGATGTTGTCGGCCACCATATCGCTTTCTATCAAGTTCTTCTTTGTTCCCGGATAGATAACCGTGGCCAGAATATCTCTGATGAGTTTGGGGTAAAGTGTCATAATGCTTAATGTTTTATGACTGACAAAAGTAGCTAATATTTGACAAACTGGCAAATAATAGGCCATTTAATTCTTGTCCAACATGCAATTCCCTGTCAGGTGTCCCGCTAATGACCAAGCCTTAACAAAATACAAATATTGTTTGGTAATTTCCGGGTTGGCAATAATTTTCATAACTTTGTCTTAATGAACTTATTTGCAAACCTATGAAATCATATACGCTTTATATGGCCGCAGCCCTTTGTCTGCTCCCTGCGTCAGTCGGGGCAAAGGCCTTTGACTGGTACCGTGGCGGGCACGTCACCTATGACTTGCAGAAGAAGCACGACGCCGTAGTGGAAAAGGCCATTGACCTTTTTGGCAGCGACATGCAGGCCGTAACGGGGAAGTCAATCCGTCAGGCCAGCAACGCCGACGTTGAGATATTCCAGTTGAATACGGCCTCCAACAAAGAACTGAAAGCCATGGAGAGTCTCAAAGTGCCCCTCATGCAGTTTATCACCAAGAAGGATGCCTTTTGGCTCGGCGTCAGAGGCGGCAAAATCATCATTGCCGGGAGCAACGGCTGCGGCACTGCTTACGGTCTGCTCGAACTGTCGCGCATGGCCGGTGTCAGCCCATGGGTGTGGTGGGGCGACGTGAAGCCCGCCCAACGCAACCGTCTGACCATCGACGATAAGTTTGAGGTGCTGCGTGCGCCGTCGGTAGCGTTGCGTGGTATCAACCTCGAGCAAACCGCTTGGAAGGTCTCCGACTACCGTCAGCTGTTTCAGCTCATGCTGCGCCTGCGCGCCAACGTGGTGAGTGCGGGATGGGATGGCGGTCAATCTACCCTACCCGACAATAAGGTGTTCAAAGCTATGGCCGACTCGTTTGGCATCAAAATGGCCATGCCACATGACGGCAATGCGCTGCGCATGCGCGAGCATAAGAAAAACATCAGCGTGGATATCACGCTCCACGACGACGGCTACGGCTACCTCATGCCCACCGACAACGCACTGGACAATGGCGGCGGTCTGATTTACCATCTCAGCTTTGCCGGACAACCACACGACAACCTCTGGTTGCCGACCACGCAGCCCGGACTGGTGGTCAACGAACTGCAGACGGCTTTCTATCGCGGTGCCAACCGGCTGTGGCTGGTCTCCATCAACAATCCCAAGCCATTGGCCTATCCCCTCAGCCTCGCGATGGATTTGGCTTGGAATATCAATAGTGTCGGTTCAACAAATGTGGCTAACCATCTGAAAACGTGGTTGGAAGAGCAGTTCGGCAAGCCCGTTGCCGACCGCTTGGCGAAGCCGATGAATGACTTCATCCGTCTGACAACCATCCGCCGCCCCGACATGATGGACTTCAGCAAGCAGACCACACCGACAAAGGCCAATCCGTCAGGCGATGGCGGGGTAAAGAATACTGAGTTCAATGCCGAGGAGTTTGGCAATGAGCTGGAGCGCTATATCAATGATTATCATGCAGTCAGTCAGAGCGTTGATAAGGCCGCAGAGTTGGTTGACGACCGTCTTAGGGATGCTTATTTTGCCGCTGTGCAATATCCTGTGAAAGCGTCAATGCTCATGGCTGTCAAGCAACTGCAGGCGCAGGAGGCGCGGCTCATCGGCCGGCCGGTGAGCTTCCATCACGACGATGAAGCCTTGGAGTCGGCAGTGCGCAGCATGAAGGCCTACAGCGCATTGCAGCAGCTCAACCGTTATTACACCGACTCGCTGGCTGGCGGAAAATGGAAGGGGAAAGTTGACCTCACCCCGCGTGGCCTTGCCCTCTACGCCCAACCGTTGCTGCCCGACACCATCAGCGAGAAAGAAATCAGTAAGTATGGAAACGGCGGACCGATTGATGCCCCCCTTGAGGACGACGGCTGCATCATCCGCCAAGGCTATGAATATGCCAGCGGCAGCAAGGGCGCGACGGAGGTCAGTTTGCTCGGCCGCTCACTCAGGGCCGTCACCTTGCAACAGGGCGACTCGCTGGTGTATGAGTTTCAGACGGGGACGTTCGGTGGCGTGCTTCGTTTGGCTTTCGTGCCACTGTTCTCACTCGACGGCGGGTCATCGCAGTGCAGCATTCAGATTGACAATCAGCCCGCAACGACCATCATCATCAACGATGGATCACAATCGGAGCGGTGGGTCAACGGCGTGCTGCGCGGCCAGTCGCTCATCAACCTGCCCGTTGCCTTGAAACAGGGCCGGCATACGCTGACCGTAAAGGCGCTCAACGACCATGTGGCCATCGACCAATGGATGATTGACCGATACGTTAACCGACACTTCTATGTTTTCCCCGTTAAATAAAAAGCAAGAGGATGTATCAGAATTAGAGAAGTCCAGAAGTCCGGAAGTCCAGAAGTCCCGTCATTACTATAATGATACCTTATTATCAGGTACTTATGCATTTCCTTTATTATTTAGCAGTATCTTTGCCACTGCGCTTCTCGCGGTGGTAGCTGCGGTATTCGTCTAATGGTATCTCCACATCAGGTTCCTGCAGTGCACCTTGTTTAGGCAGATGGAAGCGTAGGTAGCGGATGTTGAGTCCGCGCTCCATCCACATGCGTTCATAATAAGTCTGGATGGTAAGCAACGGCGACTGCTGCAACATGGCGGGCGTATCATGATAAAGGTCTTCCGTCATCACATCGACCGGAAGGTTGTTGCGCTCTACCATGAAGCGCGTATAGGTGAAAAGAAAGTTGGAATCGGTCTTGAGATGCACCACGCCCCCATCGACGAGGAAATGGCGGTAGCGCTCCATAAAATAAGTGGAGGTGAGGCGTTTGCGCGGGTTCTTCATCTGCGGATCGGAGAAGGTCAGCCAGATTTCCTGCACCTCATCGGTCGAAAAGAACCGGTCGATAATCTCGATGCTGGTGCGCAGGAAAGCCACGTTGGTCAGTCCCTCCTCCAAAGCGAGCTTGGCACCCGTCCACATGCGGGCGCCTTTGATGTCGACGCCGATGAAATTCATCTCAGGGAAAAGTTTGGCCAAGCCGACGGCATATTCCCCTTTGCCGCATCCCAACTCAAGAACGATGGGATGGTCGTTGTGGAAATATTGCTCGCGCCAGTGGCCTTTCATTGCAAACGGTACATCGCTGATGACGGAGAACGGGTATTGAAACACGTTCTTGAAGGTCTCCATCTCAGCAAACTTCGCCAGTTTTCCTTTTCCCATGATATAATGTTGTAGCTTATTTTAAGTATTCCTCAAACCACGTTGCAATCTGACGGAGCAGATGGTTGCGCGTATTGCCGCCGAAGATGCTGTGGTTGCGATTGGTGTAATAGTTCTCCTTGAAGTCTTTGTCGGCCTGCACGAGCGCCTCTGCATACTCAAAGGTGTTCTGCGGATGCACGTTGTCATCGGCCGTTCCGTGGCAAATCAACAGTGCGCCGTGGAGCTTACCGGCCCGCTTGATGGGGTTGGTGTCGTAGCCAGTGGGGTTCTCCTGCGGTGTTCGCATATAGCGCTCGGTGTAGACGGTGTCGTAGAAGCGCCAGTCGGTAGGCGGTGCCACAGCTACGCCAGCCTTGAACACCGGACGGCCCTCGCTCATGCTCATCAGTGTGTTGAAGCCGCCGAAGCTCCAGCCCCAGATGCCGATATTGTTCTTGTCGACATAAGGCAGCGTACCGAGGTAGATGGCTGTCTCCACCTGGTCCTTCGACTCGAGGTCACCCATGCGCTGATAGATGCATTTCTCAAAGTCGACGCCTCGGCCGCCAGTACCACGTCCGTCAACGCAGGCCACGATAAAGCCCTGCTGGGCGAGATACTGATCGAAGGCACCGCCTTGCCCCATCGAACCTGACGACCACGAGTTTTTCACCTCCTGACTGCCGGGACCGCTGTATTGGAACATGATGACCGGGTACTTCTTCGAACTGTCGAAGTTGGCCGGCTTCACCATCCAACCGTCGAGCTTCACGCCTTCGGAAGTGGTGAATGAGAAGGTCTCACGCTTCGTCCATCCGTATTCCTTTAGCTTGGCCACGAGCTCCTTATTGTCGATATTGGTCGAGATGACCTTGCCGCGATTGTCGCGTGTGGTGTAGACGTAAGGCGTATCATAGTTGCTCCATGTATTGACAAAATACTTGTAATCACCCGAGAACACGGCGTCATTCCAACCCTCCTGCTGCGTCAGCCGCTGAGCCTGACCATTCTTGTGCATCACATACACCTGACGGTCGTGCGGATTGAGCGCGGCGGCCTGATAGTAAACGTCGCCCGTCTGTTCGTCATAACCATAAACAGCCGTGATGTCGTAGTTGCCCGGGGCTATCTTGCGCATCAGTTGGCCGTTCTGATTGTAAAGGTAGAGGTGCATATAGCCGTCGCGGTCGGAAGGCAGCAGCACATAGCCATTGCCCATACGGATGTTGGCCATGGCGTCCTCCTGCACATACTTCGGCACACTTTCCTTGATGAGCAACCGCGCCACGGTGCTGCGCGGATTAACGGTATAGAGATTGAGCACGTCCTGATGACGGTTCATCGTATAAAGCACAATGCGGTCGGCGTCATCGGTGGAGATGATGCGGGGCATATAACCGTCGGCGTCGATGGGAACGTTCAACTGCTGCGTGCGATGGCTCTTGATGTCGTAGCTCCATGCCGTAACCTTAGAGTTGGTTTCCCCGGCCTTCGGATATTTGTAGCTGTAGATGCCGGGATAGGTGGCATATTCGTTGCGCTCGGGATGGCTGCCCTTGAAGAATTGGATGTCGTATTGCCGCACGGCCTTCTCGTCGTAACGAATCCAGCAAAGCATGGTGCCGTCAGCATTGAAGGTCAATGCGCGGTTGAAACCGAACTCCTCCTCGTTGACCCAGTCGGGTATGCCGTTGATAACCTCATTAACCTTACCATCCTTGGTCACCTGACTCTCACTGTTGTTGTAGAGCAGCTTCACCAGAAAGATATTGTTGTTCCTGACGAAGGCCACCTGCAGGCCGTTGGGTGACCATACAGGACACTGCTGAGGTCCGCCGTCGGAGAGGCGCTCGAGTTTGCGGCTGCTGATGGTGTAGATATAGAAATCGGCTGTATAGGAACGCCGGTAGATGGCTTTGCGATTGGTGCTGATGAGCAGTCGGCTGCCATCGGGCGACATGATATATCCGTCGAAAGACTTGATTTGCTCACCTTGCGTGTTGTTAACATCAAACAATACGGCTGTCTGTTGCCCCGTCTTGAAGGAGCAGCGCACTATTTTCTTCCCATCCTGGGAGATGCGTGCATATTGATCAGTACCTTTGATGGGGTCAATGCCCGTCATGCGCTGTGCGGTAAACGCGCCGTCGGTAAGCGACTTTAAACTAATGGGGGTAGCAGCTAACGACGTCATTGTCATAAGCAGAAAGATTCCTAAAGCGATGAACTTCTTCATTGTAAACTGTGAATAATCATGTTGTGCAAAGGTAACGATTTTACTTAACACCAACAAAAAAATGTCGTTCAAATGCAAACTGAACGACATTTGTTTCCCTTGCTATCGGTGTGGCTCCACAGGATCATTCGGTAATGTATTGCTTCAGTGCGAAGCCCCATAGCTTGTAGCCGAAAGGTGACAGGGCGAAACCGTCCTGCGTGAGCTCGCGCCGCAGCTCATAGGTGCCGTGGCGCACGAAGGTGCGAAAGAGGTTGATATAAGTGATGCCGTTGCGCTCGCAATAATGGCGCAACAGTCGGTTGAACTGTGCCACAACGTTGGTTTTATCCTTCAGGTCCTCACGGCCGAAGGTCTCATTGACTGGCAATACGCTTTCAACAAAGAGCTTCGTCTTGGGTGTCTGACGGCGGATGAGCTGAACCACATCCTCGTATTGACGCAACAGGTCGGCCGGTGTCTTGCCGTCAAGCAGGTCGTGGGCGCCGACCATAAGGAAGATGGCCTTTGGTTTGCCACGGGTGATAGCGCTAACGCGCCGGGCTACACCCTCGATGTTGTCGCCCGCAATGCCACGGTTGCGGATATGGCGGGCGCGAAGCAGTACATTCCAGTCGCCGGCATATTCGATGAAGTCGTCACCAAGCATCACCACGTCAGTAGAGTCGATGGGCCGCATCTTGGCAAACTCCGCCAATTTCTCATTGTAAAAATTAGCCTGTGCACTGGCAGCCAACGTCAGCCACACCAAAGCTAAAAGCGTCATTATTCTTTTCATTGTCGTCTGCATGTTTTTCAATGGGCAGATGGCACACCTGTAGATGACAGATGCATCATTTGAACACGCTATAGTCATCATTGAGCAACAGTTGCTCAATGGTTACCTTCGGGTGACGGAGCATGTAGTGGTTGACTGTCTTGATGTAGTCGGTGTCGAAGAATTGCCGCCCGAGCGCTTTGTTGGTCACCCACATCACCTTGCCCATGTGCAAGTCTTTCTCCAACTGTGTACGTGAGTCGTAGTTGTTCATAGGGAACTGACTGAGCAGATAAAAGCTGACACAGTCAGGCACAATATAGTTGCGACCCATCGTTTCCAACTGCTCGTTGGTATAACCAAACTGCTTATACAACGGATATTTGGCACCCATGTACTTGTCAAGGGATATGCCGATGCTTCGGTCACCGATGACAATGCTCTGGTCTAAAGCGCCAATCTGAGCATAAACCCGCGGCAATGGCATGTTGGGTAACCAGTCCTTTAAATTGCTAAACGCTTTCTGCAGACCAGTATTGATGTCGTCCATGCTGGCAAATTCCGACTCGGCGTCGGCTACAAGCGTCTGCAAAGTTGAGTCCTGATAGAAGCGGAGGAAACGCTCGCTGATGTCGTGGTCGCTCACCTCACCGATGTGAAGCATCTTCTCGACCAACGTACGGGTCTCAATGGGATACTCCGTATTCATCTGCTGAAGAGCCGAGAAATCACCCGTTATTACATAGCGGCTCTCCAGACGGTCGTAGCGTTCCACCTTAATGGTAGAGGGATCGTCTTCTTCATTCGGTTTAAGCTTGAACTCACAAGCTGTAAACAGCAAAACGACGGAAAGCAATATGTAATATACCTTGTATTTCAATGTTGTCTGTTCTTCATTTGCAAAAGTAAGCAAAAAAGTTAAACCTACCAAAGATTAAGCTAAAAAATTAAAAATAAATTGGCTAAAATGTTATATTATTCTTCCGACATTGAACAAACCCTAAAATTTTAAGGCTCAGCGCACCATGTAAGCACGTAATTGGGCGTACATTCGAAGTGAATCGATACGGTGTCGCCAAGTCTCATGTCATCAGCCACTACATAGTCGTCGGACAGGGAGAAATGGTGGAGACGCATGTCGAAATATTGCAGGTCCTCTGTCGACCGCAGCTTGTAAAGCGCTTCTTTCGCACACCAGCTGACCAGACGCTTCTCCAGTCCGTCACGCTCTTCGTCGGGCCGGATAAACCGATCCACGACTTTATTGACCCTATCTGACATATACTCCACATCAACGCCAACCCGATGATGTTTGGACAAAATCATGGCAGCCCAGCCCCGCGTATGACTGAGACTTATCTGATAGTCCTCTATCAGTGGTCGACCCGCGGCATCATGTTTGATTTCCATATCCACACGTCCGGTCATGGCGTGAAGCAGTTGATAAGAAACCAATTGCTCCTTTTTGCGCATTTCGGAGTGGATGCCGGACAGGTCAAGAAATGCGGGGCAAGGTAATTCGGCTACATTCTCTGTGATATGCCACAGTCCGAGTTTCAGGTCGTCACTTAATGGTCTTATCGTTGTCAGCGGCATTGTCTCCCTTGTCGTGTATCACAATCTTCACCTTACTGATGCGGCGCTCCTCCAGGCCCATCACCTCAAAGGAATACTGCTTGTAGTCAATCTTCTCATGCAAAGAGAGGAAATCGCCTTTCAGTTCAAGCAGCAAACCGGCGAGAGAGTCGGCATCGCCCGCTACGTCGTCGAACTCATCATCATCGATGTTGAGGATTTTGCACACATCGCTCAGCAGGGTCTTTCCCTCGAAGATATACGTATTGTTGTTGACCTTGGTGTAGGTCTTTTCCTCTTCATCATATTCGTCGTTGATTTCTCCAACAATCTCTTCAAGGATATCCTCTAATGTGACAAGGCCGCTGGTACCGCCGAACTCATCCACAACGATGGCGATATGGATTTTGTTCTCCTGGAACTCGCGCAGCAGGTCGTCAATTTTCTTCGTCTCGGGAACAAAATAAGGCGGACGGATAAGGCTCTGCCATCGGAAGTTGTCAGGCTTAGACAGATAAGGCAATAAGTCCTTGATATACAACAGACCGCGTATGTTATCCTCATTGTCTTGATAAACGGGAATGCGACTGAAGTTGTTGTCGATGATAAACTGCAGCACCTCCTTGTAACTGCTACGGATATCAATATCCTCGATGTCTTGGCGCGTTGTCATCACCTCTTTAGCCGTTTCGTCGCCAAAGCGGATAATGCCTTGCAGCATACTCTGTTCATCCTTGATGTCATCCTTATTGGTGAGTTCAAGCGCTTGCTCAAGGTCATCCACACTCAGTTGATGACTCTCTTTTGGTACTGCTTTCTCTGCGATGTAACCGCTCTTGATGAGGATGGTAGCCAATGGCCAAAAGAGTTTGCGGAGGAAAAATATACCGCCTGCCGCACGACGGCAGAACTTTAGCGCTACTTGCCGGCAATACACTTTCGGCATAATCTCGCCGAATAGGAGCAACAAGAACGTCAGCAGCACCGTAATCACCAAGAATTCAAGCCATGCGACCTTAAACTTTACCAATGTGGCAAAGATATAGTTGCACAACATGATGATGGTGACGTTGACAAAATTATTGGTTATCAAGATGGTAGCCAGCGTACGTTCATTGTCGTCCCGCAGCGCCTCTATGCGGGCGTCGGCAGGATTCTTCTCCGGATCCAAATCATCCAGGTCCTGAGGCGTCAAGCTAAAGAATGCAATTTCCGAACCACTGGCAAAACCAGAACACAACAGCAGTAGTACGGTGAGCACAATTGCCACAATCACCCCTGGTGTGAGGTGTCCAAAGTCGACAAAACTGCTTAATTGTTGTATGAAAGAAATATCCAAGGTCCTTAAATCATTGTTGTTTGGGTGAGAGAAGCTCCATGTTCTCTACCATTATCTTTGACTGGTTATGCACCGTGCCACTTTTGTCCTCGTAAGAACTGTACCGCAAACGTCCCTCCACATACAGCTTATCACCTTCGTGAACATGGTCTTCCACGATTTTAGCCAAAGGGCCAAAGAATACCAAATTATGCCAATCGGTATGGTCGGGCACCTTTGTTCCGTTCTTGGCCACATAGCCGCGCTCCTTGGTGGCAAGTCTAACTTTGGCTACAGCCTGATCGACATCAAAGTACCTCACATCAGGTTCTTTGGTTACGATGCCTATCAACATCACCTTATTCATACTGTTGCCTCCCTTAAGCGTCTGCTCAGGACTATTTCCACAAGCCTAAAAACTTGAAATGAAAGTTCTTGCCCTTAGCGGAAGGGAACTGACTGCGGTAATCAACGCGGTCGCGCAGATAGTCAACGATGCGGTTGTAGCAGTCAATACCTGAGTTGGCCTTGACGTCAGCTACGAATGTCGTGTCACGATATTCATGCTTTCCGGTTTCGGGAATGAGTACCACACGCTTGAAGTTGACCTCGCCTTCATACCATCCGGGACGGTCTTGATTGAGGCGGGCTATAATGTTGTCACCTTCTGAGAAATGCTCTCCATCCTTCTTACCCGGCTGTCGCAAAGCTTTCTTTGCCTTGAAATCGGCCATGGTTTCCGCCGTGGTCTTGATGACAATGAAATAGATATGGGAGCGAACCTTATAGCGCTTGGGGAACATGACATTGCTCTCTGCATACTCCTTTAAATCGGCTTCAAGTTCGGGCGTAACATTTATCTCAGGAATGGAACGTAAAAAATCTAATGCTGCATCAGCATTGTTTACGAGCGTTTCATTATTAAAATAACGGATATATAAATTCATGGGTTGAAAAGTTGCTTTTCATAAGATAAAAAAGAGCGGCAAACGGGACTCGGACCCGCGACCTCGACCTTGGCAAGGTCGCGCTCTACCAACTGAGCTATTGCCGCAACTTAAAAAAACGAAACAAGTGAAGAGGAGGAGACTCGAACTCCCACGACACAATTGTCACTACCCCCTCAAAGTAGCGCGTCTACCAATTCCGCCACCCCTCCATCATGTTTTAATTCTGAATAAAAGTGCCCAGAACAGGACTCGAACCTGCACGTCGTGAAACACACGCACCTGAAACGTGCGCGTCTACCAATTCCGCCACCTGGGCAAAAAAGCCTTTCAAAGACTGTCTTTATTCAGAATAATGAGCGGCAAACGGGACTCGGACCCGCGACCTCGACCTTGGCAAGGTCGCGCTCTACCAACTGAGCTATTGCCGCGTTATTCCGTATAAGGAAGCATTCCGCTGAATGCGAGTGCAAAGGTAGCTACTTTTTTTGAACCAGCAAACTTTTACCGTGATTTTTTTTGATAAAAGTGCGATTTTCCGTTCTCACCTTATTAATAATAGAGACATATGACTCATTTCAAATCGTAGCGAGACTGCATATCGGACGGAAATCAGTCCATCCGACTTTTATAATCATCATAAGTGAACTCGCGTAACGTCTCCAACTCGCCGTCTTCGTGGGCGAGTAAGATGGCCGGATGGGGAACGCCATTAAACATGGTGGTTTTGACCGTTGTATAGTGCAGCATATCCTCAAAGATAATGTTTTCGCCGACTTCCAGCTCATGATCAAATTGCCAATAGCCCATAAAGTCACCGCTCAAACATGAATTGCCACCAAGACGATAGGTATGAGGACCTTTATAGTCATCGACAGTCTTGGCAAAACGTACATCTGGCCGGTATGGCATCTCGAGGCAATCGGGCATGTGGCAGGTGAAGCTCACATTGAGGATAGCCGTACGGATGCCTTTATCTTCAACAACGTCGACTACTTGACTAACTAATGGGCCTGTATGCCAGCCGAATGCGCTGCCCGGCTCAAGAATAACCTTCAGCCAAGGATAACGCTGGCGGAAGTCCTTCAGGAGTCTGACAAGCAACGCAGTGTCATAGTCTTCGCGCGTCATCAGATGGCCTCCACCGAAATTAATCCACTTCAATTGGGGAAACCATTTGGCAAACTTTTCTTCGATATGACGCAGCGTACGTTCAAAGACATCAGCTCCACTTTCACAATGGCAATGGCAATGAAAGCCCTCCACATAGGGCGGCAGCTGTTCCGGCAACTTGTCAGCGGTTACGCCAAATCGCGTACCTTTCTCACAAGGATTATAGATGAGCGGCATGACCTCGCTGTATTCGGGATTGACGCGGATTCCAATACTTACGTTTGGATTAGCTTCTTTTGCACGGGCTGCAAAGCGATATAACTGCGTGAGAGAATTAAACGATAGGTGACTGGAGCAACGTGCGATGGCGTCAATGTCCGCATCCGTGTAAGCTGGAGAAAAGGTGTGTACAGGACTACCAAACTCCTCCTTACCCAATCGGGCCTCCCAAAGTGAGCTGGCTGTTGTGGCTGAAATGTATTCGCGGAATATCGGGAAAGTCTTCCAAAGTGCAAAAGCCTTAAACGCAAGAATGATTTCCACATCGGCTTGCTGCGCCAGGCTATGGATCAAGCGCAAATTGCTACGCAAACGTTTTTCTTCAAGAACATACGCTGGGGTCTGGAGGCCCTGAAACGTGGTGAGATCTGACTTCATAAAGAAATGTTTTTGCAAAGATAGTTTTTTTCTTTTGTAATCTTGCCGCGTTTGATATATTTTTCCTACTTTTGCACAAAGAGATCACACTTCTATTATATAAATCACATTAAGCAATGAGTGAAAATAGCTCTTTCTTAGTATTCTCAGGCACAAATACACGCTATTTGGCCGAGAAAATCTGTGCCAGTCTGCATTGCCCACTGGGCAACCTGGTCGTAACGAAGTTCTCTGATGGAGAATTTGCCGTATCCTACGAAGAGTCCATTCGTGGACGCGATGTTTTCCTGGTGCAAAGCACATTCCCCAACTCTGACAACCTGATGGAGTTACTGCTTATGATTGACGCCGCCAAGCGTGCCTCGGCTCGTCACATCATCGCCGTCATTCCCTATTTCGGTTGGGCTCGTCAGGACCGCAAGGACAAGCCCCGTGTGAGCATTGGCGCTAAACTCGTGGCCGACCTGTTGAGCGTAGCCGGTATTGACCGCCTTATCACGATGGATCTGCATGCTGACCAGATTCAGGGATTCTTCAACGTGCCTGTTGACCACCTCTACGGCAGCAACATCCTGCTGCCTTACGTGCAGAGCCTGCACCTGAAGGATCTGGTGATTGCCTCACCCGACGTCGGCGGTTCTAAGCGTGCCAACACCTATGCGAAATATCTGGGTTGTCCGCTCGTGCTTTGTAACAAGACACGTGCCCGTGCCAATGTCGTTGAGAGTATGCAGATTATCGGTGATGTGAAAGATAAGAATGTCGTCATTGTCGACGATATGGTCGACACCGCCGGTACCATCACCAAAGCCGCCAATATCATGATGGAGGCCGGAGCAAAAAGCGTGAGAGCCTGTGCATCCCACTGTGTGATGAGCGGTCCTGCCTCCGAGCGCGTGCAGAACTCCGCTTTGGAGGAGATTGTCTTCACTGACTCTATCCCCTATACCCAGCGTTGCTCTAAGGTGAAGCAATTAAGCGTAGCTGACCTCTTCGCAGAAACCATACGGCGTGTGGTCAATAATGAGAGCATCTCATCACAATATTTGGTTTAAGCTTCTAAGTTAATGAGTTTTATAGCCTTTGAGGTGATAGCTCTTGAAGTCTTAGAATTTTTAAATTGAACTACGAAATAACCAGAGAATAAATGAAGAGGAGGCAGCCTATCAACGCTGCCTCTTTTTTTGTAGAATGAAAGAAGTCCAGAAGACAGTAGTCGGGAGAAGGAAGGCCGGAAGAAGGAAGGCCGGAAGTCCAGAAGTCCAGAAGTCCGGAAGTCCGGAAGTCCAGAAGTCCAGAAGTCCAGAACTCCAGTCATTACAATAAGCGGTAAAGAATCACCGCGCAGCTGCTCCCTCCCCTTGGGGGAGGGATGGGGAGGGGCCCTGAGGGGTGGGGCCAAAAAAAATCCCGGAACGTTTTTACGCGAACCGGGACTCTTTGTTTATAGTGAAAAAAGGCGGCCTCCTACTCTCCCGCATTGCATTGCAGTACCATCGGCGCAAGC
>ONAR01000076.1 GCA_900315835.1 uncultured Prevotella sp.
CTTCCGGCAGAGGGCATAGGCAAGCGTAACTTTACCGTTACGTCTATCGTACGCAACACCGATCGCCCCTACACCGTGAAAAACGGACTGCAGAACCGGCACATCGCACTCTGGCAGAGCCACGGCAAGTATTTTGAGCAAGGCCTGAACCGGTGGGAGTGGCAGCGCGCCCGTCTCTTTGAGAGCGTGGAGGACAAATACACCCAAAGCTTTGTGCTGCCCTATCTCGTTCCGATGCTTGAGAACGCCGGAGCCTATGTGATGATGCCGCGCGAGCGCGACACTAATCCCAACGAGGTAGTGGTTGATAACGATGGTGCCTTGGCTGTTTCACCTTATACTGAGCACAACGGCCTCAATGCATGGCAGAAAGGCAATGGCACAGGCTTCGCTTATCGTCAGAAACAATATACCGACTTCCAGAACCCTTTTACAGACGGCACTTACCGCATGGTTGCGACCGTCAAAAAAGTCAATGAATGCAGTACCATCACTTGGACCCCCGATATTCCCGAGGATGGCGAATATGCTGTATATGTAAGCTATAAGACGCTGCCCGGCAGCACCGACGATGCGCACTACACGGTCCTTCATAAAGGTGGCAAGACCAACTTCGTAGTCAATCAGACGATGGGCGGCGGCACATGGATTTATCTCGGCACGTTCGCCTTTGCCAAAGGTAAGCAAGGTGGCGTAACGCTGAGCAATGTGTCTAAAGAGAGCGGTCGTGTCGTAACCGCTGATGCCGTGCGCTTCGGTGGAGGCATGGGCAACATCGCTCGAATGGGTGACGGCGATCACATCAAGCAATATTGCAAGGGGCACCGCGATGGCGCTGTCACCGACCGTAATGAGTACCAGCCGCGACTCGACTTCGTGCCGATGACGAGCGGTTATCCGCGCTATCTCGAGGGTGCTCGCTACTACATGCAGTGGGCAGGAATACCCGACAGCATCTACTCGCCGACGCATGGTGCCAACGACTATACCGACGACTACCGCGACCGCGGCATGTGGGTGAACTACCTTGCCGGCGGCACCAAGGCCTGTCCCGACGTAAAGGGTCTCAACATACCCATTGACTTGTCTTTTGCTTTTCACAGCGATGCCGGCACCGTGCGGGGGGATTCTATCATCGGCAACCTCGGCATCTACCAGACTTCACAATACGGAGGAAAGTTCGCCGACGGCACCTTGCGTGAGCTCAATCGAGATCTTTGTGACCTTGTGCAGACACAGATCGCTAATGACCTGCGCCGTCAGGCTGACCCGAAATGGACACGACGCGGCATGTGGAACCAACGTTACTTTCCCGCGCTTCGGTTTCATGGTGGGACGGGCTGTGTATAAAGGCATTCTGCGCTTCCTTTCATACGAATATGGTTATCCTTACGTCGTGCAGCCGCTTCCGGTGTCGCATTTCGCTGCCACATTCAACAAGAAACAGCAGGTGGTGCTGACGTGGCAGGCTGAGCGCGATTCGCTTGAGCCTACGGCCGATGCCCAGCGTTTTGTAGTGTACAAGCGTATAGGCGACGGCGACTTCGACAATGGCACCGTAGTAAGGAAATGTGCTTTTACCACAACCGTACCTACCGATGAGGTGGTCAGTTTCAAAGTGACTGCCCTCAACGACGGCGGAGAGAGTTTCCCTTCCGAAATTCTCTCGGTAGGTCTCAACAGCCATGCCACTACAAAACCCGTGTTAGTCATCAACGGCTTTGACCGCATTAGTGCGCCGGACGACTTCAGAAGCAGCGATGACAACTTAGCCGGGTTCCTGGCCGAATACGACAACGGTGTACCCTATAAGAAGCTTATCTCTTATGTCGGACCCATGAAGGAGTTCCGCCGTGGCATTCCTTGGACGCATGACGATGCGGCTGGCTTCGGCGACAGTTACGGCACCTACGAGCGCATCACAATAGCGGGCAACACCTTCGATTATCCCGCTCTTCATGGCCGTAGCATCATGAAGGCCGGCTTCAGCTTTGTCTCTATGAGCCGAGCTGCCGCATGCAGTGATCCGGCATTGGCCGATACCACCTACGATGGTCAAAGACTTACGTCTCAATATAGTGCCATCGACCTTATCTTGGGTAAGGAGAAGCAGTCAAAGTTCGGTCGGCCAGGCCTCCATCCGTTAACCTTCAAGACCTTCGACAAACCTATGCAGCATCTATTGCGTGCCTATTGCAAGGCGGGCGGAGCCGTGATGGTGAGCGGCAGTTACGTAGGCACCGACCTTTGGCAGAATCCGTTGGTCAAGGCTGATGCAGCTGATAAGAAGTTTGCAAAGGATGTCTTGAAATACCAGTGGCGTGAGGATCGTGCCTGCACGTGGGGACAGGTCGCTTATGTCGTCTCGCCATTGGCAGCCGACACTACTTCATTCAACTATTACAATAAGCCCAACAGCGTATCCTATGTCGTTGAGTCGCCCGATGCCATTGATCCGGCTGATGACTGTGCCTATACAGCTTTCCGCTATCCTGAGAACGGCATGTCGGCCGGTGTCGTGTTTGGCGGCAATGCCACTGACCACTGGCGCACCTGCGTCCTTGCTTTCCCTTTTGAGGCTATTAAGAGTCAGCCTAAGCGTGATGAGATGATGGGGCGCATCCTCAGCTTCTTAGCCACACCCTCTCACCCCGGCAGAACATCCGGCTTGGTTCAGTAAGCTGCTGCTATGCAGCAGCCATGCAACACTTGATACAACACGCAATGAATAGAAACCGCGATATGAACACCAAAAGACAAGTCGTCATACGGTATGTACTCAGTCTGCTCTGCCTTTGCGTCACGATGATGGCGCAGGCCTTTGAGCCTTTCCGCTTCGCCGTGGTCACAGATGTCCACATCAACGTGACGTCGAAGAACCCGTCGGAAGACCTCCGCCAGACCGTTTCGGCAATTAACAATGACGACAGCATCGACTTCGTCCTTGTGACAGGTGATATTGCTGATGCCGGTGACGGTGCATCATTGCGTTTGGCGCACAAACTGCTGAGCGCACTCCATAAGCCCTGGTACATTATCGAGGGAAACCATGACCAGAACTGGAGCGAGAGCGGATGCATGGACTTCATCAAAATCTTTGGTTATGAGCATTTCACCTTTGTGCATAAGGGTGTTCGCTTCATCGGCATACCTACCGGTCCAATGATGAGAATGGCGATGGGGCATGTTGCGCCGGAGGACATCGCTTATGTCAAGGATATTCTCAGCGCGAATAGTGATCCCGTGTTTATGGTGGCACACATGCCCATGCAACCAGCCGACGTTGACAACTGGTATGAGTTGACCGATGCTATCCGCCCCTACCCGATCGTGGCATTTGTCAACGGTCATTACCACCGCAACCTCCACTTTAGCTACGACGGCATGCCGGGCATCGTCAATGTGACGAATCTTCGAAAGAATGGGCATACGGCCGGACAATACAACATTATCGACCTTGCGGCTGACTCTATCCGCGTCTATACTCAAAACGTGGGCGACGGACGGAAGCAATGGCTCGCACTGCCTTTCACAACCAAACACGATGACAATCCTGC
Organism: uncultured Prevotella sp.; assembly: GCA_900315835.1. Lineage (GTDB taxonomy): Bacteria > Bacteroidota > Bacteroidia > Bacteroidales > Bacteroidaceae > Prevotella. Next base: position 3,558 of record ONAR01000076.1, read on the forward strand.
TCATTGGGCACCGCGTCCTTCGTATGCCGTAAACACGCAATATCCTCAGGTCACTGAGCGTTGGATAACAGACCAAGGGGCGGCTATCTTCTCTTCACCTGTGGTTGTGGGGAAATGTATTTATGCCGCCGACAATGCCGGGCGTGTGGTTTGCTATGGCTCATCTGGCACAAGGCGGTGGACTTATGCCACAGGAGCCCGCATCATCGGCACGCCAGCTATCGGCAAGGGTGTGCTTGTGGCCGGCTCTGCCGACGGCTTCATCTATGGCATCAATGCCAAAGACGGTACGCTGCGCTGGCGCCTCAAGACCGATGCTCCCTGCGTGAGTGCTGTGACCATTGAGGACGGCACCCATCCGCGTGAGCGACGGCACCGTCCTGTGGCAGGCCGACGGCATCAAGGGCTATGTAGAGACACGGCCGCTCGTTACCGCTGGAAAGGTGGTGTTCGGCGACTGGGCCAACACGCTTTATTGCCTTGACCGCAAGACTGGTAAACAACTTTGGACATGGCAGCCGCCTCGGAAGAATAATATGCACTATTCCCCAGCTGGCTGCTGGCCCGTGGCAGCCAACGGCTGCGTGTTTTTCTGTGATCCAGAACGTGCCATGACAGCCATCGACCTGAACAGTGGTCGACAGTTGTGGCGCACCTACCAGAGCAAGGTGCGCGAGAGTATTGGCCTGTCGAAGGATGGTAAGCGCCTCTACGCCAAGACCATGCAGGACAGCATTGTCTGCTATGCCGCCGACGGAAAGGCTCCGCGCGAACTGTGGTCTACCGACTGCGGCTTCGGCTATGAACATGCTCGTGTGATGCTCGTTGAAAAGAATGGGATAGTCTTTGCCACCAACAAAGATGGGCTCGTTATCGCCCTTGATGGCAAGACAGGGTGCTTACTGTGGAAACATAAGATTGGAAACACGGTTATCAATACTGTTGTACCCATCAGCAACCGTCGCATCGTGTTCACCACCGAGGCGGGAAAGGTCGGGGAGTTAGGAGATAGGAGTTGTAAGTTAGGAGATAGAAGTTAGGAGTTGACAATATAGAGTTGTGCAGGATACTGCATTATTCTAATAATGAAGATATAACATAATTGACTGCTTCGTGCCACGCGGCACGGAAGAAGAGACGAAGAAGAATGTGGACATGTTGGGAGCTGAGGCTCTCGTCAACACCGTGACAGTGGTGGACGGCAACATCAAAGCTTCGGCTACCTTGAAGGATATAGCTGCAAAGGCTACAACACCCTACACACTGGTCTTCCTCAAGGGACAGTATATGCAGCTCGGCTATCTGGCACTCAACCGTATGGTGCAGATTGCCGAAATCACAAAGGCCGGATTGACTTACACCGACCACTATAACATTTCAGCCGAGGGAAAACGTACGGATGCACCGACTATCGACTATCAGCTTGGTGCGTTGCGCGATGATTTTAACTTCGGTTCAGTGCTGCTTTTCCGTACAGACGCACTGAAAGATGCCACCACACGCATGAAGGCCGACTATCAGGCTGCCGGCTTTTACGACTTGCGCCTCAAACTTGCTGAGCGTTACGAGCTGGAGCATATTAATGAATACTTATATTCTGAGGTTGAGCTCGACACGCGCAAGACAGGAGAAAAACTGTTTGATTATGTTGATCCGAAGAATCGTGCCTCTCAGATCGAGATGGAGAAGGCTGTCACGGAATACCTCAAAGAGATTGGTGGCTATCTGAAGCCGGAGTTTACACCTATCGACACAAACAAGGGCGAATTCCCCGTTGAGATGACTGTGATGATTCCTGTACGCAATCGCATTCGTACCATTCGTGATGCGGTAAACAGTGCACTCAACCAAAAGACCACCTTCCCGTACAATGTCTTTGTTGTGGAAAACGGTCCGGAATGCCACTCTACGGACGGCACTACTGAGGCTGTGGATGAATTTATCGACGACCGTCTCATTCACATTGTCACTGACCGCCGCGACCTTGGTGTGGGCGGCAGCTGGAACCTCTGTGCACATGATCCTCGCTGTGGCCGTTTCATCGTGCAGTTGGACTCTGACGATGTGTATCTTGACGAGAACACCTTGCAGAAATATTACGATGCCTTCAAGGAACAGAAAGTAGGTGTTATTGTTGGCACTTACGTATTGACTGATATCAACAAGAATATCCTGCCGCCGGGTAAGATTGACCATGCCGAATGGACGCCTGAAAACGGTCGCAATAACGCCCTGCGCATCAACGGTCTTGGTGCACCCCGAGGTATGTATTCGCCACTGCTCCGCGACATCACGATGCCCAATGTCAACTATGGTGAAGATTACGCCTTCTGTTTAGCCGTGAGTCGCCACTACCTCATTGGCCGTATCTATGATCCCGTTTATTGCTGTCGTCGCTGGGACGACAACTCTGATGGTGATCTTTCTATTGAGAAGGAGAATCGCAACAATACCTATAAGGACCGTATCCGTACATGGGAGCTCATGGCGCGTATTGCCATGAATAAAGCTAACAAGCATTAAATAGGATATAATGAAAAACAAGCAAATCACACCGTGGGTGTGGGTTCCCACACTTTACTTTGCCGAGGGTGTACCCTACTTCGTGGTCAACAACATCTCTGTGATGATGTTCACTAAGATGGGTGTGCCCAATGGTGATATGGCTTTTTTCACAACCCTGCTTTATTTCCCATGGTT
>ONAR01000005.1 GCA_900315835.1 uncultured Prevotella sp.
AAATGCATAAGTACCTGATAATAAGGTATCATTATAGTAATGACGGGACTTCTGGACTTCCGGACTTCTGGACTTCTCTAATTCTGATACATCCTCTTGTTATTACTTCCATCGGTCAAGTATCATGCAGAAGAGGTAGTCGGAGAGGCGGTTGAGATAGATGCGCAACACCGGCGCGTAACCGTCATCAGCCGCCATGAGCGCCACCAACCGGCGCTCACACGTCCGCACTTTCGTCCGCACGATATGGAGTAAGGCGTCGGTTTTGTCGCGACCGGGCAACATAAACTCAAACGCCTTACCCTTCGCCACCTTATTTATATAGGCCTCCATCCGCTCAACAGCCTGCTGAAGGGTCTGTTCCTTCGTCTTATCATTGTCGCGGGCAATGAGCGCCATCAAGTCCATGAGTTCCCGTTGTATCGTCTCAAAAGCCTTCGGATGGAAGGGCGACGATACCTCCGGGTGGTTTTCACTACACATCACCTTACACAAGCCGAGCAGCGCATTGCACGCGTCGAGTTCTCCGTTGAGTTCAATGCGCAGGTCGGTTTTGTCCACCCGCGACCCGTCGTAGAGTGAGGTCTTGCCGCCGTCACCTTTTTTCGTAGTAACTATCATTGTGAGTTTGTGAGTTCTTGAGTTTATGAGTTTATGAGCTTTTAATTTGCAGAAAGCATTATGAGGGCTTCCTCAGTATCACGTAGATGATGATGGGGGCTCCGATGAGCGGCGTGATGGCATTGAGGGGCAGCACGGTGCCATTGGCGGGCAACACAGTGAGGACATTGCAGAGCAGGGCGACGACAGCACCAAGGATGATGGTCGCCGGTAGCAGTTGGCGGTGGTCGGAGGTGCGCAGCCATAGACGGGCAATATGCGGAACGGCCAGCGCGATAAAGGCGATAGGTCCGCAGAAGGCCGTCACTACAGCAGTGAGCAGTCCCGTGAGCAGCATCAGCACATTACGCGTGCGGCGCACGTTGATGCCCATGCTCTCGGCATACTGCGGACCGAGCAGCAGTGCGTTGAGCGGCTTCATCAGCAACAGCGTGGCCAGCGTACCCGCAAGGGTCAGCGTGGCGAACACCGGCATGGCGTCGAGCGACACATTGCCGAAGTCGCCCATGCCCCACACCACGAAACTGCGTACGCCCTCCTCGGTGGCCGTGAAGTTGAGCAGCGTGATGGCGCTTGAGCAGAGGTAACCAATCATGATGCCGATGATGATCAGCACCACCGAACTGCGCACCAGTTTGCTGCAGAGCCAGATGACAGCCGTCACCGCCACGGCGCCCACGAAGGCAGCCGCCACCGACGACAGATAGCCCACGGTACCGGCAACGACCAATCCCGGAGCCAGTGTGAGCAGTGCCACGGCCAGACTCGCCCCACTCGTGATGCCGAAGATGTCGGGAGCCGCCAACGGATTGCGGAAGGCGGTCTGCAGCATCAGTCCGCTCACCGCCAACGCGCTACCTGCCAACAGCGCCGTCACCGCCTGAGGCAGACGGGTCTCCAACACGATGAAGCGCCAACTGGCATTGGGCGCGCCGCTGCCCAACAGAATATCCACGACATCGCGGAAGGGAATGTCGGCGCTGCCCATGGTGAGACTCATGCAGAACAGCAGGAGGATGACCAGCACCATCAAGGTCAACTTGATGACCACATGATGGCTGCGTGCGGAACTGACTCCGGCATCGTTGCTAAAAGTCGGATTCATCGTCATCTTGATCCCAGCTTCTTATAATACCGCAGTCCGCCGAGGTCAACGCCGGGGTGGAGCAGTTGGATGAGTTCGCGCAGGAGATAGTCCGGCCGCCAGCTCACCTCCTCGAAATAAGGCACCTGCGAACAGTTGCACTCATAGATTTCACCCGTGCGGAAAGCCTTCAGCGCCTCATAGCCGTGGTACTCACTGAGCAGGTCGGCCTTGGTCATCATCCGCGCGCCATTCATCTTAAACGCCCACACGTCACTCCCTCCGGCCTTCGCGATAATCTGCTCCACCGAAAGGGGCAGACTGCCGCTGTGGTTGTCACTGGCGAAGGCGTAGCGGCCGTTGGCGTCTTTGATCAACACGCCGATGCTGCTCTTCCCACCCGGCGTATACCATGTGGCGCCCGTCTTGCGCTCGGTGAGGATGCTGTGGCCCGCAGGCAGTTTGGCGGCGTAAGCCTTCAGCTGCTGATAGGTGGAGTCGACCGCATGAAACAGCGAGTCGGCCCGCTGTCCGGCGCCCATCAGCCGACCATAATAGCGCATCCATTCGGCCCGCCCCAGCGCCGACGTCTCCATATAGTCGGCTGCGAGGATGATGGGAATGCCGATCCGCTCGAGTCGGCCGAGACTCATGCCCTCGTAGGGACTGAGGATGATGGCGTCGGGCTTGAGGGCGATGATGCGCTCGAGGTCGGGACTCATCGAGTTGCCGCAGTCGACAATCTTTCCCTTCGCCCCATCTGGCAGCGCCAGCCGTCGCCGGATATCGCTGACGAGGATATACTGCGCATCGCATACGCCGACAATGCGGTCGGCCAGTCCGAGGTATTCGAGCAACTGACAATGCGAGGTCGTGAACACCACCACGCGGCGGAAAGGTTTGCGTAGCGACAGCCGTTGCAGGGTGCGCCCTTGCTGCCAGGGATCCTTAATCGTGAACACCTCGTGGCCCTGACTGTCAACGCATTGTATGAGTTGGGCATATTTGGCGAAGCCCTCGCCTGATGGCGGCATAGCCTTACCGCTCCGCTTGCAGCTCCCAACAAGGAGCGCCAGCATAAGGCATAGGGCAATGATTCCAATCGGTCGTCTCATGAGCTACTCTCTGTTATAGCATAAGGCGGCGCCGATGGCCGTACAGAACTCCGCGTATTTCGGAATGATGAAATGCACCTTATAGAGCTTCTCCAGCCCCGGGAACACCTGCTTGCACTGCGGCAGCAGCGTGAGGTTGCCGATGAGCACATACTCGCGGATGCCCGAGTTGAGCGAGGCAAGGATACAACTCGACCCGATGGTCTGCAGCACCGTTGTGATGATGCCGCGGGCGATGTCCTCGCGCCCGGCATTGCTGCGGGCCTTACCGAAGAGCGACGCCGTGGCGGTCTTGGGCAGCCCCGGCAGCGGGTTGGGACTGATGTCGCCAATCTGCAGGTCGATATTCGACAGTTCGCCCTGCATGGCCAGCGAGATAATCTGCTTCATGTCGTCGGTCTTGAGCATGACGCGGCTCAGGCCCATCAGCGTGCCGCCACCCAGTCCGATGCCGCCGATGTGGCGGATGTCGTCGCCGTCGCATTGCACGAGACTCGTGCCGGTGCCCATCGACACCACAATCATGCGGTCGAGGTCGGTCTCATAGCGGGCACCGAGTCCGTCGGCGATAAACTCCTCGGCCTTCGCCGTGGGCAGCCCGTAGATGGGTTTGTCGATATAAGCCGACCCCACGCCTGTAATCATCACCTGCTCAATGTCCTGCAGACTGATCTGATTGTCAAACAGATACTTCCCGAAACCGCCATAGAGCGAGGTCACGGGGTCGGTGGCGCGGATGCGGATGGGGGAAACCACCACGCCCTCGTCATTGATGCCAACTATCTTTGTGGTGCTGATGCCCACGTCAATGCCTATTACCATGCTTTTGAGAAAATTAAAGGGTTTATCATCAAGCGCCTTACCGATAGATGAAGTACGAACCGCCGTCGCTGTTGCAATACTTCCGCAGCAACTGCTGAATGTACTCCGCATTGGCGCGGACGCGCTTCTCATCGCCGTCGTAGCCGTTGATGAGCACCACGAGGTGTGTCGTGGAGGCTTGAATCTTTGTTCGTTCATTGTCCGACGTCGGTGTCCCTACCCCGCCTTGCGCGTCGCGGTAGACGGGCAGTCCGGCAATATTGATCATACCGCGGCCGATGCCCTCGTAAGGCTCACCCTCGCGGCCCACGCCGAGCGTCAGGCGGTCGCCGACGAACTTATCGGCATCGAAGCCGCCGATGCTGTAGCCATAGGCGATGCTCGCCAGATTGATGAGGTCGACCAGCGTGTCAATCTGATAGAGTTGCTTGCCTTGTAGCTGACGTCGGATAAGCGCCTCTGAGGCAGGGCGGTAGCGCGACGGATCCTTGCCGCAGGCCCTATAGACGCGGCGCGTGGCAGCTATGCCGGGCAGTGTTTTCAGCGTCTCCGTGGTCAATGTCTCACGGTAATGGTTGCCCATAGCCTCAATCTCACCCCAAAGGGGCTGACAGTAAGGGCTGTTGGTCACATTGGCCTCAACACAAGCCCCGACAAATCCGGGGCAGACGGTCTCTATTTCCTGAGATACGATGATTTCCATGATGATGTGTCTCGACTGCTTTAATATCGATTGTTGGACAAAGATAAGACAAAATCTACATTAAGCAAAGAAAATAGCGAAGATATTTCACCCCGTATTCGAAATCATTTCGCTAACTTTGCAGAAGAATACATCATTCCCTATGGATAATAACCAATTGATGCGGCAGCTCGTTGACCAGCTCAACCGGGCTTCCGACGCCTATTATAACGGTCGTGGCGAACTGATGACCGACTACGAGTGGGACGCGATGTTCGACCAGCTGCGCCGTCTCGAACAGGAGACGGGCATGGTGCTGCCCGACTCGCCGACGCATAAGGTATCGGCCGACACCACCGCCGGTCAGAAGGAAGCCCACGAGTTTCCCGCCCTCTCGCTGGCCAAGACCAAGAAGGAGGAGGACCTTGTCAAATGGGCCGACGGCCGGCCTATCTGGCTCTCGTGGAAGCTCGACGGACTGACGCTCGTCGTAACCTACGACGACGGACGGCTGACGAAGGTCGTCACCCGCGGCGACGGCCACATCGGCACCAACATCACCCATCTGGCCAAAGCCATCGACGGCATACCGCAGCAGGTCAAGGCCAAGGGCCACATCGTCGTCCGCGGCGAGGCCGTCATCAGCTACGAGGACTTCGAGCGGTTTAACCTCGAGAGCGATGAGGAATACGCCAATCCGCGCAACCTCGCCTCGGGTTCGCTCACTCTGAAAGACCCGCAGGAGGTGGCCCAGCGCCACATCCACTGGATACCGTTCACCCTCGTCCACACCAGTGAGCCCATCGTCTCATGGGGCGCACGCATGGATTACCTTAAGCAGATTGGACTCGGTTGCGTAGAGCATGAGCGCATCGACCTGCCCACCCTCGACAACATCCACGCCGTCATTGCGCGCTGGACGCTGAAGGTGACCGAGAAGAAAAACCCCTACCCCGTCGACGGCCTCGTCATCACCTACGACGACACCGACTACGCCGCCACCGGTTCGGTGACCGGCCACCACGCCACGCGCGCCGGCTACGCCTTCAAATGGGCCGACGAGAGCGCCGCTACCGAACTGGAATATGTGGAATGGAGCTGCGCCGCATCGACCATCTCCCCCGTCGCCGTGTTCAAACCCGTCGAGTTGGAGGGCACCACCGTGAAGCGCGCCTCGCTGTGCAACATCAGTGAATGCGAGCGTCTCGGCATGGGCGACAAAGGCACCAAGGTGGAGGTCATCAAGGCCAACAAGATTATTCCGAAGGTGATACGCGTCATCGAACCCGTCGGCAGCCTCAACATCCCTGACCGCTGCCCGGTGTGCGGCGCCCCGACCGAGGTGACCGTCAGTCCGGCCAGCGGCACGAAGACGCTGCATTGCACCAATGCCCACTGCCCCGCCAAACAGTTGAAGAAGTTCGCCCGCTTCGTCTCGAAGGAGGGCGTCAACGTCGACGGCATCTCCGAACAGACATTGCAGCGCTTCATCAACCTCGGATGGATACGCAACTACGCCGACGTCTTCTCGCTGCCCGAACATGAGCAGGAGATAGCGCGGCTCGACGGCTTCAAGGAAAAATCGGCCGCCAACATCGCCAAGTCGGTGGAGAAGGCGCGCAGCGTGGAGCCGCAGCGACTGCTCTACGCCCTTTGCATTCCGCTCTGCGGTCAGGACGTCTGCAAACGCCTGCTTGCGGCCTATCCGCTCGACGACCTCGTGGCGCTCACCGCGGCGCCGAAGGAGGCCACGCTCTTCACCCCGCGGCCGGAGGAGCGGCTTGCCATGATTCCCGGCATCGGACCGGAGAAGGCGGGGTCGTTCGTCAGATGGTTCCAGGATAAGGACAACCTCGAGGTGTATCAGCGGCTGCGCCAAATCCTCACCATCGCGGCAACCGACGTGGCGCCACACGGCGACCGTTGCCAAGGCCTGACCTTCGTCATCACCGGCGACGTGCACCATTACAAGAACCGCAACCAACTGAAGGCCTACATTGAGAGTCAGGGCGGCAAGGTAACCGGTTCGGTGAGCAAATCAACCGACTACCTCATCAACAATGATGTGGCCTCTACCAGCGGGAAAAACCAAAAGGCACACCAGCTTGGCACACCCATCATCTCGGAGGATGAGTTTATTAAACTATTTGGAGAATAAGCATCATGAGAATAGATATTATCACTGTATTGCCCGAAATGATTGAGGGCTTTGTCAAGGAGAGCATCCTTGCCCGCGCCCAGAAGAAGGGACTGGCCGAGATACACCTGCACAACCTGCGCGACTACACGCTTGACAAATGGCGCCGTGTCGATGACTATCCCTACGGCGGCTTTGCCGGCATGGTGATGCAATGCGAGCCTATTGACCGTTGCATCAGCGCTTTGAAAGCCGAGCGCGACTACGATGACGTGATCTATGTAACGCCCGACGGCGAGCGTTTCAATCAGAAGATTGCCAACGACATGAGTCTGCAGCAGAACCTCATCATCCTCTGCGGCCACTACAAAGGCATCGACCAGCGCGTGCGCGACCACCTCATCACCCGCGAGATCAGCGTGGGCGACTTCGTACTGACGGGCGGCGAACTGGCTGCAGCCATCATTGCCGACGCCGTGGTGAGACTGGTGCCGGGCGTCATCAGCGACGACCAGAGCGCTCTCTCCGACTGCTTCCAGGATGACCTCTTGGCTGCGCCCATCTACACCCGACCGGCCGACTACAAGGGCTGGAAGGTGCCCGACATCCTGCTCAGCGGCAACGAGGCCAAGATCAAACAGTGGGAGATGGATCAGGCCATCGCCCGCACTAAGCAGTTGCGCCCCGACCTGCTGAAGAAATAGAGGGAAGAGTTTGAGGAGTTAAGGGGGAGTTAAAGGGGAGTTAAGGGGGAGTTAAAGGGACATATGTCCTGCTTCCCCACAGAACCGCAAATGGTAATGTCCACTTAACTTCCCTTTTACTCCCCCTTAACTCCCCCTACAATTCCCCCACTTCCTTTTTCAGTTGTTCCATCCACGAGGCTATCGAAACGTCGTAGTTGCGATACAGCACCTGTCCCTCGTTCCACCACAGCTCCAGTCCCTCAAGCAGTTGCTTGGCATGCTGGGGATACGGGTAGCCGTTGCTCCGTTGCACCTGCAAGAGCAGGAAATGGAACTCGGTAAGGAGGAAACACACGTCGAGCGCGCGTTCCCAGATGTTCCCATTGCGGAGTTCCTGCAAGCTACCAAGCGTACGGATCTCACGGCTTGGCTCAATGGGGAAGAGCGATGTCAGCTCCCCTTTCCTGCCAAAGGCAAGGATGATGCGCAGACGCGCCATATATCCCCAGGCATACGTCACGTCGCCCAACGATACCTCCCCGTTGACATTGCCCACATGCCTGCACAAGTCGTCACACACATGGATATAGGCACCATGACGCGCAGCGGCCATCGAATCCTCGCTGAGCTTGCGCGTCACCTCGGTGTCATAGACACGACGGAGCAGCAGGACGAAGAAGTGGTCGGCGATGCCCATGGCCTTTTGGGCATCTGCCGGCGCGATGAGGAACGTGATGTCGCTGATGAGATGGGCGAGCAACGCCTTGTTTCGGTCTGTCAGCAATTCCTTCTCCAACTGGTCGATAGCTACGTCATACACTTGCAGCACCCCGGAGAACACCTCGCCCCACTGCTTGTCGTCGAGGTGATAGCGGAGCTGCAACATATAGAGCGCATGCTCCATCCATTGCCCAAGGGCAAACTGCTCATCGATGGTACCCACCGACTTTTCATAGACCGAACGAAAAACCGAGAGCGTCAGCGTGGCAAAGTCACCCGTGTTGAACTCCTGCTCATAACGGGCACCAAGGATAGCCACGTCGGCCAAGAGCATGCCGAGGTTGGCAAGTTCCTTGTCCTCAACGAAGTCAAACTGTTGGTTGAGCATCGGCAGGAAGCTGTCATTGAGGAAGTCCCACCGCTCCTTGGGCTTGTTCATGGGGATGCCCTGCTCCTTGTCGAGCAACAGGGCAAACATCATCTTGTTCCACGCATCGGTATTCTGATAGTAGCGTCGTGCCAGCGCCAGTTCCTGCCCTATCCACTTGAGCCACCAGGCATGGCCTCTCTCCGCGTCGTCAATCAGCACCACGGCACCGTTCATCCTGTTGATGACCCTCACGAGCGACAAGCCTAATTGGTTGTCGATGTCGGAGGCCATGGCCTCATCATAGAGCCGTTCGAAAATGATGTGGCAGAGCGAGACGATGATTTCCTGCTCATTGTTGGCAGCCGCCACGTCGAGCCATTTGACCAGTCCGTTGTAAAGCGCCACGTCGGGGTCGGTCTCCTTCAACAGGTAGGCCAGGCAGTCGTGGAAGAGTTGCGCGTTACAGGCGATGAGCGATGAGAGTCCCCTGAAGGCCAGCGAAGGCTTTGAGCCGTCGTACATCAGGTCGGGTTCCGACAGCAGGGCCACGACGGTCTCCCGGTTGAGCGCCACGAGCGAGGTGAGGAGGGCGTTCTGCTGCCAGGTGCTGCCCTCGTGCGGCAAGGACAGCACGTAGCTATTGATGCGCCGCAGCTCGTCGGTGTCGGTGGTGCGTATCATCGTCTGATAGCGCCGTTTCATCTCCCTTGGAAGCACATAGCTGCCCTTGCCCTCTTCCCTTACGATGTCGCGACCGATGGTCTGGCGGATGAGCACCACCTCCATGAGCCGCTTGCCCATGAGCTGGCCCAAGTCCTCATCGGTCAAGCCGTTGCATAGGCCAACGAGGAAGAGATAACGGCTCACCGTCTCCTTGCCCAAGATGTCCTCTAAGCGCGTTATCCAATAGTCTTGCAACGCCGTGTAGTCATCGGGCATGCCCGCAATAAGGCGGATGAGATAGTCGTCGATGCTGTCTTCCTGGTCGCCGTCGTCGTGGTTCCTTATTTCGAGATAGTCGAGGCGGTTGAGGCTGTTGGCGATGGCCGTTGCCAGCGTCAGCCATTTCACGTTGCCGCTGTTGGCCTTTTCGAGCAAGGCCTTCTTGGGCCTTGAGCGCAGGTCCCGGGCCACGAGGGCCCGGTCGGCGGGCGTGAGCGGCTTCAGTACATAGTTGCCCATGTCGCGGTCATACTCGGCGGGCATGCGCTCTGTCAGCACCACGTCCACGAAGGCATAGCGCAACCGCAGGCTCCCTCTTGCCCTCTGCGGGTCGTCGAGGCAGATGGTCACCGTCTTGTGACGCTCCACGCGGATGCGCTCCATGAGTTGTTGGAACAGTTTATCCAGCTGAGACAAGTTGCCTTTCCTTTCCTCCAAGGCCTCCCATCCCTCGCCCAACTCACGGCACATCAGCCAGCACCAGTCGTATAGCACAATGGAAAATTCGTTGCCATCCGGGTAAGCCTCCACGGCGTGGAAAAGGCAGAGGCGTTCCGGGTCATGTCTGAGCAGCTCATAGAGCCGGCAGAGCAGCGCCGACTGCCCAAGGCCATCCTCGTGCTGGTTGACATGCGCCACGTGGCGCGTGTGGAGGATGTCCATCAGGGCGGAGATGTCGGCCTCACGTCCGGCAAAGTGCCTTGTCATGCCGTTCACGTAGGCCTCCTCCTGCCGGAGCGTCTCGGTGGTAGCCTCCTGCCGCGCGTTGATGTAAGCCGACAGTTGCCGCTGCAACTGTTGGCACACGGCCTCGCTCCAACGGAGCACATGCTCCGATGTGGCCTGCTGGAGCTTCAGGGTATAACGGGTCAGCCGATAGTCGTGCCGGTGGGCGGCCAAATAATCCCTCAACAGTCCGACATACCGCCGGTTGTCGCCGGTATCGACATAGTCGCGGAGCCGTGTCTCGCCAATGCCCTCATAGGAAGCGTCATCGCGCAACAGCACCAGGGTGTTGGTCCGGTCGAAGTTGGCCTGCGGGTTGAAAATGCCATTGAGAAACTCAAACACCGTCACGCTCAGGTGCTGGCGGCCGATGGGGAAATCATCGGGCAACGTGTCGTAGATGCTCGGCGGCAACATCTGCTGCTTGTCGGGTATCCATCCATAGCGATGGCCCACGAGGCCGAGGAAGAAAGGCTTGCAACTCTCTATCTCGTCCATGCAGATGTTGAAGATGATTTTCTCCCGCTGCTCGGCGCTCTCCTCCTTGTCGGTCTCGATGGAATGGCGCAGGTCAACCATCTCTATCTGGTAGCGCATGGGGGCGAAATAATGGTTGAGCTGGGGCAAAACGATGTTTTTCAGCGCGTCGCGCTCCACGTCCATATCCTTGAACGTGCTGCTGATGAATATTCTGACGGTGTTCCACATAGATGCTTTCAGTTTTGAGGATTGGAAAAATAGATTCGGATGGTGGTGTCCACCACGCCATAGTCGTAGAGCTTATAATCGGCATCGGTCCACCCCGAGGCCTGTTGCGCCATCGACTCCTCGTCGAGTGCCTGCCAGGGGATGAGGCAGTTGTGCACCCGCGTGGTCTCGTCGCAAAGGTGGGCACCTTCTTCATGGCGATAGCCCAGCACCTCATGGGAGGCCACCCAGCGGTGGTGTTCCAGTTGGGCGAGATTGCGGACGACGGTGTTCTCCCAGTCGTCCAACCGTGGATAACGGATGTCCGCCATCCGGCCCTCAATCATGGCCATGCCTGTTTCCGGGGAGAAATAGCGCGCCACAAACGACGGCCAGTCGTCATCGCCTAACGCCTGGCGGAGCAGATAGAGCTTGGTGCCGGCATGAAGGGCGTTGGCCATGTCCTGCGTCTCCTTTCGCTGCAGCTCCGAGAGGCTGGCCAACGACACGCGCCGCTCGGCCAAAGGAACCTCTTGCCAACTGCCGTCGGCCATGCGCTGCTTCAACCCCGAGAGGCGACGGTGGCGCTCGTCCCAACTGATGCCGCCCCGCAGGCGCGTGTAGTTCTTCTGGAAGAGCTTGCCCTGACGGCGGAGCCTGTCGGTCACCACGATGTCGTAGGTATAGATGCTCTCGGCGCTGCCAAAGGGAATGAGGATGGCTGCGGCCGTCTGGCTGTCGCAGGCATAGCCCTCGTTGTAATGGCGCACCACTTCCGACAGATAGGCCATGTCGTCGGCATTGTGGGCATACACGAAAATCTTCAGGCGGTCGAGGTGGTTGCCCCGATGCCGGAGGAGGAACAGGAACAACCCAACGGCACAGTCCATCGCCTCGCGGCCGTTGTCGAGGCACACCATGACATAGTTGAGCCGTTGCGCCACCCGCTCCACATAGTCATAGAAGGCCTTGCCGTGGTGGCCATCGGCCATCATCTCCACGAGCGGCGAGCCATCCCGGTTTCTGGCCGCCATCACCGCCGGATGAGTGATGGCATAGGCTGTTCCGGCATCGTCCATGTCGGGGTCGAAGACGGCACAATGGAACCGACTGCGGAAGGAGGTATCCGGCGTGGAACGGCTGTCGGAGAAGGCGCCAAACTCATAGAGATAGCCCAAAGCCTCACGTCCCACCGCATTGAAGCCGACGATGAGGGCCTCAAAGGGCAAGCTGACGGTGGTGGGATTGTCCTTGCTGAGCTCAACCAGCCTGACGGGATGGTACTCCGGCTTGCCCTTGATGCTGTCAACGGCCAGCCGCGCGTCATCGACGACCTGCACGTCGAAGCCCCGGCGCAGCATGCCCTGCCCGAGGGCATGGCTGAGCCGGTTGCCGTCGCCATGGCAATAGAACCGGCAAGGCACGCCCCGTTCGGCAAGGGCAACAAGGGTGGCATCCCTGGCCATGACGACCGCGGCATTCAGGTTCTCGTCGGCCTCATCGCCCATGAAGAAGAGGTGCACCTGACGGTCGCTCCCCATAGGCAACCGGGCCAACTGGCAGAGAATGCGCTTGCACCCGGGGATGTTCATCTCCCCAAAGAGGTCGTGCATCCCCTCCCCCTCATCCATATTCAGCCCCGACGGCAAGGTCTGGGTGAAGGTCACCGCGGCATCCACGTCGGCGATGCTTGCGAACACCTGCCGCCGATTGGTGAGCATTCCCATGATGCTGTCCCACCCGTTGGCCCCCTCCTCATCCATCTGTGTGGTCTCCACCAATACGATGACGGCACGAGGCCCCTCGGCCTCGCGGATGCTCCTCATCAGCGGCTCTGAGGCGGCGTTGAGGCCAAAGAACAGATAGACGTGGCCGTGACGCTCATCCACACGGGTGCCAAAGCGGAACTTCAGGTAAGCGCCCAGACGGAAATAGACCAGCCCGAGCACCAACCCCACCGTGCAGGCAAACGACAGCACGGCCTGCAGGGCGATGATGCCCTTGAGCAGGCCATGGCTGGCAATGGCCGCATTCATGTCGTAGTCGATGCTGAGCGCGAAGAGGTTGAGCGACAGGCCAACAGACCGCACGAGATACTCGGCGCTCACATAACTGCCGCCATCCCTCATCACGGCGAAGGCGCAAAGGTACTCCAGCGTGCCGCTGCAAAGGAAGACTGCCATGAGCGAGAGCAGCATGGCAAGGAACCGCTCGCGCCTGGAGGAAGCGAACCGATGCCCACGCACCAGGTCGCCGGTCGTGCGGACAAAGACAACGAATGACACCAAAAGCGCAGCCAACGTGATGATCATCGGCAACAGAATGGTGCGGACTACAAGGACAACGGCAGCCAGCGCCACAAGAAGGAGGGCAATGGGGAGAAGCTTGTATTGTTTCATATATGGTGAATGTCGAGGGGATGCCATCCCATAGCGGCTTGTCGCGTCAAAGCAACAGACCATAAAAATGTTTGGTAGCAAAGTTAATGAATTTGGGCTTTCCTCCATGACCAATGCGTAAATTCTATAATTCACTCCGTCAAAAAATCGCGTCATCCGGCCATGACTTTTATGGTGAAATGGTGCGGATTGTAGAAATTAATCATTATCTTTGCGGCCAAAAGTGCCAAGTTATCGCTAAGTACGTTTCGCATCGGCGCCGTTTGGCGGCACGCCTGCTGTTGGCAGTTTTCCTGCCAATGCTGCTGCTCGCCTCGGTCCACCATCACGACCTTGCCGTAGTGGTGGAGGATACGACGTGCTATGCCTGCCAGCATCACCTGCATCATAATGGCCACCTTACGGCCGAAGCGCAGCACATCAGCACCTGTGTGCTGTGCCAGTTCCTTTCACTTCCATTCCTCACCCCATCGGCTGTAGCCGCCCCCACGCCTTGTACCGCGCAGTATGCTTTCATGCCGCGCTACAATGCCACCATCGTCGCCCGGCCACAGTTGCTTAACCCTGGCCGCGCGCCACCTGTTGTAAGCTACATCACCCCGACCATGCCCGCTACACATCTGCTGTAGGGGGCTGTACACCTTATTTATTATAGCTTACAACAATAAAACAATGATAAGAAAATATATGCTCTTGTTGTTGGGCGCATTACTGTGCCTGACAGCAAACGCTGGGGACGTACCCACACTCAACGGCCCCACGAGTGACCTGCGCGGTCGCGTAACCGACAAGATAGACAACAGTCCGCTGGTGGGCGTTGTCGTTACCATTCCCGAACTGCAAATCGCCACGACGACCGACGCCGACGGCAACTACACCCTCACCTCACTGCCCAAGCGCACGGTGACGCTGCAGGTGAGCTATCTCGGTCACCAGACCATTCTGCGTAAGGTCGACCTCACGCAGACCGCCAAGGCCGACTTCGTGATGCAGGAGTCCAACGCCATGCTCAACGAGGTGGTGGTGACCGGTCTGACCGGTAAAGCCAAACTGAAGGATGCACCCATACCCGTCAGTGTGGTGACCGCCGACATGCTGCGCAATACGGCGTCGAGCAACATCATCGACGCCCTGAGCCATCAGCCCGGCATTGCGCAGATTACCACGGGCAGCGGCATCTCCAAGCCCGTCATCCGCGGACTGGGCTACAACCGACTCGTCGTGGTCAACGACGGCATCCGACAGGAGGGCAACCAATGGGGCGACGAGCACGGCATCGAGGTCGACGACCAGAGCATCTCGTCGGCGGAGATCATCAAGGGCCCGGCCTCACTGATGTATGGCAGCGACGCCATGGCCGGTGTCATCATCTTCCACGGCGACCCCGTCATGGCGCGCAACACCCATGCGGCAAGCGCGACGACCGAATACCAGAGCAATAACGGACTGTTCAGCTATTCGGTCGGCTTCCGCGGCAATGCCAATGGATGGCTCTATCAGGGCCGGTGGTCGGACAAGATGGCGCACGACTACCACAACGCCTACGACAAATACGTCGTCGGCACCCGCTTCCGTCAGCGAGCCGCCGAACTCGGCACCGGCTACAACGGCAGCTGGGGCTACAGCCACTTGAATCTCAGTTATTACCACCTCACGCCGGGCATCGCCGAGGGTGAGCGCGACGACCACAGCACGAGCTACGGCAAGGCGCTGCCCTTCCAGCAGGTGCATCACTACAAAGCCGTGAGCGACAACGCGTTCTACATCGGCGACGCCACGCTGAAGGCCATCATCGGCTACCAGCAGAACCGCCGACAGGAATACGAGGAAAGCGCCGACGCCCCCGGACTCGACATGCAACTGCATACCATCAACTACGACGTGCGACTGCTCTTCCCCGAGCGCAATGCGTGGAAGACGACCGTCGGCGCAGGCGGCATGTGGCAGTACAACGACAACCGCGGCGACGAGTTCCTCATCCCCAGTTACCAGTTGTTCGACTTCGGCGCCTACGCCACCTCATCGTATAAGACCGGCGACTGGACGCTCTCCGGCGGTCTGCGTCTCGACCACCGCCACGTCCACGCCTTCGCGCTCGACGACCTCTTCAGCCGCCTGTCGCGCAATTTCACCAGTGTGTCGGGCAGTATCGGTGCCGTCTGGCATCCGTCGGAGAACGTCAACCTGCGCTTCAACGTAGCGCGCGGCTTCCGTGCACCGAACATCGGCGAACTGTCGTCCAACGGCGTTCATGAGGGCACGCAGCAATACCTCGTCGGCAACGGCGACCTGAAAGCGGAGCATAGCTGGCAGTTCGACGCCGGACTCGACTACACCTCCGACTGGCTCACGGCGCAGTTGGCGCTCTATGCCAACTTCATCGACAACTACATCTTCAACCAACGGCTCGATGGGGAGACCCGGGAAGACGTGCCGCTCTACCAATACACCAGCGGCAAGGCAAGGCTGATCGGCGGTGAGGCGCTCGTCGACATTCACCCCATCCGTCGTCTGCATTGGCAAAACACGTTCTCCTACGTCAACAGCGTACAGCTGCATCAACCTGCCGAATCAAAGTACCTGCCCTTCACCCCGGCACCGAAATGGGAGGGGCAGCTGCGCTACGCGTTTATCGAAGACGGACAGCACCTGCACCATACCTACGTCGCCGCAACGATGGAGTGCAACCTCCGGCAAGACCATTTCTATGCTTTGGGCGGCACCGAGACGGCAACACCGTCGTACACGCTCTTCGGTCTGCAGGCCGGAACGAGTCTGAAGGTGCATGGCCGCAACCGCGCCACGCTCTCGCTCACGGCCGACAACCTCTTCAACCGCGCCTATCAGAGCCACCTCAGTCGGTTGAAATACATCGGCGATGTCAATCCCGCCAATGGTCGTATGGGCCTGTACAACATCGGCCGCAACGTCACCGTGAAGCTGGCGCTGGACCTGTAACGTTCAAAACCCACGCAGATTGCGCAGATTTCTGCACACCATTGATCTCGCCAATACCTGCGGATGGTGGCCAGTCACCGATAGTGAACCTTCATCAGAGATTTGCGCCATCTGCGTGAGGCCGATATTACACAGGCTACGATGTAAAGTTTTTTGGTGTTTTAAGGGCCACGAGAAGGGCCTCGAAACCCACGAGCACCTTCCTTGCTCCGAAATACGCAATTCTGAGCGATTTTAAGTGATTTTACACAAGTCGCTATCTATCAGTCGCTTATACAGATGAAGCGTCGGATGCAAGTTGCATCAGACGCATGAGCCATCGCGAAACCATACCTATCGCACCGCGATAGCATAGTTATAGCGTCGTCATCAGATACCTATCGCGTTGCGATACCATAGCGATTGCACTGCGATAGCATAGTTATCGCGATGCGAAAAGATACTTATCGCGATGCGGCAAGGCAAAAACGGCGGTTTCCGGGTATTTTTCGCGTCCAACCGCCGCTGTTTTGCCGTTTTTCCATCTCTGGAATGCGCAAAATCCCGAACACGATTTTGTCGGGTATTTTCCGAATAAAAGCAAAGGTAATAACGGTCGTCAGAAGCCGACATGAGCCACCCAACCGATAACGACATCAGCGCCGATGGTGCATCAGGAAGCTGCGCCGGTGATGTCGTTGTTGAGCACAAACTCCTCGCCAATGCTGAAGCCCTCCTCATAGAGGCGCTCCAACCGGTCGACATTCTTCTCGATACGCCTCACCTCCATCGGACGCTTGGGTCGGAGGCAGGCTACGCGCCCCTGATGCTCGAGATCCTCCAACAGCTGCAACTGACGGTTGTAAGCCTCGATGCGATGGCTCAGCGCCACACGCAGGCGCGGGTAGTTCTTATAAATAAAATGAGGTATCTTCCTGTCTTTCCCGCTTTCACGGAAACCCAGGTTGCGCGTCGAGATGACCACGTTGAACGGATGGCCCGTCGCCATAGCCCGCTCCACGGGAATAGAGTCGATGATGCCGCCGTCGAGCATCGGCTGCCCATCGACCTCGACTATCTTGCTCACATAGGGCAGACTGCTTGAGGCGCGGCAGATATCGACAGCGCGCTGCGCGTCGTGCGTCTCACAAAGGTAATTGGACCGGCCGGTCAGGCAGTTGGTGGTGACCATCTCAAAGCCTGCCGAATGGCGGAAAAACTCGTCGTAGTCAAAGGGGATCAGCTCGTTGGGAAAGCGGTCATAAAGCAACTTCTGGTCGAAGATGCAGCCTTGCGTCACCAAATGACGCAAGCCAATATAATCATATTTCACCAGCATGTCGATGTTGGAGATGCGGGCCCGCCGTGGTTGTCGGGAGATGTAGCTCATGCCATTGCAGGCCCCTGCCGACACGGCCACCACGTAGTCGAAATAGAAATGGTGCTTCATGAAGGCGTCGAGCACACCGCTGGTGAATACACCCCGCATGCCGCCGCCCTCAAGCACCAAACCGGTAGAATGAGTATCAATCTGCATAAAGAAATATAATTTTAGTTGCAAAAGTACGTATTTTCATTGAAAAGTCATTAACTTTGCAACAAAAGAATTGTTTAAAACGGTAATTTATGTTTAGCAAAGAGACCTACGTCAACCGTCGCGCCGAGCTGAAGAAGCTTGTAAAGAGCGGAGTGATTATCCTTTTCGGCAACAATGAGTCACCGGCCAACTTTCCGGCCAACGGCTATTATCCCTTCCGCCAGGACTCCACATTCCTGTATTATTTCGGTCAGCAGCGTGATGGTCTGGTAGGCGTCATCGATATCAACAACGACATCGAGACCCTCGTGGGCGATGATATTGACATCGAAGACATCGTCTGGTATGGTTCCGTAGACAGCGTGCATGATATGGCCGAGCAAGTGGGCGTGGCCAATACGGCGCCGATGAAGACCCTGAAGACCATCTGCAACAATGCGCTGGCCAACCACCGCAAGGTGCATTTCCTGCCGCCCTACCGCCACGATATCAAGATACAAATCTTCGACCTGTTAGGCATCCATCCCAACCAGCAAAAGGAAAGCGCCTCGATGCCGCTCATCAAGGCTGTCGTGAAGATGCGCTCGACAAAGTCAGCCGAGGAGATTGCGCAGCTTGAGGACGCCGCTACCATCGGCTACAAGATGCACACCACGGGCATGCGCACCACCAAACCCGGACTGACCGAAAAGTATGTCGCCGGTCAGATTGACGGCATCTGCCACTCCTATGGTTCGATGGTGAGCTTCCCGACTATCTTCTCCCAGCATGGCGAGATTATGCACGGCAACCCCTCGATGGCCGTGCTCGAAAGTGGACGCCTCGTGCTTTGCGATGCCGGCGGCGAGAACATGGAGCACTATTGCTCCGACAACACCCGCACCTATCCTGTCAACGGTAAGTTCACCCAGCGCCAGTTGGAAATTTATTCCATCGTAGAGGCCTGCCACGACTACGTGCTCGAGGTGGCCAAACCCGGTGTGAAATACGCCGATGTCCACTTCGCCGTCTGCCGTCTGATGTTCGACCGTCTCAAGGAGCTCGGTCTGGCCAAGGGCGACACCGAGGAAGCCGTGAAGGCCGGCGCCCACGCCATGTTCCTGCCCCACGGACTGGGCCACATGATGGGCCTCGATGTGCACGACATGGAGAACCTCAATCAGATCAACGTCGGCTTTGACGAGGAGACCCGACCCAACCTCGAACAGTTCGGCACCAACTGCCTGCGTATGGGCCGTCGCCTGGAGGAGGGCTTCGTCGTGACCGACGAGCCGGGCATCTACTTCATCCCCGCCCTCATCGACGACTGGAAGGCCAGCGGCCATTGCAAGGAGTTCCTCAACTTCGACAAACTGGAGACCTACAAGGACTTCGGCGGCATCCGTATCGAGGACGACGTGCTCATCACCAAGGATGGCTGCCGCTTCATTGGCAAGGACCGCATTCCTTACCATCCGAAGGATGTCGAAGAATTTATGGCAAATAATTAAAAGATTGTTAGTCAATTTTGCATATTTACGCAAAATTGACTAACTTTGCACCCAAATTAATGAAACCAATAAGTTAGAATGAAGAAAACTCTCATCTTGGCAGCGATTGCAGCGCTTGCACTCAACGCCAATGCAGCAACAGTAAACAAGAAAGACAGTGTAAACCCAAATAAGCCGCGGTTCACCGTTATCAAGGAGAACCCCATCACCAGCATCAAGAACCAGAACCGCTCGGGTACGTGCTGGGATTATTCCACGCTTAGTTTCTTCGAGGCTGAAATCCTGAAGGCCACGGGCAAGACCTATGACCTGTCGGAGGCTTTCGTTGCCAACAAGACCTATATGGACCGCGCCATTCAGGTGGTACGCCTTCACGGTGACTGCCAGTTCTCTCAGGGCGGCAGCGCTTACGACCCCCTCTACTGCATCCAGCACTACGGCATCTGCCCTGAGACGGCAATGGCCAAGACTGGCAGCCAGTATGGCGACTCACTGTTCAACTTCAACGAGTTCTTCAATGTGATGACTCCGTATGTGCAGGCCGTTGCCAAGAGCGATGCCAAGAAGCTCTCTCCTGCATGGAAGAACGGCTTGCAGGGCATCCTCGACTCCTACCTCGGTGCTACGCCGAAGCAGTTCACCTATGAGGGCCGCACCTTCACGCCGAAGAGCTTCGCCGCTTACATCGGTCTCGACAGCGCCGCTTGCAACAACTATGTGAGCTTCACCTCATACACCCATCATCCTTTCTGGACTGCCTTCGCTGTGGAGGTGCAGGACAACTGGCGCAATCCGCTGTCGTGGAACGTGCCTATCGACTGCCTGGAGAAGATTATCGACAACGCCATCATGAACGGCTACACCGTAGCCTGGGGCGGCGATGTGTCGGAAGACGGCTTCACCCGCACCGGTCTGGCTTATATGTACGACACCAAGAAGCTGGCCAACCTCGAGGGCAGCGATATGGCCCGTTGGCTGAAGCTGAGCCCCGGCAAGCGTAAGAATGTCGTTGACTCGCTCGGCGTGAACGTGCCCGAGATTGAGCCTACGCAGAAGATGCGCCAGGAGCGCTACGACGACTGGGAGCTCACCGACGACCACGGCATGCTGATCTACGGTATCGCCAAGGACCAGAACGGCAAGGAATACTACATGGTGAAGAACTCGTGGGGCGAGACCGGTGACTACAAGGGCATTTGGTATATGACCAAGAACTTCATCATTGCCAACACCATGGACTTCATGGTCAACAAGAATGCAGTGCCCAAGGACATCAGAAAGAAATGCGGATTCTAAAGCGGTAACGCTTTAAACATAATACTTTAACACACCCAGTGATGGCCGGATGCAGCGGGGACTTCCCGCAATGCATTCGGCCTTTTCATTTTTTGCCCATAAAGTTTTTGTATCTGTTGAAATCTTTGTATCTTTGTTGCAGAAAGAAAAAGATATTAAAGATGCATTTCAAATGGAAATATGACGCACCGACACCAGAAGAAACGCGACAAGCCCATGAGCTGAGTGAGAAGCTCAACATGAGTCCTTTTCTCACCCTGTTGCTTATCCGGCGGGGCATCTCCACGGAAAGCGCGGCAAAGCGCTTTTTCAGGCCTCAGCTCGCCGACCTCATCAATCCGTTCCTCATGAAGGATATGGATGTGGCGGTGGACAGACTCAACGACGCCATGGGCCGGAAGGAGCGTATCCTCGTCTATGGCGACTACGATGTCGATGGCTGTACGGCAGTGGCGCTGGTGTATAAATTCTTGCAGCAGTTCTACTCCAATATCGACTATTACATCCCCGATCGCTACGACGAGGGCTACGGTGTCAGCAAGAAAGGCATCGACTATGCCAAATCGACCGGCGTCAAACTCATCATCATCCTCGACTGCGGCATCAAGGCCAACGACATGATCGCCTATGCCAAGAGCCTCGGCATCGACTTCATCATCTGCGACCACCACATGCCCGATGATGAGCTGCCCAATGCCGTGGCCATACTCAACCCCAAGCGAGAGGACGACACCTACCCCTTCAAGCACCTCTGCGGCTGCGGTGTAGGCTTCAAGTTCATGCAGGCCTTCGCCAAGAACAACGGCATTCCCTTCTCGCGCCTCATTCCCCTACTCGACTTCTGCGCCGTGAGCATTGCCGCCGACCTGGTGCCGGTGGTCGACGAGAACCGCATCCTGGCTTATCATGGGCTGAAGCAGCTCAACCAGAACCCAAGCGTTGGCCTGAAAGCCATCATCGACATCTGTGGACTGAGCAACCGCGACATTTCCATGAGTGATATCATCTTCAAGATTGGACCGCGCATCAACGCCTCCGGGCGTATGGAGAACGGCAAGGAGAGCGTCGACCTTCTCGTGGAGAAAGACTTCAACGCCGCCCTGCACAAGGCCCGCCACATCGATGAATACAACGAGCAGCGCAAGGACATCGACAAGCAGATGACCGAGGAGGCCAACCAGATTGTGGAGCGCATTGAGAGCCAGAACCACCACTCGAGCATCGTGCTCTACGACGAGCATTGGAAGAAAGGCGTCATCGGCATCGTGGCCTCACGCCTCACCGAGATTTATTTCCGGCCCTGCGTGGTGCTGACGCGCGACGGCGACCTCGCCACGGGGTCGGCGCGATCGGTCATGGGCTTCGACATCTATTCGGCCATCAAAAGCTGCCGCGACCTACTGCTCAACTTTGGCGGCCACACCTATGCCGCCGGACTCACGCTGCGCTGGGCCGATGTGCCTGAGTTCCGCCGCCGTTTCCAGCATTATGTTGAGGAGCATATCCAACCCGAGCAGACCGAGGCCGTGCTCCGTATCGACGCAGAGATTGACTTCAAGGACATCACCAAGCGGCTGCACAACGATCTGAAGCGCTTCGCGCCCTTCGGACCGGGCAACGAGAAACCCATGTTCTGCACCATCGGCGTCTACGACTACGGCACCAGCAAGGTGGTGGGGCGCACGCAGGAGCATATCAAGCTCGAGCTCGTCGACTCGAAGTCGGGCACCGTGGTCAACGGCATCGCCTTCGGCCAGAGCGCCTCGGCCCGCTACATCAAGTCGAAGCGGTCGTTCGACATCGCCTACACCATCGAGGACAACATCTTTAAGCACAACCTCGTTCAGCTGCAGATTGAAGACATCCGGCCCACCGAGGGCGAGATTACCGAATGACGGACGACTTTCTCCACATTCTCAAGCAGTACTGGGGCTACGACAGTTTCCGTGGCATCCAGCTATCCATCATCGAGAGCATTGCCTCCGGCCGCGACACGCTGGGGCTGATGCCCACGGGCGGCGGCAAGAGTATCACCTTCCAGGTACCCGCCATCGCCAAGGAGGGCACTTGCATCGTCGTCACTCCGCTCATCGCCCTGATGAAAGACCAGGTGGAACACCTGCGGCGCAAAGGCGTGAAGGCAGCCGCCATCTACTCGGGCATGACGCGCGGCGAGATTGTCAAGACGCTGGACAACTGCATCCTCGGCGGCACCAAACTGCTCTATGTCTCGCCCGAGCGGCTGTCGTCGGAGCTGTTTCTTGCCAAGCTCCACTACCTCAAGGTGAGCTTCATCACCGTCGATGAAGCCCACTGCATCAGTCAGTGGGGCTACGACTTCCGCCCCGCCTACCTCCAGATTGCCGACCTCCGCAAGGTCAAACCCGACGCACCCGTGCTGGCCCTGACTGCCACCGCAACGCCGGAGGTGGCCGACGACATCCAGCAGCAACTGCATTTCCGCGAGAAGAACGTCTTCCGCATGAGCTTTGAGCGCAAGAACCTGGCTTATGTGGTGCGCGCGACCGAGAACAAGGTCGAGGAACTCGTGCATATTCTCAGCAAGGTGCCGGGCAGCGCCATCGTCTACGTGCGCAGCCGAAGGAAATGTAAGAAGATAGCCGAGGAACTGGAGCAGCTGCACATCGCGGCCACCTATTACCACGCCGGCCTCGAGCACGCCCTACGTGACGAGCGGCAGCGGCAGTGGCAAAACGACGAGAAGCGCGTCATGGTCGCCACCAACGCCTTCGGTATGGGCATCGACAAGCCAAACGTCCGGCTCGTCGTCCATATCGACTGCCCCGACTCCATCGAAGCCTATTTCCAGGAAGCCGGGCGCGCGGGGCGCGACGGATTGAAAGCCTACGCCGTGTTGCTGTGGAGCAACCACGACGTGAGCGTACTCGAGAAGCATGTCAGCGCCAGCTTTCCGCCGAAGGAATACATCAGCCACGTCTACGACTGTCTGGCTTATTACTATCAGATTGGCTTAGGTATGGGCAACGGCCATACGTTCACCTTCGATTTGGGCCCGTTCTGCTCCATCTATCACCTGCAGTCGCAATACGTCGAATCCTCGCTCCATCTGTTGGACAACGCCGGCTACCTGCACTATGAGACCGATCCCGATGCCGCCGCCCGACTGCATATCATCCTGGGCCGCAATGAGCTTTACCGCCTCAACGAACTGTCGGAGCGGGAGGAGGCTGTCATTGAGATGGCCCTGCGGCTCTACGGCGGACTGTTCACCGACTACCAGTATATCGACGAGTCGCTCATTGCCCTACGGTGTAAGATGACGGAGGATGAGGTTTATCAGACACTGAAGTCGCTCAGCGCCCAGGACATCGTCCACTTCATTCCGCAGCGCAAGAAGCCCTACATCACCTACCTGCGCGACCGCGAGGAGACCGTTTATCTGTCGCCATCCATCTACGAGGACCGGCAGACGCAGCTCATCAACCGCGTCCAGGCCATCATCAACTACGCCACCAACAACCACGTTTGCCGCAGCCGCCAGTTGCTGCACTACTTCGGCGAGGAGCGGTCCACCGACTGCCGTTGCTGCGACGTCTGTCTCTCCAGCCGTCGGAGAGATAAGCAGGAGGCCGAGGCCACACGCCAGATTCTCAACGTGCTCAGCGACAACAAGCCCCATGACCTCAACGATCTGAAGAAGACCAATCTCAATGTCGAAGACCTCGGCAAAGCCGTCGAAGCCCTCATCTACGAGCAGCAGGTGTACGTCCAGGGCACCCTCGTCTCGCTCAAGCCCTTCTGACGCATTCCTTTACCTGCACCGGAAAACTGCGATACGCCCAAAAATGAAAAAGCCTCGCTTCACAGCGAGGCTAAATCATTTATACAAAAACATTATGAATTTACTATCTTATAGTGAACAAGAGGCATAATTGGAACACTTGACATATTGATAGGGTGATAAACAAATAATTTACTGATTAGAAGCCCAGTGTGGGAATCCAGGCATCGATGCGGTCATCGGTCTTGTCGTCCTCATTGACGTCGTCCAAGGCCAGACCGACGAACTTGCCGTCGACCACCGAATCAGAATCATCATAGGTGTAGCCGTCGGTGCTGACGCTGCCCACCATGGTGGCTCCAGCGGCCTCGGCTGCGTCGTAGAGCTCCTTCATGCCGCCGCAGAACGTATCGCTGTAGCTCTCGCTGTCGCCGCAGCCAAACACGGCGACCTTCTTGCCGCTCAGTCCGGCAGACTTCAGCACCTTAACGCCGTCGTACCAGTCGTCCTGCATCTCGCCGGCGCCCCATGTAGAGGTACCCAACACGAGATTGTCGGCGCCGGCAATCTGATCCTCGGTGAGGTCGGTGACATTGATGACTTCGGCCCCGAGCTTCTCGCCAATCTTCTGTGCGATAGCCTCGCAGGTGCCGGTTGATGAACCATAAACAACTATTGTCTTTGCCATTGTTTTAAACTTAATGATTGATGTTGTTGAATTACAGTTGCAAAGTTAGTATAATACCTCCAAAGCCACAATACCTAAAAATAATGATTTTGATTGGAGCCTCCCCCCTTCCCCCTCCGAAGGAGGGGGAAGGGGTAAAGTGCGGTTTGGTGGATCACCGCAATACCCGCACCTCAACTTCTTTCTGTAATGACTGGACTTCCGGACTTCCGGACTTCTGGACTTCTGGCCATATGACTGGACTTCCGGACTTCCGGACTTCCGGACTTCTGGCCATATGATTGGACTTCCGGACTTCCCCAACTTCTCCTTCCCCCTCCCCCTGGTTAATAATCGCTAAATAAATAAGGTAATGCTTGGACGGGCGATGGATTTTTGCTTACTTTGTAACAAAATATATCACATGCGCAACACATTCGGAAACCTCTTCACGCTTACCTCATTCGGCGAAAGCCACGGCGCAGCCATCGGCGGTGTCGTCGACGGCATGCCGGCCGGCATCAACATCGACCTCGACTTCATCCAGCATGAGCTCTCACGTCGCCGACCCGGCCAAAGCCGCATCACCACGCAACGCAAGGAAGCCGACGAGGTGGAACTGCTGAGCGGCGTCTTTGAGGGGCGCTCCACGGGTACGCCCATCGGTTTCATCGTGCGCAATACCAATCAGCACTCCTACGACTACGACAATATGCGCGGGCTGTTTCGCCCCTCCCACGCCGACTACACCTATTTCGAGAAATACGGCATACGCGACCATCGTGGCGGTGGCCGTTCCTCCGCCCGTATCACAATAAGCCGCTGTGTAGGAGGTGCACTGGCCAAGTTGGCGCTGCGCCCATTGGGCATCACCATTCAGGCCTACGTGTCTCAGGTCGGCGACATCGCGCTCGACCGCGACTATCACCACTACGACCTCTCGCAGACAGAGAGCAACATCGTGCGTTGCCCCGACCCCGAGACCGCCCAAGCCATGGAGCGCCTCATCATGGAGGTGAAGAACCAGGGCGACACCATCGGCGGCGTCATCACCTGCGTCATCAAGGGCTGTCCGGTAGGCTTAGGTGAGCCGGAATTCGGCAAACTCAACGCCCAGCTCGGTGCCGCTATGCTCGGCATCAATGCCGTGAAAGGCTTTGAGATTGGCGACGGCTTCGACATTGTAAGCCATCGCGGCAGTGAGGTCAACGACATCTTCGTCAACGACAACGGCCACATCACCACCACCTCCAACCACAGCGGCGGCATCCAGGGCGGCATCAGCAACGGTCAGGACATCTGCTTCCGCGTTGCCTTCAAGCCCGTCGCTACCCTGCTCATGGAGCAGCCGACGGTCGACCTCGAGGGCCGCCCCACCACCATCAACGCCCGCGGCCGCCACGACCCCTGCGTCGTGCCCCGCGCCGTACCCATCGTCGAAGCCATGGCCGCCATGGTCATCCTCGACAACTGGCTCATGAACAAGTCCGCAAGGATGTGAGCTTAGGGACTTGCTTACTTAACAACTGCCGCCGCCACAACATTTGCCACATAATACCGCTTCTGGGATAGTCTTATTAGCCACAGCCCGATTGATGACAGCATCAGCATAGGCCAGTCTATTGACATCAAATCGGGCAACCTTCGGGACCATTTCGTCTATCATTGATGATTGCGTCTATGACAAAGCAGAAGGTGCCGGAAAAGCCAATGCACAAAGTAAGGATAGTTTTTTCATCGGATAACTATTTAGTTATCTTAGAAACTATCAACACATAGCATGCCAATGGAATCATTCCATCTGCCTATAGCTTCTATATGGATGGTTAAGATCAAGATAATGGAAATTATGTTGGCGTTGGTGCTCAGCGTCAGGCAGCGTCATATAATCTCCATATTTATTAGTCAAGTACTCATCATAGTGCTCAACCCCCTTTAGCATGCAACCTTCAAACTGATAATTTGTAGGTTTGCCCAATATCTCCTTAAGCATTGTCCCTTTGCGTCCGTCATCGTAGTCAGCAACCAATCGACTTTGTTCGTAATTGCAACTATGGAGCAATCGACATATCTTGTGCTGCAGGCCCTTCATAGTATATAAGCGTCTGACAATAAGAGGTATCCAGCAACTTGGTCCATGCCCATGTTTGTAAGGGTCGCGATGGACGAGATAGAGCAGCCGCTTGTAATACTCGTATCGTCCGAAATGGATAAGCCGAGACACTCTCCCGGCAGGAACGCCATCGATAGGGAACACATCAAGATAGATGCCTCCGAGATAGCGCAGATGCGCGCGCTCAATGAGCGTTGTTGAAGCATCCTGTATCTTTGCAAAAGGTAAGGGATAAGAAGCATCATCTTCTGCGCAAACCATTTCATAAGGTTTGGGCAACCACTCCGCACAATGAGCAATTAACTTATCATAATCAGGCCTTGGCATAGCAACATCCATGTCGTCGTCCCATGGTATGAATCCGTGGTGACGCACGGCGCCAATCATGCTACCAGCCCATAGATAATAGGTAAGGTTGTGGTCGGCACACACCTTGTCAAGTGCCCTGCAGATACCAAGGATGGCTTGATGTACTTGGTGAATATCATAATTAGCCATAGCATTCAGAAAAGTTCTTTTGGAATTAGATGTTTCGCATTCTCAAAATCGTCAACTGTGTCGAGCTCAATGGTAAAATAATTGGGAATATCCATTACCTTAAAACAGAAGCCTTGTGGGATAAGACGTTGAAAAGCCAGCTCGTAGAAAACATCCACAAGTCCTTCCTTATTCATCATCGTATCGAGTAAGCTGTATAGGGCCGCAGAGTAGTCCGCATTGATTTTCTCAATGCCCACCGACTCACCCATCGCTGCAGCAGGATCACAAGTTTTGCTAATTTCGACGATATTACCCTTTTCATCTACCACCACTTTCATTTCCTCCTCGCCGAGCGGATGTCTGCTGACGGTCAGTATCGACGCTTTTTCGCTCAACAACTGTCCAATAATGCCACCATCATAAAGGATATCACTGTCGAGCAAAATGAAGTCCTTGCCATCTACAAACGGACGAGCCAACCAGAGCGAATAAATATTGTTGGTATTGGCATAGTCAGTATTGTCAATGAAGTGGAAAGTTAATTGTGGATAACGTGCCACAAGAAACTCTGTAATCATCTGCGACAGATAGCCGGTAACAACAACTATTTCTCTAATACCAGCAGCTACAAGATTATCAACCGAACGCTCAAGGAGGCTCCTACTTCCTATTTGGAGCAAACACTTGGGCTTATGTTCAGTCAGCGGGCGTAGCCGCCTGGCCATGCCCGCCGCTAATATTACTGCTATCATTGATGGGCTATTCTAAGAATCGTATCACAGATTGTACGGTTCTGCTCTGCACGGCCTAACGTTATGCGCATATGCGTATTCAGGTCAGGCTCATTCATGAACTTCACCTTGTAGTCTTCGTCGGCAAAAGCCTGCTGCAGCTTTTCCTTAAGATGAATGGGATATTTGATAAGAATGAAGTTGGCCACACTCTTATATACTTTGAAACCTTTCAGCTTGCCAATTTCTTTTGTGTACATATCCCGCGCTTCCTGCATCACCCTCGCAATTTCGCGGTAATGGTCACTGCTTTTAAGAGCCGCAATTCCCACTTCCTCTGAAAGTCGGTCGTAGCCAAGATACATGTTTGCGTATTTGGCAAAGCGTTCCATCTCATCTCCTTTGCCAATGAAGCCAAAACCGAGACGCAATCCGGGAAGACCATAAAATTTGCTAAGTGTTCGACAGAATACAATGTTGCTACGGGTTTCTACCAGATGCTTTATATATAAGGTGTCGCTGGTAACGTAGGAAGCATAAGCCTCATCCACCAGAATGACAGTTTCCTTGGGCACGATGTCGCAGAGATGTTCCAATTCTGTTGGTGTCAAACCATTGCCCGTAGGATTATTAGGCGTTGCAACAAGTAGTACTTTGGGACGAACCTCATTAACCTGCCGCTCCAAAGCATCAAAGTCGTACTTGAAAGTATCGTCTGTTTCAATTACATTATATTGTAGGGTCTTACCGTTCACTTCTGCTGCGATATTGGCATAATACCACCATGAGAACTTTGGAATCATCATGATTCTATTGCTTCCTTCCTCTGTAAGGAAGAAGTGGACTGCCTTTTTCAGCAAATCCTCTGCCCCATACCCCAGCAGCACCTGTTGCTCATCAATCTGAAATTGCTCAGAAAGAAATACCGAAAAGATACTTTTCTTTCCCTGGTCATAAATGCGCGTGTAGAAAGCAAATTTGCTTAGGTCAAAATTCTTGATTGTGTCAACAACAAGCTGAGATGGCTTAAAGTTGAACTCATTCCTATCAAGGTAATTCATTGTCAATATTAATTTATACTATAATAATTATTCTTTCTTCTTTACTCCATACCCAAAGGACATCCGCTAATAGTTTATAGACTATTTCAACTACATATCCAGATACGAAGTAGTTACTAGGAGCAAAATTAGTTAAATTTCCCGAATTACAAGTCTCTTCTTCTAAAAAACATCGACAAAAGCAAGATATTCAACAAAAAACGGCTTCACCTACATACTCGTTTCGTGCATGATGAAGCCATAGACATCTGCATTGTCGTTAGCTTCGACTGGATTGATAATTGGTGGAGACGGCGGGCAATATCCGTGTTTCGGACAAGCTGTTTACTTCCGATTGCAAAGATAAGATTAACCAAAGGAAGAGCAAGCTTTTTTTGTTGATTTTTTACAAAGGATTTAACCAATAATACGTATCTTTGCAATATGAAGAAAATATTTGGCTACGATGCCAAGCGCATTGTGCGCAATGCCTCGGGACTTGGCAACTACGGAAGGACACTTGTCAACGCCCTGGCCGCACTCGCCCCGGAGACGGAGCTGCTGCTCTATGCTCCTGATGCCGGGCGCGAGGACTTGCGGGCGCAGGTGACCAATGCAGACAACATCGCCTTCCGCTACTCCAACTGCCGCACGGCGCTGGGGAAGGACCTGTGGCGGCGGTCGGGCATGGTCAGCGACCTCCGACGCGACGGCGTACAGCTCTTCCACGGGCTGACGGGCGAACTGCCAAGTGGCCTCCACAAGGCCGGCATCCCGTCGGTCGTCACCATCCACGACCTCATCTTCCTCCGCCATCCGGAGTATTACCACCGGTTCGACGCCTGGCTCTACCGCCGTAAGTTCTACGCCACACTGCGCGAGGCCGACCGCATCATCGCCATCAGCGAATGCACCAAGCGCGACATTCTCTACTACAGCGACTACCCCGCCGACCGCATCGACGTCATCTATCAGAGTTGCGACCGTCGATTCGCCCAACCTGTGAGCAGCGACCGCATGTCAGGCGTCAACGATAAATACCAGCTGCCACAGCGCTTCGTACTGAATGTGGGGACCATCGAGACGCGCAAGAACATTTTGCTTGCCGTCAAGTCGATGCCGCAATGGCCCGACGACCTGCATCTGGTCATCGTCGGCCGCGCCACGCCCTATGTCAAACAAGTGATGGCCACAGCCCGGCAGTTGGGCGTTGCCGACCGCGTCCACTTGCTCCACGGCGTACCCACCGACGACCTCATCGCCATCTATCACCTGGCCCAGTGCTTCGTCTATCCGTCGCGCTACGAGGGCTTCGGCATTCCCATCATCGAGGCCATACAGAGCGGACTGCCCGTGGTGGCTGCCACCGGTTCCTGCTTGGAGGAGGCCGGCGGACCGGCAAGTCTGTATGTCGGCCCCGACGACGCCCAAGCCATGGCGCAGGCCATTGCCACGGTCATCAGCGAGCGCGATGAGCGGGTGGCGGCCAGCCAACAGTTCATCCGCCGCTTCGAGAACAGCGATGTGGCCCAACAAGTGGAAGCCGTCTATCACCGCCTTCTGCCATCATATTGAGGACGCTGAGAAAGCTGATTGACGGCCTACCCCTCTTTCTTCGTCGACAGCTTACGGTATTCCGTCGGCGTGAGGTTATACTTATTCTTAAACGCACGGTAGAACGTGCGGTTGATGTAATCGAAGATGCGTTGCTGCTCTTTCAGCATTTACTCCGCCTGCGCATGCTTTCCCTCACTGATAATTGGCCAAGCACACATACCATCATAATGATCTTTTTCATTGTCGTGTCTGATTTAGTGAAATAATAGGCTTATCATATCCCTGCCTCACTATATTATAGGGATGAGGCAGGGACTAATCTCTTTGGAAATCAATAGTTCTTCAGGATATAGCGGAAACTACTACCGGCATTGGTGTTGATGTCGACGCCGCGGTAGCCGTCCCAGTCACCGAGGTTGGCGTTGAGGCCATAGACAAAGTTGTTGTTCTGCTGTCTGCTGTCATAGCTCTTCACCTCAAGTGTTTTCAGACCATTGCTATTCTGGGCCTTGGTGTAGTAAAGCCACATATTCTTGCCACCCGTATTGCTGTTGAGCGATCCCTGGTTGTTGCCGAAATAGGGCACGGCGGTGTAAGAAGCACCTCCATAGGTAAAGTCACCGATGTGCCATTCCACGATGATGTAGAGGTTGGTAATGGCTTGGCTGTTTGAGGTGGTCTGCTTATAACCGATATAAACATAGTCTCCTCCTACTCCTTGGTTGAGATCCTGCGTGATGATGCTGTATCCCCGACTGGCCAGCTCACCCTGTGCCTGACTCTCCGATCCTGCAGCCGCAACGGCAAGGTCGCTGATGTACTTGGTCTGTGGAATGTAACCGGAATTGCCACTTGGCAGCACGTCTTCGTCGAAGTCGGAGCTTATATCCTCCATGCGATAGTTGGTCGCTGTGGGACGGAAGCTGTAGAGCGTGTCGCCTGTGGCGGACTTGATGAGGAAGAAGGCGTAGCTGGCAGCGTACTCATTCTTGTTGATGACTGCCTCGGCCAGTTGACATTGTTTCACCGCTGCAGCATCGTTGGACTCACTGCTGCCTTCGTCGAAGGTTATCGTCTTAAGCGACTTGGTGTTAAGGTAGGTAAGGAGAGTGTTCTCAATAGCCGTCATTTCACTGAGCACCTTTGTGGAGTCGCTGTAGCCTTTGACCACAAGGCGTGCCTGATAGGTGGAAGGGTTGGCTGCCTCGGGACTGCCGATGTCCTGACTTTCATTAGAGGAGCAGCCTGCGACGGCAAGCAGCGCCATGGCTGCGGCCGCTGTCTGAAGATACAATCTGATGTGTTTCATTTTTATTTAATGTTATTGATGAATTGTCTGCTTAGAACCACCCTTTCATCGTGGTGATGTTGAGGTTGCCGAAGTGGGCCTGGTTATAGAGCCGCGGGTGGGAACCGATGGTGTTCGTGGTGAGGCGGTAGTACAGGTCCTTGATGGTGACGGCGGAGTTGGCGGAGATGGCCTCGGTCAGGGTGGACGAGAAGCGGTTGGTCATCCAGGTCTTCAGCGTGGGACTGTAGATGTCGGCCTTCGACGTCTCGCGCTCGTCGGCGGCAGTGATGGCCATCATGCCCGGCGTACCCTCGATGCGCTGCATGACGCTGGCCGAGAAACAGGTCTCCACAAACCAGCCCATCTTGCGGTAGCAGCCCTTGGCGCGCAGAGCTTCGGCGGTCGCGCTCATGAGGTCGGCCGTGAAGCCCTCGCTGCGGTTGCACCACACCATCTGACCGTATTCGCCGTGCCCGCTCCAGAACACGAACACGTTGTCGTTGGCCGTCGACCGGATGACCTGCGGCAGACGGTCGCTCGTCTCGCCGCAGAGGATGCGCTGGATGTCGGATGGCTCCAGCGCCGAGGGGTGGTAGTCAATGGTCACGTCGTGGTAGAGGTTGGGGCCGTCGGGCGACACACGTATGTTGCCGGGCTCGGTATTGGCCGGGTTGTTGGCCAGGTCGTCCTCCATGATGAGTACGATGTGGTCGTCGTCATAACCGCGGCTTTTAAGCAGTTGGTACATATTGAGTACGTCGGCCTGCTGCCGGTAGTTGCCCCATCCTGTTGACGGCGCCACGAGCAGTGCCCAACGCTCGCCCAGCGCGGGAT
Organism: uncultured Prevotella sp.; assembly: GCA_900315835.1. Lineage (GTDB taxonomy): Bacteria > Bacteroidota > Bacteroidia > Bacteroidales > Bacteroidaceae > Prevotella. The sequence continues at coordinate 32,728 of ONAR01000005.1, forward strand.
AGCTGATGCTGACGTTGCTGTTGGCTATGCTGTCGGTGCGGCTCGCTTTCCAGTTCCACCCCGCCAGCGCCGCGTCGGTGCGCTTGCTGCCGTCGGTGGAGGCGAAATCTTGGATGACGAACTGACCGTCGTGGACGGTGAAGTCGATGTAGGTGGAATGCAACACGTTGGTATAGACGGTCTTGTCGAAATCGAGCGGTCCGCTGGCGCCGTATATATTATAAGGTGAACCATTGGCGATGGCCCTGAACTCGTCGCGCATGCCACTGATATCCCACGCGATGAGCGACTGGCCGTCGGTGGCGACGATGGTGCGCAACTGCTCGTTGAGGTCGTAGCCGCCCGTCACCTCCTGTTGGCGCAGGGCAAAGGCGATGAGCATGAGTGCGTCGTAGAGGTTAGTCTCCTCCACGGTGGGCGTCTCGCCGAATTTCGTCTTATAGCTCACCTCAAAGCCTGACTCGGGATTGGCATACATGCATACGCCCGAGACGCCTTCGGCGATGTCGCCCAGTGCGGGCAAAGCCATGTCGTAGGCCATATCACTCATCAGCATGGGCGTGGCGCCGGACGTGGTGGCGCGGAGGCGGGCGCCGGTCAACACATCCTGCTGGTTGGCGGGCACGAAGATGACGTAGTCGGAGCTGCTCTGCAGGGCTTTAGAGAGCACTGCCTCGCATTGCCCTTCACCGTAGCGCACCACATCGTCGACCGTCAGCCCCATCTCGATGGCTTGGAAGGCGAACCAGTCGCTGAAGGTCTCGCCGTAAATGTCGTCGGCCGCCACGAGGCGCACCCGCCGGGCACCATAGCTATAGGCCTTGCCCAACAGCACCTCGCACTGCGAGATGTCGCTCTCAGCCAGAGCCCAGAGGAACCCCATGCCCGAAAAGCCGCGGATGAGCTGCGCCGACGAGGCCGAGGGCGTGATGAGCGGTTTGCCGCGGAGCGACAGCTCGTCGGCAAGGGCGTAGGTATCGACCGAACTATAGGGTCCCACCACGGCCACGATGCCGTCGTCGGCAACGAGCTGTTTGCCGAGCGTAGCCATGTTCTCGGTGTTCTCGTCATGCCATTCTATCGACAGCCGCACACCGCTGTCCAGACCAAGCTGGGCGGCATTGAGGTTGTCGGCTGCCCACTGCGCCGTACGCGCGTAGCGCTGCTTGCTGTAGGCGTCGAGCGGCATCACCACAGCCACGCGGTAGGTGGTGAAGGGCGTGGCCGAGACATCGGCAACGGCATCGTCGTCGGAGCAGGCGGCCAGCACCAGGGCGATGAGCAGCGTCGGCAACAGGCTTACCACTGCATTTCTGAACAGGGGCAGTTCCACAAGGCGGTTATTGATTCGTCTCATAGTCATCTTCTTTGGTTAAGGCTTGTTGGCGTATCGCTTCGACGGCCGCACGCAGCCCATCATAGCGGCTGTCATCAGCGACCTTCACCTCCATATAACCGGAGGCGAGGCCGTAGCTGTAGTGGCGGTTGATCGGCTGGCCGCTGCGCCAGGTGCTGATGAAGTCGAACACGGCGCGGTCGATGTGTTTGAGGATGGAGAAGGCCACGGCATAGGAGGTCTGCTGTTGGTCGACATCCATACCGGCGGTGAAGAAGGCGGTGGGGTATTCGCGGGTGTAGCGCAGGATGCCCTGACAGCTGCCGCCTGCAATGGGCAGCACCATGCCGTAGCGCCCCCTGAGCGCATAGCAGAGGCGGTAGAGCGAGTCGGCCATGGCATAGCCGGTCTGGTCGTCGGCCAGCGGGTAGACGTCAATCCGCTTCCCGCCCGCATCGATGAAGCCGTCGCGGTAGGCCTCGTAGCAGTTGATGATGGTGGCCTCGGTGGTATTGGCCACGATGACCGCCGCACTGTCGCCCCCAGCGAGCAGCGGCGTGATGTAGCCCGCTGTGTAGCCTGCGCCGTAGAAGGGCAGGCGGATGGTGTAATAGGGTGCATCCTTGGTCGCGCTCTCCAACAGCATGACGCGGGCGTTGTCCTGGTCGGGCAATCGGTCGGCTTTGGCCTTGAGGTAAGCCTCATATTCGCCCGATGCCGCAATGAGGAGGCGGCGGGGGGTCGTCTGACGGTCGTTGAGCCACGCGTCGAAATACGGCTCGGCTTCCTCGTAGGAGGTCGGCACGATGACGCGCAGCGTGATGTCGAGCGCGTTCTCGCTCTGGCGCAGTCCTGAGTAGATGAGGTCGCTGTAGCTGCGGTCGCCCAAGCCGTTGGCGCCCATGATGGCGGTCACCACCCACTGCTCGCCCGCCACGTCGGCAGTCTCATCGGTGCTGCACGAAGCCACCGACAGCAGTAGGGGCAGGGCCATGAGCCATGACACCAGCCTGCCTACAAAGCGCGGCTGACGGTGACGGCCATGAGGTAATGTGATGAGCTGTTTGTTCATATTGCGCGTGGTTTCATCCACCGGCAACAGCACAATGCGCATTGCCGTGATGATGTTACGCTGCAAAATTAGGTATTAAGGTTCAACGAACGGGGAAAAATGGTCCCACCTTTATGCCAAAACGTGCACAACCTTATGCCAAAACGATGAAATGGGCGATTTTTGGCGCTATAGCTCCTCGTATCGCGGCAGATGGTCGACGAAGACATATTTCTCGCCATCCTCCGACAGCTTGCAGCAATAATGGGAAAGGCCGTTAGACACCACGAGCCAAGGCGCATGGAGCAGGAGGTTGTAGGCCGTAATCTGATTAAACACCTTCTGCGTGATGCTCACCATCGGCGCCTTGTACTCGATAATCATGCGTGGCCGAAGGTCACGGTCGTAAAGCACGCTGTCGGCGCGGAGCTGCTTCTGCCCCACACTCAACTGCACCTCGTTGGCCATCAGCGGCGCGGGATAGCCTAAATGCTCGATTAAATAATGCGTGAAATGCTGACGCACCCACTCCTCCGGCGTCAACGCGACATAGCGGCGGCGCAGCGTATCAAAAATTTGGGGGTGCTCACGGCTTCCGCCCAACTTTATTTCGTATGGAGGCAAATTTAATCGAATCATTTTCGTACCTTTGCAAGCAAGGAGGCGGCAAACGTCGCCACACGGCTTGGGACTGTCTGCAAAGGTAAACATTTGCGGCGAGAAAGCCCGTATCAAAAGAAAGATTTTATGCCTGAAAAGAAAACAGCACTCACCTTTGACGCGCTGATGAGCGATCTCAAAGCGGGTCACTACGCACCTATCTACTTGTTGATGGGTGATGAGTCTTACTACATCGACCAGATCAGCAACTACATTCAAAAGAATGTGCTGAAGGCCGACCAGCAGGCTTTTGACCAGACGGTGGTCTTCGGCGCCGACGTCAGTGCGACCGCCATCGCCGACCTGGCCATGCAGTTCCCCATGATGTCGCCCTACAAGGTGATTATCGTGAAGGAGGCGCAGGCGCTGCGCTCTTTCGACAAACTCGAGAAATACGCCCTCAAGCCGCAGCCACGCACCATCCTCGTTCTCTGCTACAAAAACGGCACCATCGACCGCCGCCTGAAGTTCTTCACGGCCGTCTCACGCACCGGCGTCGTCTTCGAGAGCAAGAAACTGCGCGAATGGCAGTTGCCCGGCCTCATCCAGAAACATCTCCAGAAACAAAACGTGAGCATCGACGAGAAGAGCTGTGCGATGATTGCCGAGAATATCGGCGCCGACCTCAACCGACTGATGTCGGAGCTCGACAAGCTCGTCATCTCGCTGCCCGAGAACGACCGCCGCGTCACCCCCGAGATAGTGGAAAAGAACATTGGCGTGAGCAAGGACTTCAACGTCTTTGAGCTGCGCGACGCCATCGTCAACCGCAATGTTTTGAAGGCGAATCGCATTATCAAATATTTTGACGAAAACAAGAAGGCAGGATCGCTTTTTTCTTACCTTCCGCTGCTCTTCACTTTCTTCCAAAATCTGATGATTGCTTACTACTCACCTCATAAGAACGACCAACAGCAGTTGGCCGCCGACCTGGAGCTGAGAAATGTATGGGGTGTGAAGGACTATATGGCGGGCCTGAGGAACTACAGCGGCAAGAAAACGCTCCAGATCCTGCTCAAGCTCCGCCAGATTGATGCCATGAGCAAAGGCATCAACAATCCTTCCACGCCGGAGGGGGACCTCGCCAAGGAACTCATATTCTTTATCATGCACTAAAAGAGTCTCACCCCAGGAGGCCTCCCCCCGGCCCCCTCCCGAGGAGGGGAAGAAAAGGCCTCACCCAGCCGCCATCTGCGTTATCTGCGGAATCTGCGTGAAAATCATACCATCCATGAGCAACCGGAAAATGAGCGATTAAATTCGGTAAATTGAGGGCTGGGAAATGGTAAATCGAGGTAAATTTAACCCCTTCAAGCCCCCAAATTCGCCCCCTCACAACCCCAAATTTGACCCCTCACGACCCCATTTTTGGCCCAAAAAGCGCCATATTTCAATTTTTTAGGGCCAAAATTTAGTTAAAAAACGAAGGCGATTTTTTGGTCTAAATCGGTGAATATGGGGAGGTTAACTTCAAATTAACCCCGCTCAGAATCGCGTCTTTTCAGCCAACCCGACCACCGTTTCGATAAAACGCCAGCACGCTAAATTTGGGCAATTTTGAGTGTTGAACGATTTATCGTTAAGACATTTTATCATTCAGCAATTCAAATTCAATTCCATAAACTCAGCAATCAAACGGGTATTATATATAATATTAAATTAAATCAAATACGAGAATTTAGATTTTAAGATTTAAATCGCGGTTGGACAGAGCTAAACTGCCATGGTTTCGAGTCCTTAATCTATGAATATGCAAATTTGATAGTTTTGCATTATATACATGATACCCAACGAATTACGATAAAATTGAAAAGGGAAGCATGAGAAAATTGCAGGGATTACACCCCAAAACCGGCCAAAAACCGGGATTTTCGGCTTGTATCAGTGCAGATAAGACCTCCATTCCCAATCATTTAGCTAAAATCGCTATTTCTTTTTATAACGATGAATTTAGGGTTAAATTTAGTTTATCAAATCAAACCAGTTTTATCATATTTAAATAACTAAACTATCAAACTATTTGACCTATCAAATCTAAATTCCGCGACTAAAATATCTTGAATTCAAGTTGGAGAAATCAAATTTTTGCTTTAACTTTGCAAACCAAGGGAACAAAGGCCGAAAAGGCGCCAAAAAAACAGTTGCCCACTACGACGACCGTTTTCCGGCACCACGGCAAGCACCGGTTGACGATGCGGTGAAGCCGAAATGCAATTTGCTAAATTGGTCTCTTTGTCACCTACCCCACTCCAGACAAGTGGGCTCAGATTTGAAAATTTAAAACCATCCAATATGAGGGATCAAATAAAGCTGCTGATGGAGAGCCTGCACATGAACCAAAAAGCGTTCGCGCAGACCACAGGCATCAATGAGGGAACGCTGTCGGGCATCCTCAACGGAAAGACCAAGCCGTCGATGCAGACCGTGGAGGCCATCCACAACCGACTGTCGAACATCTCCATCAAATGGTTGATGTTTGGCGAAGGCCCGATGTATGAATCTTCGGCCCGCACCACCCCATCCGACAAAGCGCCGGAAACGGCGGCCGATGGCAACGGCATGGCACCCGGCAACGGTCTGCCAACAGCCGACGCTGTCCCCGGTGCCGCCATCGCCGCCGGTACCGTTGGCGGTGTCAACCCATCGGGAGCAGACGCCAATGGCACGCTCTCGCTCTTCGATGTCGACAATACGTCAAACGGCACCAGACGCCCCCTGTCAGGCAGTCAGACAAGGGAGCGCGAGGTTATCAAATATATTGACAAACCGGCGCGTAAGATTACCGAAATCCGCGTCTTCTACGACGACCAGACGTGGGAGTCGTTCGTGCCAAAGAAATAATTAGGGAGAAGCCTCACCCCCGGCGCCCAGGAAGCCTCACCCCCGGCGCCCAGGAAGCCTCACCCCCGGCCCCTCCCCCAAGGGGAGGGGAGTGAAATGACAGATAAACAAATTCAAGCTCGAGTGCGATAGCTATGGTATCGCGGTGCGATAGCTATGGTATCGCGATGCGATAGCTATGGTATCGCGATGCGATAGCTATGGTATCGCGATGCGATAGCTATGGTATCGCGATGCCCGTTTATCTGTCATATCACTCCCCTCCCCTTTGGGGAGGGGCCGGGGGTGAGGCTTCTCTTGCGGTAATGTTTGGGGTAATATTGCGGTAATGTTGGAAGGCAATTCTGAAAGGCAACGTGCTTGTAATCAATGAGATGAGCAACTGCGGTAATTGCGGTAATGTCATTTACGATATTTTTATGGGGGAAGTGGGGGCCTGGGTTCACATTTTTTAGTTATCTTTGTAGCAACATTGACATTACTCACCAACATCGATGCAAAGATACTAAAAATATTTGATACAATGAAGAAATACTGTCTTGACCTGACGGTCGTGTCGGTGGAGCCGCTGAGCGAGAAGCATGTGCTGCTTCGCCTCACGCACGACACGCCCCTGCCCGAGATGCAGCCAGGCCAGTTTGTGGAAGTGCGCGTCGACCACTCCCCGACCACCTTCCTGCGCCGCCCTATCTCCATTCATTTTGTCGACCGCGCGCGCAATGAGCTGTGGCTCCTCGTCGCCGCCATCGGTGACGGCACCCGTCAGTTGGCCCGTCTGCAGCCCAACGACAAGCTCAACTGCCTTCTGCCCCTGGGCAACGGTTTCTCTGGCAGCAAAGGCGACACCACTGGCAGCAACGCCACCACTGGCACCCCTACCGGCACCATCCGCAACGTCCTGCTCGTTGGCGGCGGCGTGGGTGTGGCACCCCTGCTGTGGCAGGGCCAGCGCCTCAAGGATGAGGGCGCACATCCGTCGTTCCTGTTAGGCGCCAAGACCAAGACCGAACTGCTCGAGGTGGGCCGCTTCGAGGACGTCGGTCCCACCTATTTCACCACCGAGGACGGGTCGGCCGGCGAGCGGGGCTTCGTCACCAACCACTCCCTGTTGCAACGCGAGCATTTCGACCTCATCCAGACCTGCGGCCCCAAGCCGATGATGCAGGCCGTGGCCCGCTATGCCCGCGAGAGCGGCACTCCCTGCGAGGCATCATTGGAGAATATGATGGCGTGCGGCTTAGGCGCCTGCCTTTGCTGCGTAGAGAAAACAACAGAAGGCAACCTGCGCGTTTGCCAGGACGGTCCGGTGTTTAATATTCAGAAACTATTATGGTAGACCTAAGTGTAAAGATCAATTCGCTGTCATTGCGCAACCCCGTGATGACGGCCAGCGGCACCTTCGGCTACGGCCTCGAGTTCCGCGACCTCGTACCCTTGGAGGAGATTGGTGCCATCATCGTGAAGGGCACAACGCTGGAGCCGCGTCAGGGCAACGACTACCCGCGCATGGCCGAGACGGCGCAGGGCATGCTCAACTGCGTGGGCCTGCAGAACAAGGGCGTCGACTATTTCTGCAACCATATCTATCCGGAAATCAAGGACATCGACACGGCATTCATCGTCAACGTCAGCGGCAACTCGCCCGAGACCTATGCGGCCTGCGCCGAGCGCATCGACGCCCTCGACCGCATTCCAGCCATCGAGCTCAACATCTCCTGCCCCAACGTCAAGCATGGCGGCATGGCCTTCGGCGTGAGCTGCGAGGGTGCGGCAAGCGTGGTGCGGGCCGTGCGCCGCGTCTATCATAAGACGCTCATCGTGAAGCTCTCGCCCAACGTGACCAACATCGCCGACATCGCACGCGCCTGCGAGGCCGAGGGCGCCGACAGCGTTTCGCTCATCAACACGCTCATGGGCATGGCCATCGACATTGAGCGCCGCCGTCCCAAGCTCAGCATCGGCACCGGCGGACTGAGCGGTCCGGCCGTGAAGCCCGTTGCCGTACGCATGGTGCACGACGTACACCAGGCCGTCAGCATTCCCGTCGTCGGTCTGGGCGGCATCATGACGGCCGAGGACGCCATCGAGTTCTTCATGGCCGGCGCCTCAGCCATCGAGATTGGCACCGCCAACTTCATCGACCCGACGGTCACGGTGAAGGTGAAGCAGGGCATTGCCGACTGGCTCGAGCGCCACGGCTGCCAGAGCCTCAGCGAGATTATCGGCGTGATATAAGCCCTGCCGTAACACCTTATTATTAATATGATGGATACGAAATCTATAACACGGCGCGGCATCGTCGTCGGCGCCTCATCGGGCATGGGCAATGAGGTAGCGCGCCTGCTGCTGCGCGACGGTTGGACGCTCGGCTTGGGCGCCCGCCGCACCGAACCGCTCGAGGCGCTGGCCCGCGAGTTCCCCGGACAGGTGGTCTGTCGGCAGATCGACGTCAACGACGCCCATGCCGACGAGGCGCTCCGGCAGTTGATTGCCGACCTCGACGGCATCAGCCTCTATTTCCATGCGGCCGGCGTCGGTCACCAGAACCATGAGCTGACCGCCGACAAGGAGCTGCAGACCGTCACCACCAACGGCCTCGGCTTCGCACGTATGGTGGGCGAGGCCTACCGCTATTTCGCCACGAAGGGTGAGGGCCACATCGCCGTCATCTCGTCTATCGCGGGAACGAAGGGACTCGGCGTCGCACCGGCCTACAGCGCGACCAAAGCCTTTCAGAACGTCTATATTCAGGCCCTGGAGCAGCAGGCCTACATGCGCCGGCTCCGCATCCGTTTCACCGACATCCGGCCCGGATTCGTCCAGACGGCGCTCCTTGCCGACGGCACCCGCTATCCCCTGCTGATGGATCCGAAGAAGGTGGCGCGCCACATCGTCAGCGCCATCTACCACCACCGCCACGTCTGCGTCATCGACACGCGCTACCGCATCCTCACCGCCCTCTGGCGCTGGCTGCCCAATGCCCTGTGGCGCAGGATGAGCATCCATAACTAACCCCTTAACCACTTATCCAGCACGAAATGAACTTTGAAGGTGTATTCAAACAGATAGACGACATCCTTTGGAAAGACGCGGGATGCTCCACCGCTCTCGACTACGTGGAGCAGAGCTCGTGGATCCTCTTCCTGAAATATCTCGACGACATGGAGCGCACCCGTGAGGTGAAGGCCGCGCTCGCCGGTGAGGAGTACCATCACTTCATCGACGCCCGTCACCAGTGGAGCGCGTGGGCCATGCCACGCGATGCCGCGGGCAACTACGACCATACCCACGCCCTCGTCGGCCAGGACCTGCTCGACTTCGTCAACGGCGACCTCTGGCCTTATCTCTCATCGTTCAAGTCGCGCTACGACAACAACACCATCGAATACAAGGTGGGCGTCATCTTCTCCGAGATCAGCAACAAGATCACGAGCGGCTACACCCTGCGCGGCGTCATCGAGCAGGTGGACAACCTTCATTTCCAGACCGCCGAGGACAAGCATGAGATGTCGGCGCTCTACGAGGAGCGGCTGCGGCAGATGGGTAATGCGGGCCGCAATGGTGGCGAATACTACACCGCCCGACCGCTTATCCGCACCATCATCAAGGTGCTGAAGCCGCAGATTGGCGAGACGTTCTACGACGGTGCGGCGGGCAGCTGCGGCTTTCCCTGCGAGGCCTACCTCTACATGCACGCCCACGCGCGCCCCGGCACCACCGACGAGCAGACGTTGCAGAACCACACCATCTACGCCAAGGAGCTGAAGGGACTGGCCTATATCATCGGCATGATGAACATGATCCTCCACGGCATCGAGAGTCCGAACGTCATCAAGACCAATACCCTCGCCCAACCGCTGTCTGAAATACAGCCCCACGACCAGGTCGACGTCATCGGCGCCAATCCACCTTTCGGCGGCGCCGAGCGTGAGGAGATACAGCAGAACTTCCCCATCCGGAGCAGTGAGACGGCCTACATGTTCCTGCAGCATTTCATCAAGATGCTGAAGCCGGGCGGTCGCGCGGGCATCGTCATCAAGAATACCTTCCTCAGCAACTCCGACAACGCCAGTGTGGCCCTACGCAAGAAACTGCTCACCGAGTGCAACCTCACCACGGTGCTCGACCTGCCGTCGGGTGTGTTCACGGGAACGGGCGTGAAGACTGTGGTGCTGTTCTTCCGCAAGGGCGAACCGACGAAAAAGGTCTGGTTCTATCAGCTCGACAAGCATTTCACCAAGACCCACCCCCTGACCGAGTCCGACCTCTCCGAGTTCCTCGCGCTCCAGGCCACGAAAGCCGAGAGCGAGCACTCTTGGAGTCTCGACACAGCTACGCTCGACGACAACTACGACCTCAGTGTGAAGAACCCGAACAAGGTGGAGGAAGTCGATGAGCGCACCCCGCAGGAGATTGCCGCCGTGTTGGTCGACCTCAACAAGGAGAACACTGACTTGCTCAAACAAATAACGGAGATGATAGGATGAAAGTAGGGTGGGAATATAAGGCTTTAGGCGAATGCTGTGATATACTAGATGCGCAAAGGAAGCCAATCAAAAAGGATAAAAGAGTAAGGGGCACCATTCCATATTATGGCGCTACCGGGCTTCTAGATTATGTCATGGACTATATATTTGATGAGACACTTGTACTATTAGGCGAGGACGGGGCTAAATGGGGCGCAGGTGAAGCTTCCGCATACGAAATATCAGGTAAATCATGGGTTAACAACCATGCCCACGTTCTTAGACCAAACAAAGATGAAATCATTAATGCTTGGTTAATTTATTATCTGAACTATGCGAACCTAATGCCTTACATAAAAGGTGTTACTGTCCCCAAGTTAAATCAACAGAGGATGAGTTCTATTAGAGTTCCCATTCCCCCTCTCTCCGAGCAGCAACGCATTGTTTCTTATCTTGATTCCGCCTTTGCGAAGATTGATGCCGTAGCAAAGAACGCCGAAGCCACCCTCAATGAAGCCAAGGCGCTATTCCAATCGGCTTTGGCTAAAATGATGGAGCCAAAGGAAGGGTGGGAAGAAGTCACTTTGGATAATATTTGTTCTATTGAGTCCACCTTGGTTGACCCTACTGATGACAATTATAATAATTTACTACACGTAGGCGGCGCTAATATAGAGTCATATACTGGTAGATTGATAAATCTAATGACAGCTAAGGATGAAAGGCTTACGTCGGGGAAATATCTCTTCGATAGCAACGTAGTACTTTATAACAAAGTACGTCCATATTTGGTTAAAGTAGCGAGGCCAGATTTCAATGGATTATGCAGTGCCGATATGTATCCTTTAACTCCAAAGAAGGAAACAACGCGGGAATTCCTTTACTATCTACTAATCAAAAAGGAGTTTACAAATTATGCTATAAAGTGCTCGGCAAGAGCCGGAATGCCGAAGATTAATAGAAACAGTCTATTTGCTTACAAGGCTTCTATACCTCTGAATAGAAAAGAACAGATTAGGATTGTATCGACATTAGATAATATTAGAAAAGTGCTGATGCATTTGGAGTCCAACCTCTCCCGCACCCTCACGGAATGCACGGCTCTAAAGCAAGCCATCTTGCGCCAGACGTTTGAATAGTACGGCAACATTATATAATAAGGTGTAATTACGAGACTTGGATGACAATTCACACCTTTAGTGTTGCGCATTACAAAATAATTGCTTAAGTTTGCAAAAGAAACAAGACGAACGCATTATGGAGCAGATAAAGAATAAATATCCCGTAGGCATACAGACCTTTGAGAAGATAATTAAGGAGAAGATGACCTACGTTGACAAGACTCGGTTTGTCTATAAGTTGACTCATGGGACACAGAACAACTTCTTGAGCCGCCCTCGCCGCTTCGGCAAGTCGCTGCTTGTCTCTACTTTGCAAGCCTACTTTGAGGGCAGGAAGGAACTCTTCAAGGGTCTCGCCATTGAGAAGCTGGAGACGGAGTGGACGAAGTATCCTGTCATCCACCTCGACTTAAGCCGTGGGAAATATTACAGTGTTGAGAACCTGCACGGGGTGCTGAATATGGTTCTTGGCATCTGCGAGGAGCCTTACCACATAGTGCCTGCAGATCTGCGTGACTACAGCGCACGCCTGAACACGATTATCCGCACGGCCGTCAAGCAGACGGGACAGAAGGCTGTGATTCTCATTGATGAGTACGATGCCCCCATGCTCGACAGCATCGCTGACGGAAACCTGCAGAAGCAGATCAGAAATATCATGCGCGACTTCTTCAGTCCACTGAAAGCCAACGAAGGGATTGAGCGGTTTGTCTTTCTGACGGGCATCACCAAGTTCTCACAGTTGAGCATCTTCTCCGAGCTGAACAACATTACCAACATCAGCATGAAGGATGACTATGCTGCTATCTGCGGAATCACCGAGCAAGAGATGCTCGACAATTTTCAGGAAGGTATCGCGGAGACAGCCCAGGCCAATGGCATGACCTACGACGAGGTGGTGGATAAGCTGCGGCAGCAGTACGACGGCTACCGCTTCTCAGCCAACGGCGAGAATATCTATAACCCTTACAGTCTGCTGAATGCTTTCACCGACAAAGACTTCCAAAACTATTGGTTCTCTTCCGGCACACCGACCTTTCTCTTGGAGTTGATGCGCGACAACGGCATGCTCGTCCCCGACCTTGAAGATGTGATGGCAACGAAAGACCAGTTCGACGCACCCACGGAGCAAGCCTCCGATCCTGTACCCATCTTGTACCAGAGCGGCTACATCACTATCAAGAATTACGAATATGGCGTTTACACGCTTGCCTTCCCCAATGAAGAGGTCAGGCAGGGTTTCAACACTTTTACGCTCAACTACTTGGCTCCCACCTATGGCCGGCAGCGCACGTCCTTTGGACTGCGTTTCGGCAATGCCATGCGGGCCGACGACATCGACAGTGCCATGGAGGCCTTGCGTGTTTTCCTCGCCGGATTTCCTTATGACGTTCATCTCAACCATGAGAAAGATTTCCAAGCTATTATCTATACGATCTTTGAGGTGCTTAACTTCACCATACAGGCAGAGGCACGTACCGCACAGGGGCGCGTGGACATCTTAGTGCAGACCAAGACATCCATCTTTGTCATGGAACTGAAACTTGACAAGTCGGCCGAAGAGGCTTTAGCGCAGATTGACGACAAGGCTTATGCACTGCCATGGAAGCACGACGGCAGACACGTTTTCAAGGTCGGTATCAACTTTTCTATAAAGGAAAGAACAGTGACTGAGTGGAAATACGTGGAGGCGCAGAAATAACAACCAGTCTATGAACGAAAGCGATACACGACTTCACAAGATTGACCCACAGCTGAAGGCGGCTGGCTGGGGCGTGGTGGACGACAGCTATGTCACGACGGAATACTACTTTACCAACGGTAAGGTGAGTAAGACCGTGAAGAACAAGCCGAAGAAGGCCGACTACGTGCTCATCTACCGCAATGTGAAATTGGCTATCGTCGAGGCCAAGAGCGACGAGGTGGGCTACAAGGAGGGCGTGGCTCAGGCCAAGGACTACGCCTCGACGCTCGACATCCGCTTCACCTATGCGGCCGACGGCGACCATATCTACGAGATTGACCGCGACCCGCAATGCGGCGGCGAGCATGAGGTGGACCACTTCCCCACCCCGCAGACGCTGTGGCAACGGCAGTTCGGCAAGGCCGACTACTGGCGCGACAAATTCCGCATGGAGCCCTTCTATCAGGATAGCCAAAAGCGAATGCGCTACTATCAGGAGATTGCCGTCAACCACGTGCTCGACGCCATCGCACGCGGCGAGAAGCGCATCCTGCTCACCCTCGCCACGGGTACGGGAAAGACCTTCATCGCCTTCCAAATAGCTTGGAAGCTCTTTCAAACCAAATGGAATGTGGCAGGAACAAACACCCGACCGAAAGTGCTCTTCCTCACCGACCGCAACGTATTGGCCGACCAAGCCTATAGAAGTTTCAACGGATTCGCGGAAGACGCACGGTTGAGAATCAGGCCGGGATCCGTAGGCAAGGAGGGTAAGGTGCCGACCAACGGTTCTATCTTCTTCACCATCTTCCAGACATTCATGGCGGGCGACGAGCCTTACTTCGGCCAATACCCCAAGGATTTCTTCGACCTCATCATCATCGACGAGTGCCACCGCGGCGGCGCCAATGACGAGAGCACCTGGCGCGGCATCATGGAGTACTTCGACTCGGCGGTGCAGCTCGGACTGACGGCCACACCGCGCGTCGCGATGAACGTGAACACCTATCAGTATTTCTCTTACCACGCTTACGAATACTCCCTGCGGCAGGGCATCGACGACGGTTTCCTCACGCCCTTCCGCCACTTCAACATGAAGTCGACCATCGATGAATACCATTACACGCCCGACGACGTAGTGCTGGCTGGTGAGGTGGACCCCGCAAAGACCTACACCGAACAGAACTTCTACCACGGCGACATCAAGATTGCCGAGCGCGACCGAGGTCGTGTACGTCAGTTCATGGACAAGATGGGCAGCCCCAACGAGAAGACGATTGTCTTCTGCGCCACACAGGAGCATGCCGCCATCATCCGCGACATGATCAACCAATATCATCAGGAGCAGACGGGCGACTACAACAGCGACTACTGCGTGCGCGTAACCGCCAACGACGGCGAAATGGGTGATAAGTATCTCGAGGAATTTGAGGATACGGAGAAGACCATCCCCACCATTCTCACGACGAGTGAGAAGCTCTCGACAGGTGTCGACGCGAAGAGCGTGAGGAACATCGTGCTGATGCGCCCCGTCAATTCGATGATTGAGTTTAAGCAGATTATCGGCCGTGGCACGCGGCTCTTCGACGGTAAGTATTTCTTCACGGTATTCGACTTTGTCAAGGCTTACGAGCATTTCGCCCAACCGGAGTGGGATGGTGAAGCCGTCTGCCCGGTCTGCGGCAACAACCCCTGCACCTGCAAGAAGCATGGACCCAAAGATCCGCCTTCCTTCCCCATCGACCCCTCAAAACCATCGAAGCCTCTTCCCCATAAAAAGTCCACCGTTGAGATCATGCTCTCCGACGGCAAGCGGCGCGCCATCCAGTATCAGAGTGAGGTGATGTTTTGGAGTCCTGACGGCCGACCGGTTCCTGCGCAGGACTTCATCAAGGAGATGTACGGCCGTCTGCCCGAGTTTTATTCCTCCATCGACGACCTGCAGCAGCAATGGGCCAATCCCATGACGCGTGAGACGCTGTTGA
The DNA here is from genome assembly GCA_900315835.1 of uncultured Prevotella sp. Lineage (GTDB taxonomy): Bacteria > Bacteroidota > Bacteroidia > Bacteroidales > Bacteroidaceae > Prevotella. The sequence continues at coordinate 47,872 of ONAR01000005.1, forward strand.
ACAAACTGGCGCAGGCGGGCTACGACGAGGAGGTGCTCGACCGCATCCGCCATATCATCGACGCCGACGACAGCGACCTGCTCGATGTGCTGGAATATATCTCGTATGCGGTGAGTCCCATCGAACGGAAGCAGCGCGCCGAACGCACCCGCAGCTATGCCGACTCGCTGACGCCGGCGCAGAAGAGCTTCGTCAACTACATCATCGTGGCGTATGTGGAGAATGGGGTCAAGGAGTTGGGCCGCACCAATCTCCCCGGTCTCATCGAACAGAAGTTCAGCGACGTCCAGACGGGTATCGAACAACTCGGCGGCATCGCTGCCGCCCAGCAGGTGTACAACAATTTCCAGAAGCAGCTGTACCTGTCGTGAGACGTGTGGGCTGAAATGGGCTTATGCGAACAAGTCATCTGCCACGACGACACGCTGCACCTTGCCGCTATGTTTACCTGTAGCAAGACCGTAAGTGATATCCACTTGCGCACCTTCCTGCTTTTCATCTCCTCGTTGGAACCAAGAGGAGACGGCGGTGCGTACGCCAGCTATGCCCAACGCCTGTTTGATTTGAGGGATGTGCTGCCAGCAAACCTGCTCAAAGGCAACGCCACGCCAAGACCGCATGATGGAAGACGTGAGATTGTCGTTCATGAATGTTGATTCCTGCTGATGTGGTTCCACATATTTCAACCAGAACAGACAGAAGTTGTCGATAAGTTTGTAGTATTCATCCCTTTCCTTGCCGTAAGGGGAGTAACGCAGGATGAAATCACTCTCAACAAGAGAAGCCAACGTATTGCTGAGTCCTCCTCCAAGAGGCAGCTTGGTGGCCCGGGCTATCTCCTCTCGGGTGAAACCGTAGTTGCGTGTAGAAAGCAACCGGATGATTTTCTTGCAATCATCAGCATTGGTAAAGATTGCCCGGAAGAGACGATTGTACTCATCCGGGAGCCTCGGCTTATTGCCAAAGAGTATTTGGTCTGTGTTTTGCCCGAAACTGAGTCCTTTGCGGAAATAGCTCAGATAATAAGGTATGCCACCAAACACCATGTAGCTTTGCAGGATGTCATAACGGGAGAAAGCGATATCTTCGTGATCGAAATACTGCTCGCATTCGCCAAGGGTGAACGGCGAAAGTTTTATCTCGCAGGTGAGACGGCCATACAGTCCTCCCTTGCTTCGTGAGATTGAGGAACGTCTTGCCCACACGACGGCGACCATATACCGCCACGAATTCCGGACGGTCACTCTCATAGAGTCTTTCCAACTCTTCCTGCTCATGCTTACGGCCTATGATGCTACTCATATCTCATATTTAATGCTATATTCTGCCGCATGCCATAATTCACGAGTCTGACGCCTTATATTGTAACGCGGAGTGCATTACTTTGCCAATTGTGCCACCGCAGCAGCCAACTGGTCCAGGGCCTGCTTGAGGATTGCACGGGGCGTAGCGACATTGAGGCGCATGAAGCCGTGACCCTCACGCTTGCCGAACATCTCGCCATCGTTGAGCGCCAGATGGGCCTTGTCGATGAAGAGGTCGAGCAGCGCCTCATGGCTGAGGCCCAGCTGGCGGCAGTCGAGCCATACCAGGAAAGAGGCCTGCGGCCGCCACGGACGGATGCCGGGGATGTGGTCGCGGCAATAATCCTCTACAAAGCGCACATTATCCTCCACGTAAGCCAGCATGGCCTTGCGCCACGGCTCACCCTGCTCATAGGCCGCAATGGTAGCGATGGGTGCAAACAGCGTGGGGTCGTCCATCTCGTTGGCCGTCAGCCAATGGTAGAAGCGCGTACGAATCTCCTGGTTAGGCACGATGGCGTAGCTGCTCACGATACCCGCGATGTTGAACGTCTTCGACGGCGCCTGGAAGGTGATGCTGTTCTCGCGCGCCTCATCGGAGACCGACGCAAACGGCACATGCTTATGCCCAAAGATGGCCATGTCGCAATGAATCTCGTCGCTGATGACGAGGATGTGGTGGCGGTAGCAGAAGTCGGCCAACCGGACCAGCGTCTCACGGCTCCAGCAGATGCCCGCAGGGTTGTGGGGATTGCAGAGGATGAGCACGCGGCACTTGTCATCGGCCACCTTCTCGAGGTTGTCGAAGTCCATCTCATACGAGCCGTTGTTCTCGCGTAGCGGGTTGTAAACCACCTCGCGGCCGTTGCCCTCGGGTACGAGGCGGAAGGGATGATACACCGGCGGCTGGATGATGACCTTCTCGTCGGGGCGGGTGAAGATATTGATGACCAAGCCGATACCTTTGACGATGCCGGGGATGAACGACAGCCACTCGCGCTTGACGCGCCACTGATGGTGCACGTCAATCCAGTTGATGATGCTCGTCCACAGCTCCTCCGGCACCACGGTGTAGCCGAAGAGCGAATGCTCCATGCGCTTCTTCAGGGCGTCGGTGATGAAGGCCGGCGTCTCAAAATCCATATCGGCCACCCACAAGGGCAGCAGGTCGTCGCGACCCCATCGGGGCAAAAGGGCGCCATGTTTCAGGTCACCACTACCCGACCGGTCGACAATCTTGTCGAAATCATAGCCACCCGCCGTTGCAGCGGAATGGTTCAGCGATGTATTGTTTGTCATAGCCGTAAGTCTATTAAATAACGTGTTATGTGAGCTGTATTACTTGTGCAGTGCCTGCTCCATATCCTCAGCCAGGTCGTCGACATCCTCCAGCCCCACGCTGATGCGGATGGTCGTGTCGAACACATCCATGTTGGCCCGCTCCTCGGCCGTAAAGTTGCCGAAGATGGTGGAATACGGGTGGATGGCCAGCGTCTTGTTGTCAAAGAGATTGGTGGCGCGGTGGATGACCTTCAAGTTGTTGAGGAAGTTGAAACAAGCCTCCTCGCTCTCCAAGTCGAAGCAGATCATGGCGCCCGCTGTGGGTCCGAACTGCCGCTGTGCCAGCTCATGGTAAGGATTATCGGCCAAGCCCACGTAGTTGACGCTGACGATGCCAGGCATGCGCTGCATGCGGCGCGCCAGCTCCAAGGTGTTGGCCGACTCCATGGCGTAACGAGCTGCGAGCGTCTCCAGACCGAGCGTCTGCATATAGGCGGCATGCGGCGTCATGTAAGCACCGAAGTTGAAAAGAATCTCACCCTTGATGCGCTGCTGGAAACCTTTCACCGTACCGTAGTCGATAATCAGTCCGCCAAGCGACGTGGCGCCACCACTGATATATTTGGTTGAGGACACCACTTCGATGTCGGCACCCAAGCTGTGGACCGAGAACTCGGTGAAGGGAATGACCGTCGTGTCGACGACCAGCGGCACCTGATGGCGGTGAGCCACTTCGGCGATGGCCTTGATATCGACCACCTCCATCTGCGGGTTGGTGATGATCTCCATGAAGACGCAGCAGGTGTTGGCGTCAATGCTCCGCTCCACCTCTTCCACATTGGTCAGGTCGACGAGCCTCGTCTCGATGCCGAAACGGCGCAGCGTGTTATAGAGCAGGTCGAAGGTATTGCCGAACATGTGGCGTGAGGTCACGATGTTTTTACCGCTTGCAGTCAGGGCGAGCATCGTCATGCTGATGGCCGCCATACCGCTGTTCATTGCCGTCACGTCGTTGGCACCGGTCAGTGCCTTGACACGGCGCTCGAAATTGGTCACTGTGGGGTTGGCCGTACGCGAATAGTCGGGTGCGATGACCCGCCCTGTAAAGGCATCAGCCATATCTTTGGCCGTATCAAACTCGTAGGCTACGGCGTTATACACGGGCATGCTCAGCGCCCCGTATGCATCGCGGCGCTCATAGGGCAAGGAAACAGCAATCGTTCTCTTCTTCATGAGTTACTTGTAAAAAAGAACATCTTTCTCCGATGTGAAGAAAGATGTAAGCATATTTTAATAAGTCAATCGACTGCGTTATAGCCTCTCGTACTGTTTTCCTTCATGATGTCGCGGATGTTCTTCTCCACATACTCACCACCCTGATGGGCCGTTGGATCCGGATGATGAGGCACATCCTCAACATAATGGAAGTTTTTATAATGCAGTTCGCCGATGCCCCAAAGCAGGCAGGCTACCACGATAAAGCCGATAAAAGCCAGTGCAATATTCATAATAGCGCTTAATAATTTTATTTTTCCGCAAAGTTAGCTAAATTATTCCTTCCCCCCAAATCGTTTCACGGCTTTTTTACTAATTTTGCACTCATATTCTCATTCATGAATTAACGACAATACGGATATGGCATACGGAAAATGGATAGGCGGTTTCTTAGGCATGATGGTCGCCGGCCCCCTTGGGGCCATTGCAGGCTTTGTGCTTGGCTCCCTCTTTGACAACGCGGCGGACAGTGCCACTACCGCTTCTGACGGCAACGGACAGTTCAACGGCCCTTACGACGGTTATCAGACGCAGCAACAGGCTTACGAGGGGCAGCGCAACACGTTCCGCTTCTCGCTCTTAGTGCTGGCCTCCTACATCATCCGCGCCGACGGCAAGGTGATGCATTCCGAGATGAACACGGTCAGACAATGGCTGCGCATCAACTTCGGCGACGAGGCTGTGGTACAAGGTGATGAAATCCTTCGCAAGCTCTTTGAGCAGCAGAACCGACTGGGTATGACAGAGTTCCGCACGGCGGTGATGGATAGTTGCCGTCAACTGCGTCAGATTATGCCTTATGAGCAGCGCCTTCAGTTGCTCCACTTCCTCGTCACCATTGCCCAGGCCGATGGTGTGGTGGTGGATGCCGAAGTCAATGCGTTGCGCGAATGCACCATCGAACTGGGTCTTTCGGTCGCCGACCTTGAGGGTATGCTCAACCTTCGCGACGCCGGTTCATCGCTCGATGCGGCCTACAAGGTGTTGGGCGTATCGCCTTCGGCTACCGACGACGAGGTGAAAGCAGCCTACCGCAAACTCGCACTGAAGAACCATCCCGACCGTGTGGCTTCACTTGGCGAGGATGTGCGCAAAGCCGCTGAGCAGAAATTCCAGGAGATCAATGCCGCCATGGAGACGGTGAAGAAAGCCAGGGGGCTGTGAGTAGTAGAAGAAGGCCGGAAGGCCAGAAGGCCGGAAGTATAGAAGTCCGGAAGTCCAGAAGGCCGGAAGTATAGAAGGCCGGAAGTATAGAAGGCCGGAAGGCCAGAAGGCCGGAAGTATTGAAGGCCGGAAGTATAGAAGTCCGGAAGTCCAGAAGTCCGGAAGTCCAGTCAAATGGCTGCTTAACGACTTGTATAGACAAGTTCTTCCTCCTAACCCCCTGCTTATTGTAATGACGGGACTTCCGGACTTCTAGACTTCTGGACTTCTAAAAAACTCCCTGCTTACTGTAATGACTGGACTTCTGGACTTCCGGACTTCTGGACTTCTAAAAAACTCCCTGCTTACTGTAATGACTGGACTTCTGGACTTCCGGACTTCTAAAAAGCCCCCTCTTCTGGACTTCTAAAAAGCCCCCTCTTCCGGACTTCTAAGCAAAAAGGGGAGCCGTAAAGGCTCCCTTTTTGCTTATTCCTCTTCCGTTGTTTCGGTTTTCTTCTTTCTCGTCGTACGCTTGCGCTTCGGCTTGGCCTCGGCGGTCTCGGTCTTCACACCGGCCAACTCGGGGTCGATGAGGATACGGCCGCAATACTCGCAAACGATGATCTTCTTGTGCATCTTGATATCCAACTGCCGCTGTGGCGGAATCTTGTTGAAGCAACCACCGCAGGCGTCACGCTGCACATAAACGATGCCCAGACCATTGCGGGCCGACTTACGGATGCGCTTGAAACTCTGCAGCAGACGGGGCTCGATGTTGGCCTCCAATGCCTTGGCCTTCTCCTTGAGCTCAGCCTCGGCGTCGCGGGTCTCCTTCATAATCTCATCCAGTTCACCGCGCTTGTGATCGAGGTCAGCCTGACGCTCGTTGATGGTATCGTCGACCTTCTTCAGGTCTTCCTGACGCTCAGCCACCTTGGTGTTGGCTTCTTTAATCTTCTTCTGGCAGAGCTCAATCTCGAGGCTCTGGAACTCAATCTCCTTGGTCAGCGTATCGTACTCACGGTTGTTGCGCACGGTATCGAGCTGCTGCTTGTAGCGGTCGACACTCTGCTGAGCCGACTCAATCTCGTTACGCTTCTGAGCCACAGCATTTTGGAAGTCAGCGATCTCACTCTGGATTTTCTCCTTACGGGTGTTGAGACCGGCAATCTCATCCTCAAGGTCTTGCACCTCAAGGGGCAGCTCGCCACGCAGTGCGCGCTTCTCGTCAATAGCCGACAGCGTTACCTGCAACTGGTAAAGGGTCTTCAGCTTCTCCTCTACCGACATTTCAGACGGATCTTTCTTTGTTGTTGTCATAAGTCTATTGTGTTTATAACTTTATATTATATGTATAGTATCGGATTGGTGTTGATGGCCGACATCACACAGCGCACGCCGGGGCAGTCACGCTGGATGATGTCACGCAGTATTTCCTTGGTGTATTGCTCGCTCTGGTAGTGGCCGATGACGGCTATCTGCACGCGCTGCTCATAGCCGAAGTACTGGTGGTAGTGCATCTCTCCCGTCAGGAAGGCGTCGGCACCAGCTTTCACAGCCACAGGCAAGAGGAAATCTCCGGCACCACCGCAGAGCGCCACCGTCGCAATGGGGCGCCGCAGCAGTTCGTTGGCCATCACGCACTCTACATCGAACCGTTGCTTGACCAGGAGCAGGAAGTCATCGGCAGCCATCGGTTCAGCGAAGCGGCCAATGACGCCCTCACCGCCTCTGACCTCAGTCGTCGTGTCGGTGGTGGCAGCACCCAAAGGCTGCGGTGCCGTCGCCGTCTGCGTCTTGCCAATGAAGCGTACATCGCATAGACCGAGCTTCTCGGCAATCTTGAAGTTCACCCCACCCTCGGCGGCATCGAGATTGGTATGCATCGAGACGATGGCCACCTTGTGCTCAATGGCTTTCATCACCGTACGCTGCACGTAGTCGGCATCGCTGATGCACGACAGCCGATGGAAGATGAGGGGATGATGACTCACAATGAGGTTGCAGCCATTGGCCACAGCCTCGTCGACCACCTGTTCGGTGACGTCCAAACACAATAATGCCCCTGAGACATCGGCCGCTGTCAGTCCCACTTGCAGGCCGGCATTGTCATAGTCTTCCTGCAGGGGCAGTGGCGCGAAACGTTCAAGGGCATTCACCACTTCTATTATTTTCACGCTAAAAAACGAAATTTGGTACAAAGATAGCCAACATTAGCGAGATAACGCCAGGCTCAGCTTGATATTTATGGTCTTTTAACAGTCTATTCTTCTTCCTCCACCTCACCATAGCGGCGCAGTAAGGCTGTAACGCCGAAGGTAACAGCGCAGGCCAACAACACAAAGATGAAGAACTGACGGTAGCCCATCGACTCCTGCAAGGCACCGGCCATCAAGCCCGGCAACATGAGCGAGAGCATCATCAGGGCCGACGACAGCGCGTAATGGCTCGTGCGGAACTCACCGCGGTTGTAATAAATGAGGAAGAGCATGTAGGCCGTCAGACCGAAGCCGTAGCCGAACTGTTCGAGGAAGACGCAGCCATTGATGACCATCAGGTTATCGGGCAGGGCATAACTGAGGAAGATATACACCACGACGGGCAGTGTATAGGCCACCACCATCGGCCACATCCACCGGCGCAGTCCGTCGTGGCTGGCCACGATGCCGCCGAGCAGACTGCCCAGCGCGGCACCGATGACGCCCACTGTGCCTTGCACGAAACCGAGTTCCTGCGGCGACAGTCCGAGTCCGCCATTATGCCCCGCATCGATGAGGAAGAGCGGCGTCATCTTGGACAGCAAGGCCTCAGGCAGACGGAAGAGCACGATAAACAGCAGGGCCACGACAACACCTTTTTTGGCAAAGAAGGTGTGGAATGTCGCCACGAAGCCCCGCCAGATAGCCCCTACGCCGGCATACGGGTGCTGCACATCGGCTGCAGCCCGCGGCAAGGCGTAGTTGTGCCACAGCCACAAGGCGATAAACAAACCCGTGAGACCATAAAACACCAGACTCCATGAGTAGCTGATGCTGCCGCGGAACATCACCTGCAGGTTACCCGCCACCATGACGAGCAACCCCTGTCCGAAGATGGTCGCCAGACGGTCGGCCAACTGTCGGATACCCATAAACCAAGCCTGCTGACGGTCGTTGAGGGCGAGCATATAGAAACCGTCGGCCGCCACACAATGCGAGGCACCCGTGAAGGCCACCACCCAGAAGAAGAACAGCGTGCCCTGCAACCAAAACGAGGTGGGGATGGTGAACGCGATGCCGCCGAAGGCCGCACCGAGGAGCAGTTCGGTGAGCAGCACCCACCAGCGCTTGGTCCTGACAAGGTCGATGAACGGACTCCAGATGGGTTTCAGTATCCAGGGCAGATACATCCACGACGTATAAAACGTGATGGCGGTATTGCTCAGCCCCATCTGCTTGTAAAGCACCAGCGAGACAGCCATGACAGCCACAAGGGGCAGTCCGTCGCTGAAAGCCAGCGACGGTACCCAGAGCCAAGGTATGCGTTGTTTCTTTGTCATGCAGTAAGGTCTAAATCACCATGCCGCCTCCAGCGAGGCGCCCGGATAATAATGCTTCAAAATGGCGTCGTAGCTATAGCCTTTGTCTCCCATCACGGCGGCACCTATCTGGCATAGTCCGACACCGTGGCCCCACCCTGCACCGATGAGGTGGAAGGCTGACGGCACCGTGGTGTCGCCCTCGGCATAGTCCTTGTCGACGACGAAGGCCGAACTGTAGAGATGGCTCTCGCTCAGGGCGCGGCGTATCTCCAGTTCCTTGCCGATGGTCATCGTGCGCCGTGTGCCGACAATCTTCAGCAGACTCAGGCGGCCACTCTTGCCACGCTCCACGGGCACGAGGTCAACGATCTGACCGAAGTCGATGCCGGTCTTCCGCTTGATGAGCTCCGACAGTTCCTGCTGGGTGTAATCGACATGCCAGCGATAGAAGTCGGTTGTCTCCTGGTCGTAGTCGTTGAGCACCTGCTGCAGGATGCGCTTGTCGTGGGTGTTGCAGAAGCTATCGGGCTCGCTGCGTATCCACTGCTCGGCATTGGCCTCGACGGTGAGGTTGGGAATGGTCTCCGACGGTGTGTCGCCGATGCCCTTCAGATAAGGTTTCGGCGTATCATCCCAACAGTATTGGAACTCCTCCATCGCTCCGCCGCAACATTTCGAGAAGCGTGCGTCGCATATCTCGTCGCCATAGCGCAGTATCTGACCACGTGTCCGACGGATGGCCTCAGCCACGTTGGCGCTGGTCTCCATCGTGATGCCCTGATAGCGCTGACAGTGGTCATCGGCGCAGACATCAAACAGTGTATGGTCCTGCCGGTCGTACCACTTCACCAAGCGGTCAGCCGTGGCGGTCATCGCGGAGACCGTCGGACCGGATGCCTGCCCCCCACTCCGCTTCTCCATCTGCGCCAACAGCCACGAGCGCGAGATGACGGCGTGGGCCATGAGCAACGGCAGATTGGATGTGGCACTCATCTCCGACGAGATGACGCTCTCCAGATACTGCTCCACATGCAAGCGGTTGATGGCCAATATCTTACCATCATTGGCCAACAGCCGCAGCGTACCGCGGAAGGTCTGGCGCTCCTTGCGCTCCCAATGGAAGTTGACGCCGATGGTGACATCCTCGAGTGTGAACGACGCAGCGGCATCGGCAGGCGTGAACACCAGTTCGGTGTAGGCCTTGCCCTGCCAGTGGATGAGACCATTGGCGATGGTGGCCACCTGCGCGCCGGAAACGGGCTGTCCGGCAACAGCATAACGGCCGTTGAGCGTGAAGCGTATCTCAGCGCCGCTGACGATGCCGACCGACACCTGCGGCTCAGTAGTATATTGCATTGTAGACATGACTGAAGCTGAAAATCGAAATATTTTGTGCAAAGATACTTATTTTGCCCGCCATTTAACAAAGAATAAACGAAAACTTTTGTAATTTTGCGGTATGAATAAGAAAACGCTATTGGGCCTGACACTCGACGAATTGAAAGGCGTGGCATTGGAATTAGGCATGCCGAAATTCACGGGTGGTCAGATAGCCAAATGGATTTATGAGCAGCACGTCACTACGATTGACGGCATGACCAATCTGTCAAAAGCCAACCGGGCCAAGCTGGAAGAGGCTTATGAGATAGGCGCCATGCCCCCTATCGACGCGCAGCATTCCAAAGACGGCACCATCAAATATCTCTTCCCTGTACGCACCACTCAGCCGGAGAAGGCGGGGACGAAGTTCGTCGAGACGGTCTTCATTCCCGAGGAAGGCGGTCATGCCACGCTCTGCGTCTCTTGCGAGGTGGGGTGCAAGATGAACTGCCTCTTCTGTCAGACGGGTAAGCAGGGCTTCGAGGGTTACCTCACGGCGGCCGACATTCTCAATCAGATCTACAGTCTGCCGGAGGTCAACGAACTGACCAACATCGTCTTCATGGGTCAGGGCGAGCCGATGGACAACCTCGACAACGTGTTGCGGGCCACCGAGATTCTCACCGTACCCTATGGTTGGGCGTGGAGCCCGAAGCGCATCACCGTGAGTTCTGTGGGACTGAAAGACAAGCTCCGCCGCTTCCTCGACGAGAGCCAGTGCCAGGTGGCCATCAGCCTGCACTCCCCACTCCACGAGCAGCGTGCCGAACTGATGCCGGCCGAACGCGGTATGGCCATCAAGGATGTGGTGGAACTGCTGCGCAACTACGACTTCGCCCACCAGCGCCGACTGACGTTCGAATACATCGTCTTCGGCGGTGTCAACGACAGCGAGGCCCATGCCAAGGCCATCTGCCGGTTGCTCAAGGGGCTCGACTGCCACATCAACCTCATCCGTTTCCATCAGATTCCCAATGTGCCGCTCCACGGCGCCAGCGAGGAGAAGATGGAGTGGTTCCGCGACTACCTCACGCAGCATGGCTTCTACACCACCATCCGCGCCAGCCGAGGTCAGGACATCTTCGCGGCCTGCGGACTGCTCACCACGGCAAGGAAAGGTGAGGCAGGAGCTAAGGGACAGAAGCTATAGCAACTATAGCTACTATAGAAACTATAGCTACTATAGAAACTATAAAAAACCATCCCCCCGCTATGAAGAAGCTCCACGCCTCCTTTTCCCTTGCCCTCAGCATCCTGCTCATGCTCTGCGGATGCTCCGACAGACCCGGCTTGATGCCCCCATCGGGTGGCCGGTTGTTTGAAGTGCTGGTTGTCGGCGACGACAGCAGCATCGTTCGCGATGTGCTGCAACAGGATGTACCCGGACTGCCCCAGAGCGAACCGCAGTTCGATGTGTCAGCAGTAGCAGCCGACAACTTCAAGAGCACACTGCGACTGTCACGGTGCATCGTCATCGTGAGCGTCAACCCGAAGGCCTTCGACGTGCCGGCAATGCAGACGGAGCGAAACGTATGGGCTGAGCCTCAGACCGTGGTACACATCAACACGCCATCTATCGCACTGCTCCGCGACAGCATCGAGGCCTTCGCTCCCCGGTTGTTGCTCACCCTCAACAAGACGGAGATGAGCAAGTCGCTCAGCATGATTCGCCACAAGCGCAACACCAAGGCCGAGCGACTCATCCAAGAGAAGTTCGGCATCACGATGTGGATTCCTGCCGACATGATTGCCTCAAAGCAGGCCCCCGACTTCTTCTGGCTGAGCAACAACTCGCCAACGGTGATGAAGAATATCGTAGTGTATCACAACTGGCATCGGACTACAGCCGATGGACTGCTTTGGTATTACGACTCGCCGGAAAGTTTCTTCGTCAGCGCACGCAACTATTGGCTCGGACGCAACATCAAAGGTGAGACCGACTCCATGCAGATGTCAACCGTCAACGGAGCCTTGATGGACTCCCCGTTACTTGGCAAAAGACAAAACGACCGTTGGATCTTCCGCGGTTTATGGGAGATGACCGGCGACGATATGGGCGGTCCCTTCGTCAGCCTCACCCTACCGATGGATTCCAAGCAATGGAAGCAAAAAGGCGATTATGGCTGTGATAACATCGTGGTAGAAGGCTTCGTCTTCGCCCCCGGAAAGAAGAAGCGCAACGCCATGCGTGAGCTGGAAGCGCTGCTCTATACGGTTAAAATAAACAAGGCATCAAACAAAACACCAAATAAGGCATCAAATAAAAACAAATAAACAAGATATGGACAATAGGAAAATACGCGTGGCCATCACCCACGGCGACACCAACGGCATAGGCTACGAGCTGATATTCAAGGCTTTCGAAGACCCTATGATTTTCGACTTCTGCACCCCCATCATCTACGGTTCGCCCAAGATTGCAGCCTATCACTGCAACGCATTAGGCATTGACGGCAACACGTTCAGCATCATCAACAGCGCCGACGAGGCGCAGGAAGGCCGCCTCAACCTGCTACCCTGCTTCGATGAGGAGGTGAAGGTGGAGTTTGGCGCTCCCTCGCAGGATGCCAGCCGCGCCGCCATCAAGAGCATCGACCGCGCCATCACCGACTACAAGGACAACCTCTTCGACGTACTCATCACGGGCCCCATTGACAAGAACAACATGCACGTCGATGGTTTCGACTTCCCCTGCAACGAGCGGTTCATCGAGAGCTGCATCGGCGAAGGGAATAAGGGACTCGACATTCTCATCAACTCCACCATGCGCATGGCCTTCGCCACGGGTGATATCGCCCTGAGAGATGTGCCGGCCGCCATCACCAAGGAGGGACTGGTGGAGAAACTCGCCCTGCTCTACGCCACCCTGCGCCGCGACTTCCAGATTGAGAGTCCGCGCATCGCCGTGCTGGCCCTCAACCCCAACGACAGCGACGCCCACCCCGGCAAGGAGGAGCAGGAGGCCATCTGTCCGGCCATCCAGCAGTTGTCCGACGCCGGCGCCTGCGTGTTCGGCCCTTATCAGCCCGAGTCGTTCTTCGGCAACGGTGACTTCACGGCCTTCGACGCCATCCTCGCCATGTATCACGACCAAGGTGCCGCTCCGCTGAAAGCCGTCGATCCCGACAACAACATCCACTACCTCGGAGGACTGCCGCTCATCAGCACCTCGACCGACCTGACGCCGCGCTACGACATAGCCGGACAAGGTAAAGCCAATGCCGACAGTTTCCGCCACGCCATCTATCAGGCCATCGACTGCTTCCGCGCCCGCAACAATTTCGACGCGCCCTACGCCAACCCGTTGCCGAAGCTCTATCATGAGAAGAAGGACGAGAGCGAGAAGGTGCGCTTCTCCATCCCCAAGAAGCATGAGGGCACCGGAAAGGGTCCTAAGACGTTCAACGCCAACAAGGGCGAGAAGAAGGCTGAACAGCCAGCTTAAGCTCATCTCTTCATGACAACCGCAGGGCATCACTTCCTCAGCTAATTTCCCACTCCCGTGAGCAAGAAATATCAGAATGGCTTCTTCATCTTTGGGTTGACCGTGCTCATCATCATGCTCACCCAACTCGACTATGCCCAGGTATGGGCAGGACTGAAGCATGCGGGATACTGGTTCTTTGCCGTTGTCGCCCTGTGGGCAGTGCTGTATGTGTTCAACACCTGCTCGTGGTACCTTATTATAAAAGGTGTGTGCCAGCAGTCGGCCGACGCCCCCGACCAGCCTAAGGTCAACGTGCGCCACCCCGTCTCGCTGGCGTGGCTATACAAGGTCACCGTGTCGGGCTTCGCGCTCAACTACGCCACGCCCGGCGGACTGATGGGCGGCGAGCCTTACCGTATCATGGAACTGGCGCCGCATATCGGCACCGAGCGCGCCACGTCGTCGGTCATCCTCTACGTCATGACCCACATCTTCAGCCATTTCTGGTTCTGGGCGCTGAGCATTCTACTGTTCATCTTCACCCACAGCGTCTCGTTTCTGCTGGGCCTGATGCTCGCCGCCATCGGCGCCTTCTGCGTGTTGGGCATTTGGTTTTTCATCTCTGGCTACCGCAAGGGTCTGGCCAACCGCATCATGACGATGCTGCGCCACCTGCCCTTGGTGAAGCGATGGGCACGCCCCTTCGTGGAGCGTCACCGCGCCCAGCTCGACACCATCGACCAACAAACGGCGGCCCTACACCGGCAACGGCCACTCAACTTCATTGGTGCCGTACTGCTCGAGCTGAGTTGCCGCGTAGCCTCGGCGCTCGAGATTTATTTCGTGTTGCTCGTGCTCATGCCGTCACCCAACTATCTCGACTGCATCCTCATCCTTGCCTTCACCTCATTCTTCGCCAACCTGCTTTTCTTCATCCCCTTGCAGCTCGGCGGTCGCGAGGGTGGCTTCCTCATGTCAGTAGCCGGTCTGGGCATGTCGGCCAGCGCAGGCATCTTCGTGGCGCTCATCGTGCGCATCCGCGAGCTCGTTTGGACGGGCATCGGGCTCCTGCTCATCCGCATCGAACGAAACAAAAACACCCCAACGTAGCGCTCTCCCATAGGATTTTCGCAAAAGATATTACCGCAATTACCGCAAGGGGTTAAGCACTTAATAAAGAGCTCGTTAGCTCTTTGAAATCTGCTCAAACATTACCGCAACATTACCGCAAACATTACCGCAAATGGCAGAATTGATTCGCGATAGCTATGGTATCGCACCGCGATAGCTATGGTATCGCACCGCGATAGCTATGGTATCGCACTGCGATAGCTATGGTATCGCACTGCGATAGCTATGGTATCGCGACTCGATAGCTATGGTATCGCGATGCGGGTGGTGGCCGGCACAAGGCACGGCCACTACACTAATACCATGCAGTGCTTCTCCCTCCCTTGGGAGGGTTGGGAAGGGCGCTTGAAGGTTATTTTCGTTGCAGCCCTATCTTTTTCTGCCAAAATTGCAGACATCTCAAAAAAAATATGTAATTTTGTCACCCAATGAATACAGCAGAGCTACAACGCATCAAACAACGCTACAACATTGTTGGCAACAGCGAAGGGCTGAACCGCGCCTTGGACATCGCTCTACAGGTGGCTCCTACCGACCTGAGCGTGCTCATCGTGGGCGAAAGCGGTGTGGGTAAGGAGATTATCCCACGCGTCATCCACGACAACTCACCGCGCCGCCGCGAGAAATACTTTGCCATCAACTGTGGGTCTATCCCTGAGGGTACCATCGACAGCGAGCTTTTCGGACATGAGAAAGGCTCGTTTACGGGTGCTGTGGGTGAGGCCGACGGCTACTTTGGTGTGGCCAACAAAGGCACCATCTTCCTCGACGAGGTGGGTGAGCTACCGATGGCTACGCAAGCGCGACTGCTGCGTGTGCTGGAGACAGGCGAATACATCCGCGTCGGCGGTCAGGAGATTCGCAAGACCGACGTGCGCATCGTCGCCGCCACCAACGTCAACATGCGGAAAGCCATCGCTGAGGGACGGTTCCGCGAGGATCTGTACTACCGCCTCAACACCATCCCCATCCAGATGCCGCCACTGCGCGACCGTGGCAACGACATCCTGCTGTTGTTCCGCCTCTTCGCCATGCTCATGGGAGAGAAATATCATCTGCCCAAGATAACGCTCACCGACGACGCCAAGCAGCTCATGCTCCACTACAAATGGCCCGGCAACGTCAGACAGCTGAAGAACATCACCGAACAGATGTCGGTGCTGAGCGAGAAGCGCGAGATTGACGCCGAGACGCTGAAGCGGTTCATCCCCGATGACCCCGACTCCACCGAGCTGGCTACCATCAGCAAGCCCGGACAGCACTCCTACGAGAGCGAGCGCGAGATACTCTATAAGATTCTCTACGAACTGCGCGGCAATGTGGCCGACCTCCGGCGCGACATGAACAACTTGCGCAAGGAGCTCGATACCGACCGTAAGCTGCGTGGCGCCGCAGGCTTCGAAGGCGCCTACATCGGGGGAAGCACCCAACTGCCCGCCATCGAGGCCAACCACCCGATATCCACCTACGAGCAAGCCACCCCGCAAGACGCCGTGGCCGAGGAAATCAAAGACAACGAAGAGCCGATGAGCCTCAACCTCAACGACTTGGGCAAGCAGATGGTGGAGAAAGCACTCGAACGAAATAACGGCAACCGGAAGAAAGCCGCCCAGGAACTGGGCATTTCCGACCGCACGCTGTACAGAAGAATCAAGCAGTATGGTCTTGACCAATAAGAGACTGGCAATGACGCTCACCGCAGTATGCCTCGTGCTGCTGTCGGCATGCAGCGTGAAGTATGGCTTCAACGGAGCAAGCATCGACTACTCCAAGACGAAGACCATACAGATTGTCGATTTCCCCATCCGCAGCAGCTACGTGTGGGGACCCATGGGGCCGTTGTTCAACAACCAGCTCAAAGACGTGTTTGCCAACCACACCCGTCTGCAACAGGTGAGGCGCAATGGCGACCTCGTCATTCAGGGAGAGATCACGCAATACTCGCAGCGCAACAAATCGGTGTCGAGCGAGGGCTATTCCGCACAGACCGAGCTGTCGATGACGGTCAACGTGAAGTTCACCAACAACGTCAACCACAAGGAAGACTTTGAGCGGTCGTTCACGGCCACGCAGACCTACGAGACCACGCAGAGTCTGGCCAGCGTTCAGGAAGAGCTGGTCACGCAGATGTGCAAGGACCTCACCGACCAGATCTTCAACGCCACTGTGGCCAACTGGTAAACAAGCAACCGGCAACTATGGATGTAGCGCACTATATCAATCACCCCGAGGACATGGACCGCGAGACGCTTTACGACTTTCGCAGTCTGTTGGCGCTTTATCCGTATTACCAGACGGTCAGACTGTTGCTGCTGCAAAACCTCTACCTGCTCCACGACCCCTCGTTCAATGAGGAGTTGCGCGATGCAGCGCTCTACATCACCGACCGCAAGGTGATCTTCAACCTCGTGGAGTCAGCCCACTATCAGTTGCCGAAACCGGAGAAGCGTGAAGCCGAACCGCAGCCGGCCGACAAGCAGGGCGACCGCACCATCTCGCTCATCGACAACTTCCTGCAGTCCATCCCCGAGGATGAGAGCGAGCATGACAAAGAGAAGAAAGGAAAGAAACGCAAACCCACACCCGCCGACGCCGCCATCGACTATGTGTCGTATCTGCTGGAGACTGAGAGCGAGGAGGAGAAAGAGCAAAACGAGCACGCGCCGCAGATGAAGGGCCAGAACCTCATCGACGACTTCATCAACAACGAGTCGGGAAAGAAAATCCAACTCAAAGACGAACCGGAATACACACCGGATATGGAGGAGACGGCCGAAGAGGAAAGCGACAGCAACGAGAGCTACTTCACCGGGACGCTGGCCAAAATCTACATCAAGCAGGGCCGGTATGAGAAAGCCCTTGAGATTATCCAGCGCCTCGACGCGAAATATCCGAAGAAGAACGCCTACGTCGCCGACCAATGCCGCTTTCTCGAGAAACTGATATTGAATAATAAAAACAATAAATAAAAATAAACATTATGTACTATTTGTTCATTGCACTTATCTGCCTGGCATCGTTGCTGATGATCTTCATCGTGCTCATCCAGGAGTCAAAGGGAGGCGGCCTCGCCAGCAACTTCTCTTCTACCAACGCCATCATGGGCGTGCGCAAGACCACCGACTTCATTGAGAAGGCCACATGGGGTCTGGCCGCTGCCATGGTCATCTTCAGTATTGTCTGCGCCTACACCGCTCCTCAGGCCGTTACCGACGAGAGCGTGCTGGAAAAGACCGCTACCGAGACGCAGACCACCAACCCGACCAATACGCAGGGCTTCGGTGCCGCTCAGCCTGCTCAGCAAGCTGCTCCTGCAGCTAAGGGTGCTGCTCAGCAGGGTGCTCCCGCCGCAAAGGGTGCTGCTCCCGTAGCTCCCGCTCAACCGGCAAAATAAAAAAAGATTGTAAAAAAGTTAGGGTTTTATTTGGCGTAACCAAATAAATTCCCTAACTTTGCACTCGCTTTGAAATCAAAGCCATTAACACGGTGGGCGTAGTTCAGTTGGTTAGAGCGTCAGATTGTGGTTCTGAATGTCGTGGGTTCGAGTCCCTCCTCCCACCCTCCGTTAAAAATCCCGCAGTTCATTTCGAACTGCGGGATTTTTTGTTTCCAGTATATTTTCTTTAAAGCTATAGATTCTATAGCATCTATTGCTTCTATTGTCTCTCCCCCAGCTCTTTGCTAAGCCGCTCGGTCCAATCCTCATCCGGGCCTACGAGGAAGCCGTGGAGACCGAGGGCTTCAGCGGTCTCGACATTCTTGCGGCTGTCGTCGAGGAAAAGGCATTCGTCGGCCTTCATGCCGGCGTCGCGGAGGATATACTCAAAGAAATCGGCGCTCGGCTTGCAATACTTTATCTCATAGCTGCAGTACAGATGGTTGAAATAGTCGGATATCGGCCGACCGTCAGCGCAGAACTGGTTGCTGCGCATGTAAGCCATGATAAACGGATTGGTGTTGCTGGCCAGGAAAAGACGGTAGTGTTTACGCAACTCGAGGAGAAAGTGCAGCCGCTTTACCGGCACATCCTTCTTAAATCCAAGCCAACAGTGTTGTGCCTCATCCCAAGACACCGACGGCCGACCGGCGGCCTTTGCCATACGGCGGCAGAACTCGTCGGCGTCAATCTTACCCTCCTCCAAATCGAGGAAGAAATCTTTCTGACCGTAAGCACCCATGTAGTAATCGGGATCAATGCCTGCCTCGCGGAAGCGGCGGAAAGCCTCAGCAGAGTCCTGTACGAACACCACGCCGCCCATGTCGAATAAGATATTCTTTATCATAGTACGAATGTTTTAGAATTTTCTGAAATACAAGCGCAACTCCGGCGAGCGCAGCACCATGTGCGAGCCGCTCATCGACTCTTTGACAAAGTGCTCCTCCAGTCGACCGATGCCATACGGATGAAGCAAGGCGGGATTGTTGATCAGGTGGTCTCCCCCACCCTCGATATCCTCGTGACCGCCATTCAGATAAGGAGAGAAGACCACAAGGCTGTCGGCGGTCTGCCGGAAGCGCATAAAATAGGAGATGGTGTCTCCCCGCAGCATCAGCAGCTTGTTGTTGACCGACCAGAAGAGGCGCTGCTCGCTGAGGTCATTGACACCGGCGGTAGCGATGGTGTCAATGCGCTCCAGATGCCAATAACCGTCGAGGTCGCCGTTGTCGCTGCTCTCGATGCTGCACGACGACAGCGCAGTGGCGACCAAGGCCGTCACGATGAAGGCTACAACGGAAAGAGGGTGCGCGCCCCTGCAGTGTAGAAGAATGGTCTTTGCTTTCATGCAATGTCTATTTTTTCAAGAGTCCCGACTTCTTTTTCAAGAGTCCCGACTTCGATATGGTCAGCTGCAAGCCGGCGTTATGGCCGAGGATACTGCCGAAGTCCATGCCGTAGGCGCAGCTCACCGTCCAGGCGTGAGGCAGGTGGTAGGTGGCCTCAGCCATGAAGCTCACATTGTGCCGCGGCTTGGTGTATGGAATGTCGTAGGTGCCATAGCCACGCTGCCAACTGGCCAGCACACGGTAATCCATCTGCGAGGTCGGGTGGCCGTCGATGCCAAGATGCCAGGCCACAAAGCGGTTGTCACTCACATAGATACGACCGTCGTTGTTGTAGATGGGCGACCGGTAGAGCGGATTGCCGATGACCTGACCCCAATGCTGCCAACCGGTATAGATACCGTGGTTGTAATAGTTGTCGATACCCGCCAGATGGTCAGCGATGTTGCGCGTACGGTCGTGGTTGATGGGACCGCTCTGATATTTCGTATAAAGATATTCCACGACGATGTCGCTGATCCAGCGTCCATTCTTAAGGTTCAGTTCGCCGCCAAGCATGATGTCTTTCAAATCGTAGAGGAAGTAGCGTTGCTTCACCTTTTTGTTGTAGTCATCACCCTCACCGTATCCGTCGTAGTCGAGTAAGAACATCTGCGAATGGTCCTCGAAGAAGTGGTCGCCGTAGACCGACAGTTTCCACGCATCGGCCTCATAACTGACGCGCGCCACCCAACTGCCGAGCTGATTACCTTCAACGTTGTGGTACTCGCCGTCGGTCATATCAAAGCCACCAGGAATGAAGACATGGAAGAAATCCTTAATGCTACGCGACGCATGCAAGGCCCTACCCTTTTCACCCGTCGGGAAGCTCGTTCCGCCGAATTGTGCCCCCATCTCCAATCCCATCTCGACGGTGACCGGATAGAAGGCATCCGGCTTGCCAATCATCAGATAGCCAGCCTTAGTGTGATAGAGCGTATGGTCGACGTAGCGGCTTTGTCGCTGCGTGAAGTCATGCTGCCAGCCGTCGTCGGTATAGACGCCATAGGCCATGTGACCCTTGAAATGCAGCCAACCGTTGGTCAGGGGTACCGTCCAATACTCCGGCACGGCAAGCCTCACCTGTGGTATGGGGCGTGCGTTGATGCCCAAGGTCTGCGACCCACTGCTCAAGCGGTTGTTCTTGAGTTCCATAGGATAGTCCTTGGCGCCGACCGTCAATACGCCGTGCAGCCAGCGCAGCTCAAAGAAAGCCTGCTGCACCACCATGTGACTGGTGAAATGCGACGCAGCCGCCACATCCACGCCATAGCCCATACCCCACCGGCGCGCCGAGTCGGTGCTGAGCGGGCGCTCCAGTTGCACTCTGAGATAGCCATTGCGCCGCTCCAGCGACGACAGACCGTAGCGGTTGGCATTGAGCCAAAGCGGAGTGGTATGATTGGAAAAGGTGCCCTGCAGCTCCACCTTATAATGAAGGCTGTCCTGCAGGCGCAGCTTACCCGGCTCCACGTCATCAAACTGCCATGCGTATTGAGCATGCGCACCCAACACCGTCAAGAGCAGACTAACGGAAAGAAAAAGACGTGAAGACATAAACTACCTTAAGGAATAAAAATTACAACTACAAAGTTACGATTATTTGCCGAAACAAGCAAACAAGGCTCGTTAAAAGACGTGACATGAACCATAATGAGCCCCCATTTCGGCCTTACCGCATCTCTCTACATACAAATAGGGATTTTCCCCCACCGAGGTAGGGAAAAGCCCTTTGCCCCATACGACATTATGCTTAACTTTGCGGCAGAAATAAACATTAAAGCATTATAACTATGAAACGGTTTGTATTTGTACTCACAGCGCTTTTCGTGATGGCAACCAGCGTTTCGGCCATGAGTTACCAGCAGGCGCGCGACCAGGCCTTGTTCCTTACCGACAAGATGGCTTATGAGCTCAACCTCTCAGATGAGCAGTATGAAGCCGCCTTTGAGATCAATCTCGACTACTTGATGCGTATTGATAACTACGACGACCTCTACGGCACCTATTGGCGTCAGCGTAATCTCGATCTCTATTATATACTGAGCAGCTGGCAGTACCGCGCCTATTGCGACGCGAGCTACTTCTATCGTCCGCTTTACTGGGACGGTGGTTTCTGGCACTTCGGCATCTATGCCCGCTACCCGTATCGTGACTTCTTCTACTTCGGCTGCCCCGACTTCGTCATTTCCTATCGTGGTGGTCACTCCTGGTACCACAACGGCGGACGCAGTTGGTATCGTGGCCGCGACTGGGGTGGTCCTGGTCCTGGTCCTGATGGTCCTCGTCCGGGCATGCGCGACCGCTTCGACCGTGGCAACTATGGCACCGGTTTCCGCGTAGACCGCAACGGCTCACGCTCGTGGGGCAACGGTCCGGCAATGGCTAACAACCAGCGCAACAACAACGGTACGCGTACCTTCGGCAACATGAGAAGCGACAACAGCAACAGTCCGCTGCGCAACCGCACGTTCGGCAACGGATCGCAGAGTAATGTTAACCCGCAGAGCAACAGCCGTTCCTTTGGCATGCCGCGTGAGAGCAGCACCCGCACCACGGTAACGCGCCCTGACAACAGCGGATTCTCCGGCGGCGGTCACTTCGGCAACCGTGGCAACAGCTTCGGCAGCAACTCAGGCAGCACCGTAACACCGCGCAGCACCTTTACACCGCGCAGCAACAGCGGCTCACCCCGCAGCTTCTCTGCCCCATCGGCTCCCAGCCGCAGCTATTCGGCTCCGTCCAACTCGGGTAGTCATAGCTTTGGCAACCGCGGATCCTTCGGCGGTGGCGGCAGCTCCTTCAGCAGCGGCTCATCGGCAGGCACCCGTTCGTCGGGCGGCTCTACTGGCGGCGGCTTCAGCGGCGGCGGCCACTTCGGAAGAAGGTAAGCCTAAGGCACCAATACCAAGGTTAGCCTACAGCATAAACACCCTTATCTCGGCATTGCTCATCTTCACAATCTCGTTCATCGGTTTATTGAGATAAACGCTCTGAATGGCCTTGTTGATGATGCCATGCCCAACGGCAAGCACAGTCTTGTCGGGATAAGTCACCTTAAGCCACGTCAGGAAATTCCTGGCGCGGCTTTTCATATGCTCAAGCGTCTCCACATCGTCGGGCCACTCGGCATCCTGTAAGTCGGGAATATACTTACCCATGAAGCCGCCCCAGTCGCGCTCACGCAGCAGTGGCGTCGTCACGATGTCCTGCTCACCCACCCCATGAGGTGCGGCAATGATGGCGCAGGTCTGGATGGCGCGATGCAGGTCGCTGGCCACAAAAACGTCGATTGGCGCATCCTTCATCTTCTCTGCCACCTCACGGGCCTGCGCCTTGCCTGTGTCGTTCAACTCTCCTCCCTGATGGCCCTGAAGTATCTGGGCCTTGTTGGCCACGGTCTCACCGTGACGCACTAAATACAACTTTGTCATTGCAATATTGTTATTCTGAGCTTTCTTTACCTTGCTATGATTAATATTTTTATCCGAAAACATCCTATAATTAAACGGAAAAGACTATCTTTGCATCATACATTCATCACCATGAAGATATTCCTATGAAGGTATTTCAAAGTTCCATCTTCCGTGCCTTATGCGCCATCATTGTCGGCGCATTGCTGGTAAAATACCGCGACCAAGCCGTCACCGGCATGACCATTGTCGTGGGTATTCTGTTTTTCATCTCCGGTCTGGTCAGCTGCCTTACCTACCTCTCGGCCAAGCGCAAGAGCGCTGGCGACGGCAGTGGCGACGTATTCGACCTCTACGACGCACAGGGTCGGCTCATCAAGCAGTCGAAGCCCAACTTCCCCATTGTGGGTATTGGCAGCGCCATCCTCGGCGCCATTTTAGCGCTGATGCCCAACACGTTTGTCAACGGACTGACGTATGTCTTAGGCGCCATCATCATCCTTGGCGCCATCAACCAGTTCTACAACCTCACCATCGCCACGCGCTTTGCCCACATCGGCTTCTTCTGGTGGGTCTGCCCCGCCCTGTTGCTGGTCATCGGTCTGATCGCCGTCATTAAGCCGGCGCTCATGGCCACGATGCCGCTGTTGATACTGGGCTGGTGCTTGATGGTCTATGGCGTGGTGGAAATCATCAACAGCCTCATGATTCACCACTGCCGCAAACGTTTCCTCACCGCCAACAGCACCAATGACGGCACCGCCACGGCGGAAGAAGTAACGGCCGACAACACTGCTGCCGACACTACCGCTGACGCGTCTGCCGACACTACCGACGGCAACGCTACTTTGCAGGAACCAAAGTCTTGATGTAGTTGGTGAGCATGCCGATGCCCTTGACATTCTCGCCACCCTGCGGGATGATGACGTCGGCATAGCGCTTCGTGGGCTCAATAAACTGCTCATGCATGGGCTTGAGCACCTTCAGATAGCGGTCGACGACCATTGACACCGTACGGCCGCGGTCAATGGTGTCGCGCTGGATGTTGCGGATGAGCCGCTCGTCGGAGTCACAGTCGACGAAGATCTTCAGGTCCATCATCTCGCGCAGCCGCTTGTTGATGAGCGTCATGATGCCCTCGATGATGATGACGGGCTTCGGCTCGACGTGGATGGTCTCGGGCAGACGGTTGCTCAAGATATAAGAATAGGTGGGCTGCTCAATGGCGCGGCCCTCACGCAGCTCATTGATCTGCTTGATGAGCAACTTCCAGTCGAAGGCGTCGGGATGGTCGAAGTTGATGGCCTTCCGCTCCTCGTCGGTCAGCCCTGTCGTATCGTTGTAATAAGAGTCCAACGGCACGACGGCCACGAAATGCGGCGGCAATGCCTCTACAATCTTCCTCACTACCGTGGTCTTGCCCGACCCGGTGCCACCGGCAATGCCGATGATGGTCACTTTCTTGCTTTTGTCGTTTTCCATTTGTTATTTGCTAATTTTATTGTAGAGAAGTCCGGGAGTTCGGAAGTCCGGAAGTCCTGTCATTGGCATAATCACACCTAATTACCAGCTGCTGAAGCTTTCGACCGGACTTCCGTACTTCTACCTTATGCCCAGTTTCTCAAACATCTGGCGGTAGTAGACGGCCTTCTGCTCCACCCTCATGGGATAGGCGCGGCTGCTGCTCGGCTCACGGTAGAGGCTGATGGTGCGGCCTTCGAACGTGAAGTCGCGATGCTCGCCGAGCCGCATCTTTCTAATGTCGAGTCCATAGTGCTGGGCAAAGAGCGTCGTAGCCAGCTGTCCGGCCGCCACCACACCGCGGCACTCAGGCAGCGCACGGAGCATCGCGTCAAGGTCGGCTTGCTCCACCACCTCCAGGTCCTTGTCGGCCGCCGTTCCCGTGGTGCGGCGTATACGCAGGCAGGTGTCGAAGATGGCAATGCCCTTTTCGCTCATCATCGCCTTGATGGCGTCAAGACGGTAAGTCTTATGCGCCTCGTCGACGAAGTGCAGCTTGTCGCCAAAGAAGATCAGCCCCATGATGCGCCACATGTCGTTGGTGTAGTTGGGGTAATACCACTGCATGCACCAACGCTTCGGTGCCGGCGGAAAGGTGCCGAGCATCAACAGCTTGGCATTCGTCGGCAGGAATGGCGCAAAGGGATGCGTCTCCACCGGTTGCTCCGTCATTTCGCCTCCTTATCTTTGGCGATATAGCCCTTCAGTTCCTCGGCGCACTTGTCGAGGAACTGCTGCTCGGTCTCGGTCAGTTCGGGCAACTTACCATCAAAGTCAGCCTTATCGTCGCGACCGCTCTCCTTGGCCACGTAAACGACGACGGGCAGGTGGTCGCTATAGCCGTCGAGCCATACGCCGCCGGCCGTGGTGCGCTTCATGTTGCCCTTATACTTGCCTTCGGTCTGGAAGAGGTAAGGCATGCGCTGAATCTCCTTCTTGACGTATTTGAGCGTGCGGAAGTCCTTCTGCTCACCTTTGTTGAGCAGGCTGGGCGAGAGCAATATCTGGTCGAAGAGGTTCCATGAGCCCTGATACTGCAGGGTGCCGGTGCCTTTCTTCACCAGAATGTTGTACCAGGGGTTGTACATGTCGTCCTTCCCCACCTCGCTGATTTCCGGCTTACCCGAGAGTTTCTCGCTGATGCTCTTGTCGGTAGGGTCGTCGTTCATATCACCCATTACGAACACCTTGCAGTTCTTGTCCTTGGCCAGGATGCGGTTCTTCACGGCCGCAGCCTGTTCGGCGCCCACCTCACGGTAGTAAGGGCCGGCGAAGCGGCTCGGCAGGTGGCACACGATAAAGGTCACGTGGTCGCCGCCCAGCTCGCCGCTCACAGCCAGGAACCCGCGGGTGCGGTAGTTGTCACCCTGCTTTGCGGTGGGGACGTAAGGATAGAGCCTCACGTCGAGCACCTTGAACAGTGACGGGTTGTAGAGCAATCCGCAGTCAACGCCGCGGCGGTCGGGACCCTCGACATGGCAGAACTTAAAGCCACGCGCCTTCAGCGACGGCTGTTCGCAGAGGTCGGCAAGCACGCGGTCGTTCTCCACCTCACTCACACCGATAACGGCGCAGCCCACACCCTTCAGCACATTGGTGCCCATGTCACCCAACGCCTGTGCCAAGTTGTGCAGCTTGTGAGTGTATTTCATGCCGTTCCAGCGATAGGAGCCTTTGGGCAGAAACTCGTAGTCGTTCTTACCCGCGTCGTGGCAGGTATCGAAGAGGTTCTCAAGGTTGTAGAAGCCCACGCCGTAGACGTTCAACTTCCGCTGTTGCGCGCCGGCCGTCAGACACATTGCCAGCAGCGCGATGAGGAGTAAGAGATGCTTTTTCATCGATAGAATCTTTATTTCCTGCAAATGTCGTAATTATATTTGAATTATCACCACATTTAAACAAAAAAATAATATTAAATGTTTGTTAACCAAGAAAATTCTGCTTATCTTTGCACGTACTTATAATCATTTTAACCCATTAGACTATGCAGAAAAAGCTTATCATGGCCTTGGCCGCATTAAGCTCTGTTTCGGTTACGTTTGCTCAGGGGGACTCCATCAACATTGGGGAGGCCGCCTTTACCTTCACCGAAGCACAATTGGGCGAGGACGATGACATGAGCCAAAACGTGACCATTGTCCATTCCAACACCAATGTTTACGCTTCTGAAGTAGGCTACCTTTTCTCTCCTACGCGTTTCCGCTATCGTGCTTTCAACCAAAAGTACAACAGTGTATTCATCAACGGTGCGCCTCAGAACGACATGGAGTCGGGTCAGTTCCGCTTCTCCACCGTCGGCGGTTTGAACCGCTTCACGCGCAACGTCGACTATTCAATGCCGTTTGAGAGCAACAGTTTCGCCATGCCCGACATGGCCGGCAGCAACGACTACGACTTCCGCGCCGGCAGCATGCAGACGGGCAACTACCTGTCGCTCGGCGCCGCCAACCGTAACTACACGCTGCGCGGCATGTACACCTACGCCTCCGGCTTCAACGACCGCGGATGGGCCTTCGCCGGAGGCCTGACCTACCGCTGGGCCGAGCGCGGCTATGTCGAGGGCACGTTCTACAACGCCCTCAGCTACTTCCTCGGCTTCCAGAAGAAATGGACCAACGGCCACTCGCTCTCGTTCACCACATGGGGCAACCCCACCGAGCGCTCCACGCAGGGCGCCTCGACCGACGAGGCCTACTGGCTCGCCAACGACTATTACTACAATCCCTACTGGGGCTACCAGAACGGCAAGAAGCGCAACTCGCGCGTGGTGAACGACTTCGCTCCCTCGGCCATCCTTACCTGGGACTGGGACATCACCGACAAGGTGACGCTTACCACGTCGGCCTTCGGCAAGTACAGCATGTACAAGAGCACAAAGCTCAACTACAGCAACGCCGAGAACCCGCAGCCCGACTACTGGAAGAACATGCCGAGCAGCTACTACGAGGTGTGGGACGGCGACGTGCGCAACAATGAGTTTACACTGGCCCAGTGGCAGCGCGCCGTTGACTGGTGGCAGACCAAGGCCAACCGCCAGATTGACTTCGACCAGCTCTATGCCGCCAACCGCAACCAGAACCGCAGCGGCGGCGATGCCCTCTACTACATCCAGGCCAAGTACAACAACGCGCTGATGTTCAACCTGGCCTCGACCATCAAAGCCCAGCTCTCGGACAAGCAGATTCTCACCGGCGGCCTCATCCTCGGACAGAACCGCGGCCGCCACTACCAGAAAATGGACGACTTGCTCGGCGGATATTATTACCACAACATCAACACCTATGCCCTCGGCACCTACGGCATCAGCGACCCGCGCGTGCAGTACGACCTCAACAACCCCAACGGCATTGTGGGCGAAGGCGACAAGTTCGGCTACGACTACCAGATTGAGGTGCGCAAGGCCAACCTCTGGGCCACCTACACCGAGGACTTCGGCAACGTGCATTACTTCCTGGCAGGCCGCCTCAACTACGACGACATGCGCCGCAAGGGCTACATGCGCAACGGCATGTTCGCCGACAACAGCTACGGCCACAGCAAGCTGGCCAAGTTCCTCTCGGGAGGTATGAAGTTCGGTGCCAACATCGACCTGGGCTCAGGCCAGGTGTTCACCATCGGCCTCGGCTACGAGCACCGTGCCCCGCAGGCCAGCACGGCCTTCGTCGCCCCGGAGATGAACAACGACTTCGTGGCCAACCTCACGAGCGAGCGCGTGTTCTCGTCTGAGCTCGGTTACCAGTACCAGAACAACTGGCTGCACTTCAACGTCAACGCCTACTACAGCAACATCAACCACGGCACCGAGTGGCAGAACTTCTACTTCGACGACATCAACTCGTTCTCTTACGTGTCGATGACAGGCATCAAGAAGAGCTACTACGGCGTTGAAGGCGGTGCGCGGGTGAAGCTCACCTCATTCCTCGACTTCAAGGCCCTCGGCACCATCAGCGATGCCAAATACACCAACAACGCCAACCTCATCTATCTGAGTTCGACCAAAGCCACCTACAACGACGGCTCCAATGGCGCCGCCGACCAGGTGATGACCAAGGGCATGCGCGACAACGGCACGCCGCTCACCGCCACAAGCCTCGGTCTGAGTTTCCACCAGAGCGGATGGTACATCGACCTCAACGCCAACTGGTATGACCGCATCTATCTGAGCTTCTCGCCCTGCACACGCTATGAGAGCACGCTCACCAGGGCAGGCGACGTCGACAACGACGGCAACATCATTGTCCCCGACCAGGCCAAGGGCCACGGCGGTTGGATGATGGACGGCAGCATCGGCAAGAGCGT
>ONAR01000049.1 GCA_900315835.1 uncultured Prevotella sp.
TAGTGACACGTGCGTCGAAGGACCGAACCTTAATTAAACGACAGTAATTGAAAGTTACCGTATGCAGGAAAGAATGCAGAAAACATCGCCTCAAGACAAAGACTGTAGTCTCCTATGTCCGTGGGGTAAAGTACCTCGGTTACTCATTCTACATCAACAAGGGCAGGTGCCTTCTGGCGGTACACCCAAAGACCAAAGCCGGGATGCGTCGCCGCTTGAAAGAGCTGACGGGTCGCAGCAATGGCATGGGCTATGCCAAGCGGAAAAAGGAACTCCGCCTTGGCTTAAATCTCGCTGCGATAGATTTTATCGCAGTTGGATGCAGCTCGATTAATGATGTGTTGCGTCATTCTCCCATCATGGGATAGCGGTCTCTGAGTGCTTGCAGTTGTTCTTCCGTTTTAGCCTTAAACAGCCTATAGGCCTCAGAATCAGGGTGGAGTGGACGATGGCATAATGCTTCACGGATGGGTTCCCAGGCTTCGAGGAAGCGGAAAGTGTCGGGGCTGAAATAAGCCGAACTGAACTTTTCGTAAATGTAATCGACAGCCTGGGCAGTGGGATGTAGCATGTCGGGCTGGTAGAAGCGGTAGTCGCGCAACTCGTCGTTGACTATCTCATAAGAGGGGAAGTAATCAACGGTCAATGCCGGCTGTTGTGTGCTTGGAGATGCCGTTGGCTTTGCGTCTGCGGACAGCGCGTTGTCCACCTGTCTGGCATTGCATTCGGCAATGACCCTGTCCACTGCCAGCAGCAGGGTGGCCTTGGACAGTTGTGAGCCATGGTAGCCATACTTGCGGTAGCGGATGGGAGAAACGGTCAGCACAAAGCGTACCTTGGGATAGTGCCGGTGGATGAGCAGGACGGCCTGGCGCAGATATCCGGCGCATTGCTCAATAGATAACTTCTCCTCACGGAAAAGCCGCTGCGGCTGTTTGTTGCAGTTATCTACAATCTCTTCCGTGGACTTGAGTATATACACGTGGTTGGTGCCTAAAGTGAAGACTGCCGTGCCTTGCTCATCGGCGGCAAACGGCATGGCATGGCTTTCAATCAAGCGTTCCACCGTATGCAGGATGCTGGCGGGGTTGTACATCACGCCGTAGGGGTTGACCGTGGCGCGGAACTTGTCGGCCACGAAGCGCTGACCGATGTTGTCGGCAAAGCAAGAACCGATGAAGAGCATGCGCTCGCAGGGCGCGATGCGCCAGTCTGCGGGCTTTATCTCTACCTTTGTGCTGAATTCCATTGCGTTGCGTATTATTGGTTATTCGACGGAGAATTGGTGGGTGACAGTCCGTCAATGGCCATGAGCCGCGCCGCGTCGCGCAGTATTTCGTCGTGGTCGAAAGCCAAGGCGGGCAACGCTCTTATGTCAATCCATTGGGCGCGGGCCGCGTCGTCGGCCCCTTTTGCTGGGATAGGATGGTCTGTTACAGCCGCGTAGGCAACGGTGATGACGCGGCCGCGCGGGTCGCGGTCAACCTTGGAATAGGCTCCCACCTGCCTCATGGCACCCACTTTGATGCCGGTTTCCTCATAAAGCTCGCGACGGGCGGCCTGCTCTGTCGTC
The DNA here is from genome assembly GCA_900315835.1 of uncultured Prevotella sp. Lineage (GTDB taxonomy): Bacteria > Bacteroidota > Bacteroidia > Bacteroidales > Bacteroidaceae > Prevotella. The sequence continues at coordinate 1,574 of ONAR01000049.1, forward strand.
TCATTCATATTCATAAAGCCGCCGGGAAAAGCCCAGCAACCCTTGCAGGGGGCGTATTTGCGCTCGACAAGCAACACTTTGAAGCAGTCACCGTCTTTGGCGAAGACAACGGCGTCGGCCGTCAGTGCCGGCCTCGGATATTTGTAAGTGTAGGACATAACCTGAAATGAATGATGAATTATCTAACGCAAAATTAGCAAAATATTTGGTTGGCCGTTACTTTTATTGTAATTTTGTTGACGATGAAAACAAGTCAGATGATTTCGAGTACGCAGAACGCCAAGGTGAAGCAGGTGGTACTCTTGCAGCAGAAGTCGGCCGAGCGTCGTCGCATGGGCCGCTTCATCGTTGAGGGTGTCCGTGAGTTGTTGCATTGTGTTGAAGCCGGCTTCGAGCCCGAGGCTGTATATTATTGCCGCGACATTCTGTCGGCTTACGAGGGTGCCGCTGATGTTTTATCACTCGCACGCCGTGTGGAGAGCTACGAGGTCACGCCAAAAGTCTATGAGCGCCTGGCCTGTCGTGGTACCACAGAGGGCGTGGTGGGCGTGATGAAGGCCAGACGGCAGACGCTCGATGGTCTGAGGCTTTCGGCCTCGCCGCTGCTGATGGTGCTTGAGAGTGTGGAAAAGCCTGGAAACCTCGGAGCCGTGCTGCGCAGTGCCGACGCTTCGGCGGCCGACGCGGTAATCGTCTGTGACCCTTTGACTGACCTCTACAACCCCAATCTTATCCGCAGCAGCATTGGCGCTGTCTTCACGGTTCCTACTGTGGCCTGCTCGTCAAGCGACTGCATTGCGTTCCTCAAGCAGCGACATATTCAAATTCTCACCGCACAGCTGCAGGACTCCAGTCTGTATTACGATACCGACATGCGAAAGCCCACGGCAATCGTCATGGGTACCGAATCAACAGGGCTGACTGACGTCTGGCGGCAGGCTGCCGATGCGCATATACGCATTCCGATGCTTGGTCGTCTCGACTCGCTCAACGTTTCGGTGTCGGCTGCCATTCTGCTCTTTGAGGCCGTCAGGCAGCGTGAGAGCAACCACTGACCGCTTGCGCCATTGTACGGTAGGATGCTTTATGCCTTGCCGATGATGCGTGAGGCTCAGTCGGGCCAGCAGTTCTTGAACTTGAAATTCTTGAACTTCGAGGCAGGAAAGACGAAAACGTTGTCATTGATGTTGCCCGGCCTGAAGTTGTAAATATAAACTTTTGTCCAAAAGAATGCCACCTTGATGTGTAGCATGATGGGGTAGTGGGTCTTGCGGTCGAGCACTACCTTTGCGTGCCTAACACTGCTGGCGGCGTCTTTCTTGGCGTCGAGGGCGATGACGATGCCCTCTTTCTCATTACTCCAGGAATAGTTGTAATCCTCGGGCTTGAATGTGAACTTCGACTGATACTTGTCGCGGTTGGGCGACAGCGGATTGTGGAGCTCAACCTTTTTCTTCTTCAAATCGACGGAATACAACTTCTTGCCGTCGTTCCAAGCACAGTAGCGTTTCTCCGCAAAGTGCTGTTTCTTACCCTTGATGACGATATTGCCCTGCGTCTTGTAAATGCCGATGATATTGACGGAGTAGCCTAAAGAGCAACCGTTTGGCCCCATGGCCATGTTCCAGGCTTTTTGAAACATGGCGTGAGCCTCTCCGGCGTTTGACGCTTTGGTCTCTGATGAAAAGAGCAGACTGAATATGCCGATGAGCATTGCTGCCCATCGGTATGATTTTATATTCATTTGAATGAGTGCCTTACAATGTTATTTGTCTTGTTTCCCAGCTCCAGCCTGCTTTTGCTTGCGCCTCTCAAAGAAGATGCCTAAGGCGACGAGCACGGCCAACAATCCGTAGGATGCGTAGGCTATGCCCTCCGTGGTGCGGATGGAGGCAGGGTGGAAGTCGAGTACCACCTCATGTTTTCCAGGCTTGACGTTGATGGCGCGCAGCACGTAGTTGACGCGGCCTATATCCACCTTATGTCCATCGACGGTTGCCGTCCACTCGGGATAGTAAATCTCAGAGAATACCAGCACGCCGCCCTTGTCGCTGTTGGCCTCATAGACGAGGTGGTTGGGCTCATAGCTCTTGATGGTGACCATCGAGGTGCCGTCTTGTTGGGCAGCCTTGCCCAGCTGGCTCTCAAACTGCTGGTCGGCCACTGCCTCATGCTTAAGGTCGAGTTTGCCGAGGGCGTCAATCTCTTGGTTGGCATTGTTGACGTAGGTCAGCTTGTTTACAAACCATGCGTTGCCGTTGACGTAGGGATTTTGCAGTGGCACGGTCTGGTTGTTCTGCAGTGGCAGGATGAAATATTTGGCGTTGAGCATGTTGAGTACGGGATAGATGGAGTCGCCGTTGACTTTCGTCATGTCGCCGCCGGCCTGTGCAATGGCTGGCATCATGCGGCGCATCTCCGGCTCTATGTAATACTCAATGAGCTCATTGTAGCGGCGAAGCTTGGCGGGATGGTATCCGCCGATGCTCTTGTGGTAGTATGATGTCTCGTTTTCGTTGAACGTGTTGGAGGCAAGGTTCAGCACGCGGTAGTCGAGGCTCTTGTCGCGCAGTATCTGCTGGTCGGTAGCCGTCATTGGCTGTTTGTTGTCACGCACGCTCTTCTCTACGAACATGCCGTCGTTGAGATAGCGCTTGTCAACCTGCCACATGTCGATGAGACAGAGCAGGGCAATGCAGCCCACCACGAGCTTCTCGTTGAGCATTTTTCTGCTGAAGAGTAGCAGTATGGCCATGCCGATGATGATGATGATGAGCGACCGCCAGCAGTCTGACGTGAACATGGCACGGTGCATGGCAGCGAGGTTGCCGCTGATTTGGTTGAAGGCCTCTGGCGTCATGCCCTGGATAGAGTGGAGCATCTGGCCCTCAGTCTGGCCGTGGAAGTCGAAGAAGAGGTCGGGCAGCACGGCAAACAACAGGCAGAAGCCGCCGGTCAGTGCGAAGCTCGTCCACACCCACTTCTTCTTGTTCTTTAAGATATCGGGCTCATCAATCACTTTTTTCAATGCCATCATCGCCAGCAGTGGAATGGTAAACTCAGCGATGACGAGAATGGAGGACACCGTGCGGAACTTGGCGTACATTGGGATGTGGTCGATGAAGAAGTTGGTGAAGCCCATGAAGTTGCGGCCCCACGAAAGCAGAATGCTCAGTATGGTAGCGGCCAGGAGTGCCCATTTCATGGGGCCCTTGACAATAAACAGTCCGAGGAAGAACAGCAGCAGCACGAATGCGCCTACATAAACAGGGCCGCTCGTCATGGGCTGCGTGCCGAAGTATTGCGGAATGGCGTCGTAGATGCCCGGAAGCATCTGTGAGACGTTGGGGTCAGCCTTTTCCATGGCGGCCTTGCTGTGCGACAGTGGCTCGCCACTCGTGCCGCCCTTCGTATTGGGAATGAGCAGCGTCCAGGTCTCACCGATGCCGTAGCTCCACTGGGTGATGTAGTCGCGGTCGAGCCCGCTTGATGTTTGGTTGGCTGTGTTCTTCTTCACCAGCTCGCTCTTTCCGCGCATGCTCTGCTTTGAGTATTCCCACGTGTGATAGAGGTTGGAGATGTTGAGGCAGATGCCTATGAGCCCAGCACATGCTGCCACACCCGCGGCCTTGAAAAAGCTTTTCAGCTGATGGTTGCGCACTGCATTGAAAAGCCAGGCCAGAAGCATGAACAAGATGATGAAAAGATAGTAGTAGGTCATCTGCACATGATTGGCCAGCACCTCGAAGCCGGAGAAGAGGGCAGTGACGACGAAGCCCCACAAATATTTGCCGCGGAAAGCAAGCACGATGCCGCCAATCATAGGCGGGAGATAGGCCAGAGCCATCACTTTCCAGATGTGGCCTGCGGCGATGATGATGAGAAAATAGCTTGAGAATGCCCACGTTATGGCACCCAACGCCGCAAGGTGGGCTTTAAAGTCGTAAGCACGAAGAAGAATGTAGAAGCCGAGCAGGTAGGCAAACAGCAGCCATACGTAACCCGGAAGACCGAGATGGTAGATCGTGGTGAGGGTCGAAAGAAAAGAGGTTGATTTATACGACGGTGAAACTTGATAGTTGGGCATACCGCTGAAAAGGGCGTTGGTCCACCATGTCTTCTCCCCGGTTTTCTCCTGGTAGGTCATAGATTCCATTCCTGCGCCGACACCAGCCTGTGAGTCATGCTGGTAGAGGATGCGGCCCTCGAAGTCAGCCGGCATGAAATAGGCAAACGAAATAATGGCAAACAACACGACAGCGATGATGTCGGGCAGCCAGCTCTTCAATGTTCTCATTCGATGATTGTCTTTTTTGTATTCTTCTTATTATAGCCTACAAAGTTAATTATTTTTTCATTCAACCATTGAAAATAAGCGTTAAAACAATATTTGTGGATAGTTTTTTTTAATTTTGCAGATAGATTAAAGTGCTCAGATTAATATATGACAAACAAAAGGATAGGAATAATCGTGGCCATGGACAAGGAGTTTGCCGAGCTTCGCACGCTGCTTGACACACCCCGCGAGGAGAGTTGTCACCACAAGACTTTCGTCATCGGCCGTATTGAGGACAACGAAATCATCATGCAGCAATGCGGCATTGGTAAAGTCAATTCGGCCATCGGCGCGGTGGAGATGATTAATCTCTATCATCCCGACCTCATCATCTCGACGGGATGCGCGGGCGGAGCCGACGTGTGGCTTAACCCCTTGGATGTCGTCGTGGCCTCGTCGTGTGTGTATCATGATGCCTATTGTGGCGACAATGTGGCCTATGGCCAGGTGATGGGCATGCCTGAGCGTTATGACGCCCCGCATGAACTCGTCGATCGAGCGCTGTCAGTGACGATGCCCGAGGGGCAGCAGATCAAGGCCGGCCTCACCGTGAGCGGCGACTGGTTTGTTGATTCACGTGAGAAAATGCGTGAGGTGCTGGGACATTTCCCCGAGGCAGAGGCTGTCGATATGGAAAGCTGCTCGATAGCGCAGACGTGCTATGTCTATGGCATTCCGTTTATTTCCTTCCGCATCATCAGCGACGTTCCGCTGAAAGATACCAATGCCGCGCAGTATTTCGACTTCTGGGACCGCATGGCAGAGGGTAGCTTTGAGGTGACGCGCAACTTCCTGCAGACTTTGACTATGGGTGAGGCAGAGCGTAAAAATAATGAAGCCTGCTTTAATCATCCTTTAGAAGATAGCGAAACAGACATTAGTAATTATACAAACATGAATAAAATTCCAAGCTTTACCATCAATCACGAGAAACTGTTGCGTGGCATCTATGTCTCAAGAAAAGACGAAGTGGGCGGTGAGACGGTCACTACCTTTGACATTCGGATGAAGGAGCCCAACCGCGAGCCGGTCGTCCATCCGGGTGCCTTGCACACCATTGAGCATTTGGCCGCTACTTTCCTCCGTAACGATGAGGAGTGGAAAGACCGCGTCATTTATTGGGGTCCGATGGGCTGCCTGACAGGCAACTACCTGCTGCTGAGGGGCGATTTGGAGCCAAAAGACATCGTTGGCCTCATGCGTCGCACCTTTGCTTTCATTGCCAACTTCGAGGGAGACATCCCTGGGGCGGCTCCGCGCGACTGCGGCAATTATCTGCTCCATGACCTGCCCATGGCTCGGTGGGAGGCGAAGAAGTTCCTGACTGAGGTGCTTGAGAACATCAAGGAGGAGAATATGGTGTATCCTGGGTAGTCATTTTGGTGGCAGTGTAGTGGCCGGCCTGGTGCCGGCCACCAGCCACAAATATCTACAAATCGAGCTTGTAGCCGACAGTCAGCGCAAACACTTTGTTCCGACAAGCATTGTCGGTCAATACTGACTTGTAGATTTTTGTCAGTCCGATGTTGTAACGCAGGTCAACGACGACGTTGGCATATTCGAACGACAGACCGACGGGAATAGAGAAATCCACTTTCTTATTAAGATTCATGGAGCTGCTTTCCACATGTTGTGCCTCGCTGGTGAAGGTGTAGCTGCCGTCTTTGTTGACGGTGAGGTCGGCCTTGTCAAGTGAAAGTTTACTGCGCAACAAAAATCCAACTTGGACACCTGCGTTTAGCGAAAGTCCTGGTGCGAAATATAGATGTCCCACGAGCGGCACGCTGAGATAGTCGAGGTTGTTGCGCACGTTGCTGTAACCCGTATAGTTGCCGGCGGTGGCGGTGCTTAGGTCGCTGTCATCATATTTGCAGCCTTGCCTTGTATAGCTGATGCCCAACGAGTAAGCGAGCATGTCGGAGGCTTGGTATTGCACGTCAATGCCAGCGGTCAGCCCCTCGCGGTACTTTCCTGTACTCGATGAGAACTTTTCATCATACACGAAACTCTCATTGCTGATGTTGGCAATGGCAACACCCACACGCGGGATAATGGAGAATGTGCCGCGCTCGGGCTGACCCGATGCCGTGACAGCGCATGCCGCAATGGCCAAAGACAGAATAATCCTTTTCATGTCTATATCGAATAACCTCATGTTTTTTTGGATAACGCAATGGCAAACGTAGTTATTGCATGGCGTTGAGCTTATTATTCTCAAAAGTTGGACATTACTCTCGTTTGCACTACTCTATGCTTTGCATGAAGTTAGGCTTCACTCGGTAATGTCCAAGAAAAAGACGAGCTTTTTCTTTGCTATTCCTCTCGTTTGCACTAACTTTGCAGTAAAATTATAAAGTAACAGAAATGACTTATACCATTGAGAAAGTTACTACGCTCATCGGCGCCCGACGCTATGGCCGCCATGATGCCAACATCGGCTTTTTGCTAACCGATAGCCGTTCACTGTGTTTCCCCGAGGAGACCCTGTTCTTCGCATTGAAGTCTGACCGCAACGACGGCCACAACTACATCCCTGAGCTGTACCGCCGTGGGGTGCGTAACTTCGTCGTTACCGACCTACCGCAGGGTTACGACACGCTCTATCCGGAGGCCAACTTCCTCCGTGTGACCGACAGCCTCGAGGCATTGCAACGGCTGGCTGAGCGCCACCGCGACGAGTTCAATATCCCCATCGTCGGCATCACTGGCTCCAACGGTAAGACCATCGTCAAGGAATGGCTCTATCAGGTGCTGTCGCCCGATACCTACGTCACCCGCTCACCACGCAGCTATAACTCGCAGATTGGTGTGCCCCTCTCCGTGTGGCTCATGAACGCCGATACGCAGGTGGGTATCTTCGAAGCCGGCATCAGTCAGCCAGGTGAGATGCTGGCCCTGCGCGACATCATTCAGCCGACCATCGCCGTGCTGACCAACCTCGGTGCCGCCCATCAGGAGAACTTCGAGTCGATGGAGCAGAAATGCCGCGAGAAGCTCATCCTCTTCCACGACGCCCAGACCATCGTCTACAACGCCGACGACGAACTGGTCAGCCGCATCATCGCGTCGAGCGACTATCACGGCGAGTGCCTCTGCTGGTCGGCCAAGGACAAGAAGGCACCGATGTATATCAAGTCAGTAGAAAAGAAGGAAACGGCTACAACCGTTACCTATATTTATAAAGGTGGTGAGGAAAGCTGGTTCAGCATTCCCTTCATCGACGACGCCAGCATTGAGGACGCCATCGTCTGCGCCACCGTAGCCCTCTCGTTGGGCGTCAAGGGTGATGTGCTCGATGAGCGCATGATGCACCTTGAGCCTATCGCCATGCGTCTGGAGGTGAAGGAAGGCCGTCATGGTTGCACGCTCATCAACGACTCCTACAACTCTGACATCAACTCCCTCGACATCGCGCTCGACTTTATGAGCCGCCGACCCGACCACAAGGGTCGTCGCCGCACCATTGTGCTGAGCGACATCCAGCAGAGCGGCGAGGAGCCGTCGGCGCTCTACCGCAAGGTGAGCGAGCTGTGTGAGAAACGAGGTGTGGAGAAGTTCATCGGCATTGGCCCGGAGCTCTCGGCCAATGCCGATGCCATCAAGGTGCGTGAGAAGTTCTTCTTCACGACTGTCGACGCTTTCCTCCGCAGTGAGGTGTTCCGCACCATGCGTGACGAGGTGGTACTCATCAAGGGCGCACGCCAGTTCGGTTTCGACCAGATTACCGAACTGCTGGTTGAAAAGGTGCACGAGACGGTGCTTGAGGTCAACCTCAATGCCGTCGTGGCCAACCTCAACTACTACCGTTCGTTTATGAAGCCCGAGACCAAGCTCGTTTGTATGATTAAGGCCGACGCCTATGGAGCCGGCAGCGTTGAGATTGCAAAGACGCTGCAGGACCACCGCGTCGACTACCTCGCTGTGGCTGTGGCCGATGAGGGTGCTACACTGCGCCGCAACGGCATCACGAGCAACATCATGATTATGAACCCCGAGATGTCGGCGTTTAAGACGATGTTTGACTTCGACCTTGAGCCAGAGGTGTACTCCTTCCGTTTGCTCGACGCCCTCATCAAGGCCGCTGAGAAGGAAGGCATCACTGCCTGGCCGGTGCACATCAAGCTCGATACGGGCATGCACCGCCTCGGCTTCGACCCTGAAAAGGATATGGACAAGCTCATCGACCGATTGAAGCATCAGAATGCGGTCATCCCGCGCTCGGTGTTCTCTCACTTTGTCGGCTCCGACAGCGACGACTTCGACAGCTTCTCGGCCCATCAGTTTGAACTCTTCGACAAGGGCAGCCGCAAGCTGCAGGCCGCTTTCGACCATAAGATTCTGCGCCATATCGACAACTCGGCCGGCATCGAGCATTTCCCTGAGCGTCAGTTGGATATGTGTCGCCTTGGCCTCGGTTTGTATGGCATCAACAGCCGCAATAATGAGATTATCAATAATGTCTCGACGCTGAAGACCACCATTCTGCAGCTGCGCAATGTGCCGGCCGGCGATACGGTGGGCTACAGCCGAAAGGGCAAGATAGACCATGACAGCGTGATTGCCGCCATACCTATCGGCTATGCTGACGGCCTCAACCGCCATTTGGGCAACCGCCACTGCTATTGCCTGGTCAATGGAAAGAAAGCCGAGTATGTGGGCAACATCTGCATGGATGTCGCGATGATTGACGTGACGGGCATCGACTGTAAGGAGGGTGACAGTGTCGAGATATTCGGCGATGACCTTCCGGTGACGGTCTTGTCGGATGCCCTCGACACCATCCCCTACGAGGTGCTGACAGGTATCAGCAACCGCGTCAAGCGCGTCTATTTCCAGGATTAAATGTCCTTGACATAGACGCGGTGGCGGCGGTTGCACTCCGCATCGAGATATTGCCATTGCGACAGTACGCCCTTATTGGTCTCCATCTGCGGGCCAGTTTGGGCGTAAGTGAAGTGGTATTTCTGATACCATGCGATGAGGTCGTTGAATATCAGTGCGTTGGCTCCCTTGACCCGATACTCGGGCAGCACGCCGATGAGCAGCAGGTCGACAACCTCCGTCTTATGCCATTTCAGCACTTTCAGCAGCGGCCACCAGCCCATTGGCCACAGACGGCCGTCGCGTGTTTGGCGCAGCGCATGGCTGAACGAGGGGAATGAGACACCGAAGCCCACCAGCTTGTCGTTCTTGTTGGTGTCCACCACGCAGCATACGAGGTTGAGGTCGGCCAGCGTGATATACTCGTTGACGAGCCGCGTAATCTGGTCCTCCGACAGATGCGAAAAGCCGTAGAGGTTGCTGTAGGTGATGTTCAGCACGTGGAACAGCTCGCGGCCGCGGCCGCCTTCCACCATGTCGTGGCGGTTGAACTTCCGTGTCTCAAGACCGTAACGTTTCTCTATCAGTCCGGCTGTGCGGGCAAACTTCTGCGGCGTCACCTCCGGCACCTTGATCTTGTATTCCACGTAGTCGTTGTCCTTGACGAAGCCCAGACGTTCAAGGTGCTGGGGATAATAGGGATAGTTGTAGTTGACATACATCGACGAAATCTCGTCGAAGCCCTCGACGAGCATGCCCTCGCGGTCCATGTCCTCGAAGCCCATCGGTCCCACCAGTTCGGTGAGTCCCTGCCGGCGTCCCCAGTCGGCCACGGCCTGCAGAAGTGCGTCGGCCACCTCGGCATCGTCGGTGAAGTCGAACCAGCCGAAACGCACTATCTTGCGCTGCCAGTGGTCGTTGGCCCGGCGGTTGATGATGCCCGCGATGCGGCCGCAGAGCCTGCCGTCCTTGTAGGCCATGAAATATTGGGTGTCGCAAAAAGCAAACGCGGGGTTCTTGTCCCTGGTGAGTGTCTTCAGCTCGTCGCTGTAGAGATAGGGAACTGCATACGGGGAATTGCGGTAAAGGTCGTAGTAGAACTGCACAAACGCCTTCAGCTCCTTACGGGTGGTTACAGACTTTATTTCAACGCTCATACGTACTCAATTTAGATGAAGAAATCCTTGATGTCTGAGGGCTTCAATCAGTCCCTCTGACATTGCCTCATTGTCTTTCTTGGTATATCTGATGTCAGTGAAAACCTGTGCCAGCGTCTGCTTGTTGTTGATTTCCACGAAATGCCGGCTTTCGGGCAGCGACTCCTTGTAGGCATAGCACTCGTCAATGCGCTCTGGGGTATAGTCGTGGTAGGTCTCCTTGTGCAAGATGCTGTTGAGGGGCAGCCGGTCGCTTTGTGTAGGATGCTCGTCAGGCCAGCCCAGGGTAATGGTTGCCACGGGAAATACCAGTTTCGGCAGCCGCAGCAAGTCGATGATGGCCATGGGCTGATAGACGGTGGTACCGAGGAAGCAGGTGCCGAGGCCCTGCTCTTCTGCAAGGTTGCAGAAAGTCTGACAATATAATAAGGTGTCAGTGGCGGCATTGAGAAAGCTCAGCAGGTTGTCGTAGCCCGGCGTGGCATTGCGGTTCTCGGCCCACTGTGACGTGCGCCGGAAGTCGGCACAGAATGTCAGCACCACGGGTGCGCCAGTCACCATCGGCTGGTCGAAGTGCGCCGGTGCCAGCCGGTGCTTCATCTCCTCGTCGCGGGTTTCAACCACGCTGTAGAGCTGCAGGTTGCCCATCGTGGGTGTGCGCTCGGCCTGCTCAAGCAAAGTGTCAAGCAAAGCATCGGAAACTTCTTTGTCTGAATATTTTCGGATGCTTCTGCGTCTTTTCAAGTTTTCCATTTTGAACAATTTCTTGTGTTGCAAAGGTATGTATTATTTCCCGAACTAAGTAACTTTTAACAGAAATATATTTCAAAACTAATACGGATAAGCACATTATTTAGTATTTTTGCAGCCGTAAACTCTCTAAAATAATAATTTGTATTGGACTAATGGAAACCCAACCGACTTACACTTATGAAGAAGCTTACAATGCGTCGTTAGCCTATTTCGGCGGCGATGAGCTTGCCGCCCGCGTATGGGTGAACAAGTATGCCATGAAGGACAGCTTCGGTCATATCTTTGAGAAGTCGCCCGTTGACATGCACTGGCGCATTGCCAACGAGGTGGCGCGTATTGAAAAGAAATACAAGAACCCCATCTCCGCCCAGCAGGTGTTCGATTTGCTCGACCGCTTCCGCTATGTGATTCCGGCCGGCAGCCCGATGACCGGCATCGGCAACAACCATCAGGTGGCCTCGCTGAGCAACTGCTTTGTCATCGGCCTTGAGGGCGATGCCGACAGCTATGGCGCCATCATGAAGATTGACGAGGAGCAGGTGCAGCTCATGAAACGGCGTGGCGGCGTTGGACATGACCTCAGTCAGCTGCGTCCGAAAGGTAGTCCCGTCAACAACTCTGCCCTTACTTCCACCGGCGTGGTGCCTTTCATGGAGCGTTACAGCAACTCCACCCGTGAGGTGGCGCAGGACGGTCGCCGCGGCGCCCTGATGCTCTCCATCAGCATCAAGCATCCCGACTCAGAGGCATTTATCGACGCCAAGATGACCGAAGGCAAGGTCACCGGCGCCAACGTCAGCGTGAAGATTGACGACGAGTTCATGCGCGACGCCATCGAGGACAAGCCCTATACCCAGCAGTTCCCCATCGACAGCAAGGAACCCAAGTATACAAAAGAAATCTCAGCCCGCAAGCTGTGGGAGAAGATTGTGCATAACGCATGGAAAAGCGCTGAGCCAGGCGTGCTCTTCTGGGATACCATCATCAGGGAGAGCATACCCGACTGTTATGCCGACTTAGGCTTCCGCACGGTGAGCACCAATCCCTGCGGTGAGATTCCCCTCTGCCCTTACGACAGCTGCCGTCTGCTTTGCCTCAACCTCTACAGCTACGTCGATCATCCGTTTACCGCTGAGGCGAAGTTCAATTTCGACAAGTTCAAGCAGCATGTGCAGCTTGCCCAGCGCATCATGGACGACATCGTCGACCTCGAGATGGAGAAGATTGACCTCATCTTGGAGAAGATCAAGAGCGATCCGCAGAGCGATGAGGTGAAGTCGACCGAGTATCATCTTTGGGAGAAAATTAAGCATAAGAGCGGTCTCGGCCGCCGTACGGGTGTGGGCATCACCGCTGAGGGCGATATGCTCGCTGCCCTTGGTCTGCGCTATGGCACGCAGGAGTCAACCGACTTTGCCGTTGAGGTGCAGAAGACTTTGGCCCTCAACGCCTATCGCAGCAGCGTCAACATGGCTGCTGAGCGCGGCGCTTTCGCCATCTACGACGCCAAGCGCGAGGAGAACAATCCTTTCATCTTGCGCATCAAGGAGGCCGATCCGCAGCTCTACGCCGACATGGTGAAATACGGCCGCCGCAACATCGCCTGTCTGACCATCGCGCCGACCGGCACTACTTCTTTGATGACGCAGACCACGAGCGGTATTGAGCCGGTGTTCATGCCGGTGTATAAGCGCCGCCGAAAGGTCAATCCCAACGACCCCGAGGCTCACGTCGACTTCGTTGACGAGGTGGGCGACTCGTTCGAGGAATACATCGTCTATCACCGGAAGTTCATCGAGTGGATGAAGATCAACGGCATCGACACCGAGAAGAAATACACGCAGGAGGAGATTGACGACCTCATTCGCCGTTCGCCTTATTACCACGCCACGGCCAACGATGTCGACTGGCTGATGAAGGTGAAGATGCAGGGCGCCATCCAGAAATGGGTCGACCACAGCATCTCGGTCACCGTCAACCTGCCCAACAACGTCGACGAGGCACTGGTCAACAAGCTCTATGTCGAGGCATGGCGCTCCGGCTGCAAGGGATGCACCATTTATCGCGACGGCAGCCGGTCGGGCGTGATGATCTCGGTGAAGAAAGACAAGAAGAAGGAAGCGCCTGCTCCCATCACTGCTCCGGCCATAGTGCGGCCCGCCGTGCAGGAGGTGCGTCCGAAGGAGCTCGACTGCGATGTGGTTCGCTTCCAGAACAACAGGGAGAAGTGGGTGGCCTTCGTCGGACTGCTCGACGGCTATCCTTACGAGATTTTCACCGGTCTGCAGGATGACGACGAGGGCATCATGCTGCCTAAGACCGTCACCAAGGGTAAGATTATCAAGCAAACCAACCCCGATGGCACCCACCGCTACGACTTCCAGTTCGAGAACAAGCGCGGCTATAAGACCACTGTCGAGGGCCTGTCGGAGAAGTTTAACCCCGAGTATTGGAACTATGCGAAGCTTATCTCCGGTGTGCTGCGCTACCGCATGCCTATCGACCACGTCATCAAGCTCGTCGCTTCGCTGCAGCTCAAGGATGAGAGCATCAATACGTGGAAGAACGGTGTTGAGCGCGCTCTGAAGAAATACATCGTTGACGGCACCCATGCCAAGGGTCAGAAGTGCCCTGTCTGCGGACAGGAGACGCTCGTCTATCAGGAGGGTTGCCTTATCTGCACCAACTGCGGCGCCAGCCGTTGCGGATAAAAGATTGTAGCAACCGCTTTTGCTGCTGGTCTAAAGGGGAGTGCCAGTCGCCAGTGAAGAGCCGGCGGCTGGCACTCTTTCCTTATAAAACCCTTAAAAACAGGTTGACACCGAGGTAGTTAGGAGTGAGAAGTAAGAGGGGAAAATGCCTTACCAAGAGGTTGGTGGCCGGCACAAGGCCGGCCACTACACTGCCACCGGCGGTGATAAACACAATAGGGCGGTGATAAACACAATAGGGTGGGGATAAACACAATAGGGTGGGGATAAACCATAGGTCGGGGATGAACCCCGCCCCTACGAATGGGAATGTCTGAATAGTTACAATTATTCTTACAAAAACGCTTCTAAATTTTAACACATTATTGAGCTGAAAATTTGCCTAAATGGCGCTTTTACGTCTTGCAAACCGCTCTTCGGGCTCCTTTTAGTCCCCCCTTTTTGTCCATCTGGCTTGAATGGCACTGCCATCTGGCTTGAATGGCACTACCATCTGGCTTGAATGACACCGCCATCTGGCTTGAATGACACTGCCATCTGGGTCATATCTTGGCCCAATCTGACCCATGTCAGCGCTCCTCAACCCGGAAATTTTGAGCGGGATGAATGTAAATGTCTGACTGCCAATCGCTTGCCAAACTTTCGTGAGAAGCCCCGTCGTTTGGGCCAAGCAGCGGCCGTTCCGTTTCAAGGCCGTTCTCAGCCACTTTAAATCACCAAAAAACTTTACATTTTATAGATTGCCCCCGGTGATAGGAATGGATTGCCCCCGGTGGCACTGCAGGGGCCGGTCTTGTGCCGGCCCTAAAAAAATGTTCGACAAATTTAAATCGGTTGGGTCATTAATCGGTTTGGTCATTGTTTTAGGGCCGGCACAAGACCGGCCCCTGCAGAGAAACCAATTGTTGTCTCCCAATTGTTGTCCCCATTCGTGTGGTGTTAAGTCTATGGTATCGACGGCCGCTTGGTTTTTTACGCCCAGCAAGCCGGCACTTATAGCCTCTCCCACCTGCCAAAGGGCGTGTATGTGGTGCCGGCCACCAGCCTCTTGGTAAGGCGTTTCCCGCTCTTACTTCTCTTGGCAGAAAGGAGGCATTGAAAATGAAAACGGGCTTATCAGGCAGTACATACACAAATCAACTGAAATGGAGGAAGTCAGCCATCAAGATGTGAATCGGAGTATGCATAAAAATAACAGGCAAGCAAGAGAATAATTACCTGTTGGCGGAATTAATTTAGTGCATACTTAATTCTGCCAATGGGCTTGTCGTTAATGAAGTTTACGTATTGCAGAATGGTAAGTGCACTAATT
>ONAR01000006.1 GCA_900315835.1 uncultured Prevotella sp.
AATCTCAGGCGCAAGCCGTCCTTTCGTCAGAAAAAGGGAGCTACTGACTCAATTTTGACATTTGGGCAATGCCCCTTCCCGATGGTTGCGGAATTGAGGCTACCCTATTGTCCTGCAGGCGCATGGGCATCGGGTTGTCGGGCAATACGAAGAACGAGCGGTGCATCGTCAACGAGTATGGCTTCTGTACGACGCCTGTGGTCTGGTAGCTCAGCAGACTCTCAATCTCGATGTTGCGGGCAAAGGCCTTCACCGAACTGATGCCCGAGGCATCAGACTGGAAGATGCCTTTCAGACTGCCACCGCCACCCAACAGCTTGGCAATAGGACTGTCGTCTTTGATGGGGCTGATGCATTTCTCATTGCCGGAGAAGAAGGTCGACACGTCAATCAACAAGCTCTTGCCATGCCGCGCCTGTATCTTAAAGCCTTTGAGCACGGGGTCCATATTGTTGCGCTGGAAAGCCGGCGCAATGGGGTCGTTGGGACTCACCTCGCGCTGGTCCTGAATCTTATGCATATAGAGGTTGCGCCCGTCGGTCGTAAAATTAACCAATAGCGGGGTGACATTCATCTGACCTGCCACATAATCGGTAGCATCGCTGGTCGATGCAACACGGCTCGCAAGAATATAAGTCTTGGTTAGCGCGCTGTCGGGAATCTCAAAATACAACTTACCGGTCTTCTCATTAAACCACACGTTGAACAGACCCTTCTGAACCTTCGCGTCCTTGACCATACGGTTGAAGTCGGACAGTGAGTCTTTCTTTAGCACATTGGTCAACAAGTCCTTCTTCTTATCCTTCTTAGCCTGAATACCTGTTGGCGCCACAAGCAATAGACCCGCAACGCATATAAAACCTACTGAAAATTTATAAATCCTTTTATTCAAAAACATATGCTCTTGTAATTTGTTGCAAATTTACTAAATATAACTTCAAGCTACAACTATTTCCTGAATTTTAACTACTTACTATCGCATTTTCCTGCTAAATAAGCAGTGTGGCTGCATTATTCTTTGTAATATTTATCCTTTACGTCTTAGGAATAGCCTTCTCTCTCGATTGCAAAGATAATACATTTCGCTTGCAAATCTTTTACACGAAACACGTATATTATTACAAATTTACACGAAACACGTATATTATTACAAATCTACCCTATATTATTACAAATCTCCCGTATATTATTACAACTCCCTCCCCCTAAGGAAATATAAAATATATTACCGCAATTACCGCATCGCTATTTCTTCCTGATAATAAGAACGTTAACTGCGGTAATGTGCCTAAAATTGCCTCGCCACATTACCGCAAACATTACCGCAAATGAGGGAAAAGCTATAGAAGGGCGGAAGTATTTGTTAGAAGTCCAGAAGACAGAAGTCCGGAAGTCCAGTCATTACAATAAGCAGACGTAGGGGCGTAGGCATTACTGCCGAAGAAACAGCCAGTGTAGTGGCCGGTCTTGTGCCGGCCACCAACCGCATCGCGATACCATAGCTATCGCATCGCGATACCATAGCTATCGCATCGTCATACCATAGCTATCGCACCGTCATACCATAGCTATCGCAATGCGATACCATAGCTATCGCAACGTCATCGGTATGGTATCGCAGAGCGATAGAGCGAAGGGACAATAGAGAAGATAGAGACGCTGCACAGCATCGTCCTACTGGACCATCAAAGTTAGGGTAGGAACGGGTAACTACAGCCCTAAAAGCAGCCATCCGTTTAACACGCATTTGACTGGACTTCCGGACTTCTGGACTTCTAAAACCTCTTTTTCCCTATTTGCGGTAATGTTTCCCTGCAAGTGTTAACTCGCGAGATAAGCGGTAGGTGCTAACTGGATGCAGTTAATTGATTTAAAGACAGAAGCTCCGTTGCACTTTCCGCTCCTTTTTCTTATATCCCCAGCACATTCCTCACGACGAGCCAGACGAAGAAGGAGAGGATGTAGAACCAGACGACGTACTTGTTGCCCGCCAGTGCCTGCAGCCGCAGCTGCCATTTGCCATTGGGCAGGACGTCGGAGGCGATGATGAGCAAGAGATATGGTATGGCGTAGAGCAAGAAGAAATTGTATCGGGCGGCAGCCACCACATCACCCTGCAACAGGGCATGCAATGCCCGCTGAAAACCACAGCCGGGGCATTGCAGGCCTGTTATCAACTTAAACGGACAATGGAACGGCCAAAGGGCGGAAGTCGGGTCAACAAAAGCCAAGACGAGGCATACTGCCAGCGCCACGGCGACACCCAAAGCCACTTTCTTGCCCTTAGTCATCCGTCATGCGCCTTATGCACTTACTGCCGCAGTGCCAAGCAATGCGAATATAATATAGATGATATCAATCACAACACCGCTCACAGCGGCGATTATGGCCCACTTCTTTGCATTCTTTGAGGCCGTCTCAGCCTCATCATACTGCTTGGCAGCATACAGCCCATTTACCTTGGCCGCATACACGATTGACACGATGCCGAACGGAAGGCAGCAGAGTACTGTTGACAGGATTGCCCAGACAAGGTAATTGTCAGGACGGGAATTAACCATTTCGTTATTCATTGTAGTTTACTGTTGTCCGCGCTTCTCCTGCCGCGGTAAGATTGTTGTCATTGGTTCAATGAGAGGGAGATACTGCCGGTGAGACAGCTCTCATCACACCCGCTCTTTCGGCGGGCTTGGTCCTTTTTGGTGCAAAAGTAAATAATACTGACCAATAATCCAAGTAAAATGGTTAATTTTTCTTAGTAAGGGGCTTAATTTGCCTGTTGTGAAAGAGCATTACACCCAACACCTCAGAGGAAACGGGCCAAAAGAAAAGCCGCCAGGCAGTTGAACTTCAACCATCCGGCGGCTTTTGCGTGTTGGGGTACTCGGACTCGAACCAAGAATGACAGGACCAGAATCTGTAGTGTTACCATTACACCATACCCCAATGTCTCGCACCCCTTCTTGTGGAATGCGAGTGCAAAGGTACGCCGTTTTTTTGTTCCGACCAAATAAATCATGAGTTTTTTTCAAAAAAAGTGCATTCGGCTGCGTCACCAGCCATGATAGGGCGACATTGTGCAAGGCCAATAAGGGCGGAGCAAGGATAGGACAAAGAAGCCTTCATGACGTGTTTTTGCTAAATAAAACAAATAAATTTTGCCGTTCCTGCTTTTTGCGCTAACTTTGTGGGATAATGTACGCATATATTAATATTGAATGAAAGCAACAGCAACAGAAAAGTTACTTGAAACGATTAAGGACGGCATCCTTGACAAAAAAGGCGAGAACATTGTAGTCATTGACCTGCGCCACATCGACGGTGCCATCGCCAGCTATTTCGTCATCTGCCAAGGCAACTCCCCCACTCAGGTTGAGGCTATAGCCGAATCAGTTGGCGACAAGTGCCGCGACGAGGAAGGTGAAAAGCCCGTAGGCGTCAACGGACTGGGCAACGACCAATGGGTAGCCATCGATTTCGTCGACATCATGGTGCATATCTTCCAACCTGAGGCCCGCGCCTTCTACGACCTTGAGCACCTCTGGGAAGACGCCAAGATTCAGAAGATTGCCGGATAGCAACGATTGCCTATAGCGAAGAAACAAGCATTTACCTCATTTATTAACATCGAACAGTGGACAACAGACGATACAACTCCAACAACAACGACAACCGACAACCGAAGATGCCACGGTTCAATATGAACTGGCTCTACATTACTGTGGCTATCGTGTTGGCCATCCTCCTTTTCTCGGGTGGTGGCAATTCCATTGCCAAGGGTACGGCCTCCAACCAGGAGACCTCATACAGCGATTTCAAGACCTACGTGAGCAAAGGGTATGCCCAGCGCGTGGTCATCAACAAAACCGAGAACACGTTGCAGATGTATATCAAACCGCAATACATCCACACCGTGCTTAACGTGACACCGCAGCAAGCGGGGACCAATCCTTACGTCACCGTGCAGTTTGGTTCGGTTGATGAGCTGGAAAAGTTCCTCAGCGCCGAGCAGCAGAAGCATAAGCTCTCCGGCTTCAGTTATAACAACGAGAAAGGCACCGACATTTGGAACATCCTGCTTAATCTCTCACCGCTCATTTTCTTCTTCTTCCTCTTTTGGTTCCTCACCCGCGGCATGGGCAATGCCGGTAGCGGTGGCGGCGTGTTCAACGTCGGCAAGAGCAAGGCCAAGCTCTATGAGAAAGGCAACGAGATGGGCGTGACCTTCAAGGATGTCGCTGGACAGGAGGGCGCCAAGCAGGAGGTGCAAGAGATTGTCGACTTCCTCAAGAACCCAAAGAAATACACCGATTTGGGTGGTAAGATACCCAAGGGTGCGCTGCTCATCGGTCCTCCGGGAACCGGTAAGACGCTCTTGGCGAAGGCTGTAGCCGGTGAGGCTGGTGTGCCGTTCTTCTCCATGAGCGGCTCCGACTTCGTCGAGATGTTCGTCGGCGTGGGCGCCAGCCGCGTGCGCGACGTCTTTGCCCAAGCCAAGCAGAAAGCCCCTTGCATCATCTTCATCGATGAGATCGACGCCGTGGGCCGCGCCCGTTCGAAGAGTCCAGCCATGGGTGGCAACGATGAGCGCGAGAATACGCTCAACGCCCTACTCACCGAGATGGATGGTTTCGGTACCAACTCGGGCGTCATCGTGCTGGCTGCCACCAACCGCGCCGACATGCTCGACAAGGCCCTGCTGCGTGCAGGCCGCTTCGACCGTCAGATTCACGTCGACCTGCCCGATTTGGCTGAGCGCAAAGCCATCTTCATGGTTCACCTCAAGCCGCTGAAGACCGACAATAGCCTCGACGTCGACTACCTTGCACGTCAAACTCCGGGCTTCTCGGGGGCCGACATTGCCAACGTTTGCAACGAGGCCGCACTTATCGCCGCCCGCCACAACAAGAAATTTGTCACCAAACAGGATTTCCTCGACGCTGTCGACCGCATCATCGGCGGATTGGAGAAGAAGACTAAGGTGATGACCGCCGACGAGAAGAAGTCCATTGCCATCCACGAGGCTGGTCACGCCACGGTGAGCTGGTTCTGCAAGTTCGCCAACCCGCTGGTCAAAGTCACCATCGTGCCCCGTGGCCAAGCGTTAGGTGCCGCATGGTACCTGCCCGAGGAGCGCGTCATCACGACCAAAGACGAGGAGCTCGACGAAATCTGTGCCCTGTTAGGTGGCCGCGCCGCTGAAGACCTCTTCGTCGGTGCCATTTCGACAGGTGCCATGAACGACCTGGAGCGCTCTACCAAGGCCGCCTTCGGTATGGTGGCTTACACCGGTATGAGCGACCGCCTGCCCAACATCTGCTATTACAACAATCAGGAGTATCAGTTCCAGCGCCCCTACAGCGAGACTACGGCAAAAATTATCGACGACGAGGTGCTGAAGATTATCAACGAACAATACGACCGCGCCAAGCAGATTCTCACCGAACATAAGGAAGGTCATCGGCAACTCGCCCAACTGCTCTTCGAGAAGGAGGTCATCTATGCTGAGGACGTGGAAAAAATCTTCGGCAAACGTCCCTGGGAGAGCCGCACCGAGGAACTGATGAAGGAGAACGATAAGCTCGAGGCCGAGAAGGCTGCCAAGGAAAAGGCCGAGGAGCCGAAGTTGGAAGACATGCCCGACGCCGTGAAGCAGGCGCAGGCAGAATACAACAAATCGGTGGCCGAGAAAGAAGACGCCGACAAGAAGGTTTCCGATGACGAGGCCAGCGAGAAGAAGGTTTCCGATGACGAGGCCAGTGAAAAGAAGGTTTCCGATGACGAGGCCAGTGAAAAGAAGGTTTCCGATAACGAGACCAGTGACAACGAGGCTACCGAATAAAACATTATTTTTATGACAAGCAAGCAAAAAAATCTCATCGTCCGCACCATAACGGGCATTCTGTTCGTCGCCGTCATGGTGTCGGGTTTTCTCAACGCCATGGCGATGATGCTGTTGTTCTGCATCATCACCGGCCTCACGCTGTGGGAATATACAGGACTGGTCAACAACTATGTGGCTGACACGACGGTCAACCGTTTCATCTCAACCGTTGGCGGCGTCTATCTCTTCATTGCCGTGGGCGCATGGGCGTCGGGCATTGTCACGGGCTTTGCCGTACTGGTGCCTTATATCCTGACCATCATCTATCTGCTCATCAGCGAACTCTATACAAAGAGCGCCAATGCCGTGGCCGACTGGGCTTACACCATGCTCGGCCAATTGTATATCGCCCTGCCACTGGCACTCATCAACATCCTTTCCTTCCCCGTGCAGGACATCCAATACTACGATATGTATCTGCCACTGAGCGTCTTCATCCTGCTGTGGTGCAACGATGCGGGCGCTTACTGCGTCGGTTCGCTCATCGGTAAGCACAAGCTCTTCCCCCGCATCTCTCCGGGCAAGACCTGGGAGGGCAGCATCGGCGGTGGCGTGATTGCCATCATTGCGGCCGGCATCATCGGCTATCTGGTCAACAACAGCGATGCAGGCCACCTGCTCAACGTCTGGGAGTGGCTCGGTCTGGCCGTCATCGTAGTGGTGTTCGGCACTTGGGGCGACTTGGTCGAGAGTCTGTTCAAGCGCACCATCGGCATCAAGGACAGCGGCAATATTCTGCCCGGTCACGGTGGCATGATGGACCGCTTCGACTCATCGCTCATGGCTATTCCAGCAGCAGTGATTTATCTGTACGCATTGCAACTATTTGCATAACGCGCTGGCGCATGCCCTCAATATCGAGCACGCCATAAGCAAAACCTTTGCGGGTCAATTCCACGGGAAGCCGGTCGTCGTATTTATCGAAGACCGGCTTTTCCTTTGGATAGAGCAGTGTCATCGGATCGATGGGCTTGCTGATTTCCGCCCGCATCACCTCTAACAGTCGGTCGAGGCTGGTCTGCAGCGTGAACTGCATCCAATAGGGGCGGTTAGAGTCGAAGCCCTTCATGCCCACCTGCGGTCCGCATTTCAGCCGCAGGAATCGCTCCAAAGCCAGGAAAGCGTAGCTGCCGAGCCAAGGGAACAGTGCATACATGTTGCCACCCAACGAGATAATCCACTTCACGCCAAGTCCCGAATGCAGCGCTGCATCCTGCGCCTGAGCCAGCCGCAAACGGGCATGCGGCAGAAGGTAGGCATAGCGGGCAACACGCTGCTCAGGCGTCTTGTCGCCATCGACGAAGCCCTCAAGCAACAGCCGACGCATGCGTTCGAGGATATGCGTATGGATGTCGCCCGGCTCATCGCCGAAATAGGCCGGGATAATACCCTTAACCGGATGGCAATAGACCACATGGCGTTTGATGTCGACCTCCTCGACCACCCACACGCGACCGGCAATGGCAATCTTGTCGTTCACTGGTGGCGGTTTGACAATGGTGCCCAGCTCCTGCGACTCGCAGCGCACAGTATATTCCTCATTCTCTTGAAACACCGCATAGAACTTGAAGTTGTTCACCTCACGCTCTCCCGCGATGCCCACGATGAGTCCACCGCGCTCGGTGCGCTCGATGTGGTCAGTCTTGAGCAGATGACGCAGCAACACACGGAAATCGTCTTGCGTGATGTTGCGGAAATAGCTCAGCGTCAATACGCGCGAGGCCAGTTCGGCCGGCGTCATCTCTCCACCCGAGGCCAATGTCGCCATTGTCTGATGATAAAGCAGACTGTAGGGCAAGCGACCCGTACGTGGCGGTTCCACCCATTTCTCTTCCAAATAAAGCTGGACCAAGGCGATACCCTGCAACAGTTTCCAAGGTATGGTCTCCGGCAACAGCGCCCGGGCCTCGGCGGGGTCCTCGCGGATAACAAACCACATCTCCGAAGGCGCGTTGCGGCGACCGGTGCGGCCCATACGCTGGAGAAACGACGACACCGTGTAGGGTGCATCAATCTGAAAGGCACGCTCCAAGCGGCCGATGTCGATGCCCAGTTCGAGCGTCGAGGTGGTGCAGACGGTGACGAGACTGTCGTCGCGCTTGATAATCTCCTCGGCGCTCTCACGATACGACGTCGAGAGGTTGCCGTGGTGGATGAGGAAGCGGTCGGGCTCATGCCGGGCCTCACAGTATTGGCGCAGCGTTGAGGTCACGGCCTCACACTCCTCACGTGAGTTGGAGAAGACGAGACATTTGTGGCCACGCGTATTGTCAAAGATATAACGCAGGGCGGGGTCGGCCATACGCAGTGGGTCGTCGGGGCCAGTGCTCTGCGGGTCGGGCAGCTCCTTGCGTCCCTCCTTGCGGGCCTGCACGGTGTGGTCGGGCTGGATGGTGAAGAAATGCTCCATCGACAGCCGCCATTTGGCTTTAGCCGCCTCCACGCGTGGGATGACTGTTCCGCGGCCGGTACCCGCCGAGAGATAGCGGGCCACCATATCGGGTTCGCCAATGGTGGCCGATAGACCGATGCGACGTGGATTGACATTGGCTATACGACAGAGGCGCTCAATGAGGCAGAGCGTCTGACCGCCGCGGTCGCCACGGAGGAAGGAGTGTATCTCGTCGATGACAATAAAGCGCAGGTCTCCGAAGAGATGGGGAATTTCCGAATGGCGGTGCAACAGCATGGCCTCGAGACTCTCGGGGGTAATCTGGAGAATACCCGAGGGATGCTTGAGTAGTTTCTTTTTCTGCGACTGCGCCACATCACCATGCCAGTGCCAGACGGCGATGCCACTCTCGTCGCAGATATCGTTGAGGCGGACAAACTGGTCGTTGATGAGCGCTTTCAGTGGGGCGATATAGAGACAGCCCACCGAGGCAGGCGGTTGCTCTTGCATGAGGGTGATGATGGGGAAGAAGGCAGCCTCAGTCTTACCCGATGCCGTAGAGGCCGAGAGCAGCACATTGGCGTCAGTATTGAAGATGGCGTCGCCAGCCGCGGCCTGAATGCCGCGGAGCGATGTCCAGCCGTTTTCGTAGATGTAGTGCTGGATGAGAGGGGAGTATCGGGAAAAGACGTTCATAGTAGGGGAAGATAGAGACTTAGGGACTATAGAAGCTATAGAAGCTATAGAAACTATAGAAACTATAGAGACTATAGAGACTATAGAAACTATAGAGACTATAGAGACTAAATGCTGAACTCGGCAAAGCGGGGGTCAGTGGCGGCGTCGGACTGCTGCTCCAGCGAGGGCTTGGCGTAGCTGAAGGTGTCTGACTGAAGCAGCGCGCGCAGGTCGGCCGTCGGGTTCTGGTAGAGGATGTCGAGCAGTTCGATGAAGTCGCGGATGACCTCACGCGGCGTGATATGCTCATCGGCGCCGATGCGGCCATACTCAATCTTGATGAAGTCGGCCAGATCGTGGTCGTCGACCGTACGCTGATAGCCATAGAGCGTGGCGTGGATGTCGGCGAGTTTCTCCGTCAATACGAGCATTTCCTCCGAGGTGAGCGGCTGCAGACGCAGTACCGGCCCCATCAGGTCCTGCATACCCTGCGACTGCGCAAACTTACCCTCCTGCAATCGGGAGCGCAGTGCCTCGTAGCTGTAGATGCCACGGTGGCGGTCCTCGATGCATTGCGGCGTTCCGCTCATCACCATACCGATGTACTGCGCCTTGCCCTGCAGGGCGTCGTTATACATCGTAAGCATCTTCTCGTAGTTGTATTGCCGTGAGATGCTGTTGGGTATCTTGTAGAGGTTGACCAGCTCGTCGATGAAGACCATCAGTCCCTCGTAACCCGCCTGCCGGAAGAAGTAAGCCAGGAGCTTGAGGTAGTCGTACCAGTCGTCATCGCTGATAATCACCGTCACACCGAGTTCCTGCCGTGCCTCGGTCTTTGTGGCGTACTCACCGCGGAACCATTTCAGCACCTTGCCCTTGAGCTCATCGTCGCCCTCGGTGAAGGCGCGGTAGTAGAGCGAGAGCAGGCGTGCGAAGTCGAAGCCGTGGACGAGGTTCTGCATCGACCGTATGACGTTCATGATGCGCTGCTCCACGGCTTGGGCAAAGGCGCTGTCGTCGAGGCTCAGCCCCGTCTCAGCAGCCGTATCGGTCTGCACATTGCTAATCCATCGGTCGAGGACAAGCGTCAGTGCGCCACCCTCGGGTTTCGACTTCACGCTGAGGTTGCGCAACAGTTCGCGGTAGGTAGCCAATCCCTGCCCCTGATTGCCCTGCAACCGGCGTTCGGGTGAGAGGTCGGCGTCAGCCACGACGAAGTTGCGGTCCATCACATGGTTGCGGATGGTCTGCAACAGAAACGATTTACCGCTGCCGTATTTGCCTACGATGAAGCGGAACGACGCGCCGCCGTTGCCCACGATGTCGACGTCGTGGAGCAGCGCCTCAACCTCACGCCGCCGACCCACGGCGATGTAAGGCAATCCGATGCGCGGTACGACGCCGCCCTTCAGCGAATTGATAATGGTCTGTGCAATGCGTTTGGGTATCTTTATCATTTGTTCAACTCCTTTTCTATATCTTCTACATAATCTTCTATCACCTTCGGGCCTTCGCCGTCATCCTCCAACACAACGTCGCCCAACCAGTCCATGGCTTTGTTGTTGACCGCGTCCATCATTACGCCCAAAGGCTTATGCTGCTGGCGAAGATAGGTCTGCCAGTCGCCGCCCTGGAGCAGCAGCCGCAGGAACACCTGTTCTTCAGTTGAGAACAGCGTATCAGTGGCTGCTGTGGAAGAGGATTGTTCACTTGCCGCCGTGGATGAGGATTGTTCACTTGCCGCCGTGGATGAGGATTGTTCACTTGCCGCCGTGGATGAGGATTGTTCCTCAGCCGCAGGATGGACCTCCACCGGAGCCCCTACCCCATTGGCATCCTCCCGCTCCTCGTCGGTCAGCAGGGCATCGCGCACGGCAGCGGCATCATCACGTATGCGGTCGAGCTTGGTGAAGTCGACGGTCACCTTCGGGCGCAGAGCCTCAGCACGCTCCGCCAGCCAGTCGTTAATTACCTGTTGGATGGCGTCCTGCATCTCCTTGTCCATCGGCTTGGGCGCAATCTTAGGCGTCACCCGCAGCGACAGCCGGAGTCGGCGGTCGGTCTCACGCAAGATGGCGCCAATGGGACCGCCACGATGGGTGGACAGCCGCTGAGAATACGTCGTCTCCGTCCATATTCCGCTGTGACACACGTATTTCCGACGCAGGCTAATGGTCACCTCCTGCTCTCTCACGGGCGAGGGGTCGTAGAACATCGCAGCCTCAAACATCGGATGCGCTACCTGCCGCTTCATGCCCATGCTGAGCGTCTCAAGGCGGTGATGGGTGAGTTTCTCCAACAGTCCCGCCACACCGCGGATAACCCTCGGCACCACGGCCTCTACCGCCTCAGGCTGTTTCTTATAGAGTGCGCCACCCGTGAGGTTATAGCTCGACAGCGACGTCACCGTCTGAAACAGCAGTTTGTCGGGCACCGTATTGCGGTTGACCAGTACCAGCGCCTCAGCATCCTCATGCCGCTCGGCGGCGAACTGTTCGGCGATGTGGCCGGTGAGATTATGATATACCACGAAGTCGCGCGTCCACAACCTGAGGTAGCGGTTCAGACTGGGTTCGGTGGTATAATTGGTCCGCAGCTCCTGTAGCAGTTCATAGGCTTCCTCGGCATCCTTACACCCAATCATCATCATCAACTCATACACATAGACGAAGAGGTAGGACAGCGGCACCTCAGGGTATTTGCCTTGCCTCAACAGATGACGCACAGTGAAATAGCTGCGCAACTGCGCTATGGTCATGCTGTGGTAAGTGGGGAAATAGCAATGGAACGGCACGATGGGCGAATGGTCGACATAATCGGCCATCACCACAGCCTCGTTGTAGAACGCACGGTTTTGCGTGAACGTCCAGTGGTCGCGCAGCATCATACTGTGCAGCACCTTCAACTGCTCCGGCAGTCCGTCGAGACGTTGTGCCGCGTCGTCAGCGGGCGGGTTCACGCTCGGGGACACCCCACCGGCGCGTCCGCCAGACCACGCCGGACGCTCGGGCAACTGCTCGGGCGCCACGTAGTCCCAGCTGCCGCCACCTGCCCTACCACTGAAGCTGTCGCTGTCGGGAAAGAGCGGTGTGTCGCCGTAGGCTGTCTTGAAATCGTCGTCCATCAATGCTGTTTTTAAGTTACAAAGATACCATTTTTTGTTGAAACGGCGGTTGCCATGCCGCACAATCTTTTCAAAAAAACACGCTTTTTTGCCCATATCAAGGAAAATAATCGTAATTTTGCAACCGTATAACCATTTAGTCGCCGGTTCACGCCCATGCGTGATGAAAAGGGAACGGGGTGAGAATCCCCGACAGACCCGCTGCTGTGTGCGGTCCGTCACGACAAAGCGAACACACGATAGCCACTGACATTTTATTCGGGAAGGCTGTTTGCTTTGTTTTTGACCGCGAGCCAGAAGACCTGCCAGCGACATAACGATTGCCCAGTACCTCGTGGATTAGGCGCTGGCAGTGAAAACAGCAATGACGAAAGCATGTGTTTTGAGCTTGCTATTGGCTTGTGCCATGACGGCATGGGCGAAGGAAGGCGTTACAGAAACGTCCTCCGCGGTTGTCGGTGCCGATACACTCCTGAGCGACAGCACGATGCGCATCAGCGAGGTGACGGTCTATGGCCACAGCATAGGCGAGATAGTACCGGCACAGCATCTCTCGGGCGAGCGTCTCAGGTCGCTGTCGTCATTCTCCGTCGCCGACGCCATCCGCTATTTCTCAGGCGTGCAACTCAAGGACTATGGAGGCGTGGGCGGACTCAAGACCATTGATGTCAGGTCAATGGGTACCAATCACATGGGCATCTTTTACGACGGACTTCCGCTGGGCAACGCACAGAACGGACAGATTGACCTCGGCCGCTTCTCCATGGACAACATTGAGGAAATAAGCCTTTACAACGGGCAGAAGAGCGACATTTTCCAGTCGGCACGCGACTTCGGCAGCTCTGGCACGGTGTATATCCGCACGCGGCGTCCACAGTTTGAAAGGGGCAAAAGCTACAATCTGCGCCTCACCGAAAAGTTTGGTTCGTTCGGACTCTCCGACCCCTCGGTGGTTTGGGAACAGCGGTGGAGCCCGCGCCTCTCGTCGTCGCTGAGTGCCGAATGGATTAATGCGAGCGGAAAATACCGGTTCCGTTACCGCCGCAAGTTCCCCGACGGCACGGTGGCCTGGGACACGACGGTCATCCGCCGCAACGGCGACATCGCCTCGCTGCGACTTGAGGGCGCACTCTTCGGCACGTTCACAGGCGGCCGATGGGACGGCAAAGTGTATTACTACGACTCGGAGCGCGGCATCCCCGGAGCCATCGTCAACAACGTGTGGAAGCGGTCGCAACGGCAGTGGGACCGCAACTTCTTCGTGCAGGGCAACGCCGAACAGCGTGTCAGCGACCGCTACGAATACAAGGTCAGCGCAAAGTATGCCAACGACTACCTGCGCTACCTCAATCCCGACACTACCCTACTCTACGTCAACAACCGTTTCCGCCAACAGGAATGGTACATCTCCACGGCTCACCACTTCACGCCAACGGCCCATTGGGACTGCGACTTTTCGGTTGATTACCAGTACAACACGCTCAACGCCAACCTCGCCGACTTTGTCTATCCCTGGCGCCACACGCTGCTCTCGGCTATCGCCATGAGCTATCAGTGGGGCCTGGTGAAGGTGATGGGCAGCGTGCTGGCCACGAACATCTGGGAAAAACAGCGCAACAGCTTCCACAAGCTCTCGCCCGCCCTTTTCCTGTCATGGCGCGCGGCCGACGGCCTGTCGCTGCGTGCGTTTTATAAGCGCATCTTCCGCATGCCGACATTCAATGACCTGTATTACACCGATATCGGCAATACCGACCTACGACCCGAATACGCCACACAATGGGACATCGGCACGCTCTATTCAAAATCTGTCAGCCAGCACTGGCTCACGAAGATTGAACTGAAGGCCGACGCCTACTACAACCATGTGGATGACAAGATTATCGCCGTACCGAGCGGGTCGGGACAGTACCGATGGATGATGATGAACATCGGCAAGGTGCATATCCTCGGCATTGAGACTTCGGCGCAGGCCGTGCTGCGACCCTTGCGCGACTGGATGTTCAACGTATGCTGCAGCTACACCTACCAGAAGGCGCAGGACTATACCGACCCTACCGACAACGACCCCGTGTCAGGTTCCTACAAAGGTCAGATTGCCTACACGCCCTGGCACAGTGGCTCGGTTACAGCCAATCTTGTGTGGCGCACACTGGGCATCAACTACGCCTTTGTCTATGTGGGCGAGCGTTATCACAATTCGGCCAACATCCCCGTCAACCGCGAGCAGCCGTGGTACACTCACGACCTCAGCGCATCGTGGCAATGGCGGTGGAGCGTGTGGAGCGGACAACTGGCCGTGGAGTGCAACAACGTATTCAACCAGCAATACGACGTGGTGCTCAATTATCCCATGCCGGGCCGCAACTGGCGGTTTATCGTTAAACTGAATATTCCCTGACGCACTATGCATAGGTCAATCTTTCTTCTGGCGCTGCCATTCCTGCTGCTGGCAGGCTGCCGCGACGCCTACGACATCATTCAGCCGGAGCAGGTGCAGGTGGACAGCGCCCGCACCGCCGGCCACATCACGGGTTTCTATCTGCTCAATGAGGGCAATATGGGGTCGAACAAGGCGTCAATCGACTTCTACAACTATTCCACGGGCGTCTATACGCGCAACCAATATACGGGTGCCAACCCTACTGTGACCATGGAGTTAGGTGACGTGGGCAACGACCTGCAGCGCTACGGCAACCGACTGTATGCGGTCATCAACTGCTCCAACAAGATTGAGGTGATGGACCTGCACACGACCAGACGCATCGGGCAAATCTATCTGCCCAACTGCCGCTACATCACCTTTGACGGACGCTATGCCTACGCCACGTCCTACGCCGGCCCCGTCGAGGTCAATCCTGACTACCGCCAGCGGGGCTATGTGGCCAAAATTGACACGGCGACACTGCAGATTGTCGATACCTGCCTCGTAGGCTATCAGCCTGACGGCATTGAGGTGGCCGACGGAAAACTCTATGTGGCCAACTCGGGCGGCTACATGGCACCCAACTACGAGCGCACGCTATCCGTCATCGACCTCGCCACGTTTACAGAGACCCGGCGCATCAATGTCGCCATCAACCTCAACCTGCTCGTCGCTGACAGCCACCACCAGTTGTGGGTGACCAACCGTGGCGACTATCGCACCATCGCGGCGAAACTCTACTGCATTGATACGCGGACGGATGCCGTCACCGACAGTCTCAACGTGGCCGTAGGCAACTGGTGGATCGACGGCGACTCCCTCTACATTTGCGGCAAACAGACCAACACGCTCACCCACGTACAGCAAACAACTTATGCTGTCGTCGATGTGGCGACCCACCGGCAGGTGAGCAGCCAACTCATTGCCGACGGTACAGACCAGCGTATCCGCACGCCCTACTGCGTCTTTGTCAACCCCGAGACCAAGGACTTCTACATCGGCGATGCCAAGAGCTACATCACGCCGGGCGACCTCTACTGCTTCAGCCGTGAAGGGCAGCTGCAATGGCACGTGGCTACGGGCGACATTCCTGCCCACGCGGTTTTTCTCACCGATGCAACCACCGGGAAAAGCGGAGACAGCGGACAGACGACTACAGGCAGCGCTTATATCTCAAAGGTGTTTGAATACCAGCCCGCGCCGGGACAATTCATCAACCAGGCACCAGAATACGAGGCGGGCGACGATGCCGAGGCCATGCGCCGAAAGGCTGAGCAATACATCGTGGGTACAGCCAACACGCCACTCTCATTAGGCGGCTTCGGCGGTTATGTGGTGTTCGGCTTCGACCATAAGATACCCAACGTGAGCGGCGAGCGCGACTTCCAAGTACTGGGCAACGCCATCAGTTCCGACCGCACGACGCAGCGCCCGGGCGGCAGTTCGGAGCCGGGCATTATCATGGTGAGCGAGGACACAAACGGCAACGGACTGCCCGACGATACGTGGTACGAGATTGCCGGCAGCGAATACAACAACGCACAGACCCAACACAACTACACCATCACCTACTCGCGCGGCGACGGCGACATCAGCTGGACCGACAGCAACGGGCAGAGCGGCACCACCAACCGCAACGAATGGCATACCCAGCAGAGCTACTATCCGTTGTGGCTTAAGGCCGACCGTCTGACGTTCACTGGCACGCGTCTGCCAGACAACGGCGCCGACGAGACAGGCGACAGCACATATTTCGTACAATATTTCTACGATTACGGCTACGCCGACAACCGGCCCAACAGCGACCCGCAGTCGCAGATCGACATCGACTGGGCCGTGGATGCCAACGGGCAACCTGTCCATCTGAGCGGCATCAACTTTGTCAAGGTCTATACCGGAGTCAACCAGCAATGCGGATGGCTTGGCGAAACCAGCACAGAGGTGACGGGAGCCAAAGACCTGCATTGGAACAAATAATCATAATTAATTCATACACATCATGTTCACATTAAAACATCTTTTCCCCATGGTGGCGCTGGCCACTGTAGTAGCTTTCTCTTTCACTGCCTGCAGCAATGACGACGACAACGACATTGAGCAGCCCGACAACGACGCCAACTTCGACGACGTCGCCCTGGGCAGCGACAGCGTGCTCGACCTCACTTCCGGCAGCAGCTTCACTTCCAACGGCTACACCTTCCACTATAGCTACAACGCCCAATACGGCTCATGGTCGGGCTTCACGGTCTCGGGCAAGAAAGACACGTCGTTCAAGGACTACACCACCGACAAAAACAGCTGCGTCGGTCATGGCTTCAGCGGCAACTTCGCCGTCTATTATCCCACATGGGGCACGCCTTCGACCATCGACCTGCCTGGCACCACCGCCTTTACCGTCCGCGGATTCTATGGCGCAGTAAACACCTACGTGCAGAATTCTATTGTCAATGGAGACAGCTATGCCAAAAAGTTCACTCATGGCAGCTGGCTTCGCCTCGACTGCATCGGCGTCAAGGCCGACGGCACGCAGGACACCGTTTCCTACTACTTGGCTGAATATCTCGGCAACCAGCTCAACTATGCCAAGGACTGGACTTGGTTCGACCTCACACCGTTAGGCGACGTGAAGCAGGTGTATTTTGCTTTCGACGGTAGCGACAAGGGCACCTATGGCCTCAACACGCCGACCTATCTGCTGCTTGACGACTTCAACGGCATCTACGACAATAAGCATGCTGTGGCAACAAAGGCAACAAGATAAACCGACAATCCGGGCCGAAGCAGTCAACTAAAAGCGTTAAACCACACGCCCCGTTGGATGACTTGAGACGAGTACTCGAGTAATCCGGCTTAAGTACTGGTAGAGGGCCGCAAGAATGGAGAAGAATGTAAGGCCGGGGGGTTGTCCCCGCCCCTATGGTGCCGCCATTGCTTTAGTCCCCCATAGCCCATCGGGATCAAAAGCCTGGGCCTGACTATTTTCCTCACTTTGCCGCTTTTGTAAAAACGTGCGGGTGATGTATAAGGCGACAGAGACAGAGCTAAGCTGGCCTTTGTCCACTTATGTCTTTACAGATAACTTGCCACGAAACAGTTAAAACGGCGTTTCGTGGCAAAATATCTTGAATATATTTTGCCGCGAAACACTTTTTCGTTATCTTTGTGGCAAAATATATTGGATATGGCACAAGAGATTATAGGAAGAGACAAGGAACAGCAAGAGCTGCAGGAACTGTATGAGTCAGGCCGACCTGAATTTTTAGTTGTTCACGGCCGCAGACGCGTAGGCAAGACTTTTCTGATAAGGGAGTTCTTCAAAGGAAGATTTGCATTCTATCATACCGGGCTGTCACCGGCTGAGCGCGAAGACAGTGACAAAACCATTCTCTTCCAGCAGTTGGAGAGCTTCTTTTCCTCCCTCTCCCGCTATGGCTATAGGGGCAAGATGCCCAAAGACTGGATTCAGGCTTTTGATGCGCTCATCCAGATTTTGGAACAAAAGGACCCGAACCAGCGTCAGGTGGTATTCATAGATGAGATGCCATGGATGGACACTCCTAAGTCGGGGTTCATCACGGCCTTCGAGCATTTCTGGAACGGATGGGGAGCCGGGCAGGATAATCTGATGCTCATCGCCTGCGGCAGCTCGACATCATGGATCGTTGACAAGATTATCAACAACAAGGGAGGTCTCTACAACCGCATCACATTCGAGATGACAATCCGGCCATTTACTTTGAGGGAATGTGAGCTCTTCTATAAGAACCGTAATATCATCATGGACCGCTATGACCAGCTTCAGGCTTATATGATATTCGGAGGAATACCTTATTACATGTCACTCTTGCGGAAAGGACTCAGTCTGGCCCAAAACGTGGATGCCCTCTGCTTCGACCCGAGAGGGCAACTACGCATGGAGTTTGACCGCCTTTTCAATTCTCTCTTTGTCAATCCTGAAGATAACAGGAAAATCATCCGGGCCCTATCAAAAAAGAGAAAAGGGCTGCTGCGGAGCGAGATATCCTACGAGACCGGCATCCCGACGGGAGGCGGCCTGACCAATCTGCTCAATTCACTACAGGCCAGCGACTTCATCATCACCTATACAACCTACAAAGGCAGCAAGCGAGATACTTACTTCAAGCTTGCCGACCACTTCTGCCTATTCTATCTCTACTTCATGGATGGACAGACCAACAACCATCATTTCTGGAGCAGTAACCTCACAACACCCCAGCTCAATGCATGGCGAGGGTTCTCCTTTGAGGCAGTGTGCTTTTCACATATTCCACAAATAAAGGCCGCCCTCGGTATATCTGATGTTCAGACAGAAGTTTTTCCCTGGATAAGCAAGCAAAAGAAGGACGGAGCGCAGATAGACATGCTCATCGTCAGAAAAGACCACGTCATCAACATCTGCGAAATGAAATACTCCACCGACAAGTTCACCATCACACGCACATACGATGAGGAACTTCGTCACAAGCTGACACTCTTTGAGGAAGAGACAAAGAACCGGATGGCCCTGCATCTCACGCTCATCACCACATACGGCCTCACCAATAACGAATATGCCGGACACGTCCAGCGGCTCATCACCATGGATGATCTGTTCAAATAGAAACCTTATTCCATCAACATGCGTTTCCCTTTCCGCCAAGCGCATCAACCATGATACGCGCGGCCTCATCAGGCGCCACACGGTTGCCCAAGCGGCGGGCCACATCGTCGTAGCCACGCAGCATAGTTTCCCGGTCAGCCTGGCCTGGCAGCAGGCGCCGGAGCCAATCACGGATGTTGGCTACCGTGAAGCGGTCGGCAACCAATTCAGGCACCACCTCGCGGTCGGCAATGAGGTTGACCAGACTGATGAAGGGGCACCGGATGATATGGTTGAAGCCCCACCGCATGAGCCGGGGCAACGGTGTCTCGTAGCACACCACCTGGGGCACACGGAACAGCGCCGCCTCCAGCGTCGCCGTTCCACTCGTCACCAGCGCCACCGTGGCATGAGCAAGCAGGGCATAGGTGTCGTCGAAGATAAGCTGCAACTGAGAGCCCGTCATGAACGGCGTGTAGTAGTCGCGGTCAATCGACGGTGCTCCGGCCACAACAGCCTGATAATCACTGAGTAATTCCGGCGTCAGACTGGCTGTCATCGCCGGCAGGTTGTCTTTGATTTCCTGCTTGCGGCTGCCCGCCAACAGGGCGATGATAGGCTTATCTGCATCGAGCTGGTGGCGGCGGCAGAACGATGCGCGGTCCTCATGATAAGAGGCAAGAAACGTGCGCACCTCCTCGGCCGTAGGGTTGCCCACATAGTGGATGGGGTAATGGTGCTTTTGTTCATAGAAGGCCACCTCGAAAGGCAGGATGGAGAACAGTTCATCCACATCGCGGCGGATGCGCTTGATGCGCCACTCCTTCCACGCCCATATCTTCGGCGAGATGTAATAATAAACGGGTATTTGGGTGTGGCTATGCACAAACTTCGCGATGTCGAGGTTGAACCCCGGGTAATCGACGAGGATGACGACGTCGGGCTGCCACGCCACGATGTCGCGCTTGCACAAGGCCATATTGCGGAAGATGGTCGGCAGATGGAGCAGCACCGGAACAAACCCCATGTAGGCCAGCTCTTTATAATGGCGCACGCGCTGGCCGCCCTCACGCGTCATGAGGTCGCCGCCGAAGAAGCGGAACTCGGCCGCGGAATCCTGCGTCTTCAGACTGTGCATCAGCCGCGAGGCATGAAGGTCGCCCGAGGCCTCGCCTACGATGAGGTAGTATTTCATAAGTCCATCTTTCTGAGTTTGTCGAGGAAGCCGTAGTCGGTCACATCGACCGTCGTCGGGGTGATAGCCACATAGCCGTGGCTGAGCGCCCACTGGTCCGTGTCGGTCGACTCCGGCTCATCGTTGCGGTACTCGCCCACCATCCAGTAATAATCGTAGCCGCGCAGGTGGTGGCGCTTGTCGACCTCGTTGATCCAGCTGCCCCAGGTCATGCGCGTGGCCTTGACACCCAAGAACTCCTCGCGGGCGGGGAAGTTCACGTTGAGGCAGACGCCCTTGGGCAGGCCCTCGTCGAGCACCTGCTTCACGATTTTCTCCACGTAGGGGCGCAGGGGCATGAGGTTGGCGTCCTCATTGTAATAACAGCTCGAAAACGCCACCGACGGTATGTATTTCATACAGCCCTCCATCGCGGCACCCATCGTACCGCTGTAGTGACTGTTGACCGACGAGTTGTCGCCATGGTTGATGCCGCTCAGGATGATGTCGGGGCGGCGCTCGGTGCAGAGCTGGTCGAGGGCGAGTTTGACGCAGTCGACGGGGGTACCCGAACACGACCACACCTCGGTCTCGCCCATGTTGTGGCGCCGCTTCAAGCGAAGGAAGTCGGCAGCCGAGAAGGCGCACGAGAAACCCGACCGCGCACTCTCCGGCGCCACGACGAGCACGTCGCCGAGAGGCTTGACAAAGGCGGCCAGATGGCGGATGCCTTCCGAGTGGTAGCCGTCGTCGTTGGTGATGAGGATAAGCGGCCGGCGGTGGGCTGACTGAGGGGTGGTATTGGTTACGTTTTGCATAATCTAATGACTTAATGGGGGTTAAAACAGATTTCGACAGGGCTGCTGCAGCGCCCCGCTGAAAGATTTTCTGCTGCAAAAGTACGAAAAAAGGTTTAAACAGCCGCTTTATCAAACAAAATATGTATCTTTGCATTTAACAATGCACCCTCATCGTAGGGCGAAAAGAAAAAAACGAAAGAAAATGGCAAAAATCATTGCTATCGCAAACCAGAAAGGCGGCGTGGGCAAGACCACGACAGCCATCAACCTTGCTGCCTCGCTGGCCACATTGGAGAAATCGGTGCTCGTCGTCGACGCTGACCCGCAGGCCAACGCCTCAAGCGGCCTCGGCGTCGATATCAGCCAGGTGGACTGTTCTCTCTATGAGTGCATCATCGACCATGCCGACGTCAGGGACGCCATCTACACCACCGACATCGACAAGCTCGACATCATTCCAAGCCACATCGACCTTGTGGGCGCCGAGATTGAGATGCTCAACCTCGACAACCGCGAGAAGGTCATCAAGGGCATCCTTGACCCGCTGCGGCCGGAATACGATTTTATCATCATCGACTGCTCACCGTCGCTCGGCCTCATCACCGTCAACTCGCTCACGGCCGCCGACTCGGTCATCATCCCCGTGCAGTGCGAGTATTTCGCACTCGAGGGTATCAGCAAACTGCTCAACACCATCAAGATCATCAAGAGCCGCCTCAATCCGAAGCTCGAGATTGAAGGCTTCCTGCTGACGATGTTCGACAGTCGTCTGCGCCTTGCCAATCAGATTTACGATGAGGTGAAGCGCCATTTCCAGGAGTTGGTGTTCAAAGCCATCATCCGCCGCAATGTGAAACTCTCCGAGGCTCCGAGCCACGGCCTGCCTGCCATCCTCTACGACGCCGACTCACAGGGCGCCAAGGACCACCTGATGCTCGCCAAGGAGATTATTGAGAAGAACGCATAAACTATGGCAGTACATAAGAAATACAATGCTTTAGGCCGCGGCCTCGACGCGCTGATCTCGACCGAAGCCGTGCGCACGCAGGGCTCGTCGACCATCAACGAGATACCGCTCGACCAGATTGAGCCCAATACCAACCAGCCGCGTAGTCTGTTTGACGACGACAAGTTGCAGGAGTTGGCCAACAGCATACGCGAGATTGGCATCATCCAGCCCATCACCTTGCGTCAGACCGCCGAGAACCGCTTCCAGATTATCGCCGGCGAGCGCCGTTGGCGCGCCTCGCAGATGGCCGGACTGAAGGCCATCCCCGCCTACATCCGCAACATGAAGGATGAGAACGTGATGGAGGCTGCACTCGTGGAGAATATCCAGCGCGAGGACCTCAACCCGATTGAGATTGCGCTGGCTTACGAGCATCTGCTGGAGAACTCGGGTATGACGCAGGAAAAGGTGTCGGAGCGCGTGGGCAAGAGCCGATCGGCCATCACCAACTACCTGCGGTTGCTGAAGCTCCCCGCTCAGGTGCAGATTTCATTGCAGAAGAAGGAAATCGACATGGGTCACGCCCGCGCCCTGCTCGCCCTCGACAGTCCGTCGCTCCAATTGAAGGTGTTCAAGGAGACGATGAAGAACGGATGGTCGGTGAGAAAGGTCGAAGAGGTGGTGAACAGCCTCAAAAACGGTGAGGACGTCGACAGCGGCAACAGGAAGATCAAGACCAAGGCGCAGCTGCCCGAGGCACTCGTCGCCCTGCGCGACCGGCTGTCGCAGACCTTCAGCACTAAGGTGCAACTGGCTTGCTCGGCCAAGGGCAAGGGTAAGATCAGCATTCCCTTCGCCAGTCAGGAGGAGCTGCAGCGCATCATGAACGTATTAGACAATCTGAAGACAGAATAGGTGAAGACGCTGCATTCCATTGTCATGGCCACTGGCCTGCTGCTCTGCCTTGGTTGTGCGCAGACGATGCGGGCGCAAAGCGAGAAGAAGCCGACGATGCCGACGCGCCATCTGAGCGCCGCCGAGATTGGTGAGGACACGCTGAAGGCCGAGACCTTAGTGCCTGCCGACACGCTCGTGGCCAAGGATAAGGCGCTAACGGCTGCCCTGCCCGACACCACGAAGCACCATAAGCGCAACTGGGCTACATGGAAGCCGGAGACGAAGCGCGCCCTGTGGCTGGCACTCGTGCTGCCCGGCGCCGGTCAGATCTATAACCGCAAATACTGGAAGTTGCCCATCTTCTACGGCGGATTCGTAGGCTGCGCCTACGCCATGAGGTGGAACAACATGATGTATCGCGACTATAGCCAGGCCTACCTCGACATCATGGACAACGACCCCAACACGCAGAGCTACAACCAGTTCCTGCACTTAGGTACGAAGATTGACGAGAGCAACATGTCGAGATGGCAGGAGATCTTCCGTCAGCGTAAGGACCGCTACCGCCGTTGGCGCGACCTGAGCTTCTTCGTCATGGTGGGCGTCTACGCCCTCTCGGTGATTGATGCTTACGTCGATGCGTCGCTGTCGGAGTTTGACATCTCGCCCGACCTCAGCCTCCACGTGGCTCCGGCTGTGATCAACAACGGGCAGAACGGCAACCTGCTGCGCAACACGGGATTGGGCATGCAGTGCGCCATCACTTTTTAACTAATGAACAATGAACTTGAAAAGACACCTTATATTATTTATGCTGCTCGGCGCCATGACGGTTACCGCTCAGGCGCAAGACGACGGGAAGCGCATCACCTTTACCGATGAGCAGGGCCGGCAGGAGGAAATCAACCTGCCACAGTCGATGACGACGGAACTGGACAGCCTGATGAAGCTCTACAACGCCAAGCTGTACCTGCGCCCCGACTCCGACTGCAACATGCCCGATGTCAACCCCGTCTACGAGCCGGAAGTGTATAAGGACCGCCTCTCGCGTCTGCCGACCGTCATCGAGATGCCCTACAACAGCATCGTGCAGGCGTTCATCGACCGCTATACCGGCGACCTGCGGCGCAACGTGGCCTACATGCTCGGCGCGCAGAATTTTTATATGCCCGTCTTCGAGGAAGCCCTCGAGGCTTACGACCTGCCGCTGGAGCTGAAATACCTTCCCGTCATCGAGTCAGGTCTCGACCCCACGGCCCGATCCCACGCCGGAGCTGTCGGACTGTGGCAGTTCATGCTGTCAACGGCCCGCCGCTACAACCTCAAGGTGAACTCGCTGGTCGACGAGCGGCGCGACATCGTGAAATCGTCGTATGCCGCCGCCCACTATCTGAGCGACCTCTATAAGATCTACAACGACTGGGACCTCGTCATCGCCGCTTACAATTGCGGTCCCGACAAGATCAATAAGGCCATACGCCGCGCTCACGGCGAGCGCGACTACTGGAAGATTTATCCCCGGTTGCCGCAGGAGACGCGTGGTTATGTGCCCGCCTTCATCGCCGCCAACTACGTGATGAACTACTACTGCGACCACAATATCTGCCCGCTCAACAGCTCGCTGCCCGCCCGCACCGATACGGTGATGGTCGACCGCGACATCCACTTTGAGCAGATTTCTCATGTGTTGGGCATCGATATGGCGCAGTTGGAGGACCTCAATCCGCAGTACCGTCGTCATCTGGTCAACGGGCATTCCGAACTGTCGTCGCTGCGTCTGCCAGCCTCGCTCATCAGCCGTTTCATCGATGAGGAGGACTCCATCGTCGCCTTCAACACCAAGAATTATAAGCCCAAACGCAGTGAGGTGCAATTGCCCGACAACGCCACCTATCTTGTGAAGAAGAATCAGGTGGAGCGCGTTGCGGCAAAATCGGAACCGGCGAAGGATAAGGTCACCACGACGACCGACGGCAACGACGATAACGACAGCGAGCAAGCCTCATCGAAGAGCAGCAGTCAGAAGTCAACGTCGTCGAGCAGCCGGAGCATTTCTAAGAGCAGCAAGAGCAGCCGTTCGAGTAAGTCGCGTAAGTCGAAATCAAAGTCAAAGACCACCAAGGCCCAGCACGTCACCGTGAAGGCCGGCGATACATTAGGCGAGATAGCCGAGCGCAACCACACCTCGGTGAAGAAACTGCGCCAGCTCAACGGCATCAAGGGCAGCAACATCGTCGTGGGCGACAAGCTGAGAGTGAAATAAAGTAACAAGGGAGTAGATGCTATGGACGAACAAGAGCTTAAAAACAAGGAAAGGGAGCAGGCTGACAACAAGATGATTACAGATGCGTTCAACCATCTGCTCGATACCTACCTGCACTCCAGTCACCGCAAGAAGGTCGACATCATCACCAAAGCCTTCAACTTCGCCCGCCAAGCCCACAAAGGCGTGCGCCGTCTGTCGGGTGAGCCTTATATCATGCACCCCATCGCCGTGGCGCAGATTGCCTGCGAGGAGATGGGGCTCGGCTCAACGAGCATCTGCGCCGCACTCCTCCATGATGTCGTCGAGGATACCGACTACACCACCGAGGACATCCAGAATATCTTCGGTCCGAAGATTGCGCAAATCGTCGACGGACTGACCAAGATCAGTGGCGGCATCTTCGGCGACCACGCCTCGGCTCAGGCCGAGAACTTCAAGAAGCTGCTGCTCACCATGAGCGATGACATCCGCGTCATCCTCATCAAGATTTGCGACCGTCTGCACAACATGCGCACGCTGGCCTCACAGCCTGCCAACAAGCAATATAAGATAGCCGGCGAGACGCTCTATATCTATGCACCGATTGCCAACCGCCTGGGGCTCAACAAGATTAAGACGGAGCTCGAGGACTTGAGCTTCAAGTTTGAGCATCCCGAGGAATACGACCGCATCGTCAAGAAGCTGGCCATGACCGAGGCCCAGCGCAACAAGGTGTTTGACGACTTCACCGCGCCCATCCGCGAGTCGCTCGACAAGATGGGCTTCCAATACCACATCAAGGCTCGCGTCAAGAGTCCCTACTCCATCTGGTGCAAGATGCAAAACAAGCACGTCACCTTCGAGGAAATCTACGACATCCTCGCCGTGCGCATCATCTTCACCCCCAAGGAGCGGCAGGATGAGATCAACGAATGCTTCCAAATCTACGTGGCGCTCAACCAGATTTATAAGAGCCACCCCGACCGTCTGCGTGACTGGGTCAACCATCCGAAGGCGAACGGCTACCAGGCGCTCCACGCCACGATGATGTCGAAGCAAGGTCAGTGGATAGAGGTGCAGATACGCTCCGACCGCATGGATGACATCGCGGAGCAGGGCTTTGCCGCTCACTGGAAATACAAGGAGGGCGGCACCGCCGACGAGGATATGGAGCTGAACAAATGGATTGGCACCATCAAGGAAATTCTCGACGACCCGCAGCCCGATGCCATGGACTTCCTCGACTCCATCAAGCTCAACCTCTTCGCCTCCGAAATCTTCGTCTTCACGCCGAAGGGTGAGGTGAAGACCATGCCGGCTGGCTGTACGGTGCTCGACTTCGCTTTCCAGATACATACGTTCCTCGGCAGCCACTGTATCGGCGCCAAGGTCAACCATAAACTGGTGCCGCTCAGCCACAAGTTGCAGAGCGGCGATCAGGTGGAGGTGCTGACTTCCAACTCGCAGCATGTGCAGCCGTCATGGATCAATTTCGTATTCACCGCCAAGGCCCGCTCAAAGATACAGGCCATCCTCAGGCGTGAGAACCGCGAACTGCAGAAAGCCGGTGAGGACGCGCTCAACCAGTGGCTGAAGGAGAAGGACCTCGAACTGACGCCCGAGCTCATCGACCGCCTCTGCGAGTTCCATGAGATTGACACCCACGAGAACTTCTTCATCGCGCTCGGTAAAAAGACGGTGATGCTCAGCGACAAGGATGCTGAGGTGCTCAATGAGAAAAAGAAGTCGGATTCCAACTCCGGTTGGCGCAAATACGTGCCCTTCCTTCATAAGACCAGCAAGAAGAAGACCACGGAGACCAATGACGACCTGCCTAAACTCATTGCGGCCGGTCAGGGCTTCGACAAGAAGAAGCCCTGCATCATCTCCGAGCGCACCATCGGCATGTATATCTTCCCGAAATGCTGTCACCCTATTCCCGGCGACGACATCCTCGGCTTCATCGACGGCAAGAAACACGTGGAGATACACAAGCGCTCATGCCCTGTGGCCAGCAAGCTCAAGACGAGCTTCGGTCCGCGTATCCTCGATGCAAAGTGGGACATGCACAAGCAACTCTTCTTCGATGCCACCATCGAGGTGCACGGCATCGACCGGAAGGGTATGCTGCACGATGTGGCTGAGATTATCTCCCACAAGATGAACGTCAACATTCATAAGGTGGCCTTCACCGCCGACGACGGCATCTTCGAGGGCCGCATTGAGATGCGCGTCCACGACCGCGACGAGGTGCGCAGAATCATGGGTCGACTGAAGAAGATTGCCGACATGCAGGAAGTACAGCAGATTCTGTGACCACGCACTTAGCCCAGACTGTCTAAGTGCTCTTTGATTTCTTTCAGGTCGTCGCGCACACTCATCAGCGTTTCGAGTACTTCTGAGCTCTTGTCGACGCTGTGGCGGTTCTCGCGCAGATAGTTGCGGGCGGCGGCAATCTTGAAGCCACGCACCTTGACGAGGTTGTAGATGACCTTCAGTTCCTCAATATTCTTTACCGTATATTGCCGCACCTTTGTTGTAGCCACGGTCTTCGGCTTCAACTGCGGAAACTCAGTCTCCCAGTAGCGCAACGTACTCTCGTTGACGCCCAACATCTGGGAGACCTCCCTGATGGAGTAATATAGCTTGGCGGGTTTGTTCTGGTTCAGTGCCATCTTGGTAATCTTTTATTCTCTTTGCAAAGTTAAGAAAAAAAGATGAACTTCATCTGCCCCCGCCCACTTATTTCATTGACACTCACGATAAAGTTGGACGCAACAAAGGTTAAGTGACAATAATTTAGTAACTTTGCAGCCAAATATCAACAGAACAAAAACAATAAAATACAGATATCACAATGATGACAGCTAACGAAATCCGTGACTCCTATCTGAAATTCTTTGAGTCAAAAGGACACGTTATCGTTCCTTCCGCTCCTATTGTAGTGAAAGACGACCCCACGCTGATGTTCACCAATGCCGGCATGAACCAGTGGAAAGACATTATTCTCGGCACCAAAGACCCCAATCCCCGCCGCCGCACCGACTCGCAGAAATGCCTGCGCGTGAGCGGTAAGCACAACGATCTCGAGGAAGTGGGACGCGACGCCGCCCTCTCCCACCACACGATGTTTGAGATGCTCGGCAACTGGAGCTTCGGCGACTACTTCAAGGAAGGCGCCATCGACTACGCTTACGAATATCTTGTTGATATCCTCCACCTCGACCCCAAGGACCTCTACGTCACCGTGTTTGAAGGTGACAGCAGCGAGAACCTTGACCGCGACGACGAGGCCGCCGGCTACTGGGCCAAGCACTTCCCCGCCAACCACATCGTCAACGGCAACAAGCACGACAACTTCTGGGAGATGGGTGACACAGGTCCCTGCGGCCCCTGCTCCGAAATTCATATCGACCTGCGTTCGGAAGCCGAAAAGGCTGAGGTGCCGGGTGAGGCTCTCGTCAACAAGGACCATCCTCAGGTCATCGAGATCTGGAACATCGTGTTCATGCAGTTCAACCGCAAGGCCGACGGCTCACTCGAGCCGCTGAAGATGCACGTCATCGATACGGGTATGGGCTTTGAGCGCCTCGTCCGTCTGATGCAGGACAAGCACTCCAACTACGACACCGACATTTTCTCGCCCATCATCAGCGAGATTGAGCGGCTGTCGGGTCATACGTACAGCCATACGTTCCCCGAGGGTCCTAACGGTGAGGGCGCCAACGACAAGGAGAAGGTCGACATCGCCATCCGCGTCGTCGCCGACCACCTGCGTGCCGTGGCCTTCGCCATTGCCGACGGTCAGCTGCCCAGCAACGCCAAGGCCGGCTACGTCATCCGCCGCATCCTGCGCCGCGCCGTTCGCTATGCCTACACCTTCCTCGACCAGAAGAGCGCCTTCATGTATAAGCTCATCCCCGTGCTCGTTCGCGAGATGGGTGGCGCCTATCCCGAGCTCGGCGCCCAGCAGGAGCTCATCACGAAGGTCATCAAACAGGAGGAGGACAGCTTCCTCCGTACCCTGGACAAGGGCATCCAACTGTTGAGCGTTGACATGGACGAACTGAAGGCCAACAAGCAGACCGTGCTCGAGGGCGCCAAGGCTTTCCGTCTGTTCGACACCTACGGCTTCCCCATCGACCTGACCGAGCTCATCTGCGGTGAGAACGGCTTCACCGTCGACGAGAAAGGCTTCGACGAGGAGATGGCCAAACAGAAAGAGCGCGCCCGCAACGCCGCCAGCGTGGAAAACGGTGACTGGGTCAACGTGCGCGAAGGCGAACAGGAGTTTGTCGGCTACGACTTCAACGCCTACGACTGCCACATTCTGCGCTACCGCAAGGTGACGCAGAAGAAGAACACCTTCTACGAGGTGGTGCTCGACTACACACCGTTCTACGGTGAGATGGGCGGTCAGGTTGGCGACAAGGGCCAGCTGATTTCAGACAGCGAGACCGTCGACATCATCGACACCAAGCGCGAGAACAACCAGAGCATCCACATCCTCAAGCGCCTGCCGAAGGATCCTACGGCCGACTTCCGCGCCGT
Organism: uncultured Prevotella sp.; assembly: GCA_900315835.1. Classification (GTDB taxonomy): domain Bacteria; phylum Bacteroidota; class Bacteroidia; order Bacteroidales; family Bacteroidaceae; genus Prevotella. Next base: position 29,720 of record ONAR01000006.1, read on the forward strand.
TGTCGACGAGGCCAAGCGTGAGGGCTCTGCCTGCAACCACACCGCTACCCACCTGCTCGACTACGCCTTGAAGCAGGTGCTCGGTGAGCAGACTGAGCAGCGCGGCTCCTATGTCGACGACAAAACGCTGCGCTTCGACTTCAACTACTTCGAGAAGGTGAGCGACGAGCAGCTACGTAAAGTGGAGCGTATCGTCAACAGCATGATCCGTCAGGACCTGCCGCTCGACGAGCATCGCGACACCCCCATCGAGGAAGCCAAGAAGTTGGGCGCCATCGCCCTCTTCGGCGAGAAATACGGCGACAAGGTGCGCGTTGTCCGCTTCGGTCCTTCTTGCGAGTTCTGCGGTGGTATCCACGTGAAGAGCACCGGCCACATTGGTTTCTTCAAGATTATCTCCGAGAGCAGCGTGGCTGCCGGCATCCGTCGTATCGAGGCGCTGACCGGCAAGCAGGCCGAGGAAGCCATCTACTTGGCCGAGGACACGATGAAGGAAATCCGCAGTATGTTCAACAACGCCAAGGATCTGTCTTCGGCCATCCAAAAATACATCAGCGAGAACGCTGAACTGAAGAAGGAAGTGGAGCAGTTCCAGGCGCAGATGGTGGAGCGCACGAAGGCAAAGTTGCTCGAAAACGTGCGTGAGGTCAATGGCGTCAAGGTCATCTCCGCCGTACTGCCGATGGAGCCCGCCCAGGCCAAGGATCTCGTGTTCAAACTGCGTCAGGCACTCCCCGAGCAGATGGTGGCCGTCATCGGTTCCGTTGCCCACGACAAGCCGATGATCAGTGTGATGATTACCGACGACCTCGTAAGCAGCCACAACCTCAACGCCGGCAAGATTGTGCGTGAGGCAGCCAAACTCATCCAAGGTGGTGGCGGTGGCCAGGCCTACTACGCTCAGGCTGGCGGCAAGAACGCCGATGGGCTGTCTGCCGCCGTCGACAAGGTGGTGGAGCTCTGCCAACTGTAAAGGAAAAGATTACAAGGTTTCGTCGCCAGGAATGACGACGCCTTTACATATCAGCCGCAAGCTGGGTCAACTACCCAACTTGCGGCTTGCTTTACCCTATTTACGGGAAGAAGGGCGCTACGCTTGCAGGGTTACTAAAATCTTATTATTTTTGCAACCGTAAACCATCGCTAAGAAACAATGACAGAGCAGAATAATATCGTTGCCGTCGACAGCATCGACGCATACAACAAAGCCTACGGCTTCGAGACCTTCCACCCATTGGTGACCGTGGTCGATATGTCGGAAGCGAAATACCGTCCCAATCATATTACGTTGCGCTACGGCGTCTATGCGCTATGGCTGAAGAACGGCATAGCATGCACCCTGCACTACGGTCGCCGGAAATACGACTATCAGGAAGGTACTATCGTGAGTTTCGCCCCCGGACAGATTGTCAAGGTTGACATGACCGAGGAGCAACTCGCCACGCCCTCACACACGTTGGGACTGCTTTTCTCGCCCGACCTCGTCTACGGCACACCGTTGGGGAAAGCCATCGCCAACTACCACTTCTTCGACTACGACTCCGCCGAGTCGCTTCACCTCAGCGAGCGTGAGCGCAGGATGTTCACCGACACGCTGCAGTCCATCCGCTTCGAGATGGAACAGCCCATCGACAAGCACTCGCAGACCATCCTCACCGACCGCATCAAACTCATCCTTGACTATTGCCAACGCTTCTACGACCGGCAGTTCATCACCCGCCACAAGGAGAACTCCGACATCCTCGCAGCCTTCGAGCATAACATTAGGGAATATTTCGAGAGCGACGAAGCCCGACGCAACGGTCTGCCTTCGGTGGCTTACTTCGCCGACAAGGCCTGCCTCTCGCCTGGATACTTCGGAGACCTCATCCGTAAGGAGACAGGTATGACGGCGCAGCTCTATATCCAGCAGCATATCCTCACGCTCAGCAAGCAACTGCTGCTCGACCCCTCGCAGAGCATCACGCAGGTGTCCGACCGCCTCGGTTTCCAGTATCCCCAACACTTCTCCCGCTTCTTCAAGAAGCTCGCCGGCATGACGCCAAAGGATTACCGGGAGAAATAGACTATGTCTGTCATCTTATCCCCAACAGCTTATGCGTCTGCAGCGACAGGCGCCAGCGCGGGTGACGTTTGATGTAGTCGATGCAGTCAGACATAATCTCGGCATTGCGGCGCGCATCGCCGACATCGCAGGGCTGCAGGTAATAGTAGTGCGCCTGGATGCCGAGGTCGTCGACAGCCGTCTGCCCGTCGAACACCACTTTCAACTCATCGCATTGCCGGCACACCACCGTCGTATTGGCGGGCGTCGCCATCCACTGCGGAGCCTTGGGCGACACCGTCAGCCAGTCGAGGTTGCGCGGTGGCCGACGGGTGCCATTGCTCTCCATCGCGACGAAGGGGAAGCCCGCGGCATGGAAGGCGTCAATCAACGCCTCATCGACCTGCAGCGTGGGTTCGCCACCGGTCAGTACGATGATGGGGCGGTCTGCATCGGATATCCCATCGGCTTTCTTCGCAACAGGCTCACGGGCGTCAGCGGCTTGAGCATCATCTGTTACCAGCATTCTATCGGGCAACAGACTTCTCGCCTGCCACACAATCTCCTCAGCCGTCATCAACTGATAGTCGGCGAAGTCGGTATCGCAGAACCTGCACTGCAGGTTGCAGCCGCTGAACCTGACGAACACCGCTGCACGCCCGGTGTTGCGGCCCTCGCCCTGCAAGCTGTAGAAGATTTCGTTAACCTTATACACTCCTTACACCTTATTATATTATAGGCTCATCAAACTAAAGCTTATGAACTCACAAACTCAAGAACTCACAAACTCAAGAACTCACTTCTCGTAGATTGCCACATTATTGGCCGTCTCGGCCACCCGCGCCTTATAGCAGTTGGGTACGGTGTCGACAATCCATTTGGCAATGTTCTCGGCGGTTGGGTTGAAGGGCAGCACCGCGTTGAGGTCCTGATGGTCGAGGCGACCGTGGACGAGCTGCTTGATGATGTTGAAGTCAACCACCATGCCGTCTTCGTCCAGTTCCTCGGCCTTACAGTAGACCGTTATCTGCCAGTTGTGTCCGTGGAGGTTCTCGCATTTGCTGCCGTGCGAGAGGATGAGGTGATGGCAAGCCGACACCTCGAAAGATTTTTGGATGTAATACATTGTCGTTTACTTTTTCTTTTGTTGGATATAAGCCAGTTCGTTGAGTGCGAAGTCGCTGTTGTCGGGGTCGTCGAGCAACAGCTTCAGCAGATGCTCGGCCTCGTCGTAGCGACCAAGACTGACCAGCAGGTAAGCCTTCCGCCGCCTGACGAAATTCTCAAAAGCGTTGAGCTGCGCCATGTTGGGGCGGTTGTCATCATCGTCGTCATCATCGTCGTTGTCATGCAGGTGCGAGGTGATGTCACTCAATTGATTCAAGATGCTGTTCAGTACACTGAGCGCCCTGAAGTCGCCGCTGTTGACGAGGCAGTTGATATACGCCTTCGAATACAACTGCTGCGACGTCGGCATGAGCAACTGCAGGTAATACAAAGCATTATGATACTGATGGAGGTTCATATAACAGCAACCGATGAGATAGGCCAGCTCATCCATCAAGGTGAGCTTGCGCTTGGTGTCGACGTCGAGTTGCTTTGTGACCACGCGGAAAGCATTACGCAGCGGCGGCAACGCCTCATAAAAACGCTTGCGCTGATAGAGATGGTAGCCGTTGTAGTAGTTCTCAGCCAGATGTTCATCCTGCAGTTGGGCAAGGAGTTGTTCGTCGGTCGTCATGTCGTCGGTCTCACCATTCTGCAGTTTCGCCAGCGCCTCCTTCCACAGGTAGCGGAAGCGGGCCACGCGACCCTCCGACGGCGTGAGGTCGAAACCCAACAGCACACTGGTCATCCGGCACTGATGCTCCTCACTGTCTTCGGTGAGCCGTTTGCTCATCGACAGCGGAGCCATCGACAGCGTGACGCGGTAGTAAAGCGTGTCTTTCGTCGCATCCTCACGCTCGAAGTCGAGCGTCAGGTGGCGGGGCTTGATTGGGTCGCTGGGGTCATAGAAATGGAGCAGGCCCACGGCGGATTGCCCGCTGAACTGATGATTGCTGATCAGCACCTGCGAGACGGGGTAGTCGAGGATGGCGTCGGGGTCGTCGATGACGCTGGTCTTGCCGTCGATGGTCAACGTGAGCGAGATGGGGATGACGTCGTTCAACCCCATTGCCGTAGCCAGCAGACTGCCGAGCGAGAGCAGGTCGCGATCGCTCTCGTGCCAGTTGGGGCCGCCCGTCTGATGGGTCATCTCCAACTCGCGCATCAATAGCACCTCACGCTCGTGGTTGGCATGGGTCTTCTCCTGGTCAAACTTATTGTTTCCGCCCTGCCGGTCGACCTCACTGAACTTATCGACGAAGACCTTCTGCCAGCGGAAAGCATCCTCCATGACATTCTCCAGCATCGTCTTCATGCCCTTCCTGACGATGGGCATCACGCTGTTGATATGCAGGTCGATCTTGCCCTCCTTCGAGTTGACGTTGTAGATGACGCGCGTCATATCGGAGTTGAGGTTGCACAGGTTGCTGACCATGCGCACCGGGTCCAACTGGTCGGCATCGACGGAGAAGAAATAAGGGAAGGTGAGGTGCAGGTAGGGGTTGCCCTTTTCCAATACGATGATGAAATGACCGCCCTGGAAATCATAGCGCACAAGGTATCGGTTGTTGTCCTTGGTCCATTTCATCTTGCAGTTCAATTGGCGCAATGCACTGGTCACCATCAGCCTGTTCTCGTCTAAAGAAAGGCTGAACGCCTGCGCGTCTTTGCTGAGGCTCCGCCATCTGCGGTAACCGATGAGACCAAAGATCAACAGCAGGCAAACGATGTCTATGACCATCCAAAGATAATCCATGCTTGCGCCAATTGTCTAACTTTCGACAAAAATAAGCAATAATACGGTAACAGAGAAAGGATTTAACAATTTTATTTCAATTCCATCACCAACCGCGGAGAATAGCCGGGGAGCGCGAAGTGATTCCCCGGGGCGGAGCAAAGGATAGTAGTGGGACGTTTTGTATCTCACGCAGATTCCGCAGATCCCGCAGATTTTCCCAATACCGGTGCTGCCGCAATGCCAAGGATGGTGAGAAAGATCTGCAAGACACACAACATTTGCGATATCAGCGAAATCTGCGTGAGAGAGAAGCCAAACGCCCACGCTGATTACGCAACGTGGAACCGACGGACGGTGGCCGGCACAAGACCGGCCACTACACTATATAGAGAGGTGAATGAAGCGCAATATATAGAGAAGGATAAAGCGCGTCAGAGGAGGATGAAGCGCAAATAATAGAGGAGAGGCTAAATCGCGTCAGAGGAGGATGAAGCGCAAATAATAGAGGAGAGGCTAAATCGCGTCAGAGGATGATGTTGTTGCCCAATTGCTTTGCGATGCTGTTGCGGATGACCTGCAGGTCGCGGTAGTCGGCCATCAGACGCGCGAGTTTCTCGTTGTCGCCGACGGCCTGCGCGAGCTGAGCCTGCAACTGCTTCAGCCGACCCTCAACGATATCCATGCGGAAGTCGAGCAGCAAGTGGTTGGTCTGATTGCGCAGGGCATCGGTCTCGTTGGCCTTACGCTGACGCTCAGCCTCATCATTGAGCGGCTCGTCTACCTTCTGCGGCACCAACCGGTACTCCTCGGACACAAGGCGGGCGGCCAACTGACTGACGTTGAAGTCTTCATGATGCAGGAAATAGGTCTCTGCGTCGAAGCCCTCCTCACCCGAGTGGGCTGCCGCCTCGTCGAGGATGCGGCGATAGACTTCGTTATTGAAATTCAGCTCATCCTGCTCGAGGTTGAGTTTGACGAACTGCGCCACAGTGATGTTATGCAACTGCCCTGCATCATCCTCCACATTCTCGAGGATGACATGCCCGCCATGACGGATGACGAGTTGCAGGAGCATCTGCTCCACCTTGGTGGCCTGCTGTCCGGCTGTCGGCACCTGCATCATCACATTCTGCCGCACCGGTTCAGGGCGCGGTCCGACGGGAGCTCCCTGCTGCACCTGCGCCGTCGACCCTGTACGACGGGCGCGGATAAAGGCATTCATCTGATTGATGAGCGTCGTCTCACTCATGCCGATGCGTTGGGCGCAGTCGTGGATATAGGTGTCGCGGAGTATCTGGTTCTGGATGACGGAGATGCTCTCTACAATCGAACTGACGGCTGCTGCGCGCTTCGTCGGGTCGGTCTCACCGCGGAGCAGCAATTGCGTCTTGAACTGGATGAAGTCCATCTGATGGTCGGCGATGAACTGCTTAAACTCGTCAGCGCCATGCGAGCGCGCAAACTCGTCAGGGTCCTGACCGTCGGGCAGGAGCAGCACCTTCAGGTTCATGCCCTCGGAGAGCAGCATGTCGGTACCGCGCAGGGCGGCGTGAATACCGGCCGCATCGCCGTCGTAGATGAGCGTGATGTTGGACGTGAAGCGGTGGAGCATGTGTATCTGATGGATGCTCAGTGCCGTACCCGAGTTGGCCACGACGTTCTTGATACCGCACTGATACATGGAGATGACGTCGGCCTGTCCCTCAACCATAAACACGCAGTCCTCCTTGGCGATGGTTTTCTTGGCTTGCCAGATGCCGTAGAGCTCATGGTCCTTATGATAGATGTCGCTGTCAGGCGAGTTGACGTATTTCTGGTTGACGCCCTTCGTGCGCTGGTCGAGTACGCGGGCAGTGAAGCCGACGACCTTACCGCTGACGCCAATCCACGGAAAGACCACGCGACCAGCATAGCGGTCGATGAGCTCGCCGCGGTCATTCTTATAGCAGATGCCCGTCGACAGCAGGAATTCCTCCTTATAACCTTTCTGCAAAGCCGCACGTCCCAAAGCCAGACGGTCGGTGAGGTCGAAGCCAAGATGGAAGTCGCGTATCACATCGTCACGGAAGCCACGCGACCGGAAATACTGCATGCCGATGGCCACACCGTCGGCGTGGTTGTGGAGCAAGTCCTCGAAATAGTGACCGGCCCACTCGTTGACGATATACATCGACTCGCGCTTCGACTGTTCCTCCTTCTCCTGCGAGGTCAGCTCGCGCTCCTTAATCTCAATATGGTATTTGTTGGCCAGCCATCTGAGCGCCTCGACATAGGTCATCTGCTCGTGCTCCATGATGAAGGTCACGGCGTTGCCGCCCTTGCCGCAGCCAAAGCAGTGGCAGGTGCCGCGGGCCGGAGAGACGATAAACGACGGCGTCTTCTCGTTGTGGAATGGACACAGGCCTTTGTAGTTTGCCCCCGACTTCTTCAGCGTGACAAACTCCGACACCACGTCAACAATGTTGGCGGCTTCCTTAATCCGTTCTACCGTTAATCTGTCTATCATCGTAATCGCAAACGATACTATTGTTCAGGATATTGCTCGTAAATCTTCAGCCCCTTGTCAGCCGCCAACAGGAACAGCTGCTCCATGATGTCGGCCAGCTGATGCTCATATTTCTTCCACTCCTTCACGCGGAGGAAGAAATACACCTCCACGGGCAGGCCGCACTGCGTGGGCTCCATCTGGCGGACCATATACATCAGTTCGGTGTTGACGCGAGGGTCGCCAGCCAAGTTGTCCTCAGCAGCTTGCCGGAACTGCGCCATATTGGTGGTGATGGTCGTCTCACCGTCTTTGGTGGTCAGTTCCACCTTACGGATGCTGCGGAAGTCGAAATAGATGATGCGCTTCACGCGACGGCCACCGCTGCCCTGCATGCCCTTCCAGTTCTGGAAGGTGCCGCTGACGAGCGTCTTGGGCGAGATGGTGAAGATGGTGTTGTCGAAGTTGCGCACCTTCACCGTCGTGAGGTTCATCTCGGTCACCACGCCATTGACCTCGGTGCCGGGCACTGTAATCCAGTCGCCCACATGAAGCATGTTGGCTGAGGTGAGGCGGATACCGGCCACGAGTCCCTCAATGGTATCCTTGAAGACGAGCATGAGAATGGCTGAGGTGGCACCCAGTCCGGCAAAGAGCTTCAACGGGTTCTGACCGATGGCAATGGCCACGATGATGATGCTGCCCACGAAGAAGACGGCCACACGCAGTATGCCGAGAAACGACAGTATATACTGCTGCACGCTGGTGCGCCGACCGGTGTCGAGCAACTTCAGTTGTTGGATAAAGACGAAGAAGAGGCGCATGCTGGCCACGGTGATGTAGATGGCCGTGATGCGCGTCACCAGTTCCTGCAAAAGGGAGAACTGATAAAAGACCAGCGGCAGCAATTTCCACACGACGATGGCGGGTACGATGTCGCAGAGGCTCTTCAGTACCGGGCGGCCAAAGAGGATGTCATCCCACTTCGACTTGGTGTGGCGCGTGATGCGGTCGACCGTCGGGATGATCACCCAGCGGCACACAGCCTCGCACAGCAACGCCAGCAGCGCAGCGATGACGATGAGCAACAGATGGCGCATCACAGGTACCGCGGCACCTGTGAAACCCATGCCGGAGATCAGCTTCTCTGCCCATATCCGAATGGCTTCCATCACTTGTTGCCAATCTATGACGTCAGCTACTTTCTTCATCTTCTATCATCGTTCGGTTCAGGGCTGGCAGAGCAGCAGACATACCTTGTCCTGGAAGTTGCGGCCATTGCGACCGTGCATCAGTCCCTGATTGATAATACTGAAACAAATGTGGTGGCCGTTGGCGGCGGTGAGATAGCCGCAGAGGCTGGCCACACCGGTCACCGTGCCGGTCTTGGCATGCACGTTGCCGCGCGTAAACTCCGACCGCATGCGGCTGCGCAGCGTACCGTCGACGCCAGCAATGGGCAGGGCAGGCAGCAAGTGGTTGTAGATATTCTCGTTGCGGTAGGCATAGCGCAGCATCTGCACCTCCAGCTCGGGACTCACATAATTATACAACGACAGTCCCGACCCGTCGGCCAGACGGTAGCGCGAGGGGTTAAGCCCCAGCCGCGAGATAAGCTGCCGCTCCACCACACGCGCACTCTTGGCGGTAGCCGGCCGGTTGCCCGTCGAGGCGGCCAACTGGTAATACATGCTCTCGGCGTAGAGATTGTCGCTCTCCTTGAGCATGCGCATGAGTATCTGGTCAATAGTATGGAAACGGGAAACGATGCAATTGGCATCGGTGGGCTTACGTCTGATGCCGATGGTGCCTGTCACGTAGACATCCGACCGTGACAACGCGGCCATAAACTTCTCCATGAAGATGTTCTTGCGCTGAAACACCAAAGGCGACAGCACAGGATTGTCGTCGTCCCAGCACCAGCCCTCGCCAAGGAGGTTGGTATCTTTCATCGCCACGTCGGCATAGATGTCGCCACGTATGGTGTCGACGCCCATACGGTGAAGGGCCTCCACAAAGGCACGCAGGTCATCGCTGTTGAAGCGCGGGTCGAAGCCGCCCACGCAATAAACGTCGCCCTCGAGTCTCGAACCGACGACCTGACCGGTATAGCAAAGGTCGGTCTTGAACTGGTAGCTGCCGCCCAGCTTATCGAGGGCAGTGATAGCGGTGATGACCTTCATCGTCGAGGCAGGACGCATGAGCTGACGCTCGTTGTAGCGATAGATGGCAGAATCGGCGTCGAGGTCATAAATCATGATGCCCACCTGCGAGGTCTTGAACATATCGTCTTTCAGCAGCTCATCGATGCCCGCCTGCACATTCTTCGGCCATGCGAGGGAATCGATATGCGCCACCTTCAACACAGCCATCGCCGTGTCGGTCTGGGTGGTATCCTGATCCTCCAACAAATCCTCGTTGTCGACCTGCGCCAGCAACGGCGAGGTCAACAGCGTCAACCATAATAAAAGTAGTATCCTTATCTTCATGCCTCTTGCTTCCTTTCTGCCGTCATTCTCCGTCTGCCCCACCGTCGGTCATTCGGCCGGTACCTGCCCCGCTGTCGGTCGGTTGTTCGGCGTCAGCTTCCCCGTGGGTCTGTTCAGCGTCCATCACCTCTTCCCGGCGCTGCCTCAGACAGTTGATAAACGCTTGCTCGTTGCGGGGCTGCACGGCCACTACCTTGTTGGCCGCTCCATAGCTGATGAGCAGGTAATGCACCATGCCAAAAGTCGTTGTCATGGGGCGGCAACTGCTGATTTGGCTCAACGCGATGACGCGGTTCTTCATCAGACGGCCGTTGTCGATAATGAGCTTATCGTCGCGGAAGATGTACTGCTTATGGAGCGACTGTTCCATCACCATCACCAAGCCCAGTGCCAGCAATACGCCCACCACCGGTTTCAGCATCCAAAAGGCGTAGAGCGTCGCCAACAAGAGCAGCACGATGCCGCATGCGGCGCCCAGCGTAAAGCGATGTTGAAAAGTGCGATCCATCCTAACGGCTAATTTTCTGATATTCAGTAACACTAAAGTGCAAAGTTACTAACTTTTTCACGAGCGGCAAAAGGCATTAAAGTTTTTTAGCTAAGGGAGGGGAGTGGGGAGGTATTAGAAGAAGTCCGGACGACTGAAGTCCAGAAGTCCAGTCATTACAGTGAAGGGGTATTAGAAGTCCAGAAGGCTGAAGTCCGGAAGTCCAGTCATTACAGTGAAGGGGTATTAGAAGTCCAGGAGCGACATGAGGCATCATTCTGTATAAGGTCATCACAAGCCGATTCATAACACAAAGAAATAATTGGCTTTTTTGCCAGTCTCTTTCTCGTATTGAGTCTTCATCTCCTTCTCCAATTCAGCGGCAATTTCTCTTTTTCGCTTCTTGGCAGCGTTGACCCTTGCTAAAGCCTCTTCTCTTTCTAATATCATCCATATAAAAATCGCATCTGATTCGCTGCACGCAAATATAAGACATTTTCCTAAAACCTGCAAGCGAATGATGCGATTTTTACCTAATCAGTATCTTTCCGTATTATTTCGATCGCCACAGACCGTGCAGGTTGCAATACTCACGGGCATATACCTCGTCGGCGTCGGTCTTGAACTCGGCCACAGGGGCGTCGGTTGGTGTGAGGTATTTGCGGAGCACCTCATTGCGGTTGGTGATGAGCTCAATCCACTGAATATAATGGGCCTCAGTCATGGGATGGTTCACCTCACCAACGGTGACGCGGTAGCCACCCTCAATCTTCTCCACCACAGGCACATGCTTCTCCCTGGCGGCATCGGTCGTGTTCTCTACCATCGGCGTGCCACAGGCCAGAGCGCCACCTGAAGGAATGAGCACCTCCACCATCATGCTGTTGTTGGCGCTGTCTACTACCTTATAAATCTCGTTTCTCTTTGTCATATCCATAATGTTTTAAAGGGTTAATGAATTGCGCCGCACCCATAAACGCCCGACTTCAGTAGTCCGGTCGTCGCTTCGGCGGCCTTGTCGTCTGCAAAGATAAGCAAAGTTTGTAGAATATCCAAACTTTATAAGGAAATAATTGCGATATTTTTTCACTTCATTGGCGCTACTTTCATCTTTTTTACCTAATTTTGCGATATGGAATACTTGCACTGGCTTTGGTATGGCCTTTATGTCCTTATCGTCATCGTCGTGATGATAAAGGTGCTGATGGACAACCGCCAGCCCGCCAAGACCATGGCGTGGCTGTTGGTGCTGTGGGCACTGCCCATCGTCGGCATCGTGCTTTATTTCTTTTTCGGTCAGAACACCCGCAAGGAGCGGCTCATCAGCCAGCGCTCGCTTGACCAATTGACCAAGCGCTCCATGCTGGAGTTTGCTGAGCAGCGCAACCTGCATCTGCCCGAGACTCACAAACCACTGATGCTTCTTTTCAAGAACCAGAGCATGGCTCTGCCATTCAAAGACAACGAGGTCAAGATCTACACCTCGGGCTACGAGTTCTTCCCTGCCCTACTCCATGCCATCAGTCAAGCCCGCAAGCACATCCACATCGACATCTTCATCTTCGACGACGACGCCCTCGGCAGTCTCATCGCCGACGCCCTCATCGACAAGGCCCGACAGGGCGTGGAGGTGCGCCTCATCTACGACGACGTAGCCAACTGGAAGGTGAATAACGACTTCTTCGAGCGCATGCGCGACGCAGGCATCGACGTCCATCCGTTCATGCCCGTGAAGTTCCCTGCCTTTACGTCGAAAGCCAACTACCGCAACCACCGCAAGCTTATCATCATAGACGGCTCAGAGGCTTTCATCGGCGGCATGAACTTCGCCACACGCTACGTCAAAGGCACCGGTACACAACCGTGGCGCGACACCATGCTCCGTGTCCGGGGCGGAGCGGTGTATGGCATACAGCGTGCGTTCCTCATCGACTGGTACTTCGTCGACCGCACACTGCTGACCAACCGTGACTACTATCCACCCGTCGACCCGGCCATCAACAACAATTGTCTGGCGCAGGTGGTAACAAGTGGTCCTATCACCGAGTGGCCCGACATCATGCAGGGCTACGTGCGCATCCTGCTCGAGGCACGGCGCTACGTGTACATGGAGACGCCCTATTTCCTGCCACCCGAGCCGGTGCTTTTTGCCCTGCGTACCGCCGCATTGACAGGCATCGACGTCCGTCTGATGATTCCCATGCACGGCGACTCGCGCATCGTGGAATGGGCCAGCCTCAGCTATGTACAGGAAAGCATCGAGGCCGGCGTCAAAGTCTACCTCTATGAGTCGGGCTTCAACCACTCGAAATTTCTCGTGAGCGACGACAGCATCGCCACCTGCGGCAGCACCAACGTCGACATCCGCAGCTTCGAGCATGACTTTGAGTCAAACATCTTCTTCTACGACGAGGGTATGGCACTGCGCATGAAGAAGGTATTCCTCGACGACCAACGACAATGCCGCTTGTTCACCGATGTCTATGCCCATCATCGTCAACCCTTCTTCAGTCATCTCTGGACAAGCTTGGTCAGGCTGCTCAGCCCGCTGCTGTAGGCCGTGAGCGCCTCTCTTTTCTGCTCTATTGTGGTACAGGTGTAGTGGCCGGCCTGGTGCCGGCCACCAGCCGCTGTAAATCCGTAAAATAAATGATATTCTCTTCCGTTATCTACACAGACAACATCTGGCAGACATGAAGAGACATCTTATCGCAGCCCTTGTCATGGGGGCAGTGTCCATGGCACAAGGCCATGCCGCCGGCACGGAGCCGCTTACCTGGCAACTCAGCCAGGGATGGAGGTTCCATGAGGCGCGGCTCGACAACTGGTATCCGGCCACTGTGCCGGGAGTGGTGCACACCGACCTGATGGCGAACCACATCATCGATGACCCGTTCCTGAAGCTCAACGAGCGGGGCGTGCAGTGGATTGACAAGGAGGACTGGGTCTATGAGACCCGATTCGACATGCCTGACGACGCCATGGGGCGGGAACACATCATGCTGACCTGCCATGGCCTCGACACCTATGCGGATGTCTATCTCAACGACTCGCTCATCATCAGGGCCGACAACATGTTCCGCACATGGCGGGCCGATATCAAAGGTCTCGTCAAGGCCTCGGGCAACACCCTGCGCGTCTTTTTCCACTCCCCGGTCAAGACCGACCTGCCCAAATACGATGCCCTGCCCTATCACTACCCGGCCTCCAACGACCAGAGCGAGAACGGCGGCCTGCTGGACAAGAAAATATCGCCTTTCGCCCGCAAGGCCGGGTACCATTACGGATGGGACTGGGGACCACGCCTGCTGACATCGGGCATATGGCGCCCCGTCACCATCACCGCGTGGAGCGGCGTAAGGATAGACAACACCTATTTCATGCAGCCTCAGGTGAGCCGGCAGGTGGCCCACGTGCGTGAGGAGGTCACCATCGACGCGACCCGCGGCACGACCGCCGTCGTCAGTATCACCGACGAGGCCACGGGACACACGCACGCCAAAAGACAAGTGACGCTGAGGGAAGGCAGCAACAAGGTGGTCATGGACTTCAAGGTCAGGAACCCGAGGCTGTGGTGGTGCAACGGCTATGGCGACCCTCACCGCTACCGTTTCAAGACAACGGTCACCACGGAAAAGAACAGGGATGAAAGGACGGACAAAATCGGACTGCGCTCCCTCCGCCTTGTCACCGACAATGACGAGGCCGGCCAGGGCTTCTGCTTCGTGCTGAACGGTGAGAGGATATTCATGAAAGGCGCGAACTACATCCCCTGCGACAATTTCCTCACGCGGGTCAACGACTCCGTCTACCGCAAGACCATCGACGACGCGGTGGCGGTCCACATGAACATGCTGCGCGTGTGGGGCGGCGGTGTCTACGAGGATGACAGGTTCTACGACCTCTGCGACGAGAAAGGCATCCTGGTCTGGCAGGACTTCATGTTCGCCTGCGGGATGTACCCCGCGACCGGGCATTATCTGGACAACATCCGCCAGGAGGCTATCGACAATGTCGTCCGCCTGCGCAACCATCCCTGCATCGCCCTGTGGTGCGGCAACAACGAATGCCAGGACGCCTGGTACAACTGGGGCTGGAAGAAAGCCTTTGAGCGGCAGAGCCAGACCTATGCCGACACCCTCTGGAGCCAGTTCCGCCGCCAGTATTACGAGGTGTTGCCGGCTGTCGTCAAAGCCTGCAGTCCCGGAACCGCCTACCGGCCCTCCTCGCCGTTTGCCGGCTACGGGGGCGGCAGCAAGCCCACGACGGGCGACTATCACTATTGGGAGGTGTGGCACGGCCGCAAGCCCATCAGCGAGTACAACCGCGTCAGGGCCCGCTTCTTCAGCGAGTACGGCATGCAGAGTTTCCCTCAATTTGAGTCGGTGAGGCGTTTCGCCCCTGATGAAAAAGACTGGGACATCCATTCCGAGGTGATGATGTGGCACCAGCGGGGCGGCGCGCATGCCAACAGTCTGATTGAGACCTATCTGGAAAGCGAGTATAAGAAGCCCGGCCGTTTTCAGGACCTGCTCTATGTGGGCCAGCTCATGCAGGGCGACGCCATGCGGACGGCCGTCGAGGCCCACCGCAGGGACAAGGGCTACTGCTGGGGTACGCTGCTCTGGCAGATCAACGACTGCTGGCCCGTGGCCTCGTGGTCTACCCGCGACTACTACGGCCGGTGGAAGGCCGCCCACTACTTCATGCGGCGGGCCATGGACGACGTGCTGGTGTCACCCGTCGAGAAGGACGGCAGCCTGCATGTGTGTCTCGTGTCCGACCGGCTGAAGGACGTGCGCGGCATGCTGACCGTCGAGGTGCAGCGGATGGACGGCACTATGGTCAACCGGGTCAGCATGACGGTCACCGCGCAGGCCAACAGTGCCGGCGACGCGCTCGTCATCCCCGTCAGCGAACTGCTGAAAGGCTGTCAGCGCCGGGAGGTGTTCATCCATGTCACATTCCAGGCCGACAGGACCTACGAGAGTGTCTGTTGTCTGGAAGTCCCCAAGAATATGGACTTTCCCCAAGCCTCCATTCATCGTGAGGTGAGCGATGCCGGGGACGGCATTGAGGTCACGCTCACCGCTGACCGCTTCGCGCGCGGCGTGTTCCTGAGCCTTCCCGGCCATGACTATTTCTTCGAGGACAATTATTTCGACCTGCTGCCGGGCAGGCCCCGGACTGTCAGGCTCAGCACCCCGATGACCGCCGCGCAGGTCAGGGAGCAGCTCCGGCTGGTCTCCCTGTCAGACATTTAGTCCATCCCCATCAGCTTTCAAGATTTCGTATTCTTTCAAACGAAGTTGTCAGCCGTTTATACACTTTTCTGAGGATAGAAAGATGCCAATCCTACACTTTTTGAGGGTTAAATTCAAGGAACCATACACTTTTTTGAGGGTTCGGCCAAGGAAAGCCTACACTTTTTCGACAGTTCGTCGCTGCTTTACGATACGCCGCCACAAGGGGCCTCAGACCGGAAAAATGTCCTGCACGGTCTCCATCGTGCCGATGTATTTTCCGGCGGCGTCGCGCACGGCCATGTAGGTGACGAGCATTGGCTTGCCGTTCTTCTCCAGCCGTACGGGTACCTTGTCACGCTTGCCCTCCCGGAAATCCTGTATGATGGCCCTCACCATAGGCTCAATCTTTGGCGGATGGCTGGTGAACACCTCGCGGCCCAATGCCGACAAAGGCCGCTTAAAGGCTTTGGTCGAGAACGGCCGGTTGAAATAACGGTTGATGTTGTCCGCGTCAACAAAGGTAATCTCGACCGGCAGCGCGTCGAGCAGTGCCGTGAGCTGCTCCACCGTCAGCGAGCCGCCCGGCATCTGTATCCTTCCCTCGCCCGTGGCTGTTGCCGCAGCCGCTACGGGTTGGCTGAGCCTGCTGAGGAATGCCTCCCCGTCGTCCCACCGTTCCTGAACCACGCCCATGCAGGTCTCGTAGCCCTTGCCGTCGGCATACAGCTGCATCCAGTCGTCATCGGAGAAGTTGGCCACACACACGGGGAAGAGGATTCTGTTTTCCTTGAACGTCATCTCGCGGGCGCGTCTCACCACGGCTGCCACGCGCGCAGTCCACTCCTCGTCGGGCGCAGCCTCACCGGCCGCTTTCCTGACGAGCGCGGAGAGCTCGGCACGTATCTCGTCATCTATAGTCCACATCACCTGCGACGGGCCATAGATGCCATACCTCACGTTGAGAAGGGGATAGATGAGGTCGCCTTTCTTGGCATAGTGGATCGACAGGCCGCGCACCCGTTCCAGCGCCCCGGCTATGGATACCGTGCTCTCGCCGCCGTCCAGCCGGGCTTCCACGTCGTCAAGGGCGGCGACAATGGCCTCGTTCTCCCGGTACAGGGTCTGCAGCGGATGACCCGCCACGGCACGCAGGGCAGCCGTCTTGTCCCTGCTCCCGTCTGCCTGACCAATCATCATGCGCTCCTGACCGTGATGCAGGCCGTGGTGCAGGCTGTCGTGACCGTCATGATTGTCGTGGCCGTCAGTCTCCTGTGTGCCGTGGAACAGGGCCGAGTGGATGTCGCACAGCTCCTTGACATTCTTCACCGGCTCACCCTCACGGATCAGCTCCTGCTCGGCCTTCATAATCTCCGTGCCCTTGACATTCTTGAACTCCCTGACAAAGTCGGCACGCACGGCCTCCAGGGCCTCACCGCTGTTGAGGCGCCGCAGGTATTCCTTGACCTGCCGGGCCGTGTCCGACGGCTCTGGGTTGTCTGCAGCCTCTGCGCCTTCTATGCGGAACCCGCTGTCCAGCAAGGCCTCGACGATCCGCTCCATGGCTATTCCCCTCATTGCAGCGCCACGGGGTATCGTCACCATCTTGCCGACCGACAGGCGCACTGCCTTCTTGCTGATTTCCGTGAAGCCGAGCGAAGACATGATGTCAATGATTTCGGGATATTTCTGCGTGAGTTCGTAGATGCTCTCTTTCAGATTGATGGTTTTCTCCATAAATGTCTCCTTATCTATTGTTTGCCGCAAAGTTATGACCTTAGCGCCATTCACGCCGGTAACAAATGTTCCCCCGAGACCGTGTTTTATGGTACTTTAACAAGTTGCCACTGGATAAAAACTACGCCTTTTTGAGTGTCCGCCACCCCAGCGCCAACAGCAGGGCCACCAGCGTGACGGCCTCCGACACGGGGACGGCGAGCCACAGACCCGCATTGCCTGTCAGCGGCGGAAGCAGCAGAAAGGCCGGCACAAGCAGGATGCAGCTGCGCAGGAGCATGAAGAACGTGGCGGCACGCGACCGCTCCACGCTCTGCAGATAGCCCACCAGCACCACGTTCATTGTGAAGGACACGTAGCTGAGCGAGAACAGCGGCAGTCCGCTTTCGCAGATGGCCCAGGCGGCAGTGCCGGGCTTCAGGAAAAGCGACACCAGCGGCCCGGCGACGAACATGCCGCTGAGCGTCATCAGCAGACCAAGACCGAAAGCCAGCGACAGCGACAGCCGGAAAGTCTTGCGGATGCGCCCGATGTCGCCGCTGCCATAGTTGTAGCTGATGATGGGCAGTGACGACTGGGCGATGGCGTTGCCAAACATGAACACTAACGGAAAGAGATAGCAGCACACACTGTAGGCCGCCACACCGTCCTCATGCAGGCGGGGCGTGAAGGTGTAGTTGCCCGTGAGGATCATCACCGACATGGCAATCTCGCCGATGAACGAGGGCAGGCCGACCTTCATCATGTAGCCAGCATTGCGCGCGGTGAGGATGAGGCTCTTGCGCGTGAACTTCGGGCGGTAGAAATGGAGCCGCCTGCTTCTGAAGCAGAGGTAGTAGACAATCATCAGCGCACCGGCGGCCTGTGCCAGCGACGTGGCCACGGCTGCCCCGCGGATGCCCCATTCGAGGGGGAAGACGAAGAGCCAGTCGAGGAAGATGTTCAGGAGCGAGGCAACGATGTTGGCGGCCATGGCGAACTTCGGCGCACCGTCGAGACGGATGACGAACATGCCGATGAAAAGAATCTGGGTGAGCACCAGTACGGGCGCCACCGCCACGAGATAGTCGCAGGCAAAGGGAATGATGCGTCCCTCGCCGCCGAAGAGCCGCGCGGTCTGCTCAGGGAAGAAGCCCACTAAGAGTGCCGCCACCAGCATCAAGGCCGTGGAGATGGTGAAGGCCTGGGTGACATTGATGTTGGCGGCCTTGTAATTGCCGTGGGCCAGGTGGATGGCCACGACCACCGACACGCCACTGCCGAAGAGCAGAGCCGTGCCCGTGCCAATCATGAAGATGGGCGCCGCCACGTTGACGGCAGCCAGTGCGTCACTGCCCACGCCCTGACCGACGAAGATGCCGTCGGCAATGTTGAGCATGGCTCCGAAGAGCAGACCAAGGAGTGTGGGAAAGAAAAGGCGGAGGAAAAGCTTAGGGATATTCTCCTTCGCAAAGTCGATACTGTCTCTATGCTGTTTCATATACACCTTATTATATTTATATCTCCTTCTCCATGATATAGTCATTCATAAAATAGCCGTTGCCAATGTCGTAGTCACCCTGCCTGGTGACCCTCAGGCCGAGATGCTCGTAAAACGTCTTGGCCTTGTTGTAACGGTTGACGTGCAGGAAGAGGCGGCAGGACCCGGGATGCAGCCGCTTGACGAGGCTGACGGCCGCATCGAAGAGCGTACGGCCCAGGTGGCGGCCCTGGAACCGCGGCAGCACATAGATTTTCTGCAGCTCGTACAGGTCGGTGTCGATGGGCTGCACCGACACATACCCGGCCGGCTCGCCGTCGACTGACAGCAGCTGGTAGACGTGGCCCTCGACGGTCATCTGCCTGAGCAGGCTCGCCTCGGAATACATCATGTCCATCATGTAGTCACACTGCTCGGGCGTGATGATGTGCCTGTAAGTCTCTGGGAACACCTGCTCCGCCATGTGGCGGATAAGCGGGATGTCCTTTGTGGTTGCCATTCTGATTGTGTTCATCTTTATGAATATTATTTTCGCTTTCCGTGTAACAAAATCCATGCAACGAAATAAGTGGCGCTGGACAGTCGGGGCGTTGTACCCCGTCTTATCCAGTGCCACTTCCTTATGGCGCCCTCCGATGGTAGAGCTGGTGCAAAGTTAGGACTTTTCTCCCAACCATGCAACATTTACGTGAATTTTATTGCCGTCTCAGCGCATTCCGACTGTTCATTCCTTTACCGCAAAAGCACAGAAGACGAGGTAGCAGACGCAGAGCAGCGTGACAAATGGCCTCTACATTATAGATATTATAACTACGGGCCGGTCTTTGACTATTGAAGCCGGCACCGTAGCCTAAAATACTAATGTGTCGTTTCACCTTTATATATCGCAATACGCGCCAATGACTCAAGCGCTGCGCCCTGAGTAAGGAGACTATAATAACGCTTAGGACTGCCACCTGTCCAGTCTTCATAAAAGAACCCATCACTGGTGCGAGCTGAAGTTATTGCATTATTCATAAAGTGGATATAAGTATCAACATAATTGGCAGCTGTTGAATTATATGGTACGAGTTCTATATAAGCATCAAACAGTTTTGTGTTAAACCAGGGATCACTATCTGGATAAGCCAAAGCCATATTACCACGTGGCCTGACAAAATAGTTGTAAGCGCCTTCCGCCGTTTTAATAGCCTGTGATAAATAGTTTTGGTCTCCGGTAATCCTGTATAGTTGAATACCATTGGAAATCATCACACCAGAATTGTAAGTCCATTTAGTTTTATTAATCGTCTTATCAACCTGCATGTCATTCCAATATGTATTGTCTTCAGGATCTCTGAGATTATTATATAACCAAGTATATAACCGCTTCGCAAAGGCCAACACATTTGCCTTTTCATCCGATGGGCATACCTGATAATATTTCAGGAGGAAATTGCAAGCAAACCCATTGGCACACGCAGGCTTGTTGGAATCGGTGTTACCAGCTATGTTTTTCTGTGCTTCGTTCCACCAAAGTGCATTGCCATTAATCTCGTCTTCGCCACTTTTAAGGAATGCAACTATCTGTCGGCAATGGTCAAGGAACTTACTATCCTTCAATTGATCGTAAGCTCGCAACATCTCAAGGCCAACAATTGAATTGTCATCATAGAAGCGGGTACCTGTTCCGCTTGTTCCATTCGTTGAAGAGGAGTAACCACCTACATTTTGGACACCACTAACACTGTAATAACGTTCAAATCCTTCCATCTTGTCGGCATAGTTCACATTATATCCCAACTGGTTTAACAACGAGACACCCGACATGAGACTAACATAATTCCAAAGATATGAATGCTCTGGATCACCACTTTGAATTGGATAATTCTCAAGGAAGAGTCCTTTGTATGTACCTGACTTTATGAGATACCTTTCAGAAATGAGGTCATACAGTTGCTTCGCCTGATTCTTATACACAATTTTCTCGGCGGGAATAGTATCTTGCTTCATTGTAGGGGGAATATACTTCTCCACTTCAATGCCTCCACACGAAAAAAACGTCATCGCAAACGTCGCAAATAAAATAGCTTTCTTATTCATAATTGATGAAATGTCATTTGATTGATGTTGTATTTGTAAAAGTATGAATCATGAGATCGTTATGATTGGTCTCAATCGTAATCGTGGCGTGGGTCATATCAAGACTACCCTTCATTTTCCACAAGTGGTCCCATTGTGACCATCTGAATTCATGAAGCGCATAGAACGAATCCGGTTCTCCACCAACAGGCCTCTCACCACTTACATCATCAGCGCGGCCCCAACAGGTATCAGCACCATTAACTTTTGCTATGAAATAATAACGCTCCTCTACCCAGGAAAGCCAACTTGGCGGATTCGTTTCCGGACGCGACTGCTGAATAAATCTGATATCGCCGTCTCCACTAAAATTACCATTACCCTTATATTGCAACTCAGCTATGTTATCGAATGTAGCACCCCAAATACACCGCACACTGCTTCCAATGTTATCAATAATCATTGACATAGTGTTAAAGTCAACAGTAATTCTACTTATATCATTCTTACCATCAACTGTCGTTGTACCAGGGCCTTCCTTTAACTTACCATTATTTTGCTGGTCAATATAGTAGGTAAAAGCATCCGGGGAAGTTGAAGACCTAAATTCAATATTGCCAGCTGTAAGTTTAGTATATATCCTAAACACCCCATCGCTCACTTTGCGAAATTGCTGACCGCCTTGCCCTCCATTCTCCGTAGCTGAACCATACAGAAATAACGCTGAGGGCAGATTATCAATACCTTCACCCCTTGTTACCTCGATAGTTGAGCTTGACGCGCAACGTTGCACTTCTCCACCTCTGGAAGCTACTACCGTCCAAATGAGTGTACCCGTTTGTTCTGGCTTAATACCTGCATTACGTGCTATTATGTTGATTTGGCTCTGAGTTAAGGTCAATTGTGGCTCTGCACCAAGATCACTAGGCAACGTAGCTGTAGGATTGCTGAAATCACCTCCTTGCTTATCAAACAAAACGGAATACTGTACAATACCACCATCCGATGCTTTGCCTCCTGACCATGAAAGAACAACAGGAACAGTTGACGTAACATCAAGAGTTACGCTCTTTGGTCCAGACAATTCAGTCGGGACAGTAAACCCAGGGTTAAAGTCATAGTCGTCCTTGCAGGATGTCAAGGTCAACACAACTATACCTATAAATAATAATATTTTTTTCATAGCTACTTATTTTAATACTGCAATGATTACTTTACCAGTTCGGATTTTGGTCAAGGTTTTTATTGAGATCACGGTCATACTGAGGTATTGGCCACAGATAATGCTTATTGGCATCAAATTGACGATGTTCAACCCTGATATAGCCATTGTCCGTTCCAACTGTCTCACCGGTCTTAAAGCCATGTGCCCACCCGTTCAAAACTTTGTCTGCTATTTTCCATCTGATGATATCCTCACGACGCAAGCCTTCCATTGCAAGCTCACAACGGCGCTCGTTACGAATCACCTCTCTGAGTTCATCCTTGGTCTTGGAGGACGGGAAGTCAAGAGCTCCATTTTCAGTAAATCCAGCGCGAACACGGATTGGTTTGATTGTGTTATTCCATACCGTTGCATCAAAGGTTCCTAATTCCAAATTTGCCTCAGCATTCATCAGCAGTATGTCTGCATAGCGTATTAAAATTGGATTTAGACCACTCTGTAGTGTTGCACGATAGGTCCTGTCCCACCATTTCTTTAAATAATATCCAGTTGCAGTACAGTCAGAAGAAACATTGTATCCATCCTGCCCCTCACCTTTTTGGCAGTTTATAACTTTTTTCGTGCCATCAGCTAAGGTATAAAAGTTGCCGGTATACATTATAGTAGCAGCCAAACGAGGATCTCGATTTACATAAGGATTATTCTCATCGTAACCTGAGGACTGGTCTGAAATCGACTTTCCATTGAGCATGATATAGCTGTCAACAAGCGACTGCAATGGCGATAGCTGACTATAGCCACCCATTGATGGTGGCAAGAATGAATACATTATATTTGACTCTCTGCTTACCGAACGATACTGGGCATCAAGAATTACCTCGCTATTTCCTTCATTAGCTACTTCAAAAAGTCCCGAATAGCTTGGGAAAAGTTTGAAGCCTCCTTGTTTTATGATGGTGTCGGTAATTTCCTTTACCCTCTGCCAATTACTATCAAAAAGATACACCTTGGCCTTTAGAGCCATTGCTGCCCACTTAGTTATTCTTCCCTTATCATCCGGACCATAAGACGAAGGCAAGTCGTCTTCATTAATAATCTCATCCAGATCAGCAAGAACATGATTTACAACCTGTTCTTTTGGCGTACGACTAATCTGTTGACTTTCCTTAACAGACAACACATTGGTAAAGTAGGGGACTGCTCCAAATTTGGTATATAGCTGGTAATAATGATAAGCCCTTATAAACTTCGCCTCACCAATATAACGCTTCCTCAAACTGGGATTAAGATGTTGCAACTTGTCTATATTATTCAGCACCTCGTTACACGCACGAATACCTGCGTATTTGGTATCCCAGACAGACTTAACATAGTTGTCAGCAGTAGAATAAGACCCGTTACCTATACTCTGTGTATAAGCTGATGGCTGTTTTGTATAAGCATTGTCTGTCATACAATCGCTCCAAAGCTGTTCATCCATTGTTGCCAGATTGATATAGCAAGTATTAAGGGCCTTAAGAGCCGAAAGAGAATCTTTAGACCAGAAAGTCAAATCGGTTTCTCTATCATATGGAGCTGTATCAAGACCAATACAGGAAGATATTAGTGATACGAAGATCACTGTCATTAATATTTTTATATACTTTTTCATAATTCGTCTGTTTAGAATTTAACATTAAGACCAAATGAATAAACCTTAGCAACAGGGTAAGCACGTCCACTGCCGTCTGCGTTATATTCAGGATCCCATCCGCCTTTCATCTTGTCAAATGTCAAAAGATTTTGACCACTTAAATAGACTCTAAGTCCGTGTATGCCTATCTTACTTATCAGCGCTTTAGGGAAATCATATCCAAATTGAATATTCTTAAGTCTTAAGTACTTTGCATCCATAATCCAGAAATCAGATTTAGCTGCATTATTTGCGGATTCAGACCCCATCGTCAAACGTGGATATGTAGCATCTGTGTTAGTTGGTGTCCAACGGTCTATATGAAAGTCAAGCACGGGACCCTCATTATTGTTATGGAAAGCCTCAACCGACTCACCACGCATCCATCTGCTTCTCTTGCCTACTCCTTGCCACATCATAGTCATAAAGAAGCCCTTTACTTCGACAGAATAATTAAAACCGAAAGTATATCTTGGGAAATCATTGCCAACAACAAAGCGGTCATCATCAGCCTTAATCACGCCATCTCCATTCTTATCCAGATACCGTATGTCTCCTGGTTTAGGAGTAATACCATCAAGATGAGGTCCTGCTTTGCACTCTGCCTCATTTTGGAAGAATCCATTAGAACGGTAAGCGTAATAAGAATTTAAGGGATAACCTTCCTTTATTATCGTGTTGACATCACCTCCTCTGATAATTTCTGCCCCATTCACATCTGTTACTTTATTGTATGAATCAGATACATTTCCAGCAAAATGATGCTGTACTATGCCGGTCTTTAAGTCATAGTTTATCTGGAGTTCCCATCCTCTTGTCTGCACCTTACCTGCATTCTGGATTGGAGCTCCATTACCATACAGTCCCGGTACAGGAAGATTAACCAATATATTCTTAGTATGATTGCTAAAAGCATCAAATGTCACGCGCAAATTATTGTCGAGCAAACCAAAATCCAGGCCTATATCGGCCATGCTTGTACTCTCCCACTTAATATCTGGATTGGCTGATGAGAAAGATGCCGTAGGAACGAGCTTGTCACCAAAGCTTATTCCCTGTGTAGTCTGTACAGTTTGCATATACTGATATGTACCTATACGGTTGTTACCTACAGTTCCATAAGATCCCCTAACTTTCATGAATGGAACCCATTCTTTTAATGGCTTCCAGAATTTTTCTTCTGAGATACGCCAACCAGCAGACACTGACGGGAATATACCTGAACGATTGCCTTTGGCGAAATAGGAAGACACGTCATCCCTTATATTGAATTCCAACATATAGCGTTCGTCATAATTATATGTAAGCCTTGCGAATCCAGAATACATAGACCATGAATTTTTGTATCCGCTGTTACTGACATCATCACCGGAAAGGTTTCCAACAAAAACATCATATTTGCTGTCATCAGTTATGCGAGCTGTTTGGAACTCTTTCTCCTTAAAGCCCTCATAAGAATAGCCAAGCAGAACACCCAAAGTGTGTTTGCCAAACTTTTTGTCATATGTTGCAAGCAGATTTGTCGTAAGATACCTCGACTGATAGTTCTCATCAGTTAAGCTGTTCTGAGAGTCGCCCGTTCCTTCAAAAGCATTGCGCTTCTGGTGCATATTGTTATTCCACATACGTATGCCGACACTACCAGTAAGCTTCAAGCCATCAATTATCTTATATTCTCCTTTAATTGTACCAAGCAATTCATCATTTTGGTTCTTGCGATACCCACCCTGTTCAAGGCGTTGCAGTGAGTTAGAATTGCTTCCGCTTGGATAGGTGTAACTTCCATCCTCATTTTTTATATTATATATTGGAGGCATTCGATTAGCCTGCTCAATAATCCATTCAGTCCAATAAGCATGTTCTTTGATATTATTTCGTGCAAATTGGGTCGTAATATTCACCTTAAAACGGTTTGATACCTGATGGCTGACATTCAAGCGCGCATTATACCGCTGGTAACCGTAATCAGGTCCCTTGAACATACTATTTTGATCCTCATAGCCAAAGGATGCAAGATAGGTTAAAGACTTACTGCCTCCTGTCACAGACAGATTATGGCTGCTCATAGGACTATAATCATGGTACAGTTCTTTTATCCATTTCACATTTGGCCCTACTTCTCTAAAACTTCTTATTTGTTCAGGAGTAAACTTAACAGACCGGCCAGAATTGACTGCAGCCTCATTATAAAGTTCTGCATATATCCACGAATCAACTACCTTGGGCAGAGAGGTCGGTGCTTGAACGCCATAGTTAAAATCATAATTCACTTCAGTGCGTCCATCTTTTCCAAATTTTGTAGTGACAAGAATAACGCCATTAGAAGCCCGGGAACCATAAATTGCAGTTGAAGAAGCATCCTTCAAAATAGATATCTGATCAATATCAGATGGATTCAAATTAGCCAACGAGCCTTCTATGCCATCAATAATTACCAGAGGATTATTATCATTCATAGTGTTAAGTCCACGGACGTTGAGTGATGGCACACTACCTGGCGTAGAACTGCCTTCCTGGATAATAAGTCCAGGGCTAGTTCCTTGCAGTCCCTCTATGGCATTGGCAATGGGTCGTCCTTCAAGTTCTTTTGAAGAGACTGAGGCCACAGCGCCCGTCAAATTCACTTTCTTCTGGCTTCCATAACCTACAACCACTACATCATTAAGCAGAAGGTTTTCTGTCTGCATAGTCACATCAATCTGTTTCCGGCCATTAACATTAACCGTCTGCTTCTTATAGCCAAGATATGAGAATGTCAATTGGCCGTCATTTGGTACACTTATCCTGTATTGCCCATTAAGGTCAGTAACAACACCTGTTGAATTGCTCCCTTGTACAGTAACACCAATAAGCGGTTCGTCTCCACCATAGACAGTGCCACTTACCGTTACTTGTTTAGGCTGTTGAGCATAAGACATGTTAATAAAAGGATACAGACAACATAGAATAACCAGTGTCAATAATCGGTTCCATGCTCTCTTTATATCATGATAAAGTGAGCCAGTACCCCCTGTTTGATTAAATTTTAACTCCATAATAAAAATTAGTTTCTAGTTTTGTAATTGATTCTAATATTGGTCAGTTTCCTACCTTACTTTACCCTGACCTTAACCGACTTGAAGCCTGCATGACAGGCACTGTTCATTCCTTTACCGCAAATGCACAGAAGACGAGGTAGCAGACGCAGAGCAGCGTGACAAGGATGCCGCCGGCTATGCCGACCTTATCCATGGCGAAGCCCATGAAAGGTGTCACAAGGCCTCCGCCCGCAATGGCCGTTATCATCAGGCCTGACATACGGTTGGCGTCATCGGGCCGGTACCTCAGCGCTATCGAATAGATGATGGAGAACACCGAGGAGGCGAAGAAGCCGACACACCCGATGCAGACGAGGCTGACAACCGGATGCTCGCAGAACAGCAGCACAAGAAGCGACAGCAGGCAAGCCACCATATTATACCTGAAATAGCGCCGCTCACTGATATGCGACAACAGCAGCACGCCCACGAACGCGCCGACGGTGCGGCACAGGAAATAGACCTGCGGCGCCCACTTGGCCTGTGTCTCTGCCCAGTCATAGCGCTGCACCATCAGCTTTGAGCTTATATAATTGGTCGACACATCAACGCCCACGATGAAGAATATGCCAAAGAAAAGCAACAGCACCTTGGCATCTCTCAGCAGGCCGAAAGTGTCGGTCATGCTGATGCCCTCTTCCGCGTTTCTTGTTCCGGCTATGGGCGTGACGCCTATCCATAAGGCCGAGACGATGGTGACCACGCCCATGATGGGGAAGCAATAGTACCAGTGGGCCTCACCGAACATGCCTATGGCCAGCAGTATGAACTCAGGCCCCATCAGGGAGGACAGGGCCTTGATTACCTGTCCGGCGGTAAGGGCTGACGTGACATAGCGGCCGTTGACGACATCTGTCAGCAGCGGGTTGAGCGACACCTGCAGTATGGCGTTGCCTATGCCGAGCATCATGAAAGCCGCCACGCAGGTCAGACTGGTGTAGTCCACCAGTGGCAGCAGCATGCCGATGACGGTGACGGCCATGCTGATTAGCACCGTCCGCTTGCGCCCCCACCGGTTCATCAGGTTACCGATGGGGATACCAAGGAACAGGAACCACACAAAGACCATGGAGGGTATGAAGCCGGTCATGGTCGACGACCAGTCAAAGGTGCGCTGCACATAGTCTGACGCGATGCCGACAATGTCGCAGAAGCCCATGATGAAGAACCCCGACAGGACGGGCAATACTTTTAGAATATGATTTGACTTCATCT
Organism: uncultured Prevotella sp.; assembly: GCA_900315835.1. Lineage (GTDB taxonomy): Bacteria > Bacteroidota > Bacteroidia > Bacteroidales > Bacteroidaceae > Prevotella. The sequence continues at coordinate 57,720 of ONAR01000006.1, forward strand.
TCTGCCTCTTATTTGGTTAATGTTACATTAGGCGCTGACGAGGCGTCAATCACGAGATGTCCACCCTCGCACACGCTCTTGAACGGCAGGCGGAGACCCTGCATGGGCTTGCCGTCAAGCTCCACGCTGCTCACATAGATGTCGTCGTACGACTGCCTCCGCGTGTCTATGACAAACTCCTTGCCCTTGCAGTAGTTGCCGTTGAGCCTGATGGTCACCTTGTCAAACAGCGGCACACCGACGCTGAATGCCGGATTGGGTTCGGTCAGTCCCTTGACGTCGAACAGACCCAGGGCCGACATCACATACCATGCACCCAACTGTCCCTGGTCCTCGTCCTGGCCGTAGCCATAGCCGTGCACCTCTTCGGTGCCATAGAACTCATTCAGGATGGCATGCACCCATTTCTGCGACAGCCAGGGCTTGCCGGAGAAGTTAAACAGCCATGAGATATGGAGGTTCGGCTGGTTGCCGTGATTATAGAGCGCATGCAGGCCCGCAAAGGCGTCAATGGTGGTGCCGCCGCCAAACACCGCCTTCTCAGAGGCAATGAATATGCTGTCCAGGCGGGTGTTGAACTCGTCCGGCCCCATTTTCCTCACCAGCTGCTCGATGTGGTGGGGCACATAGAAGGTATACTGCACGGCGTTGCCCTCCTGGAAGCCCTTCCATGGGGCGAGCGGGTCAAAGTTGCTGATGAAATGCCCCTTCGTGTCCTTGGGTCGGATGAGTCCGACTGACGGGTCGTAGAGATTTTCCCAGCCGTGCGAGAGCCTCTCCAGCCGTCTGTAATCGGCCTTCCGGCCCAGCGACCTGGCAAATTGTGCCACGGCATAGCTGCTGAAGCTGTACTCCATGGTGTGGGAGGCGCCAAAGCCTGAGCCCTCATCGCTGGTACCCATGGCGAACTTCTCCTCGAAGGGCGAATAGCCGCGGGTGACGAACTGGCGGACATCCATTTTCCCCGCCCCCTCTTTGCGGCCTTTCCATTCCAACTCGTTTTTCCGCGCGGCCTCATAGCCGAGGTTCGCGTCGAAGTCGCGTATGCCGCAGTTATAGGCCGCGGCGATGGCCAGCCCCGTAAAGTTGGTCCCCACACCCGACACATAACGGCTGCAAGCTATGCCGTCGCCCAGCCATCCGGCATCCTTGTAGACCAGCAGCTGGCTCTTCACCCAGTCACTGTAATATTCCGGATAGGCCAGTGCCCACAGCTGGGTGAGGTTCCAGAAGCCGCCCCATATGGCGTCGGTATTGTAGTGGTGGTACAGCGGCTTGCCGTCGGCGCCACAGGGTATCTGGCCCACAGTGCCGTCGTTCTTGGGATAGGCGCCGCTGACATCGCTGGCCAGTCCACGCCCCAGCAGGGCATGGTACAGGCCGGTGTAGAACTTCACCTTGTCCTCATACCGTCCGCCCTCCACGGTAATCCGCCCGAGGCAGTTCTCCCAGGTTGCCTCTGCCTTCCGCCTGGCACCGTCGAACGTGAGGGCGCCGGCCTCGGCCAGCAGGTTCTCCCGTGCATGCTCGACAGAGGTGTAGGACAGGCCCACCTTTATCTCCACAGGCTCGCCCTCGGCTGTGGAGAATGTCATATAGGCCCCGCAGCCTTTCCCGGTCGCGGTCTCGGCTCCGCCACTCACCTTGCCGTCAAGAAAGGTGCCGACGGATGACGGGGCCTTGCTGACCTTGGCATAGAAATACATCTTCACGTCAGCCCCTTTCTGATAGATGTTCACATAGACCGGCAGCGTGGTGACGTAGCCCTCCACCGTGCCGTCCTTGGAGCAGCGCACAAAAGCGTCCTTCACTTCTCCGCTCTCGCCCTGCTTATGCCCGATGTCGAAGATGACATGGGCCTGCCCGGTCTTCGGGAAGGTGTAGCGGTGGAAGGCCACATGCTTCGTAGCCGTCAGCTCACACTTCACGCCATAGTCCTTCAGCATCACCGAATAGTACCCGGGGCGCGCCGTCTCGTCACGCTTGTCAAAGCGCGAGCGGTAGCCTCCGTCGGGATTGTCCAGTTCGCCAGGCGTGGTCTGCAGCCGGCCGACGGTGGGCGCGAGTACCACACCGCCAATCTGGAACTCATGGAAATTGGCGAAGCCCTCTATGGACCGGTGACGGCAGTCGTAGCCCACGGCCTGCCACCCGCTCGCGTTGCCGAGATGCCCGTCGGTGGACGGAGCCGGCTTGGCCATGCCGAAAGGCACTGCCGCAGGGGTGTAGAAGAACCACCGGCAGTGGGCTGTCCCGATATTGGGATTTACATAATCCGAGAGGCGCGTCGTCTGGGCACCAGCTCCAAGCGGGCAGATTGCCAAGATGGCGAAAGACAGCAGCGCCTTTCCAACCTTATTTGCACAGTCTGTCATATGTATTCTTTTGTTGATGTTCATTTTCATTGTCCAATCCCCCAGTTGTAGTTTGGCTTGTCACCCATCTCTATGTCGAGGCTGCCACCCCTGAGCAGCTCAGCGGCGGGGAAGCTGAAAGTGTTGAGCTCGCGGCCGTTGACGGTGACCTTCACCACCGAGCCCTTGGGATCGGAGTCCACCAGGTCGAGATGTAAGGTGAAAGTGCCCTTGCCCGGCTTTTTCTCTACCGTGAAGAGGATGTTGTCCTCGTGGGTACGCCATCCAGACGTACCCCAGGTGCCTCCCCAGGTGTCATTGGGACCGGGAAGAACGTAAGCAAAATCGCGTTTGGCCACCGACTTCCCTATGAGGTAATAGCGGTCCTCGAAGCCGAAGTCGTTGGCCAGAAACTGCTTATAGCCCGACGGCCCCAGCGCCAGGTCGGCGCCGGAATTGTCCTTGCTGCCTATTGACCAATAATCCTTGGCCAGACAAGTCGGGGCAGCCATGCCCATAATAAGCATTGACAGAATTAGTTTTTTCATATAGGACAAATGACTTTAGTCTTTTAGTTTGTTGATGGCATAATAATAGGCGCCAAGGTTCACTGCCTTGCTGGCACCGAGCCGTGAGATGGCCACGCCAATCTTTTTGTCCTTGTGGTAGCTAACGCGACGGCCAGTGCCGGGCACCTGCACCTGCTCCCCGCCGTCGGCGAGGAACCGCTCCCTTTCTCCGTCATCCTCAAGATTGTACGCTGCCGACTGCAGGCTGGGGAACGACTGGCCAGCGAATGTGCCGAGCGGCTGGCCCAGCTCCTGCACCAGCGCGCGGAGAAAATACTTGTGGGCACCCGCCAGTCCGCCTCCGATGACGACCAGTCCGTCCACAATGTCCAGAGCATTGGCGATGGCGGCTCCTGCCGTGTGTCCAAGCTCCTCAAAGCTGTCGGCGGCGGCCTTGGGGTTGCCCGGCCTGGTGCCCTCGGCAATGTCGAAGATGTCCTTCGGCGTAAGCTGCGCCGCATCCTCGCCTGAGCGCTCCGCGTAGACTCTCTTTACGGCGCGTATGCTCACGCCCTCCTCGGCTATCATGTCGTTGTACCTGGCATTGCGCATGAGCCACACATCGCCGCCGCAGCCATTGTCGCCCAGCAGCAGACGGCCGTCAAGCACGACACCCGAGCCAAAGCCCGTACCCAGCGTCACGCCCAACAGATTATGGTAGCGCCGGCTGCTGCCCGCCTGCTCCAGTTCCGCGTTCATCTGGGGCAGCATGCCGCCCATGGCCTCGCCATAGGCAAACAGGTTGCCGTCATTATTGATGAACACGGGCATGGAGAATTTGTCCTCCAGGAACGGGCCGAGCGCAATGCCTCCACGAAACGACGGGAAGTTGGGCAAGTCGCCGATGACACCGTTCAAATAGTCGGCCGGACCGGGAAAGGCGAAGCTGATGGCCACTGCCGGTTCCGGCAGCATGCGTCCCACGCGGGTGAAACCCTCCACCAGGGAGCCGAGGCACAGGTCCAGGTTGTCTGCATGTGCGGGCAGCCTGACAGGCTCAAGCAGCTCCCTGCCCTCACAGAATGCCGAGAACACGAAGTTCGTTCCGCCGGCATCCAATGTCATTACTGTCTTGTTGTCTTTGTTCATCTGTTTATAGGTTTTCATTTTCTCACATAAGCTTTTATCGTGCCGCACTGCCTGCCCGCTGACGTGCCGTAGGGTCGGATAGTGTACTCGCCCACGCAGGCCGGCACCACAAAGGTCTCGGCGTAATGTACCACAAAGGGCTCAAAGGCGCCCGAGGGACTCTCGACAATGGCCTCGTCGCCCTCCACGAGGTTGAGCACGTTGACCCCGCCCTCCGTGTGGTGAACAACGGGTGCGGTGAACCAGTGGCGGCGGGTCTCGATAAACTCGTTGGGATGCAGGCCCGTGCGCTCCTCAGTCCATCCGTCGCCCCTGGCCACAGGCTCCACTCGGTTGATGAGGTGGCGGCGCGCATAGGCCGTGTCGCGGCCGAAGTCGATGACCTGCCGCCCACGCTCGATGTTGATGGGCCGCGGTTTGCCGTCAAGTCCCAGCCGCTGCCAGTCCCACAGCTTGAAGGTGAACAGGTTGGGGGTGGAGCTGATCTCAAGCACCAGCGCGCCGGCACCCGAGCAGTGCACCGTGCCGCCGGGTATGAGGAAGTGGTCGTGCTTCTTCGCAGGCCAGCGGTTGACATATTTCTCCGCGTCAAACGGCTTGCCGCCGTTCTGCGCCGACCGCAGGTCGTCAATCATGGCGGCAGGGTCTATGCCCTCCCTCAGTCCGAGATAGACCGTGGCCCCCGGCTCGGCGTCAAGCAGGTAGTAGCTCTCGTCCTGGGTGTAGTGTATGCCGAAGTTCTCATGCACAAACTCCGTCGTGGGATGCACCTGCAGGCTTAGGTTTCCGCCGCCCACCGTGTCGAGGAAGTCGAACCTGATGGGGAAGCTCTTCCCGAACCGGCTCTCCACGGCCTCGCCCAAGAGGTTGCGCGTCTCAAGCATGACCAGGTCCTGACAAGGCAGCTCAAAGCGGACGCCCGCCACGTCGAAGTACAGGCTGTTCTCCTCAGGCACACAGTCAAAGCACCAGCCGTAGTTGGCCACCTGCCGGTCGAGGTCACACACCCGCTTCATCCACTGCCCGCCCCACGGTGCCGGGTCGAAGAAGGGGACAGGCCTGAAGGGCTTGCGCGCCGTCTGCCTGATGCCCGCCATGAAGGTGTCGTGACTGATCATCTTGGGCTGCCCCGCCACGTTGGTGTCTATCCAGTAGGCTATGCGCCCGGACTGTGCCAGACGGCTCTTATGGCGGTCGCAGATGTTCCAGTCGTTGAAGAACCCGCGCTTGTACTGCAGCGAGGGAGCCTCCCCGTGGTTGTCCACCCCGAGGGCCCTGACCTGGTGGCGGCGGAAGCGCTGCTGAATCTCCCAGCGCGCCATGTCGGCATAGACCACCGGGACACCGTCGGGAACAAGACTGGCCGCGCCCGTGCCTATTATAATAAGGTGTTCCTTTTGCAGGCTTTCCTTGAAAGCCCCCACCTTGCTCGCGTCGAAATACTCCGCAAGGCGCACATTGGAGATGTAGCCGAACAGCACGTCGTCGGTCATAAACCTGCGGGTCATCTCCAGCACCTCCGCCTCGCTCCTCATCAGGTCTCTGGTGAGCACAATCCTCCTGCCCGTACGCCGGAAGGCCTGCACTATCTCCTCCTCGATGGTGCCGGTATACAGGTCCACGGCCCACACCCTGCTGCTGCCGAGGGCCTTGTCCAACTGGCCGAGAATGCTGTTCCACCCTTGCCAGACGGTTCCGCTGACCTTAGTGGAGGGATATTTGTCATAGTTTGGCTGTCTCATTGAATATCGTGTGATTGTTCAAACATTAATTATATGTGCAAAGATAATAAGCCCAAATAAAACTCGCAAATAATTTTGGAGGTTTTTTCAGAAAATGTTATATTTGCACGTAAATAAAGCGAAAAGTCATGAAATTAGACCACAAATCGGAGACTCCGCTGCACGTTCAGGCGGAAGAACTGCTGAGGCGCCTCATCAAGGAAGACCAGTACAAGAAGGGCAAGTTCCTGCCCAACGAGGTGGAGTTGTCTGAACAATTACACATCTCCCGCAACACTTTGCGCCAGGCCATCAACAAGCTGGTCTATGAGGGTCTGCTCATCCGCAAGCGTGGCGTGGGCACCAAGGTGGCCATGAAGGGCATCGTGGGCGGCGTGCAGGGCTGGCAGAGCTTCTCGCAGGAGATGAAGCGGCTCGGTGTCGAGGTGCGCAACTATGAGCTTCACATCAGCTTCCAAGTACCTCAGGATGAGGAAATTCGTAATTTTTTCCTGCTTTCGTCCAACGACAAGACCACGCGCTGCATGGTTCTTGAGCGGCTGAGAGGCAACAAGGAATACCCCTTTGTGTTCTTCGTGAGCTATTTCAACCCGTCCATCCCGCTGACCGGTGACGAGAACTACGCCACACCGCTCTACGAGATACTGGAAAAGCAGTACAATGTGGTGGTGAAGGTGAGCAAGGAGTCGATAAGGGCACGCGCGGCTGGCCCGTTCATCGCCGGGAAGCTCGACATTGACGAGCACGATCCCATCCTCATCCGCGAGCGCTTTGTCTATGACGCCAACGGCATGCCCGTAGAGTACAACATAGGCTACTACCGCGCCGACAGCTTCACCTATACCATTGAGGCCACCCGGTGAGCCGTCCTGTCTGGCCGCGAGCCGTTGCGCTCCCTTGCCAGGGACTCCGAACGGCAATGTTCATCCCGACTGTTTGTACCAACAAACCGTCTAAGCAGCAAACATTTAATTGTCATTCAGAAAGGATTGCGCAAGTACTCGGCCTGAGTACTCGAGTAATTCGGCCGTAGTACTGGTGCGGGATGGCGGAGGCGGTTAGGGCGGGGATAAACCCCGCCCCTACGGTGCCACCGTTACTTTTTGGCCCATAGCGCCATTAGGAGCGAAAAGAGGAACGCGCCATCATCTATGTGTCGAGGACGCCGTTATTCCTCCTTGACTTCCTTGGCGTTTTTCCACCCGAAGGCGGCCTTGTAGGCCTCAGCCGCACCTTTGGGCACCCATAGCGTGGTCTTGTCGGAGACGCGGAAACGCTGGAGCGTGGGCGGCACCGGCCACTTCACATGGATGTTCTTGGCACCCACGTGGCCAAGAATGCCTTCCCGCTCAACCACCTCCAACGATGCGGGGAAAGAGATGCTGCCAAGCGAAGAGCCGGTGGCGAGCGCATAGATACCAAGGCTCTTCAACGCCGAATTGGCCGGGATGCGGATTTCCTTCATGCCCAGACAGTTCTGGAAGGCATAGTCGCCGATGCTGGTCACGCTTGCCGGAATGTCGATGTAGCCTAAATGCTCGCACATTCTGAAAGCATCTCTGCCGATTGCGGTGAGGTTCTTCGGCAGGACCACACTGTCGAGCTTGCAGCCCGCCACGAAGAACGCGCCTCTGCCCAAGGCATCGCGCTTCTGTACATAGTCGTCATCGAAGTCCTCGATGCATTCCTCCACCGCCGTGTCGCCGTCTTCCACAAGCTCACAGTCGCCCATGTCCAACTGTCGCAGGCTCATCGTAGAGGAAGTACTGATTTCGGTCTTGCCACCGTTCGCGTCGCGGTAGGTGACATACGACCTGACGCTGCGCCTGAGCAAGAGGCGCAGGGTGCGCATGTCGGCCGTGTTGAGCTGACCCGAGAGCTTGAGCTCGTTGAGATTGCTCCATGCTGCCGTATTGCCGCCCATGAGAATGGGCAGCTGCCCGGGCCGGCTGACGTTGATAGTCTCGGAGAAATGAAAGTCGCGCGGCCACTGGTGCAGCGTCACCTTCACAGGCTCGCCATCGTTGCCTTTGATGTCGGTATAGGTAAAAGTGAGCGTGGCTGCGCGCCCCAAGCCTTTGTTCTCATCTACACTGAGGGTATACACCAAGTCATAAAACCGTTTACGCGTATTACTTGACGCCCCTGAGATGATTTCTTTTCGTTTCAACTTCACCCACGGCATGTCAGCCTCCAGTTGCGGGGCGTCTCTCAGGGTAGAATAAGCCTTAATAAACACGTAGGCCTCGCCACCCTTGGCCTCAACATCAATGTGGGGCGTCTCAACAATCACCTTCTGCTTCACGGTGTCAGGCTCCTCAGTCGGTCGGTCCGGGACGTCGGGCGTATCTTCACTGTCCTTGCACGAAGAGAGGGGCAGCAGACAGAAAAGTAAGGCTGACAGTCCTGCAGCCGCCCAAAACGTTCTTGATAAATGGTTATGTCTCATACTGTTATGTTATTTTCCTTTTGTTATCCTCACCCCTAACGTCTGCTGGATGAGGGCGATGATGGTGTCAAGGTTGTCAGCGTCGTAGTCGGCCGTGAGGCGCTTGTCGGTGGCGTCTGCGGTAAGACGCACATGGTAGTAGCGGCTCAGCGTGGTCAGCACGTCTGACAGCGGCGTATCGCTGAAGTGAAACTCATGCGTAGCCCAAGCGGTGGTGTTCACGTCGGTGTGGCTGTCTAAGCGCGGCATGCTGTCGTCATTGTCCAATACCGCCGACATACCCGCACCAATCGCAATCGCTTTGCTGCCCGGTCGGATGGAGCCAAAGCTGGCGGCACCCTCCACCACGGTGAGGCGCGTGGCGGAAGCCGTCTCCTCCACCTGCAACCGGGTGCCGATGTCGCGAATGGTGTAACACTCGTCGCTGATAGTGAAGGGATTGGCAGCGTCGTGGTGGATGTCGAAGAACGCCTTTCCCGTGAGCCTGACGTGGCGGCAGTCGCCGGAAGCGTATGAGACGGACGAATGGGGTGACAGCGTCACCACCGTGCCGTCGGAGAGTTGATACACCTGTTGCGTGGCCTCGGCTGTCAACGTAACGGTAGACGGACGCAGCAGTGCATAGATGCTGAGACCGACCACGACCAGTACCGTCGCAGCAATGGCAGTCCAGCGCAGGTAACGCCTACGACCGACCGTCGGCACTCCCACGCGTGAGCGGACTTTGGCCAGCGCCTTGCGCGTGTCGAGCCGCCCCTCCTTATAATAATGGATAACGTATCTCATAAGCTTAAGATTTTATTCTTCATACACATGTTGAACGACTTTGCTCTTGGCCGAGGCATAGCCTGCTGCCATGCCGATGCCGCCGCGCACGTTGCCCACATTGGGCGTGATGTTGGACAGTCCGGCCTTGGCCAGGTCGCTGTTGTCTATGCTGCCAATGGTATTGACGAAGTGGTAGAACTCCGGCGTGATATGATACAGTTCGACGTAGTAATAAGGACTGACGTAATGCCAACCTGCTGGAGCCACATTACGGTTGAGATTGAGGTGAAGCGTGTAGGTCTTGCCGTTGAAACCATCATCGGTGAAAACGTAAAAGTTCTCGTAGGCATTATTGTCGTAGCCAAAGTCGTAGTCGATGCTGTTAAGCTTTCTCAGCACGGGATCACTCTCGGTATATACCGTACAAACCGTAGCCGTGGTATCCACAATGATATCGTCAGGACCAGGCAAGTCGCAATTGCCTCCGTAATTTGTCCAGAACAGTAGAGACTTCACTTGAACGGCATAGTAATCTTTTGTGTTGGAGGGATCGGTAAACGAGGCTGTCAGCTGAAGATAGTTTTCCGAATCCTCCCAATAGTCGGAATAGACGGTTACTTCTTTTGTTGCTACGTCGCTTAATGGCACGGCATCGAGGATGGTGGTCTGTGCCGACACGGCGGGCAGCCCGTCGGCCTCGGCCTCAATGCTGATGCGGTCGCCGGCGGACTGTTTGGCCACGGCCTTGTAATGCCCGCCACCCTCGGCGATGATGGTGGCGGGGCGGCCGTTGACCGAATAGGAGATGTGCGCGCCGTCAATCGGCACCACCTGTCCCTGCCGGTTGACCGGCAGACTGCGCAGGAGCCGGATGGCGGTGGTGTCGCCTGCGGTCGGCATGCAGTAGAGGATGAGCTTCGGTTCGCTCTTCACGCTGCTGATGTCGAAATTGTCGCGGCATGAGGCCAGCGGGAGGATGGCAAGCAGGGCTAATATAAATAAGGTGTAGGAATGTCTCATTGCTTTAGAACTTATACGTGTAACTGAACGACGGGATGATGGGGATGTAGCCTTTGGCCTTGGCGTGCATGGTGCCCCAGTTGCTGTCATACTTCACATCCACCCACATTGTGTTGAGATGGCAGTAGGCATTGTAGATGCTCCAGTTCCAGATGCGCTCGTGTCCGCCCTTGGTACGGTGGTGCAGGTCAACGCCGATGTCGAGACGGTGGTAGGCCGGCGCGCTCACGTTGTTTGGCACGTCGTAGAGGAAGTCCTGCGAGCCGCCCTCCCCGAGGTCGGGGAAACTGACATACTGCGTAGGGAGCGTCAGGCGGTTGCCGCTGTGGTAGAGCCATTCGGCATAGAGGCAGGTGCCTTTGCCGAAGCGGTAGCGCACCGACACATTGGCCTTGTGGCGGTTGTCGAACTTGTCGTAGAACCAGTCGGGGTAGTAATTGTCAAACTTCCGCTTGTTCCACGACAGCGTATAGGACGCATCCATCTGCAACCGGCGGGTGGCATAGTGAGCGTCAAGCTCCACGCCATAGAAGCGGCCACGGCCCTCGATGACCTTCGTGTCCCAACTGTCGGCAGGCGGTTGCAAGCCGAGCCAGTTGGTGTATTGCAGCAGGTGGGACGACCATTTGTAATATCCTTCCAACGACAGCAGCCAGTGCCGGTTGGGCTGCACGTAGGCTCCTGCGGCCACCTGGTGACTGTGCATGGGGTGAAGGCGGCTTGTGGTAGGCACCCAATAGTCGCTCGGCAAGTCGATATAGGCATTGGTAATCTTATGCACGAACTGCGTCATCGTGGTGTAGCTGGCCTTGAACGAGAGACGGGGACTGACCTGATACTTGACGGCCGCGCGGGGGTCGATGTTGGAAAACGTCTTGCCCTGGATGTGGAAGAAAGCCGCGTTGAGACCGCCGTTGATGCTCCAATGGCTGTTGATGGCCATCTCGTCCTCGGCATAGATGTTCCACTCCGTGGCCGTAAGGCGGCTGGCCGAACGGTTCTGCAGGGTGTCGCCTTGTTCGCCATAAGTGTCGATATAGATTTGGTTGTTGCTCTGCGGCCGGTAATAATGCAGCGTGAAGTCGTGGCCGAAGCGCAGGTGATGGTGCGGTGTTGGCCGGTAGTCGAAGGACGTGCGGTAGCCCACATCGTTGATGGTGGAGTGGTTGCCGTGCTCGGCGTAGTTGCGTGTCCTGGTTCTTTTGTCAGTCCCGTAGATGTAGTCTTCCTTCGACCACAACTTTGACAGGCTGTAGGTATAAACGCCGGTGATGTTGGCAAAGAATTTCGGCGAGATGATATAGGTCCAGTCGAGCGATGTGTTGAGGTTGCCCCAGTTGAAGCGGTTCTTCGTCAAGTCGCGGTAGTCCATGCCGCCACCGTCGTCCACATCCTTTGTGTCGAGCTTGTCCTGTCCCCAATAGGTGCTCAGGGCCAGGCGCGAGCGCGGACTGAAGAGATGCGTTACCTTGGCGTTGAAGTCGTGGAAGAAATAGTTGAGTGTGAGTTTGTCTTCGTCGGGTCCAGCATTGTGGTTGACGATAGCGAAGATGGGGCGCGTGAGCAGGTCGAGCCAAGAGCGGCGGAGCGCGATATTGAAGCTGGTCTTACCCTTCTGCAACGGTCCCTCGAACTGCAGGCCACCATCGAGCAGACCGAGGCGCACCGAGCCGTGGAACTGCTGCATGTCGCCGTCGTTGGTGCGCACGTCGATGACACTCGACAGCCGTCCGCCGTAGCGGGCCGGGAAGCCGCTCTTGTAGAAGTCGACGTTTTTCACCACGTCGGCATTGAACGACGAGAACAGCCCCATGGTGTGGTTGATCTGGTAGAGCGGCGTACCGTCGAGCAGGAACAGGTTCTCGTCGCTGTTGCCGCCGTGCACGTAAAGGCCGCTGGCCAGCTCCACGCCCTCGGCCACGCCGCTCACGCGCTGCAGCGTCTTCACCACGTCGGGCGAGGAAAGCAGGGCATAGCCGGTCTTGATGTCGGACTGACCGAACGACCGCCTGCCCGTCTGCGTGGTGAGCAGCGGCGAGTTGAGGTCGCCCGTAACCAGCACCTCCGGCAGGCGGTTGTCCTCAGTGAGTACAATGTCCTGTCGGAGGTTGGACTGCAGACGGGCCTTCAACGTTTTGTCGCCAAAACCGAGATAGCTGTATTTGATAAGGTGTTCGCCCTCGGGCAGCGTGAGTGAGTAGAAGCCATAGGCATTGGTCGTCGTACCTTGTCCGGTGGTCTCATCCCACACGGTGGCGTTGATGAGCGTCTCGCCACCCTCGTCGCGCACGTAGCCGCTCAGCGTATGGCGGGCGGCGGGTGGTGAGGACTTGGGTGGACGGGGTGCTTCGGCATGATTCACCGACGACGGGGCCTTGCTCAGGATGACGTATTTGCCTACCAGTTTATAACTGATGCCCGAGCCCTCAAACAATGTGGCAAGAGCCTTGTCAAGGGACAGTCCCTTGAGCGATGGCCCGTGGTAGGGCCGGTCAACAGGCAGGGAAGCGTCGAACGTAAAGTTAATCTTGTGCGATTTGTGCAGCCATTCCATCTGCTGTCTGATGGTGGTCTGACCACTCTTGGCTCCGACCGCCACAGGCAGCATGATGAAAAGCATGGTTACAATTATGTAGAGTCGAATCGATTTCACGGTTATATCTTTTCTTAGTCGTCAGATGCATCAGAATGCCCAGCCGAAACTGGCGTATGGCGCAAAGAGAAATGAGCCTTTGTTGCAAGTGGAGCCATCGGCCCAGAGCCAATCGTTGGTCACGTGAATCATCGGGGTAACACCGCAGCGGAACTGGAAGCCGTGCAGTGCCTCGTGGCGGTAGCCTATGTTCAGATAGATCATGTCGCGCACCCAGGTCTTGCGGTAAGAGATATTAGCCGGTTGCTCACTGCCATCGTCGGAGGATGATGCGTAAGTTTCGCTGTAGGATGGGGCGTAATAGTTGCCGTTCAACTTATATTTGATCATCCAGAGCTTGTTGCCCAGTCCTAATTCCAGGTGGTTGCGGCGGCCGCCGATAAGATAGTTTATTTCCGTATGGAATCCTATAAAGTGCTCGTAAGTGTCAGTAGAAGAAATGTTGTACTCACTATCATAAGCATAGCTCGCACCAACCCTGAAACCCCAGTGGGAACCTTTCCTCAGCCGCATGTCATAGTTGAGACCTACGAGGCCGGTAACGCCTCCTACCTCAACAAAGGCACTGTGCTGCGGCATGACGTAGGTGGAATCGGCGGTCTTGGCCGAGAGAGGCATGGCGAGCGCGAGGCTCATCAGCAAGGTCAGGACGGTGACCGTCCTTTTCATGTTTTTCCTTTTCATTATCATTTCAAATTGCTTTCATCCGTATGACGCAACGCAAAAGCAATCCCCCTATACAAACGAAGAAAAAATTGAGATTATTTGGCAGAAGTGTACAGATTCAGTATGTCGTAACCCAATTCACAGCCATACTTCTCCCTCCCCATTTGGGGGAGGGCCTCAGGCCGAGGGGGTGGGGCGTCTATGGAATCCGACACCCTGCTTCGTCACGACATAGATATTGCCATTCTTATCACGCCCTACACTTCCTTTAAGATGAAAGGAGCATTCTATCTTGCGCGTTGCTGGGTCTACGATGATGAAGGTGTTGAACTGGTCACGAAGGTCGTTGGTGGAGTAGACATTGTTTCCGTCAGAGAAAAACACGCTGTCGGCAGAAAGGAAATCGCAGGTGCCATCGTCTTTGATGACGTTCACATCCTGACCATAGACTTCCACCACCAACTGATGGTCGTTAGTGATCACATTCTGCAGAATGCCGTCTTTATTGACTCCTACGGTATCACAGATCACGTAGTCGAATTGGTCTTCTTGAGGCGTGCGTACGGTGTTGGGCTTCCATTCTATCTTGTGTACGGTGCTGTCACCCTCTTCGTTGTAGAAAAGCAGGTTGTCGGTCTGCCAGTAGGTCCTGCCCTTGACCATTATTCCTCCCATCACCTTCTTCTTGATGTTGATCATCTCCAGCGACAATTGCTTGCCGGTATTTCGGTCGAAGGCAGCGGTGAAGGGGCGGCCGCATCTGGCTAATATTCCATTCTGAAATGCGATGCCATAGTTTTGCATGCGAATCTGATTCCCGAAGACTTTGATTGTAGATTTCGATCCGCAGCCGGTAGGCAGCTTGGTTGCCCATCTTGTTTTGAGGCTTTTATCGAGACAGTAGAGGTTCTCAGCATCAGCGACAAACAGACTGTCGCCCGAGAAAATGTAATTACTGTGAGTGCCGGTGAGGATGGCGCCATTAACGGTGGAATAAAGTGCCTCTTTTGTGAAATCACGACTTGGAAAGGTGTACCTGACCTTGACAAAGCTGAACCTTGATTTGACAGGCTCCTTGACTCCTGCCGTAAACGCGTGCCGGAGTGTGTCGCCGGTGACGACATTCAGGCGGACGAGGCTGTCACCCATGAGATAGTAGAAGCGCTTGTCCTTGACACTCTTATCGACATACAGATCTGCCTCAATAGCATGTCTGTTACTCGTAATGGTCTTACGCCAAAGCGTCTTTCCGGTTTCCATGTCATAGGCGACGAGTTGGTCGCCTTTTCGATTCTCCGCACATACGACAACGCGAGAAATTCTGTCGAACATCAGGCCTTCGTTTTTGCTTTTCCATACCTGTTCACCTTTGTAGTTGAAGAACGTCGGCTTCCCATAGCCGAAAGAGAAAAGCTTTGGTAGGGTATAGGTCAGATATCCGTTCTTCGTGAGCTGTGCAAGTTTCTGATTCTTGAAGTTTGGTTCTGCTATTTCCTCGAAGGTTTCCGTGTTGAACAACTTGCAACCTTTGTTATCGCCCATAAGTATAAGATGCTGATCAGGGACTGTTAGAAAGCGTTTCACTTCCCCATCGGTGGGAATGAAATGGAACAGCATGGGCCGTCCGTCAGCATACTTACCCAGCTGGATTTCCTGGTAGTCCAGCAAACTCTTCTTTTGGGCGTGGGCTGACAGCATGGAAAGAAGGGCAATGGCAATAAGGATAATTATTCTCATCATCTTTCTACAAGTTAAGCGTTTTCACCCTTTAAGACGCAGCATGAAGGCAATGCCCCTATGAAGAAAAGAAAAAATATTAGCTAAGTCACACCATATTTCATTCCGCCACCTTCCAGTCGTCTATGCACCGGTGCTCTCGCGAGAAGTTGACGCCAACCTTGATGAGCTTGCGGCGGTCAGCAGCAAACGGGCGGGCATAGCCTTTGTCCTCTATCTGCTGCAAGGCCGTGTCGGCATCCTTGTGTACATAGGTCCACTCTCACTGCCCGTGTTCATGTAGAAGGGCATGAGGTAGTTGGTGAAACCTTCCTCCACTTCCTCATTGGGGAAGCCGAGGGTGTAAATCTGAAATTCCTTGTCGTAGTCCTTGATGGTCAGGTAACCGCTCTGATAGATGATGGGAATGGGATTGTCATTGATGGTGTCGATGGTATTGAGCATGTCTGACGTCACCTGCTGTTGGGTGAGGTCGGGCAGATAGAACTTATCCCGCTGTAGCAGTTGTACGAGGAATGTCGGCGTGCCGGTCTCAAACCAGTAGCTGCCGAACTCGCCCTTTGCAAAAGTGTTCAGTAAGCTAAAGGGATTATAGACACCCACACTACGCTGGTGGAAGTGATAGCCGTCGTAGCGCCGCTTCAGTTTAGCGCAAGTCTCCTCCACCGTCATCTCATTGTTCTCCGCCACATAGCGTATGCCTTCCTCGAAATAGGCATGCATCTCTTCCTCCGTGATGCCGCAGATGGTCTGATAGCGGGCATCCATGGAGATGTCGGTGAGGTTGTTAAGATCTGAGAAGACGCTCACCTTGCCGAACTTTGTCACACCTACAAGAAAGGCGAAGCGGATGTAGCGGTCTTGCGACTTCAGTGTGCCATAGAAGGCTTTCAACGTATTTCGGTAAGCCGATTGCAATTCATCATTACCTATGGCCTGCAGCAAAGGCTTGTCGTATTCGTCAACGAGAATCACCACGGGGTTACCTTCTTTCTGAAAGATGCGCTTGATAATGCCTTCAAAGCGTTGCGACAGTGTCACCTCATTTACATTGCGGCCATAACGCTCTTCCCATTCAGAGAGAAACAGGTTGAGCCGCTGCTCCAAAACTTCCTTATGATCATACTTGTCGGTATTGAGGTCGAGATGCAGCACCGGATAGACAGTCCACTCTTTTTCCAATTGCTCAATGGCAAGTCCCTTGAACAATTCGCGCTTACCACTGAAATAGGCAGCCATGGTGGACATCAACAACGACTTACCAAACCGGCGGGGGCGGCTCAGGAAATAATAGCTTCCATTATGAGCAAGACTATAAATCAGTGCGGTCTTGTCAACATAGGCATAGCCCTCATGACGGATTTTCTCAAAATTTTGTATTCCAATCGGATATTTCATTGCTTGAATCGTTATGGGGAACAACTTACCTTGCAAAGCTACATAAAATAATCAGATAAGCCAAGGTTTTAAGCATAAAAATGAAGGCCGTCTCACGCTATCGCCAGAAACGGCAGGTAGTAGATGTCGGCCTTACGGCTGCGCAGACTCTTCATGGCGCTGCCGAGCAGATGCTCCACCGTCTTCTCGCTGATGCCCATCAGTTTGGCGGCCTCACGGTAGGTCTTGCCGTCGCGCTTGCAAAGCAGCAACGCCTGACGCTGGCGGGCAGGCAGGTCGTCGATGGCCTGCCACAGCCGCGCCTCGACAAACGACTGGTCCTGCGCCTCGGTGTCGGTCATCACGCCGTCGAGGTCCTGCGGCTGCACGTCGTGGCACAGTGGGTCACTGCGGCGCAACAGGTCGATGCAGGCGTTGCGCACGGCGGTGAAGAGGAACGACTTGTCATTAGACACCTCCTGCTGCCAGAGCTTGACGAAGCAGTCCTGCACCACATCCTCAGCGCGGTCGACATCGCCGCTGAGGTAGTGCATGGCGTATAGGCACAGCGGCCTATAATATTGCTGAAAGGCTTGCTCGATAGACAACATCTGTACTGCAATGGTTTTCGAAATGCAAAATTACAATAAATTATTGAAAATGCTTCCCCACTCGGACTTTTTATTGTAACAACATTACCGCAATTACCGCAGCCGCTTTCAGCACTGATAATGAGCATGTTATCCGCGGTAATATCCATCATGACATTACCGCAAACATTACCGCAAAAGACAAAATACCATCGTCGGAAGACAGACCACGTCTTTCAAGATATGTGGTTTCATTCCACCGCCCAGTCGGCCACGCGTCCCGTCTCCGATGAGAATGAGCAGCCGATGCGATAGACCTTGCGGGGGTCGTGGGCGTAAGGCGCAGCGTAACCCTTGGCCTCAATCTGCGCC
>ONAR01000064.1 GCA_900315835.1 uncultured Prevotella sp.
CTTTGTGTCAGCGCCAAGATTCGACGTAAGAGAATCTGCCATTTGCGGTTGGAGGGCGGTGAGAGGCGTGCCTCTCATAAGCCCTCAAACCGAAAATGGCAAAAGGCCTTAGCCCTTGGTGTTGACACAAAGAGGTTTTTCTGGTTTTGGTTCAAAAAACTATTTCCCTTGAGCAATGCCCTCCCTAACCAACTACGGATCTGTAACCTGTGAATTAGACTAACATCCAACCCACGGAAAATATCCGCTGCGCCAAAAAAACGATAAAATAATTTCGGTTGATGGAATAAATTGCTTATTTTTGCCCTTACGAACAAACCACACCATTATGGAAACAATAAAGAACGACCAGCTCTGCGTCATCATCTCTCCACACGGCGCCGAACTGCAGAGCATCAAGAACAATCGTGGACACGAATTTCTTTGGCAGGGCGACCCGAAATACTGGGGCCGTCGCTCCCCTATCCTATTCCCCATCGTCGGGTCGCTGTGGAATGGCACCGCTCATTTCGGTGGAAAGGACTGTCAGATGGGACGCCACGGCTTTGCCCGCGACATGGACTTCAAACTCGTTGCCAAAGGCGATGCACAGGCGGTGTTTGCGCTTCACGACAACGACGAGACGCTCAAGAAGTATCCTTACCACTTCAATCTCGCCGTCAGCTACAAGCTCAAGGGTAACACCATCGCCGTGACATGGCATGTGGAGAATACCGATGACAAACCCATCTCATTCCAGATTGGCGGTCATCCGGCTTTCAACATCCCCGACCTGAAGGCAGGTGAACCCATCCACGGCCGTCTGCAGTTGGACGCCACCGACCCCATTCGTCGCTTCATCGACGACAAGAGTGGTTGCCTCGACGGTGCACGCCATGCGGAAGTACCGGCCAAAGACGGTCTGCTGCCCTTCACCGAGGATACGTTCAAAGCCGACGCACTCATCTTCGACCACTGCCAGTTGCATCAGGTGTCGCTGCTCAACGCTGACGACACGCCAGCCGTCGTGGTCAGCTTCAAGTCGCCCGCTGTGGGCATCTGGTCGCCCTACGGCAAGAACGCACCCTTCATCTGTATTGAACCGTGGTATGGTGTGACCGACGTGGTGAACTACGACGGCGACTTCTCCGGCCGCTATCTGATGAACCACCTCCTGCCCGGCTCCAGCTTCATGAGCCAGTACACCATCACGGTGAATCAATAATTGAGTTTATCTGCCTCTATAAAAGAGCTTATTGACTTCCTTTAGCTCGCTGTTCAGAACGCCTCGCGGTATTTGCTCTCATCCATATCCTGCAACATGGAGAGGTAGCTTTGGTAACGGCTCTCTGCGATGTAGTGCTCTTCCACCGCGCGGCGGACGGCGCAGCCCGGCTCATGGGTATGGGTGCAATTATTGAAACGGCAATCCTTGGAAAAGCGGAAAATCTCCTTGAAATAACTGCCAATCTCCTCGGGGCGCATATCAAATGTGCCGAAGCCTTTGACGCCCGGCGTATCGATGACGTAGCCACCCTGAGGCAGCGCCATCATCTCGGAGAAGGTGGTGGTATGCACACCCGTATCGTGGGCGTCGCTAATCTCGGCCACCCTGGCGTCGGCATCGGGAATGAAGCGGTTGAGCAGACTCGATTTCCCCACACCGCTGTTGCCGCTGAGCAGCGTCACCTTATCCTTGAGCAATGCGGTGAGCGCGTCAATACCCTCACCGGTGACGGCCGACACCTGA
This sequence comes from uncultured Prevotella sp., assembly GCA_900315835.1. Lineage (GTDB taxonomy): Bacteria > Bacteroidota > Bacteroidia > Bacteroidales > Bacteroidaceae > Prevotella. The sequence goes on from ONAR01000064.1 coordinate 1,730, forward strand.
CGGCAATCGTAGCCAACGGTCTCGTAGAGATTGACCATCATCGACTGATAATGGCGCTCATCGTCGCTGAGCAAATCGGTTTTGTTGAACACCAAAACCACCGGCACGCTATACGCCTCAGCCGAAGCCAGAAAACGGTCGATAAACGTTGTCGACGTTTCCGGATGCGCCACCGTGACGACGAGGAAAGCCTGATCGAGGTTGGCGGCAAGAATATGACTCTGCTTCGAGAGGTTCTGCGACTTGCGTATGATATAGTTACGCCGGTCGTCAATGGCCGTGATAAAAGCCGTTCCCTCAGGGTTGACCGCAATCTCCACCCCGTCGCCGACGGCCACGGGGTTGGTGCTGCGGATGCCCTTGAGTCGGAAATTGCCTTTTATCTTACTTTCTATCACCGGCCCGTCGTCGGTCTTGACGGTGTACCACGAGCCGGTGTTCTTAATGACAATTCCGTGCATTGAAAACGCGTTAGTTCACCTTACACGGTCATGATTTCCTTCTGCTTGGCCTGCAGCGTGCCGTCGATGTCCTTGATATACTTGTCGTGCAACTTCTGCAGTTCGTTCTCGGCGTCTTTCTCCTGATCCTCCGACAGACCGTCCTTTATGGCCTTCTTCAGTTTCTCCTTGTATTCAGCACGCACGTTGCGCACCTGCACCTTGGTCTGCTCGCCAATCTTATTGCACTGCTTGACCAGCTCCTTACGACGCTGCTCGGTAGGCTGTGGCAGACGGAGAATGACCATCTCGCCGTTGTTCTCGGGCGTGATGCCGACATCGCTGTCCATGATGCCTTTCTCAATATCCTTGATGGCCTTGCGCTCCCAAGGGCGGATGGTGATGGTGCGGGCGTCAGGCACCTGCAGGGCGGCTACCTGATTGAGGGGTACGCGCTGACCGTACGACTCCACTCTCACGTTGTCCAGTATGGCGATGTTGGCGCGACCGGCACGGATGCGGGCCAGATCTTCTTGTAGAAACTTGGCGCTCTTCTGCATTTTCTCCTCGGCGCTCTTTAAGGTTGCTTTTACGTCTATCATGATAGCATAGGGTTTAAATGTTAATCTAATTACAAATTTAAGTGCTTTTTTCGAAAATGACAAATTATTCGCCAACATTATTGCTGTCGGGCGATGATTTTTTGCATGCAGCCACCATATTGGTCAGACCGACAAACTCGGCAACGGTCAATTGCTCGGGGCGTCGGGTCATGATGTCCTGGGCAAAGAAGTCGCTGCCGGGCAGGTCATTATCGGTGAACAATTGGCGCAGCGACACGCGCAGCATCTTGCGCCGCTGACCGAACACAGCCTTCACCACACGCCGGAACAGCGCCCAGTCGCAACCGAGGTCGGTCACGCTGTTGCGCGTCATGCGGATGACGGCGCTCTTCACCTTGGGTGGCGGATTGAACACATTCTCGTCGACGGTGAACAGGTATTCGGTGTCGTACCAGGCCTGTATCATCACGCTCAGAATGCCGTACTGCTTGTTGCCCGGCTTCGAGGCGATGCGCTCGGCCACCTCACGCTGTATCATTCCCGTACAACAGGGAATGAGGTCCTTATTGTCGAGCATCTTAAAGAAGATCTGCGACGAGATGTCGTAGGGATAGTTGCCGGTCAGCACAAACGGCCGGCCGTCGAACACCTTGCTCAGGTCCATGCGCAGGAAGTCCTCGCCGAGGATATTGTTGCGCAGCTTGGGAAAGCGCTCATGCAGGTAGCGCACGCTCTCGGCATCTATCTCCACGGCCTTCACCTCACGCGGCTTCTCGACGAGGTACTGCGTCAGCACGCCCATGCCCGGTCCTATCTCCAATATGGGTATGTCGGGGCAGGCATCCACCGTGTCGGCAATGCGCTTGGCAATATTCAGGTCGGTCAGGAAATGCTGCCCGAGGTTCTTCTTCGGTCTGACTTGTCTCATTACTTCATTGTTTATGTCACAAAGTTAACCTATTTTCTCCATTCGTCAAAAGGATTGCCATAAAAAAAACAACGGCCGGAGAGTCTCCGACCGTTGCCTTATTCTATGTTAACGCTAATAAATAGTTTGCTTTTTTAAAAGCCGAACGGCTTAGCGGGCCATGCGGTCCTGCATCAGGGCCACCATTGAAATACCCACAAACATGATTGCCGTTACGCTTAAGAATGCTGTGATAGTCATAATGTTATCCTTTCTCAATTTTAAATGTTATCGTAATGTTATGCGCCACACTCTACGTGGCTGTTTGTTTTGTTTTACGTTGCAAAGATAGACATTTTTCGTTGTGTGCGTAAACAATCTCCTATTTTTCGCCTCATTCGGGGCGGTTTGTTGACCAACGTCAAAGCAGATGACGCAGGTCAAGGCGCCGCGGAAGCAATAAAATCTCCGTTCTTTTGCCTTTGTTCAAAGATTATTTGTAATTTTGTGGATGTAATGGAAATGAAGAAGACGCTCAATAAGATAAGTCAAGTGGCGCTGTCGCTGTTGTTAGGCGGTGCCATTCTGTACTGGATGTACCGAGACTTTGACTTCAACCGCATATCCTACGTGATGTTTCACGAGATGAACTGGACGTGGATGTTGCTCTCCTTTCCATTCGGCATCTTGGCTCAGGCCATACGCGGCTGGCGCTGGCGTCAGACCCTCGACCCCGTGGGCGAGCATCCGCGCCGCTCGGTAGCCGTCTATTCCATCTACATCTCTTACGCCTCCAGCCTCGTAATTCCCCGTATCGGAGAACTGGCCCGCTGCGCCATACTCCGGCGGTGGGATAAGGTGTCGGTGCCCAAATCGCTGGGCACGGTGGTCACCGAGCGCGCCATCGACTCGGTGTTGGTGGCCGTCATCACCGGTCTCACCTTCCTGTGGCAGTTGCCCGTCTTCACCAGTTTCTTCCGGCGCACCGGCACGCGCATCGACCAGATCTTCTCTCATTTCACCACCGTCGGCTGGTGGGTGACCATTCTCTGCGCCCTCGCCGCACTGACGCTCATCATCCTTCTCCTGCGCCGGCTAAGTATATATAATAAGGTGAAAGAGACGTTCATCGGTCTGTGGTCGGGTATCATCTCGGTGAAGAGCGTACGCAACATGCCACTCTTCATCTTCTTCACCATCGCCATCTGGGCCAGCTACTTCCTGCACTACTATCTCACCTTCTTCTGCTTCGACGCCACCTCCCACCTCGGCGTGGCCTGCGCACTGGTGACCTTCATCGTCGGCTCCATCGCCGTCATCGTGCCCACGCCCAACGGCGCCGGTCCCTGGCATTTTGCCGTGAAGACCATGCTCATCCTCTACGGCGTAGCCAGCAACGACGCCCTTTACTTCGTACTCATCGTCCACACCATACAAACCCTGCTCGTCGTCGCCCTGGGCATCTTCGGATGGATTGCCCTCAACTTCATCCCCAAGCGGGCATGAGAAGGCAAGCGGCAGCCAATGCGGACCCTGATGCATCGAGAAAACTAAAATAATCCATTATTAACCCGGAAGGGCAACATGCAGCGGCCACGGCCACGCCATTGCCCGACCACTAAAGAAACAACCACTATGAGTGAAATCAGAAATCTAACCCCCGCCGCCATCTGGCACAACTTCGACGACCTCACAAAGGTACCCCGCCCGTCGGGTCACGTGGAGAAAGTACAGCAGTTCCTCCTCGACTTCGCCAAGCGCGTCGGCGTGGAGGCTTTCAAGGACCCCGCCGGCAACATCGTAATGCGCAAGCCCGCCACACCGGGTTTCGAAAACCGCAAGACCGTCTTGCTGCAGGCCCACATGGATATGGTGCCGCAGAAGACACCCGAAAGCACGCATAACTTCGAGACCGACCCCATCGAGACCTATATCGAGGACGGATGGGTGCATGCCAAAGGCACGACGCTCGGCTCCGACGACGGCATCGGCGTGGCCGCCATCATGGGCGTGATGGAGGATAACACCCTGAAGCACGGTCCATTAGAGGCTCTCATCACCCGCGACGAGGAGACCGGTATGTACGGCGTCAATGAACTGCCCGAGGACGAGCTGCACAGCGACATCCTCATGAACCTCGACTCTGAGCTGTGGGGTAAGTTCGTCATCGGTTCGGCCGGCGGCATCGACATCACCGCCACCTTGGCTTACAAGCCCGTCGACAACGACCAGGAGACGACTGTGCGCGTCACCTTGAAGGGACTGCGCGGCGGCCACAGCGGTCTGGAAATCAACGAGGGCCGCGCCAACGCCAACAAGGAGATGGTGCGCCTCGTGCGTAAGGCCATCGCCGAGACCGGTGCCCGCCTCGTATCGTGGCATGGCGGCAACATGCGCAACGCCATTCCTTTCAAGGCTGAGGTGGTGCTGGCCCTGCCCGCCGACAACGTCGACAGTCTGAAGTCGCTCGTCGAAGCCCAGCGCGTCGCCATCGAGGATGAGTTCCGCGGCATTGAGAAGAATGTGGAGTTCTTCGTCGAAGACGCCGAAAAACCCGCAGAGCTCGTTCCGCAGGAGATTCAAGACAACCTCATCGACGCCATCTACGCCTGCCACAACGGCGTGGTGCGTATGATTCCCAGCTACCCCAACGTGGTGGAGACGTCGTCCAACCTCGCCATCATCGACATCGAGGCCGGCAGCGCCGCCATCAAGATTCTCGCCCGCTCAAGCCGCGAGGATATGAAGGAATATGTGGCTACGACGCTCGAGAGCTGCTTCAATATGGCCGGCATGAAGACCGAGCTCAGCGGCAGCTACGGTGGCTGGGACCCCAACCCCAACAGCGAGATCCTCAACCTGCTGAAGAAGCTCTACAAGGAGCAGACAGGTGAGGAAGCTGCCGTTCAGGCTGACCACGCCGGACTGGAGTGCTCGGTCATCCTCGGCAAGTACCCCGGCATGGATGTGGTGTCGCTCGGTCCCACGCTGAAGTCGCCCCACACCACCAGTGAGCGCTTCGAAATCGCCACCGCCGAACCGTTCTGGAAGCTTCTCACCACCACACTGGAGCAGATTCCGGAGAAATAAAAAGCCCCTCCCCACCCTCCCCGAAGGGGAGGGGGAAGGGGTGTTACCAGTCGTTTTCTATATTCATTAGCGGAATCTGGAATCTGCGTGTGCATATACTCCTCTTCTCTGTCTCACGCAGATCTCGCTGATTTCGCAGATTTCCTGCCCACCCTTGATCTCGCAGATTTTTCCTATCACCCTTGGGCATTGTGAACGCATCGGTATTGAGAAAAATCTGCGGAATCTACGTGAAAACTAATACAACAATCCCTCAAATTTCTTCTCCATTTTGTTGGAGCGGTCATTTATTTTCGCTAATTTTGCACTCGTAAAATCAATATTCATCATTTATGGACGATTATCACGCGGAAAATTTCAACTGTTAGCGTGAGGATTGCTTCACTGAAGCTAATCCCCACACCTATTTTAATTCAAGGAGATTAGCGACAATGAAAACATACTGGAACATTGAGACGCAGCTGAAGGCCATCCCTGAATGGCAACCCAACTGCTGGATACAAGTAACTTGCCCAACCGACGACGACCAGCGCGAACTGGAAGACCGTTTCCACATTCCCGACTATTTTCTGAGCGACATCAGCGATACCGACGAGCGTGCCCGCTATGAGTACGACGACGGTTGGATGCTCATCATTCTGCGTATACCCTACGTCAAGGAGATACGCAGCCGTACGCCCTACACCACCGTGCCCATCGGCATCATCCACAAGCGCGACATCACCATCACCGTTTGCTACTACGAGACCAACATGATGATTGATTTCGTCACCTACCAGCAGAAGCGCGGCGTGGGCTTCACCGACTACGTTGATATGACGTTCCGCCTGTTCCTCTCCTCTGCCGTGTGGTATCTGAAGCGGTTGAAGCAGATCAACGCGCTCATCGAGAAGGCCAAGCATAACCTCGACCACGAGGTGAACAATGAGAGTCTTATCGGACTGTCGCGTCTGCAGGACTCACTCACCTACTTCATCACATCCATCCGCGGCAACGAGAACCTGTTGCAGAAACTGAAGTTCAAGCTGCAAGTGGATGAGCTCGACGCCGACCTCATTGAGGATGTCAACATTGAGATGACGCAGGCCCGCGAGACCACCAGCATCTATTCCGACATTCTGGAATCGACGATGGATACCTATTCGAGCATCATCAACAACAACATGAACACCACGATGCGTACGTTGTCGTCAATCAATATTGTATTGATGTTCCCCACGCTCATCGCCAGTCTGTATGGTATGAACGTGGTCAACGGCCTCGAGACCTCCCGCTATGGCTTCATCATCGCCATCGCCATCTCCGTGGTCGCCACAGCCCTCAGCCTCTGGTTCCTCAAATACAAGCGGTTGCTGTAGTTGGCATCTTGCAGGCCAACTGCCGGTGCGAATATTTCAAAACAAATAGTGTAGTGGCCGTGCCTTGTGCCGGCCACCAACCCTTGGTATGGCATTTTTCCCACACATCAGCGCGATTAGCATAAGCGCAGTACAGGTTCTCACGCAGATAACGCAGATTTTACCGATGCCAGTCTCTGCGCTGTCAGCGAGATTTGCGTGAGCTAAAAAAGGCGGATGCG
>ONAR01000025.1 GCA_900315835.1 uncultured Prevotella sp.
TTTGGGCATGCGGGGGTATGTGTCTCAAAACTACCACCCCCCTATTTATCAGAATATCAGCTCTAAGACTAATAGCTTTTTTAGAGGAAATATAAGAAAAATATCCATAAGTTGTGCCGTGCCGTTGCAATTATTAGTAATTTTGTGGATGATTTAGCAATAATAAGATAAAGGTATGAAGGATAACAGGGAGCCCTTGCGGGCTCACCTAAGTATGTTTACAGCTGAAGTCATCTGGGGATTGATGTCGCCCATTGCCAAGTCGGCAATGAACAGCGGCTTTGATGGCGTCTCGGTAGTGTCGTTTCGTGTGGCTGGCGCCGCAGTGTTGTTTTGGTTGGCGTCGTTTGTCGGTCCTCGTGAGCATATCCCCGCGAAGGACATTTTGAAGTTGGCTGGCGCCGGCTTGCTCGGTATCGTATTCAACCAGTGCCTGTTCAATATCGGCTTGAGTATCACCTCACCGGTCAATGCGAGCATCGTCACCACCTCGATGCCCATCTTTGCCATGATATTGTCGTTCTTTATCTTGAAGGAACCCATCACGTGGAAGAAGGGCCTGGGCGTGGCCATCGGCTGTTGCGGTGCGCTCATTCCCTGAAGTCCAGAAGACGGAAGTCCAGTCATTACAATGGTGTGGCGTTTTGGAGAAGTCACACTTCCAATTACCACTTATTGTAATGACTGGACTTCTGGACTTCCGGACTTCTGGACTTCCAAAAGCTTCCGGACTTCTGGACTTCCAAAAGCTTCCGGACTTCTGGACTTCCAAAAGCTTCCGGACTTCCTCACTTCTATACCTCCCTTATCCTGCTGTCGAAGAGGCGGGCGCCTCCTTGCTCGCCGAAGATCTTCTTCAGCAGGTGGGAGCGCATGTTGGTGATGACCTGAGGGGTGGAGGAGAGCAGGACAGCAATCTCCGAGGGAATGAAGCGCAGGCGGATGAGTTGACAGACGCTCAGTTCACGCTGCGACAGCGGGGTCCTTTGGTTCACACGCGTCATGAAGTCGGGCTGCTTCTCATTGAAGAGGTCGTTGAGCCGCTGCCAGTCCTCACTCTCCGGATGCTTGCCGCGCGCCGCGCAGTTGTGCAGGTGGAAGACGATGTCGGCGTTGAAGAGTCCGTAGTCGTCCACCCAGGCCACCGGTTTCGATTTGTCTTCCTGGAACTGCGCCAGCTTCTCTGAAAGCCGCTCCACCTCTTTCTTCTTCTCCTCGAGCAACGAACTGTGCATGTCCTTCTCGCGATGCGCCTGCTCTATCTCGTTGCTGAGTCGGGTGTAGCGTCGCAGATAGTCGTTGTATTGTTGGTTGAGCTGTTCAATATGCCTTTTCAACTGACCGTTCCTCCGCTTCTGAATGACGATGGACAGCACGACCACGACGGTCAAAACCAATACCGACACGATGAGCGTCATCCTGTCGTGTCGCTCAGCTTCCTGCTGCCACTCATAATCCATATCGGCTTGGATGGCGGCAATCTTGGTGGAATTGATGTGCTGATAGTTGCGGTATTCCCTGTTGAGATTCTCGCTGAGGAAGAGCAGGGTCTTGTCATCCTTCTTGTTCTGATAGTAGTCTATGAGCTTATGATAGGCATAGATGCGCGTGTCGGCATCGTTGGCATTGACCGCGAGATAGTAGAAATCTTTGGCCTTGTCCATCCTCCCCGCAGCGGCCTCTATGTCGCCCATCGTTCGTGCGGCCAAATACGCCAGTCCCGTGTTGGCCGCCTTCCCGGCATACATCCGGGCCTTTGCCAACTGCCGCTTATGGAAGTGGTAATCGGCGAGCGTCGTCAGGGCTTCCGCCTTGGGCTGGGCCTCCGACAGCATCGGCAGCGAACGGGTGATGCAGATGATGAAGCTGTCGGTTTCGCCGAGCTTTCCATACACCTGGGCTATGCTCAGCAGGCTTTGGGCGTAGCGGCTCCGCTGGCTGACGCTGTCGGCGCAGGACAGCGACTTCAGATAATGCTGCAGCGCCAGTTCATTGCACTTGGCCTCTTGGTTGGCCTCTCCGAGGGCAAACTGTATGTCGTAGTGCAGTGGGTCGCGCTTCGGCAGACCGTCGCTGTAGTACTCGGCTTGCTTCATGCGGGTGATGGCCGGGACGAAGTCGCCCTGACGCAGATGCATGATGCCCTCTTGCAGCAGCGTCGCCACCCAGTGCCCGTGGTCGCCTACGCTGTCGAAATAGTGCTCACTGAACTTCAGTGAAGCGGAGTCGAGCGACGAGAGTCCATTCTGATGCAGGGCCTCGATGAAGAGAAGGTTGTAGAGGGCGGAGTCGGCAGGATAAGAAAGACCGCTCTGTCTCAAGCTGTCGAGCGCGTGGAAAATATTGCTGGAGTCGCCCTTCAGTCGAGAATCTATGGATAAAAGACCACGATTGTAGTGGGGAGCCTGCCGGCAGGCTCCCAACAAAGCGACAGCGATGAGACAGAGCAGTAGTTTACGCATGATGCAGGAGAGATGATGGCTGGCAAAGGGTGCGACCCATGTCACCGTTTCGGGTTACTTCTTAACATCTTTAGCATTACCATTCAGGGAGAACCTGATGGGTACGTTGAATCTCACGCGCACGGGTTTACCATTCTGCATACCCGGTGACCACTTGGGCATGGCCTTCACCATGCGCACGGCTTCCGTATCGAGAGAGGGAAAGACGCTGCGCACCACGTGAACATTGCTTACGGATCCGTCGGGTTCAACAACGAACTGTACGACGACGGCTCCTTGCATTCCCTTTTTAATAGCGTCCTTGGGATATTTGATGTTGCTGATAATAAACTTCATCATCTGAGGTATTCCGCCAGGATACTGGGGCATGACCTCTACCACGTCAAACACTCTCTCCTGCTTATCTTCTGTGGGGTTGTTCTCTGGTGTCGTAGCCATGAGGTTTACACTGCTCGAAAGCATCAACACGGATGCCATCATGGTGAGGAAAATTTGCTTTTTCATAATCTATAAGTTTAAAGTATAACGATTTTGTAGGTTTGAGACGTGCCTTCCTGATGTGAGGAGAGGCGCGGCTCCCGTCAATTGACACGGCAAAATTAGGAAACAGATGGCAATGCCGCAAGTGTTTTATTACATTAGATTACACGTAGCTTAATTTTTTTATTGCCGTGTAATGGCTTACACGAACAAGAGGGGTGGGGGCTCAGTCCTTCTGAAACACGGCGACCAAGGGCAGATGGTCGCTGGTGCCTCCTAAATAGCGGGGGCCGAGATAGGTGCGGTGTGGCTTCACGCCACCGTATTTCTTGTCCTTTTCCAATAGAAAAGGGAAGTCGGCAATGCCGCACCAGCGCAGATAGCCGGCCAGAAGGGCATTGCAAAGAATGTGGTCGAGGCTGCCCCATTCGCCGTGGTAGCGGTAGGTGGCTTTGGCGCCGTTGCTGCCGACGGCCTTGGACGAGACTTCTGTGAGCCCCTGCGCCTGCAGCCGTTGCAGCGATGGACTCGTGCTGTAGTCGTTGAAATCGCCGGCGATGAGAATGAGCGGATGGACGGACACGCGGTTGATGGAGTCGACGATGGCCGCAATGCGGTCGGCCACCCTGAGGCGGTAGGGGCGCGAGAACGGTTCACCACCGGTGCGGCTCGGGGCGTGGACGGCGACCACATGGAGCGTGTCGCCGCTCATCAGCTCGCCCGAGCAATACAGCAGGTCGCGCGTCGGACGGAAGCCGGCGGGCGGCTGTATGCGCACGGAGTGGTGGTTGAGCAACCGGAAAGAGAAAGGCGAATAGATGAGCGCCACATTGATGCCGCGCACGTCGGGACCGTCGGTCATCACCCACTCGTAGCGCAGCGTGCGCAGGGGCGAGCGGCGGCAGAGGTCGCGCATGACGGTGTCGTTCTCTACTTCAGTCAGCACCGCCATGTCGGGCAGCAGCCCCTCGCCGTTGACGCTGCCGCAGGCCACGAGCGCCTGACTGACGCGGGTGAGCTTGCGCCAGTAGCGCCCGTTGGTCCAGTGGTAGACCGATGTCGGGAGAAACTCGGTGTCGCGCAGCGAGTCCTCGCATTGGGTGTCGAACAGGTTCTCGCAGTTCAACTCCACAAAGGTGAACAAGGCGGAAAGCAACAGCGCCAGCGACATGGGGCAACGGCTTTTTATTGGTCCTCGCTGAACAGCGGGTCCTCGGGCATCACCATGACGGGCTTTTGCGCATACTCCTTGAGCAGCGTTTCGGGCACGTACTTGCGGTTGACGACCAAGCGGAACATGTATTCATTAAACCAACTGTTGGTCATGATGAGATAGCCTTTGTGGCCATAGCTCGGTCCCCAGCTGTTCTCCACCTCCCATTTCAGCGGCTTACCGGCGGCGTCGAGGTCGACGGCGGTGAGTGTCATGGCGTGGGTGGAGCCACTATCGAAGGTGCTGATGCGGTCGGCTTTGTTCATCGGGAATGTGGTGGCGAACAGCGGACCGTAGTTGTAGTTGCAGGTGTCGAGATAGCCGTTGGCGCGGTCGAGTTGCTTGCCGACGTCGTAGCTTGAATAGAGCTTATGGCCGTCCTTGAGCGAGGCAATGGCCAGCTGCGCAATCTTGTCCATCGGCAGGTTGAGGTAGCGCCAGTTGTGGCCGTCGTAGGTGTGGCGGTCGTATTCCACCTCATACGTCTTGTGGTAGGGGCGGCGTGGGTCGTTCATCACCATAATGAAGGTGCCGTTAAGCTTGTGGCCCACCGTGGCGTCGTAGAACTCCTTCGGCGTGTAGGTCTTGGTCTCGCCCACAGGGTTACCGTCTTTGTCGGTGAAGGTGTAGCGGAACTGCTTGACGGGTTCGCCAAGGGTCAGCGCGAGCATGTGGTAGATGGTACCGAGCATCTCGGTCTTGCGCTTTTCGATGGCGCTGGCCGACTGTTTGGCGGCCACCATGCGGCGCAGCTCGAGGCCGTATTCACGCAGCTTCGACGAGACGAGACGCGCCATGGTGCGGGTGTTGTCGGAGTTGTAGGTCTCGGGCATGACGCTCATCGGCACCAGTCCGTATTTCTCGGTCAGATCGGCTATGCCGCAGAACGTACCGCCGTCGCTGATGGGGTTCTTGAAGAAGAACTGCACGCGTGTGTCATCCATCGGCTTGTTGGCGCAGTCGATGACGCCCTGCAGCATGAGGTTGGCCTTCTCCAGCTGGTCGTAGAAGAAGAGGTAAGCCTGCGAGAACTCTACCGTCCGCTTCTGGTCGTTGGCCTTGGCGAAGTTGGCCCGCAGCACATTGAGGCCAGAGAACATCCAGCAGCGGCCGGAGCTTTTCTGGTCGTGGATGCTCTGCTTCGGCGTCTCCACGCTGAAGTTGGACGTCATCGTGGCGCTGTTGCGGTAGTTCTTGGCCAGGTCGTCAATCTTGTTGCCGGCAATGGCATTGGCCAGCGCCTGATTGGTCGCCGACTGCGGCTGCATGGCTTCCATCAGGCGGAGCATGGCGGCGGTGATGCCACCGTTGGCGTGAGCCGCGCCGGCCGTGGTGACGAGCAGCAGGCACACGGAGAGGATTTGTTTCTTATTCATCATGTCGTTTTGGGTTGATAATTCTTATTGATGCAAATTTAATGAAATATAATGAGCGGGGCAAGACATTAACCGATAAAATAAGCGACAAAACGACAGGGAAGCAATAAAAAGTGGGTTAATCTTCAATAAATTTAATAGGAAATGACTAACTTTGCATGGTTTAGCATTTACCTAAGCATAATACAGAAGACAAGCGAACCCTATGAATAAGAAAAAGTTCGGGCTGTTGAGCCAGATACAATACCCGGCCGACCTCAGGAAGATCAGCGAGGACCAGTTGCCCGAGGTATGCAGTGAGCTGCGCCAAGACATCATCGACGAGGTGTCGGTCAATCCCGGCCACCTTGCCTCGAGCCTTGGTGTGGTGGAACTGACGGTAGCGCTGCACTATGTATTCAACACCCCCGACGACCGCATCGTGTGGGATGTGGGCCATCAGGCCTACGGGCACAAGATCCTCACGGGACGCCGCGATCGATTCTGCACCAACCGTCAGTTGGGCGGCATCCGCCCCTTCCCGACGCCTTTGGAGAGCGAATACGACACGTTCACCTGCGGACATGCATCCAACAGCATCTCGGCTGCCCTCGGCATGGCCGTGGCCGCAAAGATGGAGAACCATCCCGAGCGCCACGTCGTGGCCGTCATCGGCGACGGCGCCATGAGCGGCGGTCTGGCCTTCGAGGGACTCAACAACGTCTCTTCCACGCCCAACGACATGCTCATCATCCTCAACGACAACGACATGTCGATTGACCGCGCCGTGGGTGGCATGGAGAAATACCTGCTCAACCTCGACACCAGCGAGACCTACAACAAGCTGCGTTTCAAGGCCTCGACGTGGCTGCACGCCAGAGGCTATCTCAACGACGACCGGCGTAAGGGACTCATCCGCCTCAACAACGCCATCAAGAGCGCCATCAGCCATCAGCAGAACATCTTCGAGGGCATGAATATCCGCTACTTCGGTCCCTTCGACGGCCACGACGTGAACAACATCGTGCGCATCCTCAGACAAATCAAGGACATGAAAGGGCCGAAGCTGCTTCACCTGCACACCATCAAGGGCAAGGGCTACAAGCCGGCCGAGCAGGATGCCACCGTCTGGCATGCTCCCGGCAAGTTTGACGCCGCAACGGGACAGCGTATCATCGAGGACTGCACCAACCGCCCGCCGAAATTTCAGGAGGTGTTTGGCAATACCCTGCTCGAGTTGGCCAAGCAGAATCCCCACATCGTTGGCGTGACCCCCGCCATGCCGACGGGCTGTTCGATGAACATCATGATGAAGGCCATGCCCGACCGCGTGTTCGACGTGGGCATTGCCGAGGGCCACGCCGTGACGTTCTCCGGTGGAATGGCCAAGGACGGTCTGCAGCCGTTCTGTAATATCTACAGTGCTTTCGCCCAGCGGGCTTACGATAATATCATCCACGACTTAGCCATTCTCAACCTGCCGGTGGTGCTTTGCCTCGACCGAGCCGGACTGGTGGGCAAGGACGGTCCCACGCATCATGGTGCGTTCGACATGGCCGCCCTGCGCTGCATTCCCAACCTCACCATCGCTTCGCCCATGGACGAGCATGAGCTGCGCCGCCTGATGTATACCGCGCAATTGCCCGGCAAGGGCACGTTCGTCATACGCTATCCCCGCGGCCGCGGTCATCTGACCGATTGGCAATGTCCGCTCGAGGAGGTCGCCGTGGGTACGGGGCGTCGGCTGCGCGAGGGCCGGAAGGTGGCCGTCATCTCGATTGGCCCCATCGGCTACAATGTGGAGCAGGCCATCGACAGCTGCAAGCTGCCGGCTGCCCACTACGACCTGCGTTTCCTCAAGCCTCTTGATGAGGCGCTGCTTAAAGAGGTGGCTGAGCAATACGACAGCATCATCACCGTGGAGGACGGTGCCAGAATGGGCGGCATGGGATCGGCGGTGCTCGAATGGATGGCCGACCACGGCTATACGCCGCGGGTGGTCAGACTGGGACTGCCCGACCATTTCGTCGAACATGGAACGGTGGAGGAACTGCAGCATATCTGCGGCATCGACCCCTTAGGCATCGTGAAAGCCATCAGACAGCTCTACGAACAAGAAAAGTAATCAGCTATGAAGATCATCATTACCGGCGCCTATGCCATCGGCACCCACCTCGCCCGACTGCTGTCGCGCAACGAGGAGGAAATCACCATCATCGATGACGATGAGGACCGTCTGGCCAAGATTGGCGCCGACTACGACCTGCTCACCATCTGCGGCTCACCGTCGAGCGTGAAGACGCTCCGACAGGCCGGCACCGCCAATGCCGACCTCTTCATCGCCGTGACGCCCAACGAGAGCGAGAACATCAACAGTTGTATCATCGCCCATGCGCTGAAGGCCAAGAAGACGGTGGCCAAGGTCAACAACGACGAATACGTGGAGGAGGACATCCGCCTGTTCTACAAGGGTCTGGGCGTGGACGAACTCATCTACCCCGAGATGCTGGCGGCACGCGAGATCAACAACGGTCTGAAGATGTCGTGGGTGAGGCAGCGCTGGGACGTGCACGGCGGCGCGCTCGTCATGCTCGCCATCAAGCTCAGGCAGGACAGCGAGATACTCGACAAGCCCCTGCGGGAGCTGTGCGGCCCCGACGACCCCTACCACATCGTGGCCATCAAACGCGGCCACGAGACCATCATCCCCGGCGGCAACGACTGCCTGAGAAACCTCGACCTGGCCTACTTCATGACAACGAAGCAGTACATTCCCTATATCCGCAAGATTACGGGCAAGGAGCATTACGTCGACGTGCGCAACGTGATGTTCATGGGCGGCGGCACCACTGCCGTGCGCGCCTTGGAGGGCTTGCCGGAGTATATGAATGCGAAGATATTTGAGATTGACCCTGACCGTTGTCAGGACCTCGACCAGTTGGTTTCCGGCAAGAAGGCGCTCGTCATCCACGGCGACGCGCGCGATACGTCGCTGCTCGAAGATGAGGGCATCAACAATACGCAGGCCTTCGTCGCCCTTACCGGCAATGCCGAGACCAACATCCTGGCTTGTCTCACGGCCAAGCGTCTCGGCGTGAGGAAGACCGTGGTCGACGTGGAGAACATTGACTACGTCGATATGGCCGAAAGCCTCGACATCGGCACCATCATCAACAAGAAAGCCATTGCCGCCAGCCGCATCTATCAGCTCATGCTCGACGCTGACGTGATGAACGTCACCTTCCTCATGTCGGCCAATGCCGATGTGGCCGAGTTCGTAGCCAAGAGCGGCGCACGCATCACCACGCAACCCGTGAAGGACCTCAAACTGCCTCACGACGTGACCATCGGCGGACTGGTGCGCGACGGTAAGGGTATGCTCGTATCGGGCAACACCACCATCATGCCCGGCGACCACGTCGTGATGTTCTGCCATGGCGTCAACCTCAAGTTGCTTGAGAAATACTTCAATCCCACGAAGTCGTTTGGCATTGCCAAGGGACTGCTAAAGAAACTGTCGCTGTGATCAACTTCAAGCTCATCTACAAAGTCATCGGTGCCCTGCTCTTTCAGGAAGCCTTCATGATGTGCCTCTGCATGGCGATGGCGCTGGGCTATAAAGAGGAGGATGCGTTGCCATTCATGGGGTCGATAGTCGTGACGACGTTCTTCGGCTTCATGTTCAAATACTTTGGCCGCAAAGCCGACAACCGACTGTCGCGGCGCGACTCCTATCTGCTGGTCACGCTCATCTGGGTGGTGTTCTCGCTCTTCGGCACGCTGCCGTTTATGTTGGGCGGTTACATCAACAACTTCACCGACGCCTACTTCGAGTCGATGTCGGGCTTCACCACGACCGGCGCCACCATCATCGACGATGTGGAGTCGCTGCCTCACGCCATCCTTTTCTGGCGCTCGCTCACCCAGTGGGTCGGAGGTTTGGGCATCGTGTTCACCACCATCGCCCTCATCCCCTCCATCGCACGGGGCAGCGGCAGCACACGCGTGTTCGCCGCCGAGGCCACCGGACCTCTGAAGTCAAAGCTCCATCCAAGGCTCTCAACCAACGTCAGGTGGATATGGCTTGTCTATCTCACCATCACCCTGGCCTGCATGGGAAGCTACATGATTTTCGGTATGAACTGGTTTGAGGCCATCAACTACAGCATGTCCACAACGGCCACCGGTGGCTTCGGTATTACCAACAACAGCACCGAATACTTCAAATCGCCCGCTCTGGAATACGTCACCGTGTTCTTCTGCTTTATCTCCGGTGTCAACTTCACACTGATGTACTCTTCGGTGGTGAAAGGAAAGATAAAGATAATGCTCAAGGACTCAGAGTTCCGCTTCTACTGTATCATAGTGGGCATCGCCACCTTATTTATTATGTTTGAGCTGTTGCTGCGCAACCACTACGATCTGGAACACGCTTTCCGCTCGGCCATCTTCCAGGTGGTGTCGTTCATCACCACCACCGGACTGTTCAACGACGACGCCGGTCTGTGGCCCCACGTCACCTGGGTGGTGCTGGCGCTGTGCATGTTCATAGGCGCCTGCTCGGGCAGTACGAGTGGTGGCATCAAATGCGTCAGAGGCGTCATGCTCTTCAAGACGCTCATCAACGAGCTCACCCAGCGCCTCCACCCCAATGCCGTGCTGCCGCTGCGCGTGAGCGGTGTCAATGTGCCCGACCGTCAGCGTGTCTCGCTGTTGGCGTTTATCACGGCCTATTTCCTGCTTATCTTCATCATGTCGTTTGTCCTCATCGCGGCGGGCATCGACAACACCAACTCCATCACCATCTGCCTGAGCAGTCTGGGCAACGTTGGCCCGACACTCGGCCTTGAGATTGGCCCAACGATGTCGTGGTCGTCACTTCCCGCCTTTGTGAAGTGGCTCTGCTCACTCATGATGCTCATCGGCCGTCTTGAGATTTTCAGCGTCATCATCGTCCTCACCCCGTCGTTCTGGACGAAGAACTAAGAAGCCTCACCCCCTACAGCCTCACCCCCTACAGCCTCACCCCCTACAGCCTCACCCCCTACAGCCTCACCCCCAGCCCCTCCCCAAAGGGGAGGGGAGTAGTATGCCGAGATGGCGGATTGGGGTTGCCGAGGGGATAGATTGGGATTGCCGAAGGGATAGATTGGGATTGCCGAAGGGATAGATTGGGGTTGCCGAGGGGATAGATTGGGGTTGCCGAGGGGATAGATTGGGATTGCCAAGGGGATAGTAAAAGCCTTACGATCAAAATAGATTACCTCCGATAGTAAAATAGATTACCTCCGATAGTAAAATAGATTACCCCCGATAGGGTTGCGAAAACAAATCCTGTCGGGGGCATTTCGTGTAGTGTAGTGGCCGGTCTTGTGCCGGCCACCAGCCGCCGGTATAGTACCAGCCGCCGGTATAGTACCAGCCGCCGGTATAGCACCAACCTTTTATTATTCGGGACTGGGTAATTACGTATGCAGTTGGTGGCCGGCACAAGACCGGCCACTACACTGGCATCTTACTCCCCTCCCCTTTGGGGAGGGGCTGGGGGTGAGGCCTACCCCTCGCTCTCCTTAATCTTATCCATGACCTGCTTCTCAATCTCGCTGCAAAGTTCGGGATTGTCGCGAAGCAGGGCAAGGGTGGCATCACGGCCCTGGGCCAGCTTCGAACCGTTGTAGCTGAACCAACTGCCGCTCTTATTGATAATGTCGAAATCGACGCCAAGGTCGAGCAACTCGCCCACCTTGTTGATGCCGACGCCGAATAGGATGTCGAACTCGGCCTTGCGGAAGGGAGGCGCCACCTTATTCTTCACCACCTTCACGCGCACGTGGTTACCGATGACGTTGTCGCCATCCTTCAGACTCGTCACCCGGCGGATGTCGAGACGCACGCTGGCGTAGAATTTCAAGGCATTACCGCCCGTGGTGGTCTCGGGGTTGCCAAACATCACACCAATCTTCTCACGCAGCTGGTTGATGAAGATGCAGCAGGTGTTGGTCTTGGAGATGGTGCCGGTGAGCTTACGCAGGGCCTGACTCATCAGTCGCGCCTGCAAGCCGACAGCCGAGTCACCCATGTCGCCCTCAATCTCCTTCTTCGGCGTGAGGGCAGCCACAGAGTCGACGACGAGGATGTCGACGGCCGAACTGCTGATGAGCTGGTCGGCAATTTGCAGGGCCTGCTCACCGTTGTCGGGCTGTGAGATCCAGAGGTTGTCGACGTCGACGCCCAACTTCTCGGCATAGAAGCGGTCGAAGGCATGCTCAGCGTCGATGAATGCCGCAATGCCGCCCTGCTTCTGTGCCTCGGCGATGGCATGGATGGCCAGCGTGGTCTTACCCGACGACTCAGGACCGAAGATCTCGATAATCCTGCCGCGGGGATAACCACCGACGCCGAGGGCCACGTCGAGACCGATGGAGCCGGTCGGGATGACATCCACGTTCTCCACCTTCTCGTCGCCCATCCGCATGATGGAGCCCTTGCCGAAGTCCTTTTCTATCTTGCTCATGGCAGCCTGCAGCGCTTTCAGTTTAGCCTGCTTCTCTGCCTGCTGACGGTCCGCCTGCTCGGCGGCCATTTGCTCTTCTGTTTTTGCCATAAATATATTGTAATGAATTAAATGCCAAACTCAATGTCCTTGTCGAACTCCTCATGCCAGGGCAGCCCCTGCTGGGCAAGCGTCTGCAGGAACGGATCGGGGTCGAACTCCTCGACGTTGTACACACCGGGCTTCTTCCAGATGCCCTTGAGGAACATCAGCGCACCCGTCATGGCCGGTACGCCGGTGGTATAGCTCACGCCCTGCATGCCCGTCTCATGATAGGCATCCTGGTGACGGCAGTTGTTGTAAATGTAATAAGTGTGCTCGCGCCCTGCTTTCACGCCACGGATGCGGCAGCCAATCGATGTCTCGCCGTCGTAGTTCTCGCCGAGGTCCTGCGGATTGGGCAGCACGGCCTTGAGGAACTGCAGGGGCACGATGCTCACCTTCACCGTCTTCGTCGGGTCGTCGGCAAGCGGTGCCTCATAGGTGATGGGGTCGATACGGCCCATGCCCGTGTCCTCGATGACGCGCAGATGGGTGAGATACTCCTGACCAAAGGTCATCCAGAAGCGGCCGCGCTTGATGGTGGGATAGTGCTTGACGAGGCTCTCGAGCTCCTCGTGATGCATCAGATAGCTGTCGCGGGGACCTATGTTGGGGTAGTTGAGGTCGCGGTGGATGGACAGCGGAGCCGTCTCAATCCATTTGCCGTCCTCATAATACAGGCCTTTCTGCGTAATCTCGCGGATATTGATCTCGGGGTTGAAATTGGTGGCGAAAGCCTTATGATGGTTGCCGGCGTTGCAGTCGACGATGTCGAGATATTCTATCTTGTCAAAATAATGCTTGGCGGCATAAGCCGTGAAGGCCTGACTCACGCCCGGGTCGAAGCCACAACCGAGGATGGCGGTCAGTCCGGCAGCCTTGAAGCGGTCGTGATAAGCCCACTGCCAGCTGTATTCGAAGTGGGCCTCGTCCTTCGGCTCATAGTTGGCCGTATCGAGGTAGTTGCAGCCGCAGGCCAGACAGGCATCCATGATGGTGAGGTCCTGATAAGGCAGGGCCAGGTTGATGACCAGGTCGGGCCGGTAACTCGTGAACAACTTCTTCAGTTGCTCCACATCGTCGGCATCCACCTCGGCCGTCTCAATGGGCATGTTATAACCCTTGCGGTGGATGGACTCCACCAGTCGGTCACATTTCTCTTTATGGTGGCTGGCAATCATCAGACTGTCAAATTCGCCCTGGTTCATCGCAATCTTGAACGCGCAAACCGTAGCTACGCCACCGGCGCCAATCATCAAAACTCTTCTACTCATTGTAAATCAAATGCTTTAAGTTTATAGATATAGGTAATTACTTATTATTCAGTTCCTCAGCCCTGATACCCAAGGCGTTCATCACGGAATAGCCGAGAATCTCCTGGCGGAAGTTGCCGCCCGGCAGGGGCTGCATGGCGAACACGGTGATGCGCTGGTCGGTATCGCTGTCGCGCAGCACCGACTGCACCTCGTCGTAGAGCGTGCCCTGCTCGGCATTGGGGATAATCATCAGGCGCTTCACCTCATTGTGGCTCAGCACCAGACGTATGGCGTCGAGGATATAGTCGTCCTTGCCCACGACGTCGCCCACCGGCACCGAGTTGACCAGAAACTCGCCTAAATGCTCGTCGGCAAAGGCCTGCGCGTTGAGCTCGGTGTCATACACCGACGGCTGGAAGTTCTCCATCTGCGGATTGGCCTTCTCGTGGACGAGCAACAGCTGCGTCTCGTGGTCCTTGCCGTCGTCGCGCAGACCGCCGTCGAGGGCAATATCCACTGCCCACTGACTCATGTCGGCCTTGGGAATGCGGCGGTCCAGCATGCGTTCAAACTGCACGCTGAGCTGGAAGGCAACGTAATCAACATAGTCGGCGTCGGCGAGGATGATGTTCTCGCTGAGCCTGACCTTTGACGTATCCGAGAGATTGGCGATATCCGCTATATTGAATTCCATAATGCAAAGATAACGTTTTATTCACAAAATCAGCCCCATAAAACGATAATTTTTAATTACCTTTGCACCAACAATCATAAATGGACACATAATTAGTAGATCAATAACAGATGTCAACACTTTCAATTGCCATTATCATCGTTTTCATCATCGGCTACCTGTTTATAGCCCTCGAAAGCGTGACTAAAGTCAACAAGGCCGCCGTAGCCTTGCTTATGTTTGTCGTGGTGTGGTCGCTCTACATGATTGACCCCGGCTACTTCGTCCAGTTGGTCCACCCGCAGTTTATGGATATCCTCAAGCTTGAGCACCCTGAACTCGGCAGCTCGGCCGATGCGGTGCTCACGTTTGTCACCGACGTCATCCAGAACCATTTGGGCGACACCGGCACTACGCTGTTCTTCCTGATGGGCGCCATGACCATCGTGGAGGTGGTCGACCAGCACGGAGGCTTCGACTGGGTGCGCCGCGTGATGCACACCAAGAGCAAGCGCGCACTGCTGTGGCGCATCGCCTTCATGACGTTCATTCTGTCGGCCATCCTCGACAACATGACGACGTCGATTGTCATGATTATGATTCTGCGCAAACTGGTGCCCGACCACAAGGACCGCATCATCTATGCGGCACTGGTCATCATTGCGGCCAACTCGGGTGGCGCCTTCTCGCCCATCGGCGATGTGACGACCATTATGCTTTGGAACAAGGGCCTCATCACGGCGCTCGGCGTCATCAGTGAGATCACCATTCCCTCGCTCGTCTCGATGGTGGTGCCTGCACTCATCCTGCAGCTTGGCCTGAAGGGCAGCCTCGACAACGATGTCAAGCCTGAGGAGACGGCCAGTGCCAGCGAGGACTTCTCCGAACTGCAGCGTAAGGTTGTGTTTTGGGTAGGTGTCGGTGGTCTGATCTTCGTGCCTATCTTTAAGAGCATCACCCATCTGCCGCCGTTTGTTGGCATCCTGCTCGTACTGAGCTTGTTGTGGATTGTGACCGAGGTGTTCTACCGTCGCCTCCGCCGCCAGCATGCCACCATGCAGAAGCGTGTGGTCAACCTCATCCGCAACATCGACATGAGCACCATCCTCTTCTTCCTCGGCATCCTGATGTCGGTGGCCTGTCTCTCTGAGATTGGTGCCCTCACGGCAATGGGCAAGGGACTCAACATCGCGTTCAACGGCAACCACTTCATGGTGACGGGCATCATCGGTGTGCTGTCGAGCATCATCGACAACGTGCCTCTCGTGGCCGGATGCATGGGTATGTACCCCGTTGCCGCTGTCGGTGACTTCGCTGTCGACGGCATCTTCTGGCAGCTGTTGGCTTACTGCGCCGGCGTGGGTGGTTCGCTGCTCATCATCGGTTCTGCCGCCGGCGTGGTGGTGATGGGACTGGAGAAGATTACCTTCGGCTGGTACATGAAGCATGTCTCGTGGATTGCCTTTGCAGGTTACCTCGCTGGCATCCTCTGCTACTACGTCATGCGTGAGTTCATCTTCACCACGCCGCTCTAAGGCTGGTCGCTGAACCATAAGCTACAATAACCGCTGCACGCCATCGCCCGGGTGCAGCGGTTATTTGTTTATGCACCTTGCCAACGTTGTTTGTGGTTACGCTTGCCGACGTTGCTCACGGTTACGCTTGCCAAACGCGGATTTTGGCAAGCCCGAAAGCCCCGTTTTCTCAACTCCCTCCAGGAGAATTTTGATAAAATATATTACCGCAATTACCGCGCCACCTTTTCTCGTTGATAATAAGGGTGTTAGGTGAGGTAATATGCCTCATACATTACTGCAACATTACCGCAAACATTACCGCAAATGAGCGAAAAGTGAGAAAAGAAGGGCTTTTTTAGAAGTCCTGAAGTCAGAAGTCCTGAAGTCCAGTCAAATGCGTGTTAAACGGATGGCTGCTTTTAGGACTATAGTTACCCGTTCCTACCCTAACTTTGATGGTTCAGTAGGACGCTGCTGTGCAGCGTCTCTATCTTCTCTATCGTCCCCTCGCTCAGCGATACCATAGCTATCGCATCGCGATACCATAGCTATCGAGTCGCGATACCATAGCTATCGCATCGCGATACCATAGCTATCGCACCGCGATACCATAGCTATCGCAGATGGAGCCTCACCGATGACAGTGTAGTGGCCGGTCTTGTGCCGGCCACCAGCCGCAAACGTAAAGTTTAAACGATGCATCCACAATCGGAATCATCGTTAGGATTCATGGTAATTGCGTTTATGCTGATAATATACCGACGGCTGGTGGCCGGCACAAGACCGGCCACTACACTACTACCAAAATGCTCTTTCCCTCTCCTCTCGGGGGAGGGCCGGAGAATAGCTTCTGGTATTTCCCCCTCCCCTCGGGGGAGGGCCGGGGAGAGGCCTGAAGGGTGCTATGGGGCGGCTTTTTATCATTTTGCGGTAATGTTTGCGGTAATGTTGCGGTAATGTTTGGGCCATATTACCGCAACTTTAATGTTTGATATTCAGCGGGTTAGTAGCGTGCGGTAATAGCGGTAATAGGAAAAGCAATAAATCGCAGGAGGGATAACGAATAGGGGCGGACACAACGGTCCGCCCCTACGTAGGAAAATATCTGTTGAATCAGTGGTTACAGGGGATACTCCTCGAAGGCGTAAAGCACCGTGGAGAGGTAGCGCTCGCCGGTATCGGGCAGCAGTGCCACGATGTTCTTGTGCTCATTGCCCGGGCGCTTGGCAATCTCGGTGGCGGCGAAAGCGGCTGCACCCGAGGAAATGCCCACCAGCACACCGTCCTGCTGTGCAATCTGACGGCCAGCGCGGATGGCGTCGTCGTTGCTCACGGCAAACACCTCGTCGATGACGTCGGGGTTGTAGGTCTTCGGTACAAAGCCAGCGCCGATGCCCTGGATCTTATGCGGACCGGGCTTGCCACCTTCCAACACCGGTGACGACTCGGGTTCAACGGCAACGACCTGTACGTTGGGATTGAGCTCCTTCAGGCGCTTACCAATACCTGAGACAGTACCGCCCGTGCCTACGCCGGCTACGAAGATGTCGACCTTGCCGTCGGTGTCGTCCCAGATCTCCTTACCCGTGGTCTCGTAGTGGCGCTGCGGGTTGGCAGGGTTCTCAAACTGCTCGAGGATGACGCTGCCGGGGATGCTGTCGCGCAGACGCTCGGCCTCGGCGATGGCGCCCTTCATGCCGGCTGCACCAGAGGTGAGCACCACCTTTGCGCCATAGGCTTTCACCAGGTTGCGGCGCTCCACGCTCATCGTCTCGGGCATGGTGAGGATGAGCTTGTAGCCTCTCACGGCTGAGACCAGTGCCAGTCCGACACCTGTGTTGCCGCTCGTCGGTTCGATGATGGTGGCGCCGGGCTTCAGCGTACCGGCCTTCTCAGCGGCCTGAATCATAGCCAGTGCGATGCGGTCCTTCACGCTGCCGCCGGGGTTGAAAAACTCTACCTTCGCGATGATGGGCTTCTTTAAGCCGCGAAGTGCGGAGAACTTATTCAGTTCAACTAATGGGGTGTTACCAATGAGGTCTGTTATTTGTTTGAATATTCTCATGTGAGTTCGTGAGTTAATAAGTTAATGAGTTCTTGAGCTCTTAATTTGTTTCGTGAGTTTATGAGTTCCTGAGATTCAAGTTTCTGAGCTTCTAATATGCTAAAGGTAAAACCGCCATACCAAAAGCTCAAAAACTTATAAACCAAGAACTAAAAAACTTACTTCACTGCTTCGAACGCCTGATCGAGGTCGTCGATGAGGTCCTGATAATACTCGGTGCCGATGCTCAGACGAATGGTGCCGTCGAAGATGCCCTGCTCAGAAGCCTCCTCGTCGCTGAGCTCGGAGTGAGTGGTGCTCTTCGGATGCACGACGAGCGACTTCACGTCGGCGACATTGGCCAGGTCGGAGAAGATCTTCAGATGGTCGATGAAATCCCATGCCTTCTGCTGGTCGCCGTCAATCTCAAAGGTGAAGATGGACCCGGCGCCGTTGGGGAAGTAACGCTCGTAGAGGTCGTGGTTGGGGTGATCGGGCAGTGAGGGGTGGTTGATCTTCTTCACCTGCGGCTGCGTCTTGAGGTAGTCGATGACCTTCAGCGTGTTGAAGACGTGGCGCTCTACGCGCAGTGACAGGGTCTCGAGGCCTTGCAGCAGCACCCAAGCGTTGAACGGAGAGATGCAGGCACCCTCATCGCGGAGCAGCAGGGCGCGGACGCGGGTCACGAACGGAGCGGGCAGCTTGCCGAAGACCAGACCGTGGTAAGAGGGGTCGGGCTTGGTGAAGCCGGGGAACTTGTCGTTCTGGAAGTAGTCGAACTTACCGCCGTCGACGATGACGCCGCCGAGGGATGAACCATGACCGCCGATGAACTTCGTAGCGGAGTGGACGACGATGTCGGCTCCGTGCTCAATTGGGCGGATGAGGTAAGGCGTGCCGAAGGTGTTGTCGATGACCAATGGAATGCCGTATTTGTGGGCGATGGCAGCCGAGCGCTCAATGTCGGAGATGTTGGAGTTGGGGTTGCCGAGGGTCTCGATATACACCAGTTTGGTGTTGGGCTTGATGGCCTTCTCCATGGCGTCGTAGTCGTCGGGGTTGACGAAGGTTGTGTCGATGCCGTACTTCGACAGGGTGTGCTTCAGCAGGTTGTAGGTACCGCCGTAGATGGTGTCGGTAGCTACCACATGGTCGCCGGCGTAAGCAAGGTTGGTGATGGCGTAGGTCACGGCTGCGGCGCCTGAGGCTACGGCCAGACCGCCAACGCCACCCTCGAGGGCAGCCACACGATCCTCAAATACGCCCTGCGTGGTGTTGGTCAGACGACCGTAGATGTTGCCGGCGTCCTTCAGATGGAAACGGTCGCTGGCGTGCTGGGCGTTGTGGAATACGTAAGAGGTGGTCTGATATATTGGTACCGCACGCGCGTCGGTTGCGGGGTCGGCCTGTTCCTGGCCTACATGCAGTTGCAAAGTCTCGAAGTGAAGTTTTTTCTCGTTGCTCATAGTTGTTATTGTTTTTAAGGCCTTCCCCAGAACCTGATGATTGAGCGGTTGGCGTCGTTAATATGTCTTTGTTATTTTACAGTTGCAAAGTTACGTCGATTTTCTCATCCCCACCATCGCACATTCGGGGCATTTCGCCTACCACAAACGTGGTATATTGCCAAATGTAGCCTGCTCCCTTTCCCTGTTGCAGTGCTGAATGTTGGGGCTCTGCAGCTACTATTGCTCGATTTAATGTTAACGCTTGTCAATAATCGCCGCTATTCCTCTATCATAATGTTAATCTATGTTTATATTCTCATCTTTTCCGTCTATTTATTTGGGAATTTCGCTGTAGTCGTCTTACCTTTGCAGTGTATTACTTAAGTAGTACACCAATACGCATAATAACCATCAATGAAAAAGGAAATGATAGACGTTAGCAACCTCAGCTTTAACTATCAGGGCAGCCGCCACCAAGTGTTCAGCGACTTCAGCCTGCACCTCGAGCCCGGCCGCATCTACGGTCTCCTCGGCAAGAACGGCACCGGCAAATCGACCCTGCTCTACCTCATCAGCGGACTGCTCCGCCCCAAGCATGGCACCGTCAAGGTGAACGGTATCGAGAGCCGACTGCGTAAGCCCGAAATGCTGCAGGAGGTGTTCATCGTACCCGAGGAGTATGCCATGCCCGACATGAGCTTCGAGGCTTTCAAACAGACGATGCACGCCTTCTACCCGAAGTTCAGCGACGAGACGCTCGCACAGTGTCTGGCCGACTTCGAGATGCCCGCCGAACCCAATCTGAAGGAGTTGTCGATGGGTCAGAAGAAAAAGGTGTATATGAGTTTCGCCCTGGCCACCAACACGCAACTGTTGATGATGGATGAACCCACCAACGGTCTCGACATCCCCTCGAAAGCGCTGTTCCGCAAGGTCATCGCCTCACACATGACTGACGACCGCACGCTCATCATCTCGACCCACCAGGTGCACGACATCGAGACCCTGCTCGACCATGTCGTCATCATCGACCGGAGCCGTGTGCTGCTCAATGCCTCCATCGCCGACCTCTCTCATCGCTACGCCTTCCGTCTGGTCACGCCACAAGAGATGGACGACTCCGTCATCTATGCCGAACCTTCGCTGCA
The DNA here is from genome assembly GCA_900315835.1 of uncultured Prevotella sp. GTDB lineage: Bacteria > Bacteroidota > Bacteroidia > Bacteroidales > Bacteroidaceae > Prevotella. Next base: position 20,192 of record ONAR01000025.1, read on the forward strand.
GGGCAATGCCGTCATCATGGAGCGCGGTGAGGGTGAGGAAGAGACGCAGGTCAACCTCGAACTGCTCTTCAACGCTACCATCGGCGGAAAGATAACCAACAAGTAATCCCTTCTACACCTTATTATATATAGCAATACAATGAACAAGAATAGATTCCTACAAGTGCTGCGCTGGCAACTGCTGCTCAGCAAACGCCAAATCATCACCATGATGTTGGCATTCTTCGGACTCCTCGTCATTCCGCAGATGATCATGCTGATTCTCAAGCCCGTCAGCGACTCCGCTTTCAGCATGACAATGTTCAGCATCGTGTTCTTTCTGGTCTATATCGTAACCTGTGGTGCCGGCATCTTCACCAATCTCAAGACCCGCCAGCAACGCATCAACGACTTCATGCTCCCCGCCTCGAACCTGGAGAAGTTCATCTCGCGCTACTTTGTACTCATCATCGCCATACCCCTCGCCGCGCTCATAGGCTTCCTCGCCGGCGACCTCGTGCAGCACCTCTTGGTCATGGCGTTCGGCAAGGCGCCCGCCGGATGGGCCGTATCGTATGCGGCAGAAAGCATGCCTCAGCTTTGGAACTTCAATAATCCGGTGAAGGAATACGATGACGTTAACTCTTTTGCATTCGGTCCCTGGATGTTTATCATGGCCGTCATCTTCCAGCATGCTGTTTTTCTCTTCTTCGGCAGCATCTACCACAAGCATCCGATTGTCATGGCTGTTCTCTCGTGGATGGTGCTCGGTATGGTGGTTCTTACCCTCCTTGGGCTTGGCGCAAAACTCTTCTTTGACTTCATCGACGAGGGCTACACCATCATACTCTACGACAACTGGTGGATTGCACTCTACTTCATCGTCGCCATCATCCTCTCCGCGCTCTGCTATTGGTTTGCCTACCGCCGCTACACCCGTCTGCAGGTCATCAACAACCAGTGGATCAACAAGTAACTGTCCATGGGGCTTATGGGTCTTATGGGGCTTATGGGTCTAATGGGTTTAATGAGTACAAAAACAAGACAAGCATCATTATGAAAAAGTTAGCATTTCTGTTTATAGCCATCGTGGCCATCGCCTCGCTGTCGGCCTGCCGCATCGAGAAAGTCTATGAAAAAAACGAGCCGAAGAAGGCCTTCACGCTCAACCTTCGCGACTTCAACAGCATCTCGAACCAGTCCAACTGCAATATCTTCTTCACGCAGTCAGACACCTTCAAGGTTGTGCTGAAGGCACCCCAGCATTGGTACGACACCCACACCATCGCAGTCCGCGATGGCCAGCTCACCATTGAGGAGAAACCGCAAAAGAAGCAAAAAGGCATCACCGTGTTCCGTTTCAATTCTTACAGCCAAGATGCCGTAATGTATGTCAGCGCACCTTCGCTGACCGCCTTGTCAACAGCCGGCAGCGGCGACTTCTATGCCGAGACCGACCTCACCGGTCAGAGCTTCGTGATGCAGACGGCCGGCAGCAGCACCAGTATGTTGAAGCGTGTCGTCATGACAGACGACTTCGCCTACAAACTGGCCGGTAGCGGCGAAATTAATGCCGATACCATCCAAGCCAAGACAGCCTCATTCCGTATCGCTGGCAGCGGCGAAGTGAGGGTCAAGCTCGTCAACGTCGACGATACGAAGCTCGCCATTGCCGGAAGCGGTAGCGGCACGCTCAACTTCGACCAATGCGGTCATGCCAAGGTCGCCATCTCTGGCAGCGGCGATATCACGCTCGCCGGTACCCTGCACTCTCTCGACAAAGACATCGCCGGCAGCGGCGACATCGATACATCAAAACTGCAGTGGCAGAAGTAACCATTCATCCAACACAAAACACACAAAGCTATGCCATTCAATAACGACAAGGCCATCTTCCTGCAGATAGCCGACCGGCTGAGCGACGAGATCTTGGCTGGCGTCTATCAGGCTTTCGACCGCGTACCCAGCGTGCGCGAGTATGCGGCGAAACTCGGCGTCAACGCCAACACCGCCGTCAAAGCCTACGACCAGCTTGCGCAGGAAGGCATCATCTTCAACAAACGGGGACTCGGCTACTTCGTGGCCGAAGACGCGCAGCGCCACATCAAGCAGACGCGCCGTCAGACGTTCCTCAAGACCGTGCTGCCTGAGTTCGTCCGCCAAATGCGGCTCCTCGACATCACCTGGGATGACGTTAAGAAAGGCGCTGCCTCCATCCCTTAAGCCCCGCCCCCGCTTCCCCGCCACCCCGTCTCTCCCACCCCGTCTCTCTCACCCCGTCTCTCACCCCGTTCTGTAAGACGCTGCTGTGCAGCGTCCCCTCAAAAAAAACAATGACAAGACAATGAATACTCACTTCAATGGCAAGCACATGCTTGCCCTCACACTGCTGTCGCTCTCTGCCGCCATGCCCGCCATGGCACAGACTCCAGCCGACAGCCTGAAACAACAAGGCCTCAACGACAGCCTCGACCTGGAAGGCGTGGAGGTCGTTGCCCAAAAGCCCGTAGTTAGAATGACCACCGACAAGATGTCCTACAACGTACAGCAGGATGCTGACTCGAAGACTATGACGCTCCTTGACATGCTCCGCAAGGTGCCGATGGTCAACGTTGACGGACAGGACAACGTCACCGTGAAAGGATCCTCTAACTTCAAGGTCTATGTCGATGGCAAGCCCAACCAGATGTTCCAGAACAACTTCTCACAAGTAGCCAAGTCCGTCCCAGCCTCGACCGTGCAGCGCATCGACGTCATCACCTCGCCGGGTGCCAAATACGATGCCGAGGGCACTACAGGCGTGCTCGACATCAAGATGGTACACCAGGGCGGAAAGCCCAACGGCGAGTGCGACAACTGCTACAACGGCAATGTCGAGCTCACCGCCAGCAATCATGGCGAGCGTGCCAACATCTACGTTGGCGGTCAGCAGGGCAAGCTCACTTACAGTACCATGGGATTTTTCTCCTGGCAGACCATGGACAACATGAAGATAACCAACACGCGCATCCAGCAGACCACGCTCGGCGAGTCGCATGAGACCAACGAGATGGAGATAGACGAGCATCATCCGTTCTCCATGGGCAACATCACGCTCGGCTATGCACTCGACTCACTGAGCACCATCAACGTCAACGCGGGTATCAGCGGAGGCAACACCCATCATGACTACGATCCGCGCAACACGTTCGCCGGAGGTCCTTACGGCGGTGGCTTCAGCTATGTCAACCACACTTCGGAGCACAACAAATATCTGGGTGTCAATGCCAGCACCGACTATTCCCGATGGCTCAATGCCGATCACACCTCACAGCTGACGCTGAGCTATCTCTTCGACTACAACCCGGCCCGCAACCGCACGCGTACCTCTTACAATGATGTGGCCGGCGTGGTGGGGCTCACTCTGAGCGATCTCTACTCCGATTCGCGTACCTGGGGCACAAGCCACACGGGTCAGGCCGACCTGACACTTGACCTTGGCAAAGGGCAGACGTTGGAGACAGGCGCGAAGTTCATCAGCCGACGCAACAAGAGCGACAGCCGACTCTATGATGTCATTGACGGTGAGGACGTATTCAATGCCGATAACAGCATGCTCTACCGCAACCTGCAGAGCATCGTGTCCGGTTACGCGCAGTACAAACTGACCAAGGAGAAATACAACGCCCGCCTGGGTCTGCGCTACGAGCACACCTTCGAGAGCGTGAAGTATGCCGAGCACAGCGAGCGTGACTTCCACAAGGACTATGGCAACCTCGTGCCGTCGGGCAGCGTGGGTTACAACATCACGCCGACTTCCAATCTCGGACTCACCTACACCATGCGCATCTCGCGACCCGGCATCAGCCAGCTCAACCCATACGTCAACCGCAGCATCCCCACATCGCTGACCTATGGCAATCCATCGCTCGCCGTGGCGAAGTCGCACAACGTGACGCTGGCCTACAACTTCTTCACGCCCAAGCTGATGCTCAACGCCAGCCTCAGCCACGACTACGTCGGCAACGAGATTGAGAGCTACCAGTTTATCGACGCCGACAACAAGTACAACAGCACCTACGCCAACAATGGCAAGAGCCGCAACACCTACGTAGATGCCTTTGTCCGTTGGGTGGCCACCAAGACCTCCACGCTGATGCTCAACGGCAACGTGTCTTACGGCGACTGGAAGGCCAAGGAACTGGGCTATCACAACTGGGGATGGTCGGGCAGCGCCTATGTCGGACTGGAGCAGCAACTGCCCTGGAAGGTGAAAGGCTCATTAGGCGTCTTCGCCCAAACACGCAATTACAACCTTATGGGCTACAACAGCGGCATGCAGTTCTTCAATGCCTCGCTCACCCGCACCTTCCTCAAGGACCGGTTGGAGGTTTCGGCACGCTTTGCCAACCCGCTCCGCAGCCACCTCGTCATCAACCAGTACAATGCGGGCAAGGACTTCAGCAACCTCACCCATATTTCCATCCCCTTGCAGATAGTAGCGCTGTCGGTGAAGTGGAACTTTGGCAATACCAAGAAGCAGTTTGCCCAGTACAATTCCAAGATCAACAACGACTTCAACGACGCCCATCAGAACAACAGTGTGGGTGGCGGAATGGGGATGTAACCATAAGCGCCTAACAATAAACCCCACCCGTTGTTTCGCACATTTCCACTCTGTTTGAGTGGCATCGCGAAGCAGCGGGTGGGGTTGGTTTATGGTTGTAAGCGCTGGCTGTTATTTATTCTCCTTATAATACTTGGCGCCAGCCTGCACGTTCTTGATAAGTGCCTTTGAGGAGAAGGTAGCGCCAGTGACGGCGTCAACTTTCATCGTGGCAGCCTTCTTTACGCTCTTGCCTTCGTATTTGGTGAGCAACTTCTTGGCACGGGCGAAATACTGCGGACTCTCGCGGTTGGGCAGTGTCTCAATCTTCGTAATCTTGTTGCCACTGATATAAATCTTCACCGGAGTAGCACCGTGGTAGCCACGTACGTTCTTGGTGAGGGTGGTGGTGTTGACGATGGTCGTCTTGCCATCTTTTGTCATCACGTTATCGTCGGCAGGGTGTGCGGCAGTCATCATCATGACTACGGCAGCGGCTGCAGCAAGCATTGCTGATTTCTTCATAGTTTGTATATTTGATTTGTACATTATCCAACGGATGGCAAAGTTACCAAAACTTCAGGCCTTTTGTCGTTTAAGGGGAATTATTTAACATTAATTGGGTTCAGGCTACCGCAAAATTGTTTATCTTTGCCCCAAAGAGCATTGATATGAAAATAAAGTTGCGCCACAACACCGCCATGCGGCTCATCACAGGCAGCTGCCTGCTCATCGCCGTTCCAGCCGTGTTGTTTCTTGTCGTTTGGCCGTTCGCAGGATGGTGCTGGGCCTTGTTGCTCCCCATCCTGTGGGAGATGCTCATGGCCTATGGCTTCTTCTTCGGTTGGCGCCACGTCATCGTGCGGCGCGCCACATGCGTATCACCGTTGCTGCCGGCGTCGTTCAACGGTTATCGCGTGTTGCAACTGTCTGATATTCACATCGGTACCTATCTGCGCAACCGTCGTTTCATTGATAAACTCGTGGCGCTGGTCAATGATCAGCATGCCGACCTCGTCGTATTCACGGGCGACTTGGTCAATGTCTCGGCCGAGGAGGTCATTCCCTTCCAGTATGTGTTGAAGCAGGTCAGTGCCACCGACGGCGTATTGTCTATCATGGGCAATCACGACTATTGCGAATATGGCGAGGACAAGAGTGAGCGCAACGTGGCGAAAAATCAGACGGTGCTGCACTATCTTGAAGAGAAGATAGGGTGGCATCTGCTGATGAACGAACATGTGCTCATCCACCGTGGCGACGACGCCATCGCCATCATCGGTGTGGAGAATATCAGTCGTCCGCCCTTCCAGGATTACGGCGATCTGAAGAAGGCCATGGAGGGGCTGCCGCAGGGGATGTTCAAGATATTGTTGAGCCATGACCCGAGCCATTGGCGGCGTGGGGTGCTTCATCAGACCGACATCGCGTTGACGCTCTCGGGCCATACCCATGCGGGGCAACTTAGGGTAGGGCGGCTGTCGCCCTCGAAGGTCGCCTATCAGGAGTGGGGCGGCAAATACACCGAAGACGGTTCGATGCTCTATGTCTCGACGGGCATTGGTGGCACCGTACCATTCCGCCTCGGCGCTTGGCCCGAGATCAACATCATCACGCTGCAGCGAGGAGAAAATAAGTGAGTTGGTTGCCCCATTCACCCCATAAAACCCATAAGACCCATTCGCCCCATTAAAAGAAAAATTCTTTTTTTCTTTCTCTTTCCCCTCGTTTGCACTATCTTTGCAGTATGAAAACTAATTATTTGCTGACCGGCTGCGTACTGTTGCTGGTCGTGCTTTGCTTTCTCAGCGTCAATGCGCCGCTGCGGTTTGACCATGAGCGACAGGTGCGTGAGACCGAGGTGAAGACGCGTCTCGTCGCCATCCGACAGGCCGAGGAGCGCTACTGCCAGCGTCATGGCACCTATACGGGCGACTTCAATGCACTCGTCAAGGGCGGACTGTTGGCCGACTCACTGCGCTATATCCCCAACACCCGTAAGCCCTTCAGTCTGCGCGCGTCGGGTATCATGGGTAAGACCGGGCGCCAGATACCCGTCATGGAGTGCGGCGCACGCTATGATGAATACCTGCAGGGACTCGATGCCGACGAGGTGAGCAACCTCACCGATGAGGCTATGGGCGCCGGCCGCTTCCCCGGACTGAAGATCGGCGACCTTGAGACGCCCAACAACAACGCCGGCAACTGGGAATGACCATCGGCCACAGCGCCATACCGTAACAACAGAAACGAAAACGAACAATACTTATGGATAGCGAGCAGAACAAACAACCCCGACTGACCATACGCGTAGCCAAAGGCTCACTGAGTTTCTCAGTGCCTGACAATTCGGCCGGCACGCAGATTATCTATGAGCCATACGTGCCTAAGAGCGGCGTGTCGATGCCCGCCAACCTGCGTGAGGCGTTCAAGACCGTGCCGTTGCTCAGCCGGCCGTTGACCCGTGCGCAGGTGTTGATCGACTGTCCGTCGCTGCTCATCCCCGTCGAGGAATATAACGAGGCCAACAACGCGCAGCTTTATTTCCACAGCTTCCCCGAGGCCGAGGGCCGCCTGGTGATGAGCAACGTGCTGCCGCAGCTCAATGCCGTGGCGCTGTTTGCCGTCAACAAAGACCTGAAATTGGTTGTTGACGACCATTTTCCCGACGTACGCTTCACGCTGCTCATGCGCCCCGTGTGGGACTACCTGCGGCGGCGCAGTGCGGTGGGCAACCGGCGTAAGCTCTTTGCCTATTACCACGACAACGTGTTGGAGTTGGTCAGTTTCGAGCGCAACCGCTTCATCTTCGCCAACCGCTATGAGGCGCGCCATGTGAAGGACCTGGTGTATTTCATCCTCTTCGTCTGGAAGCAGCTCGCCCTCGACCAGCAGCGCGATGAGTTATTCCTTGTGGGCAACCTGCTCGACAAGGATGCCCTGCTCGACACATTACGCAAATATATTCAGGTGGTGAGCGTTATTAATCCGTCGGCCAGCTTCAACCGCGCCCCGCTCACGCAGTTGCGCGGCATCACGTTCGACCTCATCACCCTTTATCTCGGATAAACCATGCGCATCATAACAGGTCAATACAAAGGGCGTCATTTCGACATTCCCCGCACGTTCAAGGCGCGCCCGACCACAGATTTCGCCAAGGAGAATATCTTCAACGTACTGAATGGCTACATCGATTTCGACGGTGCCAGTGCCTTGGACCTCTTCGCCGGTACGGGTAGTATCTCGCTTGAGATGCTCTCACGCGGCTGCCGCCCTGTGGAGAGTGTGGAGGGCGACCGCGACCACGCCCGATTCATCGCCGAATGCATGAAGAAGATTGGTACTGCCGACAACGTCCTGGTGCGGGGCGATGTTTTCCGCTTTGTCAAGAAATGTCACAGTCAGTTCGACCTTATCTTTGCCGACCCGCCCTATGCCCTCGAGCAACTGCCGCAGATACCACAGTTGGTGCTCGACAGCGGGATACTCAGCGATGGCGGCATCTTTGTCTTTGAGCATGGCAAGCACAATGACTTCTCCGACCATCCCCGCTTCGTCGAGCACCGCAGCTACGGCAGCGTCAACTTCTCACTGTTCAGGTAACGCATTGTCCGTCAGCGCTTATCATATCCTTCCGTATATCCACCGCCCATGAAAACAACCGAATTTGTTGACCGCATCCTGCAACGCCTCGGCTTTGAGCCGACGCAAGACCAGTTGGCCGCGACGCGTATGTTTGCCGCCTTCTTGGCTGACCGTGCGCCCGAGTCGGCAATGGTGATGCGCGGTTCGGCAGGTACGGGTAAGACCACGCTGGCCAGTGCAATGGTCGACACCCTTCGCAGCCTCGGCCAGCCTATCGTGCTGATGGCGCCCACCGGTCGTGCGGCCAAGGTGTTTGCCGTCAACAGCCACCTGCCAGCAGCCACCATCCACCGCACCATCTACCGTGAGCGCAGCGTGGCGCCCGACAGTCAGTTCAACCTCAATTTCAACCGCTCCCGCCGTACGCTGTTCGTCGTCGATGAGGCTTCGATGATCAGCGGCCGCTCGTCGGCCGACCGTACGTTTGGTACCGGCAATCTGCTCGACGACCTCATCAAGTTTGTGTACAGCGGCGACCAGTGCCGACTGTTGCTCATCGGCGACAGCGCCCAGCTGCCGCCCGTCGGTGAGCAGGAGGCGCCCGCCCTCTCGCCCGACGAGTTGGGTGCCTACGGCCTGAAGGTATATGCCTGCGACCTCGGCGAGGTGGTGCGGCAGGGTAAGACTTCTGGCATTCTGCTCAATGCCACACAGCTGCGGCTCAGCATGCCTTCGTGGGAAGAGCAGATGACCAACCCCATTCTGCCTAAGTTGCGGGTGAAAGGCTTGGCTGATGTGGTGCGGGTGCCGGGCAATGAACTCATCGAACAGCTGGCCAGCAGTTACAGTGAGGTAGGCGTCGACGAGACCATCGTCGTGACGCGCTCCAACAAACGGGCGACCATCTACAATCAAGGCATCCGCGCCCGTGTGCTCGACCTCGACGATGTGCTTTGCGGTGCCGACCGCGTGATGGTGGTGAAAAACAAATATCTCTCCAATACTGACGGGGCTTTAAGAACCACCCGCCAACTGTCGTTCATTGCCAATGGGGACCGGTGCGAGGTGAGGCGTGTGCGTCATTTCCGCGAGCTTTACGGTTTCCATTTTGCCGACGCCACCCTGCGTTTCCCCGACTACGACGGTCAGGAGTTGCAGTCCATCGTCATGCTTGATGCCCTTGGCAGCGATGCGCCCGCCCTCACGCGTGAGCAACAGGACCAGCTCTACAACAGGGTGATGGAAGACTACAGCGACTTGCCGCTGAAGGGAGACCGCATGCGGGCCGTGCGCGACAATCCCTATTACAACGCCCTGCAGATTAAGTTCGCTTACGCCGTCACCTGCCACAAGGCGCAGGGTGGACAGTGGGAGCACGTTTACATCGATCAGGGTTATATGACCGCCGACATGCTCACCCCCGACTATTTTCATTGGCTCTACACCGCTGTCACCCGCGCCCGCACCCGCCTCTTCCTCGTCAATTGGCCGGAGGAGCAGGTGAGTTCTTGAGTTTGTTAGTTAGTTTTTGAGTTTATGAGTTCTTGAGTTTTTAAGCTTCAATGTGCTTCCGGACTTCTGTCTTCCGGACTTCTGACTTCTGGACTTCTAATAACTCCCAGACTTCTAATATCTTCCGAACTTCTAATAGCTTCTCACTTCTCGTAATGACTGGACTTCCGGACTTCTGACTTCTGGACTTCTAAACTAAACTTCTATCTTCTAAAAACTTCTCCCAAATGCTTCGCAACCCCCTCCTTCCCATAGCCATTGTCCTAATCTTGGGCATTGTTGTAGGCGATGCTACCGGCGACGCCATTGGCGCGGCGCTCGGCAGTTGGGGGTTGCTCATGGTGCTGACGCTGTTGATTGCTCTGAGTGTGGCGGTCGCCCTGCTGCTCAACAGCCGTCATAAGATGGGCAGTTCGGTAGCCGTGTATCTTGCCATCTTCTTCTTTGGCGTGGCGCTGATGGTCAAGACTGCTGATAGCTTGCGGTTTACGTTTGATGAAGGACAGCCGGTCGATTACGAGGCCGTGGTGATGAGTGAGCCGAAGGTTGCCGGCAAGACGCTGCGCTGCGATCTCAGTCTCATCAAGGTCAACGGTCGGATGCTGCGGCGCCCCATCAAGGTGAAGGCCGCCATCCTACGCGACACCGTCAGCAACGACTGGCGTCATATTCATTTGGGCAGTGGCATTGCCGCCGCCTCCCCGATGGAGCCGTTGCACGCCTTTCGACCCAACAGTAGCACTCGGCCCAACAGCAACTTCCAGTCCAACAGCAACTTCGACTACGTGCGCTGGCTCCGGGTGCATGGCTTCTCCGCCCAGACCTTTATCTATTACAGCGACTGGGAGTTGCGCCGCGTATCGTTACAGCCCCTCTCCCGATTCGAGCGACTCCGTCTGCGCGCCATGCTGTTCAGAGACCGTTTGGTCAACCGCTTCGTGCAGATGACCAGTAGTTCGGCCGACGACCAGGGCACAGCCATTATCGCGTCGATGGTGTTAGGCGACCGCCATACCGTCAGCCGCCAGACCAAGGACCTCTATTCAGCGACTGGCGCCTCACATGTATTGGCGCTGTCGGGACTCCATCTCGGTATCATCTACACCGTACTGACGTTGCTTTTCGGCCGTCGGCGCCGCCATGAGTGGCTGTCGCAGGCACTCATCCTGTCGGCCATCTGGGGCTACGTCGTGTTGGTCGGCATGGGTACGAGCATCATGCGGTCGGCGGTCATGCTGTCCATCTTCTCCCTCTGTCAGGTGCTTCACCGCGACGGAGCCTCGGTCAACACCCTCTCGTTTGCCGCCATCTGCCTGTTGGTGGCCAGTCCCATGAGTCTATGGGACATCAGCTTCCAACTCTCCTTCCTCGCCGTGTTGGCCATCGCCGTCTATTACCGTCCGATGTACCGCCTCCTCCGTTTGAAGACGAGGGTAGGGCGGTCGGTATGGGGCATGCTCGCCATCTCGGTGGCGGCGCAGTTGGGTACGGCGCCCGTCGTGGCTTATTACTTCGGCCGTTTCTCCACCTATTTTCTGCTCACCAACCTGATTGTCATCCCCTTTGCTACCGTCATCATCTACGGTTCGGTGGTGTTGGCGGTGCTGTCGTCGTGGTCTGTCGTTGCCATGCCTGTGGCCCATCTGTTGACCACGCTCGCCCGATGGCTCAACGCGTCGCTCGGCTGGGTGGCTACGCTGCCTGGTGCCAGCATCAGTGATATAAAAATGAGTCTGCCGCAGGTATACCTTATTTATATAGCGCTGTTCTGTCTGACCGTAGCCTTTGCCCGCTTCCCCTTCCGTCGGCCGTTCAATGTGAGGGAGGATATCCGCAAGCGGCATCGGGAGCTGATGGAGAAGTGAGAAGCTTTTTGAAGTCCAGAAGTTATTAGAAGTCCGGAAGTCGGAAGTCCAGTCATTACAATGAGGGGAGAGAAAGGGAGCGGATAAGACTCTGCACAATTCGTTGATTTTGTGCAATAAAAGGCGCTTTTAAGGTCAATTGTTTGGGTAAAAGGGAGAATATTAGTAATTTTGCCGTACATTATACCCCGCTGGTGGAAACGAAATAGATAAAATATAATTATATAGCATTACTTATGAAGTTGAACATTGTAGTACTTGCCAAGCAAGTACCTGACACGAGAAACGTGGGTAAGGATGCCATGACTGCAGAGGGTACGGTCAACCGTGCCGCACTTCCGGCCATCTTCAACCCCGAGGACTTGAACGCCCTGGAGCAGGCTCTCCGCATCAAGGACACTGATCCCGACAACATCAAGGTGGGTGTGGTAACGATGGGTCCCCCGCGTGCCGGTGAGATCATTCGTCAGAGCCTCTATCGCGGAGCCGACTGTGGTTGGCTGCTTACCGACCGTAAGAGTGCCGGTGCCGACACCCTGGCCACTGCTTATTTTCTTTCCAAAGCCATCGAGAAGATTGACAAGGAAGTCTGGCATGTGGATATGGTGATTGGCGGTCGTCAGGCTATCGATGGCGATACCGCTCAGGTGGGTCCTCAGGTAGCCCAGAAGTTGGGCCTGAACCAGGTGACCTACGCCGAAGAGGTACAGAAGATTGAGGATGGCAAGGTGACTATCCGCCGTCATATCGACGGCGGTGTGGAGACCGTTGTTGCTCCGCTGCCTGTGTTGGTCACGGTCAACGGTACGGCTGCCCCCGCCCGTCCTTGCAACGCCAAGCGTGTGATGAAATACAAATACGCCACCTGCCCCATGGAGCGCAAGGGCGATGAGCCTTGGGCCGCACTCTATGAGCAGCGCCCCTATCTGACGCTCGGACAGTGGAGCATCGCCGACTGCGGTGCCGACTATGAGCAGTGCGGACTGGCTGGCTCGCCCACCAAGGTGAGCGCCGTGAAGAGCATCGTCTTCCAGGCTAAGGAGAGCAAGCGCCTCACCGCCTCGGATGCCGATGTGGAAGGACTCGTTAAAGAACTGTTGGCTGAAAATATTATCGGATAAGACATGAACAACGTATTTGTATATTGTGAAGTGGAAGGCACCCAGGTCGCTGAGGTGTCGCAGGAATTGCTCACGAAAGGCCGTAAGTTGGCCAACACGCTCGGCGTCGATCTCGAGGCCGTGGTCGCTGGCACCGGCATCAAGGGCAAAGTGGAAGACCAACTGCTGCCTTATGGCGTTGACAAACTGTTTGTCTTCGATGGTGAGGGCTTGTTCCCTTACACGTCGGCTCCCCATACTGATATTGTAGTGAAGCTGTTCAAGGAAGAGCAGCCGCAGATTGCCCTGATGGGTGCAACGGTCATTGGCCGTGACCTCGGTCCCCGTGTGTCGTCAGCCCTGACCTCCGGTCTGACTGCCGACTGCACGCAACTGGAGATTGGCGACTACGACGATAAAAAGACGGGTAAGCATTATGAGCAGATGCTCCACGCCATCCGTCCGGCCTTCGGTGGCAACATCGTGGCTACCATCGTCAACCCCGAGCATCGTCCGCAGATGGCTACCGTGCGCTCTGGCGTCATGCAGAAAGCCCTGTACGAGGGCAAGGCCAAGGGCGAGGTGGTCTATCCCAATGTGAAGGACTACGTGAGCGAGATGTCTTACGCCGTGCAGGTGATTGACCGCCACGTCGAGGCTGCCAAGAACAACCTCAAGAGTGCGCCCATCGTGGTGGCCGGTGGCTACGGCATGGGTTCGAAGGAAGGCTTCGACATGCTGTTCACCCTGGCCAAGGAGCTTCACGGTGAGGTGGGTGCCAGCCGCGCCGCCGTCGACGCCGGATGGGTAGACCACGACCGTCAGGTGGGTCAGACCGGCGTCACCGTTCATCCGAAGGTGTATATCGCCTGCGGCATCTCCGGTCAGATTCAGCATATCGCCGGCATGCAGGATGCAGGCATCATCATCTCGGTCAACAGCGACCCTGATGCACCAATCAATCAGATTGCCGACTACGTGATTACCGGTACCGTGGAAGAGGTCGTGCCGAAACTCATTAAGTATTACAAACAGAACACGAAATAACAATGGTAGAAGTAAATAAAATCAAATACTATCTCAACGACCCTCTTATGAAGAGGATTGTTGAACTGAAGGAGCGCGGCTATGCCGACAAGGACCAGTTCGATTACGCGCCTGTCAACTATGAGGACGCCATTGAGGACTACAAGCGCATCCTTGACATCACGGCCGACGTGGCCACCAATGTCATTGAGCCCAACTCCGAGAGCGTCGACCTTGAGGGTCCCCACTTGGAGAATGGCCGCATGATCTATGCCAGCAAGACCTACGAGAACCTCGACGCTACGCGTAAGGCCGGTCTGTGGGGCGTGAGCATGCCGCGTCGCTTCGGTGGTCTCAACCTGCCTATCACCGTGTTCTCAATGCTGTCAGAGCTCGTCTCGGCTGCCGACTCCGGTTTCCAGAATGTATGGTCGCTGCAGAGCTGTATCGACACGCTGTATGAGTTCGGTACCCCCGAGCAGCAGGCCAAGTACATTCCTCGCATCTGCGCCGGTGAGACCATGTCGATGGACCTTACCGAACCCGATGCCGGCTCCGACCTTCAGCATGTCATGCTGAAGGCTACGCAGGATGCCGACGGTACATGGCGCCTCAATGGTGTGAAGCGCTTCATCACCAACGGTGACTCCGACATCCACCTCGTGCTGGCCCGTTCTGAGGAAGGCACCAAGGATGGCCGCGGTCTGTCGATGTTCATCTACGACAAGCGCGACGGTGGCGTCGATGTGCGTCATATCGAGAACAAGCTCGGTATCCACGGTTCACCGACCTGCGAGCTCGTTTACAAGAACGCAAAGGCTGAGCTTTGCGGTGACCGTCGTCTGGGTCTGATCAAGTATGTGATGAGCCTGATGAACGGTGCCCGTCTGGGTATTGCCGCACAGAGCGTCGGTCTCGAGCAGGAGGCCTACGACCAGGCTGTGGCTTATGCCCGTGAGCGTCAGCAGTTCGGCAAGAAGATCATCACTTTCCCCGCCGTCTACGACATGCTCTCCCGCATGAAGGCTAAGCTCGACGCCAGCCGCGCTATCCTCTATCAGACAGCCCGCTACGTCGATATCTATAAGACCCTTGAGGACATCTCGCGCGAGCGTAAGCTCACCGCCGACGAGCGCAAGGAGATGAAGACCTACAGCCGTCTGGCTGACGCCTTCACCCCGCTGGGCAAGGGCATGACCTCAGAGTTTGCCAACCAGAACGCCTACGACTGCGTGAGCGTGCATGGCGGCTCCGGCTTCATTATGGAGTACAAGGCACAGCGTCTGCTGCGCGATGCCCGTATCTTCTCCATCTACGAGGGTACGACGCAGCTGCAGGTGGTCGCTGCCATCCGCTACATCACCAACGGCACCTACCTCAACATCATGAAGGAGCTGCTGACCGATGAGACCGCAGAGAGCCTCAAACCGCTGAAGGACCGCATTGCCAAATGCATCGACCTCTACGCTGAGGCTGTGGAGAAGGTGAAGGCTGACGCCAACCAGGACGAGCACGACTTCCTTGGCCGCCGTCTCTACAACATGACGGGCGACATCATCCTCTCGTTGCTTTTGCTGCGCGACGCCACCAACTGCCCCGAGGAGTTTGAGAAGAGCGTCAACGTCTTCGTGCGCATGGCCGAGGAGGAGTGCGTGGGCAGCCATGCCTACGTGATGAACTTCAAGGCTGAGGAGCTCGCAAGTTTCGTTACGGAATAGTCAGTAGTGTATTGGAAGTTCGGAAGTCCTGAAGTTCGGAAGTCCTGAAGTCCAGTCATGTGCAAAGATATCTGGTATTCGGGTATGATTATGGTAATGACAGGACTTCTGGACTTCCGTACTTCTGAACTTCCGTACTAATGCTATAAACCATTGAAATCGCTAAGGGAAATATACAGGATAGGTAAGGGACCGTCGTCGAGCCATACGATGGGCCCCCAGCGTGCGGCTCGTATCTTCGCCCGGCTTCACCCCAGAGCCGAGCGTTTTAAGGTCACGCTCTATGGCAGTCTGGCCGCTACGGGCAAAGGCCACATGACCGATGTCGCCATTAAAGAGGTGTTGGAGCCCATTGCTCCCGTCACCATCGAATGGCGGTCGGATGTCTTTCTGCCTTTCCATCCCAATGGAATGAAATTCGAATATGAGCCCTGCAGCGATGCGGGTGAGGCTGAGAAAGCCGCGCCTCGGGCATGGCTGGTTTATTCGGTCGGTGGCGGTGCGCTGTCGGAAGGCGATGCGGCGAAACATCCGGAACTCGTTGGTGAGAAAACGCTCAGTGAGGGACTGGTGCAGGAGTCGCCCGACATCTACGACCTGACCCACCTCACCGATATCCAGTATTGGTGCGACAAGCACGGCTGCGCCTATTGGGAGTATGTGAAGCAATGCGAGGATGAGGGTCTGAGCGACTATCTCTTGGAAGTGTGGCACAGCATGCAGCGCAGCGTTGAGGCCGGACTGAACCATGAGGGTCGCCTGCCCGGACCGCTCAACTTGCAGCGCAAGGCGGCCACCTATTACGTCAAGGCGCAGGGCTACAAGGCCAACTTGCAGTCGCGTGGCTTGGTCTACGCCTATGCGCTGGCGGTGAGCGAGGAGAATGCCTCCGGCGGCACCATCGTCACGGCACCGACCTGTGGCAGTTGCGGTGTGGTGCCGGGTGTGTTGTATCACTTGGCCAAAGGCCACGGCTTCAGCGACGAGAAGATGGTGCATGCCCTGGCAACGGCCGGACTGATTGGCAATATCGTCAAGGAGAATGCCAGCATCTCCGGTGCCGATGTGGGCTGTCAGGGTGAGGTTGGCGTGGCGTGCGCCATGGCCTCGGGAGCAGCCTGTCAGCTCTTCGGAGGTTCACCTGCTCAGATTGAGTATGCGGCTGAGATGGGACTGGAGCATCACCTCGGCATGACCTGCGACCCGGTGTGCGGATTGGTGCAGATACCCTGCATCGAGCGCAACGCTTTCGCCGCCACCCGTGCCCTCGACTGCAACCTCTACGCCTCGTTCAGCGACGGTCGCCATCGCGTGAGTTTCGACCGTGTGGTGGAGGTGATGAAGCAAACCGGCCACGATCTGCCGTCGCTCTATAAGGAGACGGGTGAGGGCGGTCTGGCGAAAGACTGGCAGAAAAGTTGATAGATAAGGACTGGATATAATCGTAATAAGATGAAAAGCATGAAATCGCTCCATGAGGTGTGGCATGACGTGAGGTGTGTGGCCGTGAAAGCGGCCATGCCCTTATTGCTGTCGGCGCCGTTGTTGTTTCCCTCGGCCTGCAAGATGGCGCCCAAGGATAACCCCGGCGACACCGTTGCGGCATCGGAGTTCTATCCGCCCGACACAGCGGCATTGGCCCGGCAGGCGGCAAAGGCCCGGAAGAATGCGCCCGTCAAGGACTCTACCGACATCTTTGTCGTGGGTGAGGGCTCCACGCGTCGTCAGTTGCAGTTGCTGAGCTATCCCAGTCGGCGCGACACCCTTTCGTTCGGCAAGGCCCGCCACATGCGCGTCAGCGGTAGTGCCGACTATGGTCATGTTGTCCGCGTCAGTTTCTATGTTGCTCACGGCGACACCCTCGTGCAGCGTGTGGAGGAAGTGGAGCCGGAAGCCTTGCAGGCTGAGGCCACAGTGGCTAAGGCCTTGCATTGACCGGCCACGAACTGGCATGTGGGTGGCCATGAGTTTGTTTTTTAGTAACTTTTTAGTAACTTTGTAGTGGCTTTGGGTGGCCTTATGGTTGCTTTTGGATAGCCTTATGGTTGCTGTATAGAGCCTTCCCTCCAGTAGTAGGACGCTGCTGTGCAGCGTCTCTATGACGTCGCGATACCATAGCTATCGAGTCGCGATACCATAGCTATCGAGTCGCGATACCATAGCTATCGAGTCGCGATACCATAGCTATCGCACCACGATACCATAGCTATCGCACCGCGATACCATAGCTATCGCAAATGGTGCCTCACCGATGATTGTGTAGTGGCCGGCACAAGACCGGCCACTACACCACTACCGATATACTCTTTCCCCCTCCCCTCGGGGGAGGGTCGGGGAGAGGCCAGAAGGGTGCTATGGAGAGCCTTTTTGCCATTTTGCGGTAATCTTTGCGGTAATGTTGCGGTAATGTATGGCCCCTTATTACTGCGGATAACAAGCTTATTACGAGGCGGTTAAACGCTTGCGGTAATTGCGGTAATATCGGCGCAGCGGATAAAGTCCGTGGAGGTATGCAACCTTGGTAGCAGTGTAGTGGCCGGCCTGGTGCCGGCCACCAACCCTTGGTATGGCATTTTTCC
>ONAR01000018.1 GCA_900315835.1 uncultured Prevotella sp.
TGGAAAGTAAAATGAATTTTATACCTTTGCAAACGTGACCTGCAAGGGGGTCACTTTTAGATTAGCAAAGGGGTCACATCTCGACTCGCGCGCGCACAGAAGGTAGACGGAGGAATACCACTTCTTCGAATTCTGGGACCAGCTTTCGCTTGGTATCAAGCTATTACATACTTTGCAGATAATTTTGCGAAGGGATGGGAATCGGTTAATGATAAAACAACTTACCATTGACTGTTTACCTTGCTTAAAACTTTTCAATAGAAATCAGATGAAAATGAATAAGCTAATTGTAGAGTTGAATAAGAGCGAATTGTGTGCTATCTCAGGAGGCGATATCCTTGCAGGACTCATTCAGAAGTTTGGCGCATGGTGCCATTATGCATTTGACAACTATATTAAAGAAGTTGGAAAGAAAATGGATAATGGAACAGCTTGGAGAATGACCGACTAATATTCTTATCCAATTAGTAGAACTTAGTTAATGCTAATTTTTGTGAGCCTTTCTTTCTTTTCTGTAGAAAAGAAAGAAAAGCTTGCAATTATTAGTCTAAATTTATTAATAAAAAAACATATGGCTTGTAAGATTGGAAAGATATTAGTGTATTTAATAATTGTTGGGTTATTGTGGATCTTAGATGCTTTCCTTTTAGGATCAATTGACCCTAACGTAACAAATGGTTTTTTTGCAGGTTGTTGGCAAGGAACGGTTGCCGTACCAAATTTCATCTTGTCCTTGTTTGATACTGGTAGAATATATTTTGCGCCTAAGCATACCCATAGTTATAGTGTAATGTATTTTATTACGCTCATAGCTATTGTCCTTTCATTATTTGTAGTTATTAAACACCTCTGTAGGAAGGATAAAAGAATAAGGTGAATTAGGTATTTGAGATCTTCTGCGTAAGCGTCTCCGTGTGTGCATAAGTCTTCAAAGTATAAAGCCCGTGTCTATTAACCATGGGCTTAGTATCTAACTTTTCTTCATTCACTTATTAGGCAACGCAAGACAGTGGAGAAAAATTAATCGGAATGAATGAAACCATCGCCTTCTAAACGCTATTTAATGCAGTCTCATTCACTTGAAATGGAGCAAATATGGAGCAAATGAAGAAAAGAAAAATCGCTAAAGTCTTTATTTTTAAGACTTTAGCGATTAACCGTGTTTAATAAGGGTACCCAGACTCGGGCTCGAACCGAGATGCCTTGCGGCACTGGTGTTTGAGACCAGCGCGTCTACCTATTCCGCCATCTGGGCTTATGTGGTGCAAAGGTACAAGGAAAATTTGAGAAAATAAAAAGAGTTTCGACTTTTTTGTTGAAAAACCATTGAAAAGAAGATTAAGAAGCTGATTTTTTGACTAACTTTGCATGAATATGACAGAAGGAATGAACTTAGCAAAGTGAGCACAAGGATGAAATACGATATTTGCAGCATTGGGCATATCACGCGCGACAAAGTGGTAACGCCGGAGAAGACGGTGTTTATGTCGGGCGGCACGTCTTTTTACATGACTTACGCCATCAGCTGTCTGCCACGCAAGGTCAGCTACCAACTGGTGACCAAGGTGGGCAAGAGCGAGGTGCCGGCCGTTGAGAAGATACGTCAGATGGGCATCGACACCATCTGCTACCCCAGCCGCGACACGGTGTTTTTCGAGAACATCTATGGCGCCGACAGCAACGAGCGGCGGCAGCGCGTGTTGGCCAAGTCGGACCCCTTCACGCTCGAGGAGATGAAGCCGCTCGATGCCAAGATTTTCCATTTAGGTTGTCTGATGGCCGACGACTTCTCGCCGGAAGTTGTGGAATACCTCGCCACGAAAGGCACCGTGAGCATCGACGTACAAGGTTACCTGCGCAAGGTGGTCGGTGAGGAGGTGCACGCCATCGACTGGAAAGACAAGCAGCGCATCTTAGCTTGCACCGGCATTCTCAAGTTGAACGAAGAGGAGACGCGGGTAATCACCGGTCTGCAGGACATCCGCGAGGCAGCGAAAGCCATTGCCAAGATGGGCGTCAAGGAGGTGGTCGTCACGCTGGGCAGCTACGGTTCGACGATTTATGCTGAGGGCGAGTTCCACGACATCCCCACCTACCAGCCTGCGTGCGTAGTCGATGCCACAGGCTGCGGCGACACGTTCTCGGCCGGTTACCTCTACTGCCGCGCGCAGGGGGCCGGTTACGACGAGGCCGGTCGCTTTGCCGCCGCGATGTGTGCGCTCAAGCTGGAGCATAGCGGACCGTTCGACCGAGACATCGAGGCCGTCGAGCGTCTCATGGGCGCATAGCGTTGCCCCTCACGGCAAGCGGTGAGAAATAGGTGTCGTTTCTACCAATATTTCTCCAGCTTAGCCTTCAACTGCTGTTTTGAGAGATCCTTGATCCCGCCGTCGCCAATCGTCAACAGACGGTCGGCCGTATGGAGGGCTATCTCAAGGTCATGCGTGGAGGCCACGATGAGCTTATCCATGCGGTGGGCGAGGTCGCTGAGCAGCCGCATCGTCTCCACCTTACTGCCATAGTCGAGAAACGCCGTGGGTTCGTCGAGGAGGATGACCGGCGTCTGCTGCGCCAGTGCCCGCGCAATCATCACTTTTTGTCGCTCGCCGTCGCTCAGCTCGCTGACCTCACGCTGCGCGAAACTGCTCATACCCGTCAGCCGCAGCGCCTCAGCCACCACACGATGGTCGGTGGCCGACATGCCGTTGAAGAATCCCGTATAAGGCATGCGGCCAAGGCCCACGAGTTGCTCCACGGTGAGCTGTCTCACTCCAACCCTTTCGGTAAGCACCACACTGACCAACTGCGCCAGCCGGTCCTTCGGCAAGCGGTTGAGTACGAGTTCGCGGGCGTTGGGAGAATCCGGGGGTAATTCCGCTTCATCATTTCCTTCTTTTGTCGCCTCACGCAGCAACATAGCGCCACGCAATGGTTGTAGGAAGCCCGACAGCGTGCGCAGCAACGTCGACTTACCCAGTCCGTTGCGGCCAATGAGGCAGGTCAGCTCGCCACTGCGCAGCACAGCCGACAAGCCGTCAGCCACCACCTTATGGCGGTAACCGATAGTGAGTTGTTGGAGAATGATTTCCTTCATCAACCGCAAAATTACAAATATCTTCCTAAACGATTAGCTAAAACGGCAGATTATTGTTATTAGAAGTCCAGAAGACTGAAGTCCGGAAGTTATTAGAAGTCCAGAAGACTGAAGTCCGGAAGTCCAGTCATTACAATGAAGGAAGTATTGGAGAAGTCCAGAAGACGGAAGTCCGGAAGTCCAGTCATTACAATGAAGGAAGTATTGGAGAAGTCCAGAAGACTGAAGTCCGGAAGTCCAGTCATTACAATGAAGGGAGTTTTGGAGAAGTACGGAAGATAGAAGTCCGGGAAGTTATTAGAAGTCCAGAAGACTGAAGTCCGGAAGTCCAGTCATTACAATAAGCAGACGTAGGGGCGTATAAGCGGAAGTAGGAGCGTCGGCATTCCTGCCGACGAAGCAGCCAGTGTAGTGGCCGACGAAGCAGCCAGTGTAGTGGCCGGTCTTGTGCCGGCCACCATCCGCACTGCGATAGCTATGGTATGACGGTGCGATAGCTATGGTATCGCGTTGCGATAGCTATGGTATCGCGTTGCGATAGCTATGGTATGACGGTGCGATAGCTATGGTATCGCGGTGCGATAGCTATGGTATGACGGTGCGATAGCTATGGTATTGCGATGCGGCTGGTGGCCGGCACAAGACCGGCCACTACACTGGCTGCTTCGTCGGCAGGAATGCCGACGCTCCTACGCTGCTTATTGTAATGACTGGACTTCCGGACTTCCGTCTTCTGGACTTCTAAAAAACTCCTCTTTTCTCACTTCTCCCTCATTTGCGGTAATATTGCGGTAATGTTGGGCGACTTTTCAAGCACTTAAGCGTTTGATATACAACAATTTCATGATGTGCGGTAATTGCGGTAATAGGAAAACTATTAAAATTGGAGAGCGACCTTACCTCATTGGTTTCCAAATGAGCCTCCATCGCGTATCCACATGAGCCATCATTGCGTTTCCAAGCACAAAGATACAACAATTATTTTAAACGGCCAAACTTCAAGGTTCATGAGAGACGAGGAGGCAAATGCAAACGCGGCAGGACTCGATTGCAAACGCGGCAGGAGCCAAATCGTCCAATAAGGCCATCTGTCTCCCCCTTGTTTTTGCCCAAGCAATGCACTGCTGTTTGCGTAATTCAAATATTATCGTTATTTTTGCACCATCATACATTAACATCGTGCACCTCGGATGTTGACTTTGCAGAAAGAGTTATGTATCAACAGTCAATCGTACAGGCATTACAGCAACAGCGTCTGCTGCTCCAGATAGAATATCAGACCGAGAAGGAATCGTTTCGCAAGCAGACCGAAGCCATGGGCATCGGGCGCAAGGTGAAGCGGGGCGATGCGTGGTTTCCGCTGCGCATAGGGTCGTCGTTCTACAACTCGCTCAATCAGATGGCTGTTGAGGTTTTCCGCACCTCCGACCAGGATATCACCCATAACTTCGAGTTCGGCAAGCCCGTGCTCTTCTTCCGCATGCCCAGCACAGGCGACAATGCCAAGCCACGCGTCAGCTATTTCTCTTTCACCGGCACCGTGTCGTATGTCGATGGCGACCGCATGGTGGTCATCGTTCCCGAGGGCCACGCGCTCGACCTGCAGAGCTGCGAACAGCGCATCGGCGTACAACTGTCGTTTGACGAGACGAGCTACCGTACGATGTTCGATGCCCTCGACCGCGTCATCAACGCCAAGGGCAACCGGCTGGCCCACCTGCGCGACCTGTTCTATTCGAATATGCCGGCCCAGCGGTTCAGCTTCGACCCCATGTCGTTTCCCTGGCTCAACAAGACGCAGGAGCGGGCCGTCAACGAGGTGCTGTGGGCCAAGGATGTGGAGGTGGTGCACGGTCCTCCAGGCACCGGCAAGACCACGACGCTCGTCGAGGCCATCAACGAGACGCTGATGCGCGAGAGTCAGGTGCTGGTTTGCGCGCAGAGCAATATGGCCGTCGACTGGATCAGCGAGAAGCTCGTCGACCGCGGCATCAACGTGCTGCGCATCGGCAATCCCACACGCGTCAATGACATGATGCTCGGCTTCACCTATGAGCGCCGCTTCGAGGCCCATCCCGACTATCCGCAACTGTGGGCCATACGCAAGGCCATACGCGAACTGCGCCAGCACCACAAGGGGAGGGGCGAGAACTATCACCAGAAACTGGAGCGGCTGAAGTCGAGGGCTACCGAACTGGAGATACGCATCAATGCGGAGCTCTTCGGCGAGGCGCGTGTCATCGCCTGCACCCTGGTGGGTTCGGCTAACCGTCTGCTTGAAGGTCAGAAGTTTGCCACGCTCTTCATCGACGAGGCCGCGCAGGCGCTCGAGGCCGCCTGTTGGATACCCATCCGCCGGGCCAACCGCGTCATCTTCGCCGGCGACCACTGTCAGCTGCCGCCGACGGTGAAGAGCATCGCCGCGATGAAGGGTGGACTGGGCAAGACGCTCATGGAGCGCATCGTCGAGAACAAGCCGGAGTGCGTGACGCTGTTGCAGGTGCAGTATCGCATGAACGACGACATCATGCATTTCTCGTCGGAGTGGTTCTATCATGGCAAGGTGAGCACGGCACCGGAGATCGCACAGCGCCGCAGCATCCTCGACTATGACATTCCGATGGAGTGGCGTCAGGTGGAGCCGATGCCCGACGACACGACGCAGGGTGAGACGTTCGTTGCCGAGTCGTATGGCCGCATCAACCGTGCTGAGGCCGAACTCACGATGAATACTTTGCGCGACTATTTCACGAAGATTGGCAAGCAGCGCATCCTTGACGAGAAGATTGACGTGGGCATCATCTCGCCCTACCGCGCACAGGTGCAGTACCTCCGCGGGCTCATCAAGAAGCAGGAATTCTTCAAGCCTTTCCGCCGGCTCATCACCGTCAACACCGTCGACGGCTTCCAGGGACAGGAACGCGACATCATTCTCATCTCAATGGTGCGTGCCAACGACGAGGGACAAATCGGATTTCTGCGTGACCTGCGTCGCATGAACGTTGCTATCACCCGGGCACGGATGAAGCTTATCATCCTTGGCGACGTGGCTACGCTCTGTCATCATCCGTTCTACAAAAAACTCTACGACTACGTGCAACAACTATATCAACAATATCATCAAACAGCAGAATGAAATACGTCAACATGTACCGATCTATCTTAACATTGCTCTTTCTTGGCATTGCCCTTATGCCCGTTGTGGCTGACGACAACGATGTGGTTATCAGCGAGGCCACTGACAACTACCGTGTTACTCTTCGCGATGGCAGGCCCGTGGTGGTGAACACTGCCGAGGTGACCTATCAGCTTAACAGTACGATAGGGCAGACCATACAGCCGGCGGTCTATTACGGCGATTTTATCTCGCTCAACAAGGCCGACTGCTCCCGTGCCACGGCCGCATACAAGACGGCCACGCCCGAAAACGTGTTCTACGATGATACGAAGGTGTGCTTCTTCACCACGACACTTGACCGCAAGCACAAGGAGGCCAAGTTCAGTTATACGCGCACGTTCAGCGATGCCCGTTATTGGGCGCGCGTCTATTTTTCCGACGACTATTTCATACAGCACAAGCGGGTCACCGTGACGCTGCCTAAGTCGCTGTCCGGCTGGCGCATCGTTCCCCGCAACTGTGGCAGCAATATCCAGTTCACCAAAAGCGCCACGGCATCAGACTCGGTGTTCACGTTTACCATTGACAGTCTGCCACCCCTGACCGACGATGACAATCAGCCGCCCCTGAGTGCCGTGCAGCCCCATTTCATTGTCGTGGGGCCCTTTGCCAATGTCGACTCCCTCTACCGCTGGACGTGCCGCATGCAGCAGGTTGACTGCTCGCTGCCCGGCCAGAGCCAGCTTCTCGGCACCATCACGAAAGGCTGCCAGACGCCGGAGCAGAAGCTCAGCGCCATCTACGGCTGGGTGCAGCGCAACATCCGCTATGTGGCTTACGAGGCCGGTGTGTCGGGCCATCGTCCCGACCGTCCCGCCGAGGTGCTGCGCAAACGCTATGGCGACTGCAAGGGCATGGCGCTGTTGCTCCGTACCCTGCTCAGGGCTGAGGGCTTTGACGCGCGGTTGGCCGAAATCGGCACGCGCGACAACGTCACCATCCGCATGAGCGACTTCCCCTGTCTGGCGGCTTCCAACCATGTCATCTGTGCCGTCATGCTCAAGGGCCGCACCTACTGGCTCGATGCCACGGTCAATTATACACCCTACAACTATATACCCCAGCACATACAGGGACAGCAGGCGTTGGTGGAGAATGGCGACAGCTACCTGCTTGAGGATGTTCCCACATTGCCCGCATCATCGTCGGTTGACCGCCTTTCCTATCATTACAGTCTCGCAGCTGACGGCTCGCTCAAGGGCACGGCTGAATACCGCGTGTCGGGCGACATGAAAGAGTATATGTTCAGCGTGCTGAGCCGGTTGAAGCACAAGGAGCAGAACGAGTTCTTAGCCGACAACCTCAACAACGATGACCACAGCAATGCGGTCAGCGACGTGGTGTTCGGCGGCGAGCACCCCGAACAGGAATGGGCCACCTTCTCCGGCAAAGTAACCAACAGCCATGCGGTACAGCGGCTTGATGGTGACACCTATATCGAGCTCAATCCGCACAACAACTATTTCACCATGCGCATCGACACCACCGGCCGCAAGCAGGACTTCATGCTGCCGCTCTATTGCAACATTGAGCGTGAGGTCGTCGTGTCGCTCCCCACCGGCAGCAAGGTCACCTTCCTGCCCAAACCCTTTACCGCCACGCTGCCGCAAGGCACGCTGAGCTGCACGTTCCGCCAGGGCAAGGGCAGCGTCATCTTCGTCCAGCAGATGCACATCACCAACCGCCGCATAGCCCTCACCGACATTCCGTCGTGGAACAAGGCTATCGACCAATGGACGGAGGCCTGCAACCAACAAGTCATCATACACTAATATCAATATGAAAAAAATCCTGACCCTAATCATCGCCTTGTGTTGTGCCATCAACCTCATGGCCTTTGATGAAGAAGACTATCGCGCCTATGCTGCAAGCATGCGCGAGCAGGTGTGGAAGAAGACCGCCCTGCCGGAGTTTGACAATCACCGCTGCCCGCCGTCCATGAAGAAGGAGTCGGCGGTCATCCTGGCCTCCTACGACGAGGTGACCATTGACCAGCGCAAACGGTTGCGCGGCAATGCCATCAACCTGACGCTCTACAACGTGCGCCAGCTCACTTGCAACCACATCAAGCGCCGCATGGTTGCCATCAACGACAAGCAGGCGCTGGAGCGGTTCTCGCAGTTCGACTACCAGGCCTTTAAGAAAGACCACACCTACGGCATAGGCGACGATGTGAGCTGCATGGCACTCGGCGTGCGCGTCATCAAGCCCGACGGCACCGTCAGAGAGGTAAGTACCGACGAGTTTGTGCAGAATGCCGAGGGCAAGAAAGGGCAGGTCAAGCGCGAGAAGCTCACCGTGCCGGGCCTGCAGGTGGGCGACGTCATCGACTATTTCATGGCCACCATGCTGCAGGTGCGCGAGGAGAATATCCCCCCGATGCGCATCTCCTACATCAACGACTACCCCACCCTGTCTTTCCGCGTGCATATTGTCGCCGACAAGGACCTCACCACGCAGTACCGCACACTCAACGGGGCTCCCGATTTCAAAGCATCGACCGACGGCGAGGGCAACGTGGTGCTGGACGCCAAAGCGGACAATATCACCAAGACCGAGCCTGACCTTTGGTACAATACCACACGCCAGACGCCTACCGCCATCGTCTGCGTAACCAGCAAGAAAATCAAGTCTGAGTGGGTGCCGAATAGCGTTAAGGACAAGGGGCTGCAGGCCAATCCCGATGCCGCTGTCATCGTAAAGGACGGCTGGGACTACTGGAGTGCCATTTCCTCGGCGCACTCAGTGATGTACACCAAGCAGGATTTGGGCAAGCAGTGCCGCAAGCTCAAGTCGCTCACCACCGATGTGCAGAAGGCTGACTTCCTCTATCTGGGCAGCATGCAGAACCACATGGCTGTATCTGATTTTAAACACGAATACAACAGCGAGGAGTTCTTCATCGAGGAGCTTGCCCGCATGTTCCGACAGAACAAGATACCTTTCAGCTGCATCCTCACTACATCGGCCGACGATGAGCCCATCGACCAGCTTATCAGCTACAGAAACACCCACTGGCTGCTGAAAGTGGGCGACCGTTTCTATGCCTACAACAAGGGACCCATGGGCCCGGACTATATACCCTCTTATCTGCAGGGGCAGAAAGCCATGATCATGGCCGACTGCAAGAATCTCGACCAGGAGACGCAGGCCGTCACGCTGCCCGAATACCCTGTGTCGGACAACACCGACTCCATCACCGTCAATGTCGCGTGGGACGGCACCTCGGCTAAGATAAACCGCAAGGAGCGCCTCCGGGGAGCTGCGAAAGAAAATAGCAGTTTCTATCTGCCCACTACGCAGCAGTTGACCAATGCCTATGCCGACAATATGGCGTATGCCATGTACCGCTATGGCGACAAGTGGGGCAAGAAGGACAAGCAGTCATTGCCAGAGGTTATCCAAAAGCAGAAGGAAACCCAAAAGCAGAACTTCAACAAAGAGGTGAAGAATTATCTTGACGAGGATCCGCAGTCGGTTGACAGTTTTGCCATAGGCAGCTTAGGGCTTACCGATGCGCGCGCGCCTTTCTGCTACAACGTGAGCTATACGCAGAGCGGACTGATGAAAAAGGCCGGTCCCAACCTCATCTTGTCTGTCGGCAGACTGATTGGCGACCAGCTCAAGGTGGAGGGACGTGAGCGCGAGCGCACGGTTGACGCCTGGCGTTCGTCTGCCGTAAGCTCTCACTGGGACATCACCGTCAATCTACCCGAGGGCTATAAGGTTTCAAGCCAGAGCCTCGCTACGCTCAATACAAGCCTCGACAATGCCGTGGCCGGATTCATGGCGAAGGCCACCACGCAGGACGGCAAGCTCCGCCTCGTCGTAGACAAGGTCTACAAGACCCGCATCACTCCCACAGCCAACTGGGCGCAATTGCTCAAGGTCCTTGACATGGCCTACGACTTTACCCAGAAACAGATTGTGGTGAAGAAATAACGGAAGCCCCACCCCCTGGCTCGCATGCGAGCCAGGGACCTCCCCCAAATGGGGAGAGCAAAGTGGATAAGCCTTCGGTGACACTGCAGGGGCCGGTCTTGTGCCGGCCCTCAACAAGGTTCGACCTTATTTATCGTTTGGGATGTTTTTCATCGGTTGGGTCATTATTTAAGGGCCGGCACAAGACCGGCCCCTGCAGTGCCACCATAATCCATCGTCGCTTTTCTATGCAATTCTGTCGATGCGCAGCCGCATCAATCCGGCCGGCACCCGCACCTCGATGACATCACCCTCGCGGTGGCCCTTCAGCGCCTGGCCGATGGGAGACTTTATCGAGATCTTGCCCTCCCTCACATTGGCCTCGTGGGGACTGGCCAGGGTAAAGGTCATCTCTTTGCTGGTGGCCAGATTGGTCACATGCACCGTACTGAGCAGCTGTATGCCGTCGGCACTAATCTTTGCCGGATCCAGGACACGCGCATGCGCCAGCACATTCTGCTTGAACCGGATGCGGCCCAACAGGCGCGACTGCTCACGCTTGGCGGCACGATACTCGAAATTCTCGCTCAAATCGCCCTTGTCGCGGGCCTCAGATATGGCATCGATGACCCGCGGCAACTCCACTTTCACCAGTTGATTGAGTTCGGCCACGAGCTTGTCGTAGCCCTCTTGCGACATAAATTCCATGTGAAAACCAAATTAGGACTGCAAAGTTACCGCTTTTTCCGTCGGGCGCAAAGGCTGAGGGGCCACAATTTTGCAAGACGGGCATCCGCTCGCCACGCAATTACGACTGCGTGAAGATTGCGCGGGCACTGGATGCCAACGGCGGCGGTCATGTCTATGCGGCAAGTGGCACGCTCTACACCGACCGGAAGGAAGCGGTGGAGCAAGCCATCCGGTCGATTCTCAATCATCGAGACGGCTTCGTTTTGTAGTCAAGTTCACTTTGCTTAAAAGTGAAGCGAGAAGAGCTATAAAGTGGTACATTTGGATTAGATGTTTTTTGATATTGCAAAAGTAAGGGATTTATAGTATTTGGATGAGGCATTCCGGGCAAGTTTGTCCAAAACGTGATAGTATTTGTCCGATTTGTTAATGCCGTCATCCCCCATTCTGCCTAACTTTGCAAGCGAAAACCGGACCATATTAGAAATCTATATAATCAATCCAAATTGTATGACTAACAAATTATCAAATCTTGTCAATCCCAAGTTGTTGTTGATGGGGATGACGATGGCCGCACTGCTTACGCCGACTCAGCTCCTTGCTCAGAGTCAGAAGACGGTGACGGGTACCGTGCTTGACGAAAATGGTGAGCCACTGGTGGGCGCTACGGTGAAGGTGCCTGGTACATCCAAGGGCGCCGTCACCGACCTCGACGGTCATTTCTCGGTCAGTGTGCCTTCCAATGTGGGGCAGGTCAATGTGTCTTACCTCGGCTACAAGGCTTATGTAGCCAAGGTGGGCTCCGGAACCGTCACTGTTCGCCTGGTCCCCGACAACAAAAGCATCAATGAAGTCGTGGTGGTGGGCTACGGCACGCAGAAGAAAGCCAACCTCACGGGGTCTGTCGCATCGGTGTCGAGCAAAGACATCAGCTCCATTCCCGTGGCCAATACGGCAACCTTGCTTCAGGGTCGTTTGCCAGGCGTGGCGCTTACGAGCAATGGCGGTCAGGCCGGTGCCGACTCGCCGGAGATTAGAATCCGCGGTGTGGGTACGTTCGGCAACAACAATCCCATGCTGCTCATCGATGGTGTTGAGGCTCCCATCGGACAGTTGGCCGAGCTGGCTCCCGGTGACATCGATAATATCTCAGTTCTTAAGGATGCCGCATCAGCTGCCATCTATGGTGTGCGTGCCGCCAATGGCGTCATCCTCGTCACCACGAAGCAGGGTGGCGAGACGGCTCCGCGCATCAGCTATAACGGCAGTTTCTCCATACAGTCGGCAACCGTCAAGCCCAAATACGTCAATTCCTATGAGTGGGCTAAGATGTATAATGAGTCCAACAATACGCAGACCTACACCCAGGAGATGCTCGAGAAGCTGCGCAATGGATCCGACCCCGACCATTTTGCCAACACCGACTGGTGGGATGCCCTTTTCCGCACCGCTCCCATGACGCAGCACAGTCTGTCGGTCAGCGGCGGCAGCAAGAAGGCCCATTACATGATGTCGATAGGTTATCTGAAGCAGGATGGCATCATGGAGCATACGGGCTATGAGCGCTTCAACTTCCGCTCGAATACCGATGCCGAGCTCGGACGCGTCAAGATTGGCCTCAATCTCTCGGGTTCAAAAGAGAATATCACGGCCAATGGCGGCATGGGTGGCGACAACGGACTGATGCGATCGCTCACCTGGTTTACCCGCCCCACGGTGCCGGTGATGTATTCCAATGGACACTACGGCAACCAGGATGGCTCCGACATCAGTTTCTCCAAGTTCAAGAACCCCATCGAGATGATGTCGCAGGTGCACAACAAGCAAAACGGCTGGCGCTTCGACGGCAATGTCTATGGCGAGGTCAATCTTTTTAAGGGCTTGAAATTCCGCAGCAGTCTGGCCTACAAACTCTACATCTACGACGCCTCATGGTACAACAAGCGTTCGCGTAAGTACAACGCCGAGGGTGACCTTATCTATAAGAGCGACGACAACTCGCTCACGGCCAACCACAAGATTGACTACGGCTATCTCAACGAGAACATCCTGACCTATGACCAGCGTTTCGGTCTCCATCATGTCAATGCACTGTTCGGCCACTCCATTCAGGAAAACCACGATGGTGCCATCAACGGCAGCAAGCAGGGCTTTGCCACCGACAACCTCTATCAGCTCGACGCCGGCACCCGCAATCCGCAAGCCTGGGGCAATGCCACTGAATACTCGCTGCAGTCGTTCTTCGGCCGCGTTGGTTACAACTACGACGACCGCTACCTGGCTGAGTTCAACATCCGCCACGACGGTTCCTCCCGCATGCCAAAGTCGCATCGCTATGCCACATTCCCCTCATTCTCTGCTGGCTGGATTATCACCAACGAGAAGTTCTTCCCCGAGAACAAGGTGGTGAACTACTTGAAGCTGCGTGCATCGTGGGGAAAGTTGGGTAACCAGGAGATTGGCGACTACGCCTACGAGCCCACGATGGCAGCCAACTACAACTACTATTTTGGCAACACTTCTTCCATTGGTATGGCGGAGAATATGGTGGCCAACAGCGACATCCGCTGGGAAACCACCACGATGACCGACATCGGCCTCGACGCCGCCTTCTGGGGCAGCCGCATCTCGTTGACGTTTGACTACTATAACAAGCTGACCTCAGATATTCTGATGCAGCTCACCATGCCCACCACCTTCCTCGGTTCGCTTGCCGCACCTACGCAGAACGCCGGAAAGGTGAGAAACCGCGGTATTGAGCTCTCGGCCAACTATCAGGACCACGCCGGTGACTTCACATGGCAGGTGGGTGGCAGTCTGTCAACCGTGCAGAACCGCATCATCGACAACCACGGCATCGACAACATCTCCGGCAACACCATCAACCGTGAGGGTAACCCCATCGGATCGTATTATGGTCTGCGCGCCATCGGCATCTACCGCACCGAAGACGACCTGAAGCGCACCAACTCGAAGGGCGACATCATCAAGCCCAACGGCCTCGACCCGCAGCTCGGCGACATCATGTACGACGATGTCAATGACGACGGAAAGATTGATGACGGCGACCGCGTAATCATCGGCAATCCGTTCCCCAAGCTCACCTATTCCATCAATGCCGCCATGTCGTGGCGTCATCTCGACTTCTCGATGCTCTGGCAGGGCGTGAGCGGTGTCGACCGCTTCAACTGGGAGCAGGCCACCATCACCAATGGCGGCAACATGACCACCCGCTGGCTCGACCGTTGGAGTGTTGACAATCCCAATGGCAGCATGCCACGGCTGGGCAACAACTTCAACGAGCGCTATTCCACCTTCTGGCTCGACGACGCCAGCTACCTGCGACTGAAGAACATCGAATTGGGCTACACCTTCGATCTGCCGCTGCTCCGTCAGGCCGGCATCCGTCAGGCACGCGTCTACTGCCAGGCCACCAACCTGCTCACCCTCACCTCGCTCGACAACAAAGACCCCGAGAAGGCAAGCGGCGACATGCGTGGCGACATGCACCCCAACACCAAGTCCATCTCCTTCGGTGTGAACATTAACTTCTAAATTCTTCGACAACAATGAAACGCTATAAGATTCTCATCATGGCAACGCTCCTTTCAGGAGCCATGCTCACCACAGGATGTTCCGACGACTTCCTGCAGAAATCATCACTCTCAGCATCATCGTCGGGCAACTTCTGGCAGACGGCCGACGATGCCCATGAGGGCCTGACAGCCGTCTACGATGCCCTGCAGAACCCCTTCCTCTACAACGACGCCACCAACCAGAGTAAGTGGGATGGCTGTGGTCCGCTCAATATGGACTGCATGACCGACAACGGCGGCCGTTTCAACTGGTCGGGCTGGATGAATGGCTGGGATATCGCCAATGGTATCCACTCCAGTTCGTCGCGCTTGGTCGAGCAGTGGTGGATAGCCAACTATGAGGCCATCAAGCGCTGCAACTCGTTCATAGCCAACGTCGGGCGCACCGATATCGACGATGCTACAAGAGAGCAATACACCGCTGAGGTCAAGGTCATTAGGGCACTGATGTATCTCAATCTCACCATGACCTACCACGACGTACCATTTATCACTACGCCGCAAACCATGAGTGAGGCCAACACACCTAAGACCGACCGGGCCACCATCGTCAAGGCTATCATGCAGGACCTGAAGGATGCGGCCGCCATTCTGCCCGTCGATGCCCCTGAGACCAACCGCATCACGCGGGGTGCCGCTCTGAGCATCCTCGGTCGTACGGCGCTCTACAACCAGATGTGGGATGAGGCCATCGACGCCTATCACAAGGTCATTGCGCTCAACAAATACAGGCTCTTCGACGACTACACCCAGCTATTCACCGAGGCCAATGAGAACTGCTCCGAGATTATCATGTCGGTGAGCTATCAGGGACCCGGCAAGAATGAGGGCTGTGGTCTGGGCGGCCACTGGGGTGCTCCGCTGGAGGCCATGAACGGCACCATCGACCTTGCCGACGCATTCTATATGACCGACGGCAAGCCATGTCAGGACAAACGCGTCATCGACTTCTATCCCGACGGATCACCCAACTACTGGGACAATGTCAACACCAAGCGCTACGTGAACCGCGACCCCCGACTCAAGGCCACGCTCTTTGTGCCCGGCATGTCGTGGAATGGCAACTCCGCGCTCTATGGCGGTTCGGCCAACTCCTATTCCACAATTTACGTGATGAAGTATTTCAACCCCGCGCTGTCCAGCTCCGACTCGTGGGATTCCGGTCAGGACTTCTATATTGTCCGCTATGCCGAGGTGCTGCTCTCGCTGGCTGAGGCTGAGATAGAGAAAGGCACCAACCTCGACGAGGCTGTCAGTCTGATTGACCAGGTGCGTGCCCGCGCTAAGATGCCCAGTGTGGAGAGTGTGGAGGGCAAAGGCCTATCGCAGGATCAACTCAGGGAGATTGTGCGCCATGAACGCCGGGTGGAGACCGCCTTCGAAGGGCTGCGGCTGTTCGACCTCTATCGCTGGCACACGCTCAAGGATGCCGTCGACCGGGTCAACAACGAGGCCAAGACCTACAACTTCCCCTATGAGCACCGCAACTATCGTGGTGAACAGGAGTATGTATGGCCTATCCCGCAACCCGACATCGACTCCAACCCCAATCTGGAGCAAAGCGATTTGTGGAAATAACATGGACCGATGCATATGAAAGTCTCTCATATCTTTCCCATGTTGGGTCTGGCGCTCTTCTGCCAATGCCATGAGGCTACGGCAGAAGGAGTGCCGACAACGCCGCAGTCGCCCACTGAGACGACCGACAGCGCCACCGCCGACGCATCAACGAAACCGCTGCCAAAGGATGCCACACCGACTGTGTATGCCGGTTATCGGCTGATTTGGAACGACGAGTTCAATGCCGACGGCCGGCCATCCGACCAATGGACTTACGAACAGGGCTTCGTGAGAAACCACGAGCTGCAATGGTATCAGCCCGATAATGCTTCGGTGAGCAATGGCGTGTTGGTGATTGAAGGCCGGCAGCAGAAGGTCAGCAATCCCGACTACGATCCGCAGTCGACCGATTGGCACTACGCCTGCCCTGAGGCGCAGTTCACCTCATCGTGTCTGACCACGCAGAAGAGCTTCCATTTCCGCTATGGCCGCATGGAGGTGCGTGCCCGCATCCCCGTCACCCGCGGAGCCTGGCCTGCCATCTGGACGCTGGGCAACCAGGGCGAGTGGCCGCAGAATGGCGAGATTGACCTCATGGAGTTCTACCTCAAGAATGGGGTGCCCTCCATCCTGGCCAATGCCTGTTGGGGCTCCGACAAGCGCTATACGGCGGTGTGGGACGACACCGCCACGCCTTTCACCCATTTCACGGCAAACGATGCGGCATGGGCCTCGAAGTTCCACGTCTGGCGAATGGACTGGGATGAGCACTTCATCCGGCTCTATCTCGACGGCGAACTGCTCAACGAGGTTGACCTCTCCAAAACGCGCAACCAAGGTGTGGATGGCGATTACGACAATCCCTTCTCCAATACCCGTGAGGGTTTTGGCCAGTACATTCTGCTCAATCTGGCCATCGGCAGCAATGGCGGTGAGCCCGATCTTAAGCATTTTCCCCTACGCTATGAAGTCGACTATGTAAGGGTCTATCAAGCGCAACCATGATAACCTGCGGGCAGACCACTCACAGTAGTCTGCCCGTTTTAATGTTTTTTCAGCCGATAGTGCCACTCGGTCAAATAAAATTGCTACTTTTGCAAGGACTAAGCGAAAGCATTTCCTTATGGCACAATCGAGAACTTACCTATTCACCATACTCCTTATCCTGCTGTCGGTTATCAGTGGCCACGTTTCACCGGCCTATGGCAGTGAGGCCGTCGCTCGCCCCTCCTTTATCAATTTCAAGCCCAGCGGTTCGCCAATCGTATTGTGTATGGCATCCGATGCTGACGGGCTGACATGGATGGGCACCGACAAAGGACTTATTGTCTACGACGGCTATCGCGACTACGCCCTATTTACCGGCACCGACCTTCAGACACGCATCAGTGCGGTGTTGTTGGCCGGCGACAAAATGCTGATAGGCACCGACGGCGGCTTGCGTGTGGCCGAGCGCCACAACCTTCGCGTGCTTCCGCCGTCGGGTGGTGTGCGCTGTGTTCGCGCCTTGCTGCAGAAGGGCTCAAAGGTTGTGGTAGGCGGCGCCGACGGTGTCGATCTCTATGACCTTCAGACGGGTAAGACGCAGGTCGTGGCCCGACGGTTGCCGCAGGTCTATTCGTTGCTCGATACGCCGCATGGATTGCTTGTGGGTACGCTCCATGGGTTGTTCGTCATCCGTCATGGCCGCGTCAGCGCCGTCAGGGTGGGTAAGTTGGCCAGCCAGCCGTTGGTCAATGCGATGGCGCATGCCCAAGGCGGAAGTTGCTGGATTGGCACCGAAGGCGCTTTGTATCTTTACGACGGTCATACGCTCCAAGAGATGCCGGAGCTGCATTCCAATTCCATCAAAGCGCTTTGCCGCGTCAACCGCACGCTCTATATCGGCACCGACGACGGTCTCTATATGATAACCGGCCGGCAGCGTGCCGTACGCGTTTGCCAAGACATCAGGGTGCCCAATTCGCTGGCGAGCAACATTGTGTGGGCGTTGGCCAAGGATCAATGGCATAACCTGCTTGTCGGTACCGACCGCGGACTGTCTGTTTATCGCGCCCATGAGCCCTTCCACAGCTGGAGTCTTTCGGCCATCACCGGCCGAGGCGAAGGTAATACGTTTGGCACCCTGCTGATGGATGCCGGCGGTACGATGCTATGGGCCGGCGGCGACAATGGACTGATCAGCATGCGCCGTAGCGACGGGGAATGGAAGGTCTCGAAATGGTATCGGCAGGGTGACCCCCGCTGGAGCATCTCCCACAACCGCATACGCAAGCTGCGCCGGTTGACCGACGGCATCATCATTGCCTGCACCGACCATGGACTGTACGTCATCGACCCCAAGAGCGGCATCAACCGCAACGTGCTGCTCACCGACGGGTCGGGTCATTACAATGCGGCTTGGGCTTACGACATCGTTGAGGACCGCAGAGGGCGGTGTTGGGTGGCTGCCTATGCGGGCGGCATCTTCATCATCGACCGTCACCGGCTGTTGACCAGTGAGGGGCGGGTGAAAGCTGACGCCCATTTGAGCCAGTCGCTCATTGGCGTCAATGTCGGCAGTCTGGACATCGACCGGAGCGGCCGAGTGTGGGCTGCAGCCTACAGCGCCGGCATTGACCGCATCGATGCCGCTACGCTGCGCGTCATTCATGTGATGAAAGAGCCGTCTGTCGACAATGTGGTGGCCGATCAGAGTGGCTCGGTGTGGGCGACGATGGCCGGTAGGGTGGTGCGCTTTGCCCATGGCGAATTGAACAATCCAAAAACGTTTGCCATGGCCGACCGCAATCTGATGCCCTCGGCCTTAGGCACAGCCGACGGCGCACTGTGGATTGCAGCCAACAACGACGTTTGCGTGTTGCGGCCCAACGGTTCAAGTAGTGCCTTCTCGCTCTCAGGCCTCAATGCCTTCTCGATGACCTCACCATTCTCGTGGACCGACCTTGCCGGCCGCCATCATCGAGGGGTGATGCTCGGCGGAGAAGATGCGCTGATGACGGTCTCTACGGATGACTTTGCCGCTACTGTCGACGGGCGACTGCAGCTCACGGGTATCGAGGTGAACGGCAGACTGATGTGTGTCAACGATGCATGGCAATATCTCGGCAGCAATGACGAAATCACCTTCCACAGCAATGAGAACAATTTCAAGCTGCTGTTCTCTGATAATCCGCAGTGCGGGCGGCTGGCAGCACGCTATGCCTATCTGATGGAAGGCGTGGGGAAGCATTGGACGCTTCTGCCTGCCGGTATCTTGCAGGTGTCGTTCAACGGCTTGCCTCATGGCACCTATCGGCTTCGCGTGAGTGTGGTTGACGGTCAGGGCAGGCCGTCGAAGGTCATCTACAGCTTGAAGGTGACGGTGCTTCCTCCTTGGTATCTCACGTGGTGGGCCAAGGCGGTTTATCTGTTGTTGTTTCTGGCGCTCTTGGCGTGGGGTGTGCGTTTCGTATGGATGCGGCGTGAGTTGCGGCGTGAGCGCCGTGCCCGCAACGATGCGATGGAGCAGAGTGCAAGGCGTGCAGCCTTCTTCGCATCGCTGTCAGAGAAACTGAAGCAGTCGGCTGGTGTGGTCTTGGCGTCGGCGTTCAATCTCTGTTCGCAGCTTCATGATAAACAGGGAAAAGATATCGATGCAATCCGACGTAATGGTACCGCTATCTGCTTGATGGCCTCAGAAGCGCTTGACCTGCCATTGCCCAATGCCAATAGCTCGGCCAAGCCAATCATGCGTCAGCTCAATCTGACCGAACTGTGCCGATTGGTGGTGGAGGATGGTCATGAGGATGGCAGTGGCATGCGTCTGTCATTCGCTGATGGCCAACCAGCGCTGGTGATGGAGATGGATGTTGTCGCGATGCTGGGGTTGTTGGATGCTATTACGAAATTGGTCGACGACGAGACGCTCGTTCGGGGCAGTGCGGTGCTGTCGGCTGAGGAGTATGATGGGCGTGCTGTGCTTCGACTCGATGTGGAGCAACTGCGTCTCGCACCGGAAAAACTGCGCTTCGCATTCACATCTTACGGCGACCATCAGCTTGCACGCCTCAGTGAACGGGCAAGGATGATGGGGGCTGTAGTGTCGTTGGACGAAGTTGAAAGTGGACATGCTGTGGTGACCATTCGTCTGGCCTATAAGGTGGAGCAGCCAGCATTGCGGTCTGATGCAGTGCAGGTGAACAATAAGGAAAAAGATGTGGATGCGTCGAAGCCGTCATTGGAAACCTTCAAGCCTTTGGAGGTGAATGAGGAGGATATTGTGGTGAAGGCGGTGACCGAGATGATAGAGGCGCATCTGGATGATACCGATCTCAATGTACAGTTGTTGACCAAGCTGACGGGCTATGGCACGAAACTCATCTATCGGCGTGTGAAAGCGGTAACGGGTTATACCCCGGTGAATTACATCCGGCAGATGCGCATGCAGCGGGCTGCGGTGCTGCTTAAAGAGGGGCGTTTCGCGGTGTCGGAGGTGATGTATATGGTTGGCTTCTCCACACAGAGCTACTTCTCTAAATGTTTCAACCAAACCTTCGGTATCTCCCCCGCCGAATACGCACGCAGAAATAAAGTATAGAACCCTCTTCCCGCCATTCCGTCTTATTGCCAAATGTCGGCCATAGCGACTCGATACTTGGGAAGGACCATGGGGACGCTGCACAGCAGCGTCTTACAGAACCGGCTGCCAGCAAGGGTGCTTTTCTCCCCCTCCTTTGGAGGGGGCAGGGGGGCTTTTAGATTAGAAACCTTTAATCTCGGATGAAAGCATTCTCATCCGTTCTGTTTCAGCACATTGGCCAAACTGCGTACCTTTGCGGCCAATGAAAACGATAAACAAAACTTTAATAAGCCTTTGTCTGCTGTTGCTGACCGTCAGCATGCCGCTGATGGTGCTGGCGCAGAGCATCAGCTTTGCCCGAGCCGACAGCCTTATTGCCGGGCAAAGCCACGACCTACGGTTGGCGCGCTTGGATGTTGCCGCCGCTGAAGGGCAGTTGGCGCAGTCGCGTCGCTACGATAATCCCACGGTGAGCATGATGTACAACGTGCGCAACCCGAACAACCGCCGATGGTTCGACGCCGGGCGCGACGGTGAACTCGACGTACTACTCTCGCAACCCTTCGCCATCGGCGGTCAGCATGCCGAACAGGTTAGGCAGAACCAAGCCTTGGTGCAGGCCTCACGCAGTCAGCTGCAAGTCACCGGCCGCGACCTCCGTACGCAGGTGCACACCCTGCTCATCAACCTCTACTATCAGCAACGGCAGGCCCACGTCTATGACCTCGAGATTGCTTCGGTCGAGAAAATCCTCGCCGCCTACAAAGAGCAGAGTGCCAAGGGCAACATTGCCGAGACTGAGACGCAACGCATTGCGACGATGGACTATCAACTCCGGAAGTCGCGCGCCGACATGCTCGTTGCCGCTACCGACCTGCAGCGCCAGTTGCGGCTCCTGCTGGGCCTCTCGGGTAACACCCCAATCACCGCCGACCTCAACGAACAGGAGGCTTTGGCTGAGGCCTCACGCCTCTGTCTGATGCTGCAAGGTGACCACACGGTGGCGCTCGACACGCTGCCGGAGTTGCGCCTGTTGAGCAGTCTGGCTGAGGCCGCTCGCCACGCCTTGAAGTGGCAGCGTTCGCAAGGTCTGCCGCAGTTGGCCGTGCAGGGCGAATACGACAAGAACGGTAATATCGGCCACAACTTCTACGCTGTGGGCCTGAGCGTTGCCCTGCCGCTGTGGAACCGCAACCGCGGCAACATCCGCAGTGCTGAGGCCGCCGTTGAGCAGGCCTCTATTGCCGCCGACCGCCAGCGGCTCGCTTTGGAACAGCAGCGGTCGCAGGACCTCGCCATCATTGGCCAGTACCTCAGGCAGGCTTCCGCTGCGCAGGCCACGCCTGCCAATTCGCCAGCAGCGCCAGTGCAATCGCCAGCTGCGCCCTTCTCTTCCGCCGCCTCTTCCGACAACAACCTCGACGCTGGTCTTGGCCAGATGCTTCAGGCTGCCGAACAGCAGTTTATGAGCCGCCACATCTCGCTTATCGAATTTGTCGACCTCTACGCCAACTACCGCGACACGATGCTCGCCCGCCTCGATGCTAAGAGCCAGGCGCTGCAGGCGGCTGAGCGGCTCAAAATGGTGTGGGGAGCTAAGATGGAAGCAAAAGGCGGCAGCCGGTGAGGCGGAGGGCTTTTGCGATAGATTTTATAGTATCTATAGTATCTATAGTATCTATAGCTTCTATAGCCTCTATAGTTCTTGAAAAATATTATCAGATGATGAAACGAAATATCTTTTTCCTTGCCAGCCTCCTTTGTCTGGCATCTTGCTCGCCGTCGAAGCAGAAGGCGGGTGACTATAGCTCCCTGCGCAGCGAGGTCGTCGAGACCACGCCGGTAGTGCTGGGCAGCTATGGCGACGAGCTCACGCTCAACGGCGACGTGAGCTGCGACGAGAGCCTTGTGCGGAAGCTCTTCATTCCCTGTTCGGGTCGTGTGACCGGCCTCGCCGTCGAGGTGGGCGACGCTGTAAGGCGCGGCCAGACACTCGCCGTTATCCACAGCGAAGAGGCCGCCGACTACAACAAAGGCCTCGCCGACGCTGACACACAGCTGCATATGGCCGAGCGCGAATACGAGATGAAGCAAGATATGCACCGCTCTGGCATGGCTTCTGACAAGGAGGTCAGCGAGGCTCACGGTGCTCTCGTCATGGCCCGCGCCGAGCAACGCCGGTTGGGCGCTGTGGCGGGCATCAATGGTTTCGGCCGGAAGGCTACCGCCGTGTTGCGGTCGCCCATCAGCGGCTACGTCACCGTTAAGAATGTCTACGACGACAGCTACGTCAGTCCCGACGGCGAGGGTGGCGGCGAGGCGCTCGAGATAGCCAACCTCAGCCGTGTGTGGGTCATTGCCGACGTCTATGAGAGCGACATCGCCAAGATTCATCAGGGCGCCCCGGTCACCGTTACCACGATGGCCTACGACGGTGAGGTCTTCCACGGACAAATCGACAAGGTCTACAATGTGCTCGACAGCGAGAGCAAGACCATGAAGGTGCGCGTCACCCTCGACAACGCCCGCGGACTGCTGCGGCCCGGCATGTTCGCCACCGTTCACGTCAGCACCGACAGAGGCGGCAAGACCCTCTGCCGCGTACCCGCCAAGGCCATCGTCTTCGATGGTGGCAAGGACTACGTGGTCATCGACGACGGCCATCGCCACTACCGCCGTCAGACTGTCAAGACTGACCACGTCGGCAGTGACTATGCCTATGTAACCAGTGGTTTGCGCCCCGGCGAGCAGGTGGTGAGCAAGAACGCATTGTTGGTCTTTAACACCCTTGGCAATGAATAAGTTCATCGATTTCATCATCGCCTTCTCTCTCCGTCGCAAGTACCTCATCCTCGTCGTTACGCTGGCCGTCGTCGTATTGGGTGTGGTCAGCTTCCGCCAGACGCCTATCGACGCCTTCCCCGACGTGACCAACACCAAGGTGACCATCATCACGCAGTGGCCCGGCCGCTCGGCTGAGGAGATAGAGAAGTTCGTCACCATCCCCATTGAGATTGCCATGAACTCGGTGCAGATGAAGACCGACATCCGTTCGACGACGCTCTTCGGCCTCTCCGTGGTCACCGTATGCTTCGACGACCATGTCGACGACGAGTTCGCCCGCCAGCAGGTCTACAACCTTCTCAACGACGCCGACCTGCCCGACGGGGTGGAGCCCGACGTGCAGCCGTTATCGGGACCGACGGGTGAGATCTTCCGCTATACGCTGCGCAGCGACAAGCGTTCGGTGCGCGAGCTGAAGACGCTGCAGGACTGGGTCATTGAGCGTAAGCTGCGTTCGGTGCCGGGCATCGCCGACATCGTCAGCTTCGGCGGCGAGGTGAAGACCTTTGAGGTCAGCGTCAACCCCAACCAGCTCGCCACCTACGGCGTGAGTTCGCTCGAGCTTTATCAGGCCATCGCCAACAGCAACGTCAATGTCGGCGGCGACGTCATCGAGCGTAGTTCGCAGGCCTACGTGGTGCGCGGCATCGGACTCATCAACAACGTGCGCGAGATTGGCGACATCGTGGTGAAGAACGTCGGCGGTACGCCTATCCTCGTGCGCAACCTCGCCACCGTCCACGAGAGTTGTGCGCCACGCCTCGGACAAGTGGGGCGCGACAAGGAGAATGATGTCGTAGAAGGCATCGTCGTCATGCGCAAGGGCGAAAACACCGAGCAGGTTATCAAGGCCCTGAAAACGAAAATCTCTGAGATACAGCACGATGATCTGCCCAAGGACGTGAAGATAGCGCCGTTCTATGACCGCGAAGACCTCGTCAACTTGGCCGTGAGCACCGTGATGCACAACGTTCTCGAGGGCATCATCCTCGTCACGCTCGTGGTGCTGCTGTTCATGAAAGACTGGCGTACGACGGTCATCGTGGCTTCGGTCATTCCGCTGGCCCTGCTCTTCGCCTTCATTGCCCTCCACCTCTGCGGTATGAGCGCCAACCTGCTGTCGATGGGTGCCATCGACTTCGGTATCATCATCGACGGTGCCGTGGTGATGGTTGAGGCGCTTTTTGTAGCCCTCTCGGCGCAGGCGCGCAACATCGGTATGGAGGTGTTCAACCGCCGCAGCCATCTTGGTATGATACGGCAGACGGCGCGCGGTAAGGCCAAGTCAGTGTTCTTCTCCAAGCTCATCATCATCACCGCCCTGATGCCCATCTTCACCTTCCAGAAGGTCGAGGGTAAGATGTTCTCACCCTTGGCCTACACCCTCGGCTTTGCCCTGCTCGGCGCTCTGCTGTTCACGTTGACGCTGGTGCCGGTGCTGTCGTCGATGTTGCTCAAGAAAAATGTCCGTGAGAAGAAGAACCGCTTCCTCGACTTCGTCTATCACTATGCCGACAGCGCCTTCGCCTTCTGCCATCACCATAGTCGTAAGGTCATCACCGTGGCACTGGTGGCTATGGCCGTAGGACAGGCCTGCTTCAAGCTATTGGGCTCCGAGTTCCTGCCCGAGATGAACGAAGGCTCCATCTACGTGCGTGCCACGCTGCCGCAGAGCGTATCGCTGAGGCAGAGCGTGAAGCTGGCCAATGAGTTCCGCGGCATCCTCAGCGCCTACCCTGAGGTGAGTCAGGTGATGACGCAGACCGGTCGGCCCAACGACGGTACCGACGCCACCGGCTTCTACAACATCGAACTCTTCGTGAAGATGTATCCCGAGAGCCAGTGGAAAACCGGGCGCTCGAAGGATGAGGTCATCGACGACATGAACCGTCGGTTGAGCGTCTATCCGGGCATCGACTTCAACTTCTCGCAGCCCATCTCCGACAATGTGGAGGAGGCCGTGAGCGGTGTCAAGGGCGCCATCGTCGCCAAGGTCTATGGCAAGGACCTCGCCCAAAGCGAGCGTCTGGCTTGGCAGGTGTACCACACGATGAAACCCATCCGCGGCATCACTGACCTCGGCGTCATCCGCAACATGGGGCAGCCTGAGCTACAGATTGACATCAACGAGGACCGGCTGGCGCGCTACGGCGTGAAGAAAGACGACGTGCAGAGCATCATTGAGATGGCCATCGGCGGTAAGGCAGCCTCGCAGGTGTATGAGGATGAACGCAAGTTCAGTCTCGTCGTACGCTATGCCGAGCCTTACCGCAACAATGCTGAGGCCATTGCGAAGATCAAGGTGCCCAACGACGACGGTCAGATGATACCCATCGGCGAGCTGGCCTCAATACGCGCCATCACCGGTCCGCTCATCATCTATCGCGAGAACCACGCCCGCTACTGCGCCGTGAAGTTCAGCGTACGTGACCGCGACATGGGTTCCGCTGTCGACGAGGCCCGCGCCAAGGTGGCGAAGGCTGTGAACCTGCCCGCAGGATATAAGATAACGTGGAACGGCGACTTCGAGAACCAGAAGCGTGCCTCGGCCCGACTGGCGCAGGTGGTGCCCATCAGCGTGCTGCTCATCTTCGTCATCCTCTACGTGCTCTTCGGTAATGCGCGCGACGCCGGTCTGGTGCTCACCAACGTGCCTTTTGCGGCCGTAGGCGGCATCCTCATTCTGCTCATCACCCGCACCAACTTCTCCATCTCGGCGGGCATCGGCTTCATCTGCCTCTTCGGCATCTGCATTCAGAATGGCGTCATCATGCTCATGGACATCAAGCATTTCCTGCGTCATCGCTGCACGCTACCCGATGCGGTGACACGTGGCATGCACTCGCGCATCCGCAGTGTGCTGATGACAGCCATGATGGCCACCCTCGGCCTCAAGCCCGCCGCCCTGAGCCACGGCATCGGCAGTGAGAGCCAACGGCCGTTGGCAACGGTCATCATCGGCGGTTTGGTCGGCGCCACCCTCTTCACCCTGTTCATCTTCCCGCTCGTGGTGGAGAAGGTCTACAAGCATGTGAACATCAAAAAGTGCCTTTAATATATCATTTGGTCATTTGACAAATTAGAAGATTTTTCTTGTTAGTACAAATATTTTATATTATCTTTGCATACGATAAAATG
Organism: uncultured Prevotella sp.; assembly: GCA_900315835.1. GTDB lineage: Bacteria > Bacteroidota > Bacteroidia > Bacteroidales > Bacteroidaceae > Prevotella. Next base: position 26,583 of record ONAR01000018.1, read on the forward strand.
GCAAGTTATGGAACATACGACATTAAGACAACCTGCTTCATTCAGACTCAGGTCTGATCTATTGAAGGCTATGAAGGAGCGTGCCAAGGCAAGCCACAGAAGTTTGAATAATCTTGTCGAGAGCATTCTACTTGATGCTATGTATAGTGAGCCAAATAAGGAAACACTTGAGGCTATGCAGGAGGCTCACGATAATAAAGGGGGGGCATATTCTAATGTTAGTGCATTAATGAAGTCACTTGCTGAGGAATGAAGAAATTACGTCCTACCGGTAGATTTCGAAAGGATTTCAAAAAGATCGAAAGAGACCGGTCTAAAGTTTCAGCTTTTGAGAAGATTGCCCAATTGCTGATAGATGAGACTCCCATACCAGCTCAGTACAGGCCACATATGCTTAAGGGGGCTTATAAGGGATATATGGAGTGCCACATTGAAAGCGACTTACTTCTGATATGGTTCGATCCTAATACAGATATTATAGAATTGGTGAGAATAGGAAGTCATTCTGAACTGTTCAAGTAAGTCTTGTTTACTATCAAATTCAACATGAAACGCATCTTATTGGCTGAGGACGAGGAAAACATTGCGGACTTCGTGAGCCGGGGGCTGCAAAGCTTCGGCTATGAGGTGGACAGTGTGCGGCGCGGCGACGAGGCATGGCAGCGGCTCGAGGCACGGCAGGACTACAATCTGGCGCTGCTCGACATCCGCATGCCCGGTATGACGGGCCTCGAGGTATGCCAGCGACTGCGCGAGCAGCAGGGCTATCAGTTGCCCGTGCTGATGCTCACCGCCCTGGGCACCACCGACGACATCGTGCTCGGCTTGCAGGCCGGTGCTGACGACTATATGGTGAAGCCGTTTAAGTTCACGGAGCTGTTGGCCCGCATCTCGGCGCTGCTGCGGCGCGTGGAGAGCTACCGACAGGCGGCACCGCTGGCCTCGGGCGACCTCTCGATTGACGCGGCCACGCACAAGGCGCGTCGGCAAGACCGTGAGGTGGACCTCAGTACGAAGGAGTACCGGCTGCTGGAGTATCTCATGCGCCACGAGGGCGAGACGCTCACCCGGCGTCAGCTGTTGCGCGACGTGTGGGATAAGGACTTCGACACCAACACCAATGTGGTCGATGTCTATGTGCGCTATCTGCGACAAAAAATTGACGAGGGCTTCGACCGGAAGCTCATCCATACCATCGTCGGTACGGGCTACCGCTTCGGAAAGGGGGACAACGATGAAACCAGGGCATAAAATCTCGCTCATTTATTCGGGCATCACCATCGGCTTGCTGCTCGTGGCCGGGTTGGTGTTTTATTTCTTTTCATCCAACTATATCCGCAACCTCTATTTCCATTACATGGAGGAGAAGGCGCACGCCGTGGCCGAGGAGAAGTTCTCGAAGGATGAGCTCGACCCTGTGAAATACCGCAATGTCGTCATCCGGCGGAAGAACTCCATCCCAACGTCGAAGGAACTCTTCATCCGCGTTGACGACCGTCAGCGGGCGCGTCGGCCATTGTCGGCTTATCTGACTGATGAGCAGATAGAACGGCTCTATGCCAACCAGACGGTCAACTTCGAGCATGGCGCCGAGGTGGGTACGGCGTTCGTCTACTACGACAATACCGGAACATTTGCCGTCATCGTGCTGAGCCGTAACCCCTACGGCGCCAGCATTGCGCGCACCCTGCGCTGGGCCTTGCTGCTGCTGGTGCTGGTCTCAGCGGCCGTATTGTGGCTCATCAGCCGCCTCTATGCCATGCGCATGCTCGACCGCATCGACCGCGACTACCAGACCGAGAAGATGTTTGTCAACAATGCCTCGCATGAAATTAACAACCCGCTGACGGCCATCCAGGGCGAATGTGAGGTGGCGCTGCTTGCCGACCGCACGGTGCCGGAATATAAGGACACGCTCCGTCGCATCGCCCACGAGGCCGACCGCGTGGTGACCATCATGCGTGAGCTGCTGCGCTTCTCTCACGTCAGGAGTGGCGAAGGGGTAGGGGAGCGCGAACCGGTGCCGATGGCGCCTTTGTTGCAGGCCTTGGCCAACGAACAATATGCTGGCAATACTACCCTTGAGGGCGACGCCAGGCAAGCGTGTACAGTGGATTGCCGCGGCGACTTTGCGGTGATGGGGGATGCCAACCTGCTGCGCATCGCCTTCCATAATCTGGTCAACAATGCCGTGAAATATTCCGACGGCAAGCCGGTCAGCATTACCATCGCCGACCGCCGCATCGTCATCCGCGACCACGGCATCGGCATCCCTGCGAGCGACCTTCCTCACGTCTTCGAACCATTCTACCGCGCCCGTAACACGCAGGGCGTCAGAGGTCATGGCGTCGGACTGGCCCTTGCCAAAGCTATCCTCGAACGCTACGGCGCCCGCCTTACGGTGACATCGCGGCAGGATGAGGGCACCACTGTTCAGGTGCGCTTCAAATAACCTAAAAATATAAAAATTACAAAATTGCTTGCATCGTATGAGGGTTCTGATTATCTTTGCAAACGAGATGAAGAAAGTATTAACCCTTGCCATGCTGCTCGTCCTCGCGATGACCGGCATGGCGCAAAACAAAGTAAAAGATATGCAAACAGTTTATGATTTCAGCCTGAAGGACAAGAAAGGCAATGACGTGAGTTTGGAACAGTATAAGGGCAAGGTGCTCCTTATCGTCAATACCGCCACTGGATGCGGCTTCACCCCTCAATATGAGGATTTGGAGGCGATGTATCACCGGCTCAAGGACAAGGGACTGGAGATTCTCGATGTGCCTTGCAATCAGTTCGGTCACCAGGCTCCCGGCACCGATGAGGAGATTAAGCAGTTCTGCACGCTGAAGTTCGGCGCCGACTTCCCGCAGTTCAAGAAGAGCGATGTCAATGGTGCCAATGAGTTGCCACTCTACACCTGGCTGAAGAGCCAGAAGCCTTGCCAAGGCGGTTATGAGGCCAAGTTGGCCGCCGTCATGGAGAAGCTCTACAACGAGGCCAACCCCGAACCGCGCAAGAAGGATGACATCCAGTGGAACTTCACCAAGTTCCTTATCAGTCGCGACGGTCAGGTCATCGCCCGCTTCGAGCCGACGGTTGACATGAAGGAAGTGGAGAAGCAGACTGAGGCTGCGCTGTAAAGCTTAGAAGCCTTTCCTCGCCTTCCCCGATTGGGGAAGGCAGATCTCAGTGTAGTGGCCGTGCCTTGTGACGGCCACTAATTCGTCACTGCCCGACGGCAGGACGAAAGAGCTTCGACTTCAACCACCGTCTCACCGGTACGTCATAGAGCTTGTAGGCGGCATAGGCGTTGAAGATGGCGAGAGCGTAGAGGCCCACACCCAATGCGATGTGCTGCGACAGCGGGGCGTCGGGGTGGTTGGTCACCCACGACGTCTGGATATAGACGAGCGGGAAGTGGGTGATGTAGATGGGGTAGGAGACATTGCCGAAGAACTTGCAGATGGAAACGGAGAACTTACCCGTGACGTTGCTGCCTGCGCCCATGCTCACCACCAAGGGGAACATCACGAGGATGCAGATGCACTCGTAGAGGCCGTTGGCCCACATGTGGTCGGGTCCGCAGAGACGCGGCATGACGAGGATGACGGCCACGATAAGGCCGCACCACCAGAAGCCACCGCGCACCTTGATGAGCTTATGCACGCGGGAGATGAGCAGTCCGGCGAAGAACGGATAAAGCAGTCGGGTGATGCCGATGAGCAGTTGGTCGGGCGTGAGGCTCCAGCCGCCAATCACGGTGTAGGCTGCCGCCCGGTTGTCGCCCCATACGCCGAGCCAGTCGATGTCGAAGCAGAGCAGTACGGTCATGCAGCCGAAGAGGATGACGCACACGGTCAGCGCTACCTTCGACAGACGGCGGATGATGAGGGCATAAAGCAGGTTGGCCAGATATTCCCATTGCAGCGACCATACGGGACCGTCGAGTGGGTTGGTCTCGGCCCAGCCGCGGATATCCATCGAGGGCGGTGTGGGGATGATGGTGAAGCACCACAGCATCACCACGATGAGCATCATGCCCGACGTCTTGTCGACCAGTGGAAAGGCATCGCTGCCCTGCAGAAAGAACGTGGCGGCACCTAACAGACAACCGAAGATGACCATAGGGTGGAGACGCACCAGACGGCGCTTGATGAAGTTCCACGTCGACATCCTGTCCCAGCGGTCGTCGTAGGCATAGCCGATGACGAAGCCGGAGAGAACGAAGAAGAAGTCCACGGCGAGGTAGCCGTGGTTGAGGATTTGGTTCTCGGGATGACCGTCGGAATAGACCTCGAAGAGGTGGAAGGCCACGATGATGAGTGCGGCCACGCCACGGAGTCCGTCGAGAATCTCATAGCGGGGCTTGGAGGCAAGATAGATGTTGTTTCTTGCCTGAATGTCGGCGTTGGTTTTCATTGAGTTGTGCTTAATGGTTGCAAAGGTACGATGAAAATACTGAGCGGTCTTGACTTATTGTTTGAATTATTTGTCGTAAGTTTGCAACATGGCAAGTTTTCATCTCGACAAAGTACGTTTGATGCCGCAAGAGCAGAAGGATTATTGCAGCCGGTATTGCTGCGGTGTGCAGCCGAGGTGCTTCTTGATGAACTTGCAGAAGGTGGGGTAGCTCTCGAAGCGGAAGGCGTCGGCGATGTCTTTCATCGGCCGGTCGGTATAGCGCAGCTCCATCTTCAGTCGCTCCACGGCGTGCGCGGTGATGACGTCGAGCGCAGGGCGCCCAGCGTAGAGCTTCGTAATCTTCGACAGATACTTTGGCGTGATGAACAGCTTGTCGGCGAAGTAGTTCACCGTGCGCTCGCGTCCGTCGGTCTTGCTGAGCAGCGCCATGAACTGCTTATAGAGGTGCTCGGTGCGGTAATGAACCGAGCCGTCGCCGTTGGTCTCGTCGTTGCCTGCAGGGATGTGCAGGTCGTTGATGACGTCGAAGAGCATCGACGCGAAGAGATGGTAGACCAGCTCATCGTGGTAGAGGTCGTTCGACGCATTACGGTAGCGCAGGATGTTCAGGAACGTGTTGACGCGGTTGTTGGTGTAGCGCTCGTCGTTGTTGATGACGGCCTTCTGGCCAAAAGCCTTGATGACCTTCATCACCCTTCCGCTGCCCGTGAGCATGCGCACGAGAATCTCCATGGAATAGCCAATCAGCACCGCCGAAGCCGTTGACGGCAGTTCAATGTCGTCGAGCATCGTGTTAGGCGGACTGACGAGGCAGTTGCCTGCTGCGATGGTCAGCGGACGGTCGTTGACCTTCAGATTGACCTCACCCTCCACACAGAACAGGAATGTCAGACCGTTGACCATCATGCCCCGGCACAGCGCCTTGTAGTCCTTCAATGGCGAGAGGACGAAAAAGGAGTTGTCGGCATACACCGCCGGATGCTCCAAGGCCATGAAATCTGCTATCCGATAAGTTTTGTCCATAATGTGGCAAAGATTGTACAAAGATAGCAAAAACAAAGGGAATGACAAAGAAAACAGCCTATTTCTTTGTCATTCCCGATTGCAGCTCTTTGGCTTGCCGAATGAAGACGTACCGGCGGCTGGTGGCCGGCACAAGGCCGGCCACTACACCAATACCAATGGGTGAATTACAGGGGCTTGTACTCCCAGAAAGCCTCCATGGCCTCGTAGGAAGCCAGGCCGAGGTCCTGATACATCTTTGCCGTGGCGTGGTTGCGGTCCTCGGCGCGCTGCCAGAACAGACGCTCGTCGTTGCCCAGGTAAGGTGCACTTTCCATCTGTGAACTGTGCTTCAGGATGGCGTTGCGCTTTGAACGGAGTTCCTCAGGGCTCATCGGCACGCACATCTCAATGTTCTCGATTGGCCACTCAGCCCATGCGCCGCGATACATCCAGAACTTGCAGTCCTTGAGCCACTCGGCACCGGCCTTCTTCTCAAGGTCGACGGCGGCCAGTACGGCGTTGGTGCACTTGCGGTGAGTGCCGTGAGGGTCGGCCAGGTCACCGGCCATGAACACCTCGTGCGGCTTGACGGTCTTGAGCACGTTGCGCACAATCTCGACATCCTTCTCGGTCATCGGCAGCTTCTCCACCTTACCGCTCTCGTAGAACGGGAGGTCGAGGAAGTGAACATGGTCGAGCGGTATCTTGTTGTAGGTGCAGGCCGTGCGTGCCTCACCACGACGAATCAGACCCTTGATGGTGCGCACCTCGATGGTATCCATGTCGCCGTCCTTCTTCTGAGCCAGGAAAGCCTTGATATCCTTGTACATCTTCTTGATGACCTCATCCTTGTCGTTGATAAACAACTGGTTGAAGCCATTGACGAAGTGCATGAAGCGAGTCACCTCCTCGTCGTTGACGGCGATGTCGCCCGATGTCTCGTAGCAGATATGCACGTCGTGACCCTGGTTGACGAGGCGCTGGATGGTTCCGCCCATCGAGATGACATCGTCGTCAGGGTGCGGTGAGAACACGATGACACGCTTCGGGAACGGTTTGGCGCGCTCCGGACGATAGGTGTCGTCGGCATTGGGCTTGCCGCCGGGCCATCCGGTGATGGTGTGCTGCAGGTCGTTGAAAATCTTGATGTTGGCGTTGTAGGCCGAGCCGTAGAGGGCGAGCAGTTCGCTCAGTCCATGGTCGTTGTAGTCCTTGTTGGTGAGCTTCAGGATAGGCTTGTGGGTGACGCCGCAAAGCCATACGAGGGCCGAACGCACGAGCTTGTCGTTCCAGTCGCAGGTGGTGACGAGCCAAGGATGCTTGATGCGCGTGAGCTCAGAGGCGGCACCGAGGTCGATTACCATGTCGGCATTGCTGTGGGTCTGCAGGAACGAGGCGGGAACGGCATCGCTCACCTTATCCTCAACGGCCGACTTGACGATGCTGGCCTTCTCCTCACCCCAGGCCACGACATACACTTTCTTGGCCTTGAGGATGGTGCCCATACCCATGGTCAGGCAGCATGGCGGCACCTGCTCGCCATTGGCGAAGCTGTTGGTCATCTCCTCGCGGGAGAGGTTGTCGACGAGGATGATGCGGGTGCTGGAAGCGAGACTTGAACCCGGCTCGTTGACGGCGATGTTGCCGTTGCGGCCAATGCCGAAGAGCGCGATGTCAAGACCGCCGAAGGTCTGGATGCGCTGCTCGAAGAGGCGGCAATAGTCGTTGACGGCCTCCTGAGAGATGGTGCCGTCGAGCGAGAACACGTTCTGCGGCTCCACATCCACTTGGTCGAGGAAGCGTTGCTTCAACTGTGCCAGACTGCTGATCTTGCTGCCCTTGGACAGGGGGAAGTACTCATAGCCGTTGAACACGACCATGCTCTTGAAGCTCAGGCCGTTCTCCTTGTGGCGACGCACCAGCTCCTCGTAAATCGGGGTCAGGCTGGTACCCGTGCCAAGGGCTACGGTGAGGAACTTGCCCTCTTCCTGCTTAGCCTTCAGTGCACGCTCAATGCCGTCGGCAATGTGCTTTGCACCGTCTTCAATAGAGGCGAAGATGTCGGTGTTCACCTTCTCCATACGCGTGAGCTCAATGCGGTCGACAGCCGTCTTGGGCTGATAGAACTCCTTCGATACCCGGTTGAGTACGATCTTCGAGGTTAAATTCAAATCTACCATGATGATATCTAACAGTTAATTTATTGTTTTACGGATTGGATTGCGGACTCTTTCGATTCCGGTTGCAAAGGAAAGCAATATTTATCAGATTAAAGGTGAATATATTTACCTTAATAATGTCAATATTGCGCTATATGACCAAAATCACCATTTTGTAGTCCAAAAAGTGCAATAAAACTATTCTTCAATGACAATGCCTTTGCAACCGGGTTGCAAAAATATTGCCCTAACTTTGCAGCAGAATTCAAAACAAGTAAGCAGATGAACAAGAAACTATTGATTCGCATCTTCACCACTGCCATGCTGCTGATGTGCGCCTGGCTGGTCACCAAACATGTTGCCATGCCCCTGTGGGCGCAGCTGTGCGTGTATCTCATACCTTATTTATTAATAAGCTACGACGTGCTGATGGAGGCCATCGAGGAAGGCATCAAGGAGGCTAACCCGTTCAACGAGGATTTCCTGATGTGTGTGGCCACGATTGGTGCGCTGTGCATCGGTTTCCTGCCTGGAGCCGAACCGCAGTTCCCCGAGGCGGTATTCGTGATGCTGTTCTTCCAGGTCGGCGAGTTCTTCGAGGACTATGCCGAGGACAAGAGCCGCAAATCCATCTCTGAGATGATGGACATCCGCCCCGACACGGCCAACGTGGAGCGCAACGGCCAGGTGACGGTGGTCAGTCCCGCCTCCGTGCAGGTGGGCGAGACGGTCGTCGTGAAGCCCGGCGAGAAGATTCCGATGGATGGTACGGTCATCGGCGGCCGCTCGAGCCTCAACACCGTGGCGCTGACCGGTGAGAGCATGCCGCGTGAGGTCGGCGTGGGCAGTGAGGTCATCTCGGGCTGCATCAACATCTCCGGCGCACTGAAGATGAGGGTAGACAAGACCTTCGGCGAGTCGACGGCATCGAAGATTATCCAACTTGTTGAGGCCTCGGGGGAGAATAAGTCGAAGAGCGAGACGTTCATCCGTCGTTTCGCCCGCGTCTATACGCCCATCGTGGTGTTTCTCGCCCTCGGCTTTGCCTTCATTCCGCCATTGTTCTACAGCAGTTACGAGGCCGGTCTGGCGACATGGGCTTACCGTGCGCTGAGCTTCCTGGTGGTGAGCTGTCCGTGCGCACTGGTCATCTCGGTGCCACTGAGCTTCTTCGGCGGCATTGGTGGCGCCTCGCGTAAGGGCATCCTCATCAAGGGCGGCAACTATATGGATACGCTCAACAAGCTGTCGACGGTGGTCTTCGACAAGACAGGTACGCTGACGCGTGGAGTATTCAAGGTGCAGGCTGTTCATAAGGCGCCGATGAGCGAGGAGGATCTGCTCCACCTCGCCGCCCACGTGGAACGCTATTCCACCCATCCCATCGCCATCGCCCTGCGTCAAGCTTATCCCAACGAGACCGACGGCTGCAAGGTGGAAGACGTGGAGGAGATTGCCGGACAGGGCGTCAGGGCTACGGTCAATGGCCGCCGTGTGAGCGTGGGCAACGAGAAGATGATGACAGCCGAGGGCGCCACCGTCGAGGAGTGTCCGCTGTGTAAGGCGCATGCGGGTACCGTCATCCACGTGGCGGTGGAAGGGCGATACGTGGGGCATATCGTCATTGCCGACCAGATGAAGGACGATGCCGCCACCGCCATCGAACAACTGAAGAAGGCCGGCGTGAGGCAGACGGTGATGCTCACCGGCGACAAGGAGAGCGTGGCTGCGGCCGTTGCCAACCAACTGGGCATCGACGAATACCACGCTGGACTGCTGCCCGCCGACAAGGTGAGTCATGTGGAGGCATTGCTGCAGCAAAAGCCGCAGGGTACGACGCTGGCCTTCGTCGGCGACGGCATCAATGATGCGCCGGTGCTGGCCCGCGCCGACGTGGGCATCGCCATGGGTGCCCTGGGCAGCGACGCGGCAATAGAGGCCGCCGATGTGGTGCTGATGGACGACAAACCGTCGAAGATTGCCACTGCCATCCGCATCGCCCGCAAGACAATTGGCAACGCCCGGCAGAACGCCGTGTTTGCCATCGCCGTGAAGGTGCTGATCCTCGTGCTCGTGGCTACGGGCTTGCTGGGCAACCTCGCCATGCCCGTGGCCGTGTTCGGCGACGTCGGTGTGATGGTGCTCTGCGTGCTCAATGCCATGCGGACGCTGAGATAGCAGCTCCATTCACTGTGTAAAGCGGCATAGCTCTTTGATTTCCCCTCCCCCTCTGCGAGGGTAGGGGAAGGGCCTTTTACCGCTCCGCCCAGTCGCCGCGGTCGAGCTGGCGGTAGCCGATGGCCTCAGCCAGATGGACGGGGAGGACGCGGTCGGAGGCGGCGAGGTCGGCGATGGTGCGCGCCACCTTCAGGATGCGGCTGTAGGCGCGGGCCGACAACGACAGCCGCTCCATAGCGCTGCGCAACAGCTCAAGACCCTCATTGTCGGGCTCCGCATACTGATGAATCATGCGCTCAGTCATCTGGGCATTGCAATGGATGCCCGGCACATCCTTGAAGCGCGCCGTCTGAATGGCGCGGGCGGCGATGACGCGCTCGCGGATTTTCGCCGACGGTTCACCCTGTGCCCTGCGGCTCAGTTCATTAAAGGGGATTGCGGCAATTTCGCACTGGATGTCAATGCGGTCAAGCAACGGACCCGAGATTTTGTTCAAGTAGCGCTGTATCTGCCCCGGCGTACACACGCAGGTGTGGGTGGGGTCACCGTAATAGCCGCAGGGACAAGGGTTCATCGAGGCGACGAACATAAACGACGACGGAAAGGTGACCGAGTATTTCGACCGACTGATGCAGATTTTCCGGTCCTCGAGCGGCTGGCGCAACACCTCGAGCGTATGCTTGTTGAACTCGGGCAGTTCGTCGAGAAACAGCACGCCATTGTGGGCCAGCGAAATCTCACCGGGCATGGGATTGTTGCCGCCGCCAACGAGGGCCACCTCGGAGATGGTGTGGTGAGGCGATCGGAACGGCCGCTGCGAGATGAGCGACGAGTCCTTAGGCAGCAGACCGGCCACGGAATGTATCTGCGTGGTCTCGAGGCTCTCGGCCAGCGTCAGCGGCGGAAGGATAGAGGGCAGACGTTTGGCCATCATGCTCTTTCCTGATCCCGGCGGACCAATCATGATGAGGTTGTGCCCACCGGCGGCCGCCACCTCCAGCGCCCGCTTCACACTCTCCTGTCCGCGCACGTCGGCGTAGTCGAGGTCGAACTTATACTGATGCTCGAAAAACTCTTTGCGCGTGTCTACCGTCGTCGGCGTATATTGCTTCTTCCCCGTGAGCAGGTTGATGACATCGACAAGGTTGTCCATGCCATAGACCTCGAGTTTATTGACGATGGCGGCCTCGCGCACGTTCTGTTTCGGTACGATGAGGCCCTTGAAATGCTCGGCGCGGGCCTCGATGGCGATGGGCAGCACACCCTTGGCCGGCTGCAGGGTACCGTCGAGGCTCAGCTCACCCACGAGCATGTAGCTGTCGAGTGCATCGGCGGCTATCTGGCCGTCGGCGGCGAGGATGGCGATGGCCAGCGGCAGGTCGAAGCTGCTGCCCTCCTTTCTCAGGTCGGCAGGCGCCATGTTGACGGTCACGTCGGCATTGGGGAAATGCAATCCATTAACGCCAAAGGCCGAGGCGATGCGGTCGCGACCCTCACGCACGGCTTCGTCGCCGAGACCGGTAAAATGGTAGGCTACGCCTGGCACCGTGTTCACCTCAATGGTGACGCGGGTGACCTCAAGGCCGTTGACGGCAGCGGAATAGGTTTTTACAAGCATTGGCTTAATCAGGTTTACGGCTTGCCGCTTTACAGACTCGTCATCTTCTGCGGCAAACGTTCGTTATAGACTTGTCGTCATCTGCGGCAAGCATTCGTTAAAGACTCGTCGCTTTCTGCGACAGCTCCATTCTCGGTACGTCGCGCGCTACGATGCGCCCGTTCTTTACAATCATATTGCCCGGCACTATGAGCAGGCCCAATTGCTGCAGCGCTTTGGTCTCGAATAGCTCACCCGTACAGACGAAGGTCCACGGCATGTCGTTCGACTTGACGTAATTCCTCACCTCCTGCTGGCTGGCATCAACCGAGATGGCGACCACGCGGAAGTCCTTGCCGCTGCTGGTCTGTTCGGCGCGCAACTGCCGCATCATGTCGGTGCTGTTATAGTTCCACGTTGCCCAGACGAGGATGACGGTGACGCCACTTGACAGACTGGCTGAGGTGACCTGATGGCCGTTGATGTCGGTCAGCGAGAAGTTGGGCAGCGGCTTCTCCACACCGGTGGCTGCAAGCGCCTTGACCTGCTGCTCAAGGCGACCGAGCTGGTTGTTGTTGGTTTGCTTGGCGCGCATGATGGCGATGAGCTTGGCCGCCTGATCGTAGTCGGGAATGGGTGCGGTGACGAAGTACTGGCGCACGAGGTAAAGGCCGATGGGCGACTCAGGATGGTCGGCGATGAACTGCGCCGCATACTGCTTGATCTCGGGTGGTGAGGCGTTGGCAATGCGCTCGCGGAACGACGACATGAGTTCATTGGTCTTCGTACCCTTGATCTTCAAGGCCTTCAGGTGCGACGCGTCCCCCTTGATGGTGACGGTCTTGCCCGGTTCGGCGAAGATAGGTATCTGGGAGAAGTTGGGGAAGATGATGGTCAGCGTCATGGCGCGCTCGCATGGCATCTCAAAGGCGAAGCGGCCGCCCTCGACCTTGATGGTGTCGAAGCCGTTGATGTCGCCGTCGGTGCTATAGACGTAGAACTCACCGCTGTTCATCTGCAGCAGGCGGCCCTCAATCTTGAAGTGATGACCGTCCTCGCCACACGACGCCAGCAGGAGTAGCGCCAACAGCGCCATGAGACTTACGGAGCCTTTGCGTAAGGATGAAAGAAAAGACATTATGAATGTGCCTTAAGATTAAAAGCATAAGAGCCAAGGAGCATACTGATAGCTCCTTGGCTCCTTATAGTGTTGGTTGAAATAGCCTGCGGCTAAACCGTCGCCATGCTTACTTCAGGTTGGCGAACTCGAGGTCGTTGGCAGCGTAGGCAGCGAGAGCTGAGCTCATCTGGGTAGCCTTGTTGAGGTACTGGCGAGCAGCCTCGGTGTTGCCCTGACGGTTGTTGACGATAGCCTTGAGGTAGTTGGTCACAGCGTTGGCGTTCTTCACCTTGTCGAGGGTAGAAGCGGCTGAAGCATAGTGCTTGTTGAGGAGCTGTGCGAGGGCAGCGCTGTTGGAAGCGGTGTCGCCGAAGTCCTTCTCAGCGGTAGCATAGTCACCCTTGGCGAGAGCCAGGTTGCCGAGAGCCTCGTTGAGTGAGTTGGCGTCGGTAGCCTTAGAGAGATAGTTCTCAGCATCGCTCACCTTACCGTTCTTCAGAGCGAGCAGTGCCTGGTTGGCGTAAGCCTCAGGAGCGGCGCCCTTGTTCTGAGCCTGAGCCAGATACTTGGCGGCAGTGTCCTCGTTGCCCTTGGCGGCCTCGATGGCTGCGATGTTGTTGTAAGCACGATAGTCGTTGGGATAGAGGTCAGCGGTCTTCTTGTAGATTTCCTCCTGCTTGTCGGCGTCGTTCTCGAGACTTGCAGCATAGAGCAGCTCGTCGGCGCTGAGCTTGGAAGGATCAGAAGCATACTGCTCCTTGATCTGGTCGTCGCTGCGGCCCACAGTCTCATAGTTGATGATGAGGCGGCTGCGGCGGAGCTGCGGCAGGATGCCGTCGGCCAGCTCACGGAAGCCCTGGCTCATGTTCTTAATCTGCTTCTCACGCTCCTCGGGGTCCTTGTACATCTCGAGGACACGCAGGATGACGTCCTTGTCCTGGAGGTTGCTGGCTGAAACGAGCTCCTTGAAGCCCTCCCAGTCCTGAGCGGTGTACTTGGAATCAACATCGGCGTCGGCCAGCTTGGCGGCCTTCAACTGCTTGTTGACATAGCTGGTGGTGACGTTCTCACGCTTCTTCGAGAGCTTGTCGTTGAATGCGAAACCGCCATCAGGTGAAGCATAGGCAGAAACCTCGACATTCTTGAGGTTCAGGCCCTCGCGGTCCTTGTTGATCTTCTTGAGCATGGCAACGAAGTCCTTCACCGAGTTGCTCTTCAGCTCACTCTTACGCAGGTTGGCCTGGTTGATGAGGAACTTGATGTTGGCCTGCTCCTTCTGAGCCTTCACGCGCTGGAAGGAATCGGGAGCGATGCAGGAGCTCATGGCCTGCTTATACAGTTCCGATGTGGCGACGACGCCGGTGGCGACCTTCACGTCGGGAATGCTTACTTCTTTGTTGCCCACACGTGCATTGAACGTGAGGTACATATCGCTCTTCTGCATAGCGCTGTTGTAGGGGAACGAAGTCTTCATCGTGTAGCGGCCGCCCACCTTGTAAGGAATGGTCTGGTCGTTGCCCTGAACCTTCTCGCCCTGGAACGTAGCACCGGTGCCCTTGGTCACCTGGCCGTCGCCGTAGCGCAGCTCAGGAATCACCGTAACAACAGCTTTTTTCTTCATATACTTCTCGGGGAAGTTACCGTCGATAGTAGCTGGAACCTGGCCACCAATAGCCTCAAGGGGGTTAGGGTCAACCGTGAAATTGTCGGCTGACAGAGGTCCCATCTTTGAACAAGATGCCAGCATCAGAAGCGAGCATGCTGAAAGAGATAGAAATAGATGGTTACGCATAACATGAAAATAATTAGAATTTAAATGTGCCGCGAGCGGGACTCGAACCCGCACAGCCATTTCTGGCCAAGGGATTTTAAGTCCCTCGTGTCTACCAATTCCACCATTGCGGCATGGAGATGAATGACTACGGTAGATTTAGTCAGCGCAAAGATAGCCCTAAAACTCCGAATACGCAAGCTATTTTAAGAATTTTAATAAAATAAGACGATATATCTCCGCAAATGGCTTTGTTTATCGTCATATATCACCATAAATGCCCCCATCGCTTCCTCTAATGCCCGCCATTTCTCATGAGACGGATTGCATAATAATTGATATAAATTGCGACTTATCTTTGGTACTTTTGCAATAAACCCGTACTTTTGCAGCTGAAATAAAAACAAATAATAAGGTATTCCTTTTATGAAGAAACTGATGACCTTGGTCATGCTGATGATTGCAGTGGTGGCCAACGCGCAAATGCTCAATCCCGTCAAGTTCAGTTCCCAATTGAAGACCAACGGAACGGCTGAGGGCGAGATTATTTTCAGCGGTAAAATCGAGAAAGGCTGGCACGTCTATTCTACAGGACTGGGCAACGATGGCCCAGTGACGGCCACGTTCAACGTCAACAAGCTCGACGGCGTGGAACTCGTGGGTAAGCTCAAGCCGGTAGGCCACGAGATTTCAGCCTACGACAAGATCTTTGAGATGAACCTGCGCTACTTCGAGGGCAGCGTACAGTTTGTGCAGAAGGTGAAGTTCACCAAGCCCAACTACGTCATCGACGCTTACCTCAACTACGGCGCCTGCAACGACCAGAACTGCATGCCGCCTACCGACGTCAACATCAAGGCGTCGGGCAAGAGTCCGGCCGTGGACAAGGCTGCTGAAAAAAAAAGCGACGCCACTGACGCGGCGGCAGACGAGAAGACAGAAGGCGACGACCAGACGGCTGTAGCAGAAGACGGATCGCAGGCCGACTCGGTCAGCGCTCAGGCGCAGGCCGACTCGCTGGCACAAGCCAACATGGCCGCATCGCTCAGCGACAGCGACAAGGCACAGCTCTGGAAGCCGGTCATCAAGCAGCTGCAGCAGTTTGGCGGTGCCAACGACATCGCCAACCACTCGCTGTGGTACATCTTCCTCATGGGCATCGTCGGCGGTCTGCTCGCCCTCGTCATGCCCTGCATCTGGCCTATCATCCCGATGACCGTCAGCTTCTTCCTCAAACGTTCGAAAGACAATAAACAGAAAGGCGTACGCGATGCCATCACTTATGGCATCTCCATCATCGTCATCTTCCTGGTGTTAGGCATCGGCGTGACCCTCATCTTCGGTCCGTCTACGCTCAACGCCCTATCCACCAACGCCATCTTCAACATCTTCCTTTTCCTGTTGCTCGTGGTGTTTGCGGTCAGCTTCTTCGGTTGGTTTGAAATCAAACTGCCCGACAGTTGGGCCAATAAGGTGGATACCAAAGCATCCAACACGACTGGTCTGATCTCCATCTTCCTCATGGCATTCACGCTGGTGCTGGTGAGCTTCTCCTGCACGGCGCCCATCGTGGGCCTGCTGTTGGTGCAGACCGTGACGTCGGGCGACTGGCTCGCTCCGGCCGTCGGCATGTTCGGCTTCGCCCTTGCCCTGGCCGTTCCGTTCTCGCTGTTTGCCATGTTCCCCACGCTGATGAAGAAGAGTCCGAAGAGCGGCTCATGGATGGATCAGATTAAGGTGGTGCTCGGCTTCATTGAGTTGGCTTTTGCACTGAAGTTCTTCAGCGTTGCCGACCTGGCTTATGGTTGGCATCTGATGGACCGCGAGGTATTCCTCTCGCTTTGGATTGTCATCTTCGGCGCCCTCGGTGCTTACCTCGTAGGTTGGCTGAAGTTCCGCCAGGATGCCATCGGTGGCGACCTCAACCGTCCGATGTCGGTGCCCGCTATCATGCTTGGCCTCTGCTCGTTCGCCTTCGCCATCTATATGATTCCGGGCCTGTGGGGTGCTCCCTGTAAGGCCGTCTCCGCCTTCGCACCGCCAATGAACACGCAGGACTTCAATCTTAACAATAAGGTCGTTGAGGCCAAGTTCACCGACTACGAGGCCGGTATGGCCGCCGCTAAGGCGCAGGGCAAGCCGGTGATGATTGACTTCACGGGCTTCGGATGCGTCAACTGCCGTAAGATGGAGGCTGCCGTATGGACTGACCCGCAGGTGGCCGACAAACTCACGAAGGACTATGTGCTCATCTCGCTGTATGTCGACGACAAGACCAAGCTGCCCAAACCCATCGAGGTGAAGGATGACAACGGTCAGACGCGCACGCTGCGCACGGTAGGCGACAAGTGGAGCTATCTGCAGGCGCATAAGTTCGGCGCCAATGCCCAGCCGTTCTACGTGACGGTCGACAACGAGGGCAACCCGCTGTCGGGTTCATTCACTTATAAGGAGGACATCCCCGGCTACCTCGAGTTCCTTAACAAGGGCCTGGAAGCCTACCGTAAGTAAGATACAACGACTATGTTGGATCAATCAACAAGAAAACAAATCATCGCGCTCATCAATGAGCAGGTGGTGCCGGCTGTGGGCTGTACCGAGCCCATGGCCGTGGCCCTCTGTACGGCGCGCGCCACCGAACTGCTGCAGCATCGGCCTGAGAAGATCAAGGTGTGGCTGAGCGCCAACATGCTGAAAAACGCGATGGGCGTCGGCATCCCCGGAACGGGTATGATAGGACTGCCCATCGCCGTGGCCCTCGGCGCCATCGTCGGCAAGAGCGAATACCAGTTGGAGGTCATCAAGGACCTCACGCCGGAGACGTTGGAGGAGGGTAAGGCATATATCGCCAACCCCGACCACATCTGCATCCAACTCAAAGAGCATATCTCGGAGAAGCTCTATATCGAAGTGACCTGCGAGGCTGACGGCGACAAGGCAACGGCCATCATTGCGGGCAGCCACACCCACTTCGTCTACGAGGAACGCAACGGCGAGGTGCTGCTCGACAAGCGTGGGCAGACGGCCGAAGACAACGAAGGCAAGGTGCTTAAACTCGACATGAAGACGGTGTGGGAGTTCGCCACGACCACGCCACTTGACGAGATAAGGTTCATCCTCAAGGCGCGCGACTACAACATCCGTGCGGCCGAGGAAAGCAAGAAGGGCAACTACGGCCACTGCCTCGGCAAGACCATCGACCGCCCGCTGAGCCACGGTATCTTCGGCAACACCATCTTCTGCCATATCATCAGCGAGACGGCATTGGCCTGCGACGCGCGTATGGGTGGCGCCATGATTCCGGTGATGAGCAACAGCGGTTCGGGCAATCAGGGCATCTGCGCCACCAATCCTGTGGCGGTATATGCCAAGGAGAACGAGAACACCGAGGAGGAGCTCATCCGTGCGCTGACGCTCAGTCACCTTACGGCCATCTACATCAAACAGAGCCTCGGCACGTTGAGTGCCCTGTGTGGCTGCGTCGTGGCCAGCATCGGGTCGAGTTGCGGCATCGTCTACCTCATGGGTGGCGACTACAACCGCGTATGCTACGCCATTCAGAATATGATAGCCAACCTCACCGGAATGATCTGCGACGGGGCTAAACCTTCGTGCAGCATCAAGATCTGTTCGGGCGTATCGTCGGCGCTGCTGTCGGCGCTGCTGTCGATGTCGGGGCATCACGTGACATCGGCTGAGGGCATCATCGACGACAACGTTGATAAGAGCATCCACAACCTTACCAGCATCGGCCGCGAGTCGATGTGCCCCACCGACGAGAAGGTGCTCGACATCATGACGCACAAGGGCTGCTAAGCCGCTGGGTACTATAATTCTCACGCAGATTTCGCGGATCCCTCAGATTTCCTGCCCACCCATGATCTCGCAGATTTTTCTCACCACCCTGTGCATAGAGGCTGCCTCGGTATTGCGAAAAATCTGCGAGATCCGGGCGCAGCCGATAAAGTCCGTGGTGATGTACGCCACCGGCCACTACACTGCTACCAAGGTTGCATACCTCCACGGACTTTATCCGCTGCGCCGAGATCCGCGTAATCTGCGTGAGTCTGATTCCTCTGCGAGATCTGCGTAATCTGTGTGAGACGGATCGTTTATGACTGGGGAAGAGGCGATGGTTCGGCGGGCTTTTCCTTCGGCATGCTGAACTCGCAGCCGCAATAAAGTTGATTGTAGAAGTTGTACTCCTTTAGCAACGCGTTGCGGCGGTCCTGTAGGCCACCCTTACGCCAGTTCTGCGCCCAGAAGGTGGTACCCGGCACCTCGGCGGCAGCCTGCAGTCCGGCGGCATTGACCTGCTCAATGCTCTTCCATCTCGACGAGGCCAGCGTTGTGGCGAAATAGCGCAGCCCCAACTGTGCCGTCATCTTCGCCGAAGCCAACAGCCGGAGGTAGAAGCAGCGGCTACAGCGGCGGCCACGCTCCGGTTCGTTCTCCAGTCCACAGACGCCACGCCGCCACTCGTCGTGGTCGTAATCACCGTCAATCCAGTCGAGGCCGAGGCTCTTGGCATGGCGCTTGCTCTCGTTCTTGCGAATGGTGTATTCTTCAAGCGGATAGATATTGGGATTATAATAATAGATGGTCGGCCGCACGCCGTGCGCCATCATCCATTCAACGATAGCTGTGGAGCAGGGCGCACAGCAGGCATGCAGCAGCACGCGGTCGGCACCCTCGGGGATTTCTATTTCGTATTTCTTTTTCATCTATTGCAATGCTAATGGTGTATGGTTAACAGTGCAAAGGTAACAATATTTTTCTTGTTGCATTAGAAAAGGCCGCCTCAATTGGAAGCGGCCTTAAATGATTTCTCGAAATGAAGCATGTCATTACGACACCGACTTCATGCCCATGCGGGCCTCGACGACGTTGATGACGTAGTCGCCGAGCTTCTCGCTCTCCTGGATGAGGTCCATATACATCGTACCAGAGGCGTAGTCGTAGAGGTGGTTGTTGATGTCGTTGAGGTTCTCCGAGCGCAACTGATTGCGGTAGTTGTTGATCTCATTTTCAATGTTGAACGACCGCGTTGCATTGAGCTCCTCGCGGTGACCGGTGAGCAGAATGTTCATCTGGGTGAGGGCGTCGTCGACCAACTCGAACATCTGATGGATGTGATCGTACTGGCTCTCGGTGAAGTCCTCCTTCGAGTTGAACTTCCGGTGGATGGTGCGGCCCATGTTGTTGCAGGCGTCGCCGATACTCTCGAGCTCGGAAATCTGACGCAGCATCGAGCGGATCTTTGCCTTGGTGTCGTCGCTCAGGTGGGCGTTGCTCACCTGGTCGAGGTATTTGGCAATCTCTATCTCCATGTTGTCGGAGATATTCTCGTATTTCACGATGCGGTCGTAAATCTTTTGGAACTTATCCTTATCCTTTTCCTCGAGCAGGTCCCTGACCATGCCGAACATGCGGTGGATGCGCTCGGCAAAGCTCTGAATCTCTTTCTGGGCCTCAAGCACCGACAGCTCCGGGGTCTTCATGATACCGCTGGAGATGAAGCGCAGGCGGAACTCGTCGTCCTCGCTGTTGGGCTTCGGCTTCCAAACCCAGCAGCAGATCTTAGCCACCTGTTTGACGAAGGGCAGCAGCACCAGCGTGTTGGTGACATTGAAACAGGTGTGGAAAGCGGCCAGGGCGAAGGTGAGGCGCGTGGCCGAAGGTACGACAGCTGTATTCTCGGGGTCAAAGCCCACGAAGCCGCAGGCAAAGCGTACGAAGATCTTAAAGATGCACAGCACCCAGATGACGCCGAAGACGTTGAAGAACAGATGGCCGAAAGCTGCACGCCGGGCCTCAGTGTTGGCCGTCAGGGCGACGAGGTTGGCGGTGAGCGTGGTGCCGATGTTCTCACCCATCACCAGCGCGATGCCGAGGTAGATAGGCAGTCCGCCCTGCGTACAGAGCATCATCGTGATGGCCATCAGCGCGGCCGAACTTTGAAGAATACAAGTGAGGATGGTACCGAATAACAAAAACAACAGGATGGTACCGAAGCTGTTGGGATCGAAACTGGCAAAGAAACCTTTGAGGGCGGTGAGCTCGGCTGGCGGTATCTGACTCTCTCCGAGCGTCGTCAGGGCTAAGAACATGAAGGCGATACCAAAAAGGAAGTCGCCGATATAGCGGTTCCGCTTCGAGTAGATGAGCAGCAATCCGATAAGGAAGACTGGCCAGACGAAGGTGCTGATCTTAAACGAGAAGCCGGCCGACATAATCCAGGCCGTGAGCGTGGTGCCGATATTGGCGCCCATGATGACCGAGATGGCTTGCACCAACGTCAGCAGACCCGCGTTGACAAACGAGACGGTCATCACCGTCGTGGCTGTTGACGACTGCACGGCAACCGTGGTGAACATACCCGTCAGCACGCCCGACACACGGTTAGTAGTCATCGCACCTAACACATGGCGCAGTTGGGGGCCCGCCATCTTCTGCAATGCCTCACTCATCACCTTCATACCATAGATGAGCAAGGCGAGCGCTCCAACAATCTTTAAAAGTAGAATCGTCATATTTTAACTAAGTTTATTAATACCGCCGAAGCATGCTATCTTGTTTTTTGCTAACTTTACCGTCAAATCGCTAAATTAATAATCAAGCAATATGACAGCACAGAAACAACTATTACAAATCCGTTGCAAAAATAATAAAAAGGTATTAAATATCGCTCCCGGAAGCACACTTTCTGAAGTTTTTAACGCTTCGGGGGTCGAAATGAACCATGGTCCGATATGCGCCCGAATAAATAATAAGGTGGAAGGGCTGCATTACCGGCTCTACCACAACAAGGATGTGGAGTTTCTCGACATGACGTCGGAGCCCGGCTCACGCAACTACACGCGCACGCTGTTCTTCATTCTCTGCAAGGCGGTGCACGACATCTACAAGCGCAGTCGGGTGATTATCGACATCCCTGTGAGCAATGGTTTCTACGTCAACCTGCAGATTGGCCACCCCGTCGAACTGGAGGATGTCGACCAGATACGCCAGCGCATGCAGCAGATCATCGATGCCGCATACCCCATCCTGCGCTACGAGGTGCCCACCGAGGAAGCGGTGAAGATGTTTGAGGAGCGTGGCGACATGGTGAAGGTGAAGCTGCTGAAGAGCGCGGGGAAGCTCTACACCACTTATTATAAGATTGACGACTACGTGGATTACTACTACGGTTCGCTGCTCACCAATACGAAGGACATCTACCTCTTCGGATTGGAGAAATACTTCGACGGCGCGCTGCTGCGTATTCCTGCCATCAAGAACCCCAGCGTGCTGCCCGAGATGACGCATCAGGACAAGATGTTCGGCGTGTTCAAGGAGCATCATCGCTGGCAGGACATCGTAGGCATCCGAACGGTGGGCGACTTCAACGAACTGGTGGATAAGGGGTTGGCCACCGAGATTATCAATGTGTCGGAGGCCCTGCAGGAGAAGCGCATCTCGGAGATTGCCGACGAGATAGCCTCGCGCAAAGGCGTGAAGCTCGTGTTGCTCGCCGGTCCGTCGTCGTCGGGCAAGACCACGACGTGCAAGCGTCTCAGCATCCAACTGTTAGCCAACGGCATACGGCCGCTGCAGATCTCGCTCGACGACTATTTCGTCGACCGCCAGCATACGCCGAAGGATGCCAATGGCGAATACGACTACGAGAGCCTCTATGCCCTCAACCTCAAACTGATTAATGAGCAGTTTAATGCCCTCTTCCGTGGCGAGGAGGTGGAGTTGCCTAAGTACGACTTCACCACTGGCACCAGCCATCCGAGCGGCAAGAAACTGAAGATGGGGGAGAACGACATCCTCGTCGTCGAGGGCATCCATGCGCTCAACCCTGAGCTGACGTCGGAGATTCCGGAAAAGCAGAAGTTCCGCGTCTATGTCTCGGCGTTGACCACCATCCTGCTCGACGACCACAACTACATCCCCACGACCGACAACCGTCTGCTGCGCCGCATCATCCGCGACTATAAATACCGTGGTGTCAATGCGCAGGAGAGCATCCACCGCTGGCCTTCGGTCAGGGCCGGTGAGAACAAATGGATCTTCCCCAACCAGGAGAATGCCGACGCGATGTTCAACTCCGCCATGCTCTTTGAGTTGGGCGTCATCAAGGAACAGGCCGAGCCGCTGCTTGAGCAGGTGCCTGAGAACTGCCCCGAATATTCCGAGGCCTACCGCCTGCGTAAGTTCCTGAGCTATATCCGACCGATTCCCAACAAGGATATCCCGCCCACGAGCCTCATGCGCGAGTTCCTCGGCGGCAGCTCGTTCCACTATTAAAAAAACTGCAGCCCCTCCGACGCACCCGATAATGTCCGTGGGGGACGATAACTTTGGCATCCTAATTTCTATCTCACGCTGATGGCGCTGATTTCACCAGCAGCATTGTGCTTGCTGCGTAAAAGGGCGCAGCCGATAAAGTCCGTGGTGATGTACGCCACCGGTGACAGTGTAGTGGCCGGCCTGGTGCCGGCCACCAGCCGCCGGTGTTGCGGACGTGTCTCCATCTGCGAGATCAGCGTAAGCGCATCCGCCTTTTTTAGCTCACGCAGATCTCGCTGACAGCGCATAGGATGCCATCAATGAAATCCGCGT
>ONAR01000010.1 GCA_900315835.1 uncultured Prevotella sp.
GAGCAGCTCATCAGGCCGGCGTAGGTGCCGTCATACACCTGGCCGCCGAGCTGGTACTGGAAGTCGGCCGAGAAGTCGATGCCCTTCCACGACAGGCTTGTGCCGAAGCCGCCGTAGGCGTCGGGCAGCATGTCGCCGCAGAGATAGTCGCTGGCGTCGTTGTACGAGGCGGTCTTCTCCTGACTCACCACCTTGCGGTGTGTGGTGCCGGTGTAGGTGTTGCGGTCAACCACGTTGTTGTCGTTGTCGTAATACACGTCGTTGCCGTTGGCGTCCTTCTCAAACACATTCTTGTAGTAGAGGGCCTCGCCCGTCTTGGGGTCGGGGCCGGCGTAGCGCTTGGCGTAGTAGGTGGCCACCGACTCTCCCTCCTTGTAGAAGTAGCTGCCGCTGGAATAGCCCAGGCCGATGCCGTCCTGGTAGTTCTTCTTGCGACTGGGGGCCAGCTTGGTAATCTCGTTGTGGTTGGTGGTGAAGTTGGCATAGAGCGACCAGGTGAGTTCGTTGTTGCGGATGACATCGCCGCGCACGTCAATCTCGACACCGTTGTTCTTCATGTTGCCCACATTGTCATAATAGCCGCTCCAGCCGAAGGATGGAGGCAGGGGCACCCACGACAGCATGTCCTTTGTGGTGTTGTTGTAGTATTCCACGGTGCCGCTCAGGCGTCCGTTCCAGAACGAGAAGTCGGCGCCGATGTTGAACTTGCCGTTCTTCTCCCACGAGATGTTGACGTTGCCGAGCGAGCTTGGGGTGAGGGATACGTTGTTGTTGGAGTTGCTGATGGAGAAGTAGCGTATGTAGCGGTAGGAGCCAATGCGGTCGTTGCCGTTCTCACCGTAGGAGGCCTTGAGCTTCAGCTCGTCCACCCAGGGAGCGTTGAACCATTTCTCCTTGTTGATGAGCCATCCGCCGCCGAGCGACCAGAATGTGCCCCACCAGTGGTTCTTGTCGAAGCGCGACGAGGCCTGGCGCATGACGGAGACCGAGCCGAAGTAGCGGTCGTTGTAGTTGTACATGGCGCGGCTCAGCCACGACTCAGTGTTGTAGTCGCTCTGTGACGACGATGCGCTGCCCATGACCACGGCTCCGGCAAGCTCCTTGTTATAGACGGAGAACTGGTTGGTCTTGTTGGCGTAGAGGTCGTAGCCATAGGCACGGTAGTACTCGTGGCCGAGCATCACCTCGATGTCGTGCAGGCCGAACGTGCGGTGCCAGTTGAGGCGCTGCTGGAAGTTGTAGGTCCAGGTGCGCTGGTGCTCCTTGGTTACGTTTCCCTTTGTCTCTGCATACTGGCCGAAGAACGGGTTGACGGTGTTTGTGGAGCGTGCCTCGTCGAGATAGACGCTGTTGATGGAGGTGAAGGTGAGGCCGAAGGGAAGATAGATGTCAGCCTGTCCCGTACCGTCGAAGGTGTTGCCCTCGGTGTAGTTGGTGTTGAGCTTGTTGTTCGAGATAGGATTGGACTGGTTGATGTAGGGACGTGGGTTGGGCACCACCACGCCGTCACCATAGTCGTAGCGTACCAAGCGTGAGGCCTGGTCATAGATCTTGTTGCCGTTGGCATCGCGGATGAACATGGGATAGATGGGTGCGATGTTGGTGAACGCGAAGGCGTTGCCGGAACCGCCCTCAGAACCGTCGTCGCCCAGGGAGTTCTGGTCGTAGTGGGCGTAGGTCATGTTGCCGGTGAGCTTTATCCAGGACTTCAGCTGGTAGTCGGCTTTCATGCGGCCGGTGAAGCGGGTGTAGTCGGAAGCCGCGGTGATACCCTTGTTCTTCAGGTAGTTGGCCGAGCCATAGAACGTGCCCTTATCGTTGGCGCCGGTGGCGCTGATGGTGTATTCCTGGCGGAGGCTGTTGTTGTAGATCTCATCCTCCCAGTCGTCGGGGGTGAGATAATACTGCGTGCCGTTCATGGTGCTGATGCGGCCGAGCGTGGCGTTGGGGTTGAGCTTGCCGTTGGTGCCGATGAGCAACTGGCCCTCGGGCACGGTATAGACGTTGTAGGCCAGGCCGTATGACTGGCTGTTGATCATGTTGTTGTTGACCCACTGCCATGCGGCGTTGGCATCGTAGCCAAGTTTGTTCTGCGCGTAGTTGTAGAGGCCCTTGTACCACATCTCGTAGTAGGCTGCGGGGTTGTTGATGGTCTTGTACTCAGGCACGGCCTTGGAGTTGGAGCCCCACTTGGCGTCGACGGTAATCTTTGCGCTCTGGCCTTTCTTTCCCGACTTCGTGGTGATGAGTATGACGCCGTTGCCGCCGCGC
This sequence comes from uncultured Prevotella sp., assembly GCA_900315835.1. Classification (GTDB taxonomy): domain Bacteria; phylum Bacteroidota; class Bacteroidia; order Bacteroidales; family Bacteroidaceae; genus Prevotella. The sequence goes on from ONAR01000010.1 coordinate 2,272, forward strand.
GCGCCGTAGAGTGCGGTAGAGGCGGCATCCTTTAGCACGGTCATGTTCTCTATGTCAACGGGGTTGATGGTGTTGAGGTCGCCGTCGAAAGGCGAGCCGTCAACCACGATGAGGGGGTTGTTGCCAGAGTTGATGGAGTTGATGCCGCGGATGCGGATGGTGGAAGTTGAGCCGGGCTGTCCGGTAGCGTTGTAGATCTGCACGCCCGCAGCCTTGCCCTTGAGGGCATCTACGGCGTTGGTCACCTGCACCTTGCCAATCTCGTCGCTGCCGACGATGGCGGCCGAGCCGGTGAACGAGCTTTTCTTCTGCGTACCGTAGGCCACGACCATCACCTCGTCGAGGGTTTTGTTGTCGGTGTCCATCACCACCTTCATGTTGCTGCCGGCCTTCACGGTCTGGGGCTTCATGCCGAGGTAGCTGATGGTGAGCCTCGCGCCCGCCGGGGCGTTGAGCTGGAAATGGCCATCAATATCGGTGACTGTGCCAGTGTTGGTGCCCTCCACCTTCACGGCAGCGCCCACGATGGGCTCGCCGTCCTGGCTGGAGGTTACGGTGCCACTAACTTTCGTCTGGGCCAGTGCGCTTCCGACAAAGAGGAAGAACCCGACCAAAAACATCATTAGTCTTTTTTCCATAAATTCTCTCGTTTAAATTGATACTTATATATAATGTTATTTCTATGCCTATTAAGCTTTCTTTGCCATTATCTCATCTTCCTCCGCGCGGGAGGCGGACGGGATGTTATGTATACCTAAAATCTCTTTCCCTTACGTAATTTTAAACATTGTCTTAAACAATGTTGCAAAATTAAATAAAGTTTTCATTTGCACCAAATAAAATGGTTATAAATTTACATATTCGCTGAAATTTATGCCTTTTTGCATCAAAAACTTGCATTGTGCGACTTTTTTCGGTCCACTTTGTTACTATTTCGATGCCAGATAAGCAGTGATGATGCGGTTCAGTACTTTCTGATTGGCATCAGCGAGTCGCTGGTTATTGATACTCTGAATGTATACGCGCGTTGTGTTTGTGTTGGAATGTCCAAGAGCGCTTGAGATGACAGCCAGGTCGATGTTGGTGTCGTAGGCGAGGCTTGCCCAGGTATGTCTGACGACGTAGGAGGTGAGCACGCCGTGCAATCTGGCTTTTCTCTCCAGCTGGTGCAGTGCCCGGTTGTAGGCCCTGAGGCGCGACTGGTACTGGTGGTAGGCCTGGCTCGGGTTGGTGGTGGTGAGGATGGGGAAGACGTATCCGTCGGTCTCATGACCGGAGGTGTAGCGGTCGATGATGTCCTGCATGCAGGGCTCCAGTTTGATGGTGATGAGCTGGCCGGTCTTATGCCGCTCATACGCGATCATGCCGTTGGCTATCTGCTGGCAGCGCAACGCTTCTTCCTCAGCACACTGAAGGAGTGCATTTGTCGGTGCCGCCTTGTCCCACCTGTCATCCGGAGCCGGAAGGGGTGGAACTTGATAGCAATTTCGAATGATAAATAAGACATAAGCGTAAAATTTAAAACAGGTAAGAATTACATCGCGGCCGTCTTTCGGCCACGGCAAAGTTACGCATTGTAATCGACAAGACTTTAACGGTTCCCCGTGGATAACCAATCCATTTTACCATGATTTTTTAGGTATATGTCTATCATAACGATTGCATAGCGGTGGAAATGTTACAGCCAAGGGGCAGAAAATGAGCGGAAAATGCCATTTAATATTTGGGGGCTCGCGATAGCTATGGTATCGCGGTGCGTGTTGAAAGACAATATCCGTGGCTGAAAGAAGTTTGTGGTGAGATAAGGAGGTGCCCCTCCCCTGCCCTCCCCAAAGGGGAGGGAGAAATTCGGTATTAGTGTAGTGGCAGGTCTTGTGCCGGCCACCATCCGCATACGTAATCTCCCCCGTAACGATCGTAACGATTTATGGTGGTGACGGGTATCTGCGGTTGGTGGCCGGCACAAGACCGGCCACTACACTGGTTGTTTCGTCGGCAGGAATGCCGACGCTCCTACTCCTGCTTATTGTAATGACTGGACTTCCGGACTTCTAAAACCTTCCGGACTTCTAAAACCTTCCGGACTTCTAAAACCTTCCGGACTACCATTCCCCACTTATTGTAATGACTGGACTTCAGGACTTCTGACTTCCGGACTTCTAAAACCTTCTCCCTTCCGGACTTCTAATAGCGCCCCCATCTCCTCTATCTTCCCGCGAAGGTACTGGCGGAGGCCATCGTCGTCAATCACCTCAATGTGGTCGTAGAGGCCGAGGATGAAGCGACCGATGCCGATGTAATTGGCAAGGTCGGCCTCGAAGATCCAATGCTTGTCACCATCGGGCGTGATGAGGTTGTAGCTCGCGGGGTACTCCTCCTGCATGAGGTTGTAGGCCACGAGGTCGAAGCGCAGCCGCACATGGCAGGGACTGTCGCTGCTGAACATGAACAGGTCGGTGAAGACCTTGCGGTGCTGGTCGGTGTTGAACCAGTTGTCGGGCAACACCTCCACGCTGCCGATGCGTGAGATCTTGAAGGTCTTGTTCTTATGCGATTTGATTTCATAGGCGTAGACGTCGGAGTCGTCGCCGAGGAAATTGTAGGGCTCCACCACCCTATCGCTCATCGTCTGACTGTTGGACGAGGCGTAGTCGTGGAGGATGACGATGAGCTGATGCTTCACCGCACGCTGCAGGAGCGAGAGGTTGCGGTAGTCCTTGCGCGAGAACCGCGTGGTCACCGGGTCGTTGACGTGGTAGTAGTAATGCAGCTTGCGCTTGAGGGCGTCGACCGTTGGCGAGTTCTCCTTCACGCTGCAGAGCAAGCCGAAGAGGTAAGTGGCCTGCTCCTGCGTGAAGTTGACCGCCTGGGCGATGTCGAGGAAGAACGGCGACCGCGCCTCGAGGGTGTAGAGGCCGTGGTAGCGGCGGATGGAGAAGCCGTAGTCCTTCATTGCCTTAAGCAGGTAATACACGTTGCGCGTTGACGTTCCGAGCGTCTTCGCTATCTCCTCCACAGTCTGCGCGCGGTCGCCGGCCATAGACCGGATGACGTCGAGGCAGCGGGTGAAGGAGGTAAACTTTTCATTGTCGGGCATGGGGATGGGGATTATGGGTGCAGGGGAGATGGGGATAATGGGGCGAATGGGGTTTATGGGTCGGATGGGTGAGAGGGAGAGGAAGAGGGAGAAGATGACGGAGAAGGCGCTTGCGAGGCGGCGAGGGCTTGAGAAGCAGCGGAGGCCGCTTCTCCAAAGTCGAGCTCGAGCTGTAGGTCGCCGTAGAGATTGAACGTGCGGCGGTGGTAGGGACTGGGGCCGTATTGGCGGATGGCCTCGCGGTGCTCGCGCGTGGGATAGCCCTTGTTGCGCGACCAGCCATACATCGGATACTCCTTGGCAAGGCGGTCCATGTAGTCGTCGCGGTAAGTCTTAGCGAGGATGCTCGCGGCGGCGATGGACTGGTAGGTGGCGTCGCCATGGATGATGCAGGTGTAGGGCTGGCCCTCGGGGTAAGGGTCGAAGCGGTTGCCGTCGATGAGCAGTGCCTCAGGGCGCACCTTGAGCTGGTCGAGGGCGCGGTGCATAGCGAGGAAACTGGCGTGCAAGATATTGACCTTATCAATCTCCTCGGGCGTCACGATGCCGACGGCCCACGCCACGGCGTCGCGCTCAATCTGCTCGCGCAGGGCATAGCGGCGCTTCTCGGTGAGCTGTTTAGAGTCGTTGAGCAGCGGATTGTCGTAGTCGTGGGGCAGGATGACGGCTGCGCCAAACACACTGCCCGCCAGACAGCCACGGCCCGCCTCATCGCAGCCCGCTTCCACCTTGGTATGATCGAGATAAGGCAAGAGTTGATGCTTTGTCATAGGATGATGCGATTGCAATTAAACTATTAACCTTTTTAACTACTACAACGATGGAATTGAAAATATATTTCGCTTTTAATCGATAATTTTGCAGCGTGAATCATAAAACAAACGACAATGGAGAAGAATATGATGATGCCTGCACTGGAGCAGACGCCCGGCATGAGACTCAAAGCAACATGTCAGAAAAGCGTGTGGCAGAAGAGCGCATACCCGAAGGCTTTAGTATTGAAAGGTATGTGGAAGACGGTGCTCGACTTGGTTAAGGCACCGGTGGTATGGCTGCGCGCCTACTACTCCTCGGTATGCGGCAAGGAACTGACGATGGGTCAGACGGCATTGCTCATCAACACGCAGGCCGCCTTTCTCGTCACCGCGCTGCCCGCCGACATGCCGATTATTGCCCGCTTGGCCTGCTGCGTGTGGCTGGTGGGAAGCTTGAGGGAGTGCAAGAAAAGAATATAGGAGCCCCACCTACGGCCCTACGGCACAACTACGGCCTCACTACGGCCCCACCCCCTTTGCGCCTTGCGCAAAGGGCCCTCCCCCAAATGGGGAGGGTGAAATATGCGTGCTAAACATATGACAGCGGCCTACGGATCGGCAACAAACAAAGCAACGGCTATGTGTTGCTTATTGAAATCTCACCCTCCCCATTTGGGGGAGGGCCCTCGGCTCGTAAACGAGCCGAGGGGGTGGGGCCGGAGCTGTGCCGCATGTGGCTAAAACATCCTCCTCACCCGCTCTATTCCTTCGGCCAGCACGTCAATCTCCTCCTTTGTATTGTATAGGGCAAAGGAAGCGCGGACAGTGCCGAGGACACCCAAGCGGTCCATCAACGGTTGGGCACAATGATGGCCGGTACGCACGGCAATGCCTAACTGATCAAGCAACGTACCCATATCCATGTGGTGGATGTCGCCCACATTGAAGGAGACGACCGCATCGTGGGAGGTATTGGAAGTCCGGAAGTCCGGAAGTTCTGAAGTCCCGTCATTACAATTAGAAGTGAGAAGGGAAGAGTCGCTTGAGAGAGGAATTGGCCCATAAATCTTCATTCCGTCAATCTGAGAGAGGCGCTGGAGGGCGTAGTCGGTGAGGGCGCGCTCGTGGGCCTCGATATTCTCCATACCCAACTGCATCATATAGTCAATGGCTGTGGCCAGACCATGCGATGCGATATAATCAGGCGTGCCGGCCTCGAACTTCAATGGCGGCTTCTCAAACGTGGTCTTCTCGAAGCTCACATGCTCAATCATCTCTCCCCCACCCTGATACGGCGGCAGACGGTCGAGCCAGTCCTCCTTGCCATAGAGCACGCCGATGCCCGTAGGACCGTACATCTTATGACCGCTGAAGACAAAGAAGTCGCAGTCGAGATCCTGCATGTCGACCTTGAAATGGGGCGTGCTTTGGGCGCCGTCGACCATCACGGGAACGTCGTGGGCATGGGCGATGCGCACGATATCCTTCACGGGATTAACCGTACCGAGGACGTTGCTCACGTGGGCAACGCTTACTATCTTCGTATGTTCGTTGAACAACTGCTCAAAGGCCTGCAGGTCGAGGAGTCCGTCGTCGGTCATCGGGATGACGCGCAGGCGGATGCCCTTGCGGGCGGCGGCGAGCTGCCAGGGCACGATGTTGGAGTGGTGCTCCATCACCGAGACGATGACCTCGTCGCCCGGCTGCATCATCGCTTCGGAGAACGTGGCGGCAACGAGGTTGAGTCCCTCGGTGGTGCCGCGCGTGAAGACAATCTCCGACGTCGACCGGGCGTTGATGAAGCGACGCACAGTCTCGCGGGCAGCCTCATGGAGCTCGGTAGCCTGCACGCTGAGGTAGTGGACGCCGCGGTGCACATTGGCGTTGGCGTTGAGGTACTCGTCGCGCATGGCGTCGAGCACGCACATCGGCTTCTGCGTCGTGGCGGCGTTGTCGAGATAAACGAGCGGCTTGCCGTGCACCTCACGGGAGAGTATCGGGAAGTCGGCCCGCACCTTATTAATATCGTACATCATTCAAATTCTTCTATGGGTTATCCCTGCAGCCTCGGGGCGCAGACCTTGCAGCCGGCACAGGTGCCGAGCTCACCGCGGAAGCGTTTCTCCACCAGTTGATGGAGACGGTCGCGCAGGGGCTCAAGCTTGATCTGATCGATGACCTCACCGATGAACGCGAACTCGAGCAGCAACTTGGCCTCATGCTCGTCGATGCCGCGCTGCTGCATGTAGAACATCGCGGCGTCGTTGAGCTGCCCCACCGTGGAGCCGTGGGAGCACTTCACGTCGTCGGCATAGATCTCGAGCATCGGCTGGGTATACATGCGTGCGGCCTTGGTCATCACGAGGTTCTGGTTGCGCTCGTCCGACTCCGTCTTCTGCGCGTCGTGGCGCACCAGTACGCGACCGGCGAAGGCGCCGACGGCATGCTCGTCGAGCACGTATTTGTAGAGCTCGTGCGACATGCAGTGGCCAACCTGATGGTCGATGAGCGTGTTGTTGTCGACATGCTCGCTCTTGTCGGCGATGACGCAGCCGTTGCACCAGCACTCGGCGCCCTCGCCCTTGAACGTGAGGTTGAGCATGTTGCGGGTCACGCCGTTGTGCAGCGTGATGACATCGTGGTTGACGCGGCTGTTGGCCTGCTGGTCGATATAGACATTGCTCACGCGCGTGTTCTTCGCCGTGGTTTCCTCAAGGCAATAGAGGTCGAGGCTGGCATTCTCACCCACATAAGCCTCGATGACCTGCGTACCGAGGAATTGGCGGTCGTCGGCAGAGTCATCGCAGAACAGCAGTTTGGCTTCGGCGCCCTCGTCCATGACGATGAGCACGCGGCGGTTGACCATGAGGTCGACGTCGGAGCGCAGGATATTGACCACCTGAATGGCGCGGTCGGCGCAGACATTGCGGCCGACGTGGATGAACAAGCCATCCTGCGCCAGCATCGTGTTGAGTGCGGTGACGGCATCGTCGTCCGACTTCGCAATCTTGGCGTAATAGCGGGCGATGAGCTCGGGCTGCTGCTCGGCGGCGTCCTTGAGACTCATCACCGTGACGCCCTCGGGCAGACTGACCTTCGGCAGCGCCTGCTTGTAGAACGTATCGTTGACGACGAAGTAGAGCGAGGTGCTGAGGTTGGGCACGTCGCAGCTGAACACGCTATAAGGATTGACGGGAATATCCAAGCGGTTGAGGTTAAGGCCGTAGTCGGGCGCGAAGAGCGCCTGCATGTCGGTGTACTTATACCGCTCCACCTTGCGCGAGGGGAAGCCCAGGCGGCGGAAGGCCTCAAAAGCCGCATCGCGCGGTGCATTCATCACCGCTGCCGAATGGTCGCAGATGAGTTGGCGCGACTGGCTGTAGAGGTCGATATATTGTTGTTCACTTGCCATAGTCGTAGCCTTTACTTACCATATTTCTTATCGGCCTCTTCCTTGATCCAGTCGTAACCGCGCTTCTCGATATCCTTGGCGAGCTCGGGTCCGGCGGTGCGCACGATGCGGCCGTTGTAGAGCACATGCACCACGCTGGGCTTAATCATGTCGAGCAAACGCTCGTAGTGGGTGATGACGATAATCGACTTGTCGGGCGTAAAGAGTTTGTTGACGCCGTCGGCCACGATGCGCATGGCGTCGACGTCGAGGCCAGAGTCGGTCTCGTCGAGGATGCTGAGTTTCGGGTTGAGCATGGCCATCTGGAAGATTTCGTTGCGCTTCTTCTCGCCGCCCGAGAAGCCCTCGTTGACGCTACGACGCGAGAGCTTCGGGTCGAGTTCGACAAGCTCGCGCTTCTCTTTCATCAGCTTCATGAATTCGGCGGCCTTGAGCGGTTCCTTGCCCTCGTACTGGCGCTTGGCGTTGACGGCGGCCTTCATGAAGTTGACCATCGACACGCCGGGGATCTCGACGGGGTACTGGAACGAGAGGAAGAGGCCCTCGCGGGCGCGGTCCTCGGGTTTCATCTCGAGCAGGTTCTTGCCGTTGAACCAAGCCTCGCCCTCGGTGACGGTATAGAGCGGGTTACCGGTGAGCACGGCGCTCAGTGTTGACTTTCCCGACCCGTTGGGGCCCATGATGGCGTGTATCTCGCCGTCGTTGACCGTCAGGTCAATGCCTTTCAATATTTCTTTGCCAGCAATAGTGGCGTGGAGATTCTTTACTACTAACATAACTTTAAGTTGTTTTTAAGGGGTTATAGAAGCTATAGATGCTATAGATACTATAGATGCTATAGATGCTATAGATGCTATAGATGCTATAGATACTATAGATGCTATAGATGCTATAGATACTATAGATGCTATAGATACTATAGAAGCTATAGAAGCTATCCAACAGTTCCTTCGAGCGAGACCCTGAGGAGTTTCTGTGCCTCGACGGCGAACTCCATGGGGAGCTTGTTGAGGACATCCTTGGCGTAGCCGTTGACGATGAGGCCGACGGCGTCCTCCATGGGGATGCCACGCTGGTTGCAATAGAACAGCTGGTCCTCAGAAATCTTCGAAGTGGTGGCTTCATGTTCCACGACGGCGGTGTCGTTGTGGATGTCCATGTAGGGGAAGGTGTGGGCGCCGCAGTCGGAACCAAGGAGCAGCGAGTCGCACGAGGAGTAGTTGCGGGCGTTGTCGGCGTTGGCCGTAGCGCGCACCAGACCGCGATAGGAGTTCTGCGAGTGTCCGGCGGAGATGCCCTTGGAGATGATGGTCGACTTGGTGTTCTTACCCATGTGGATCATCTTCGTACCCGTGTCGGCCTCCTGATAGTGGTTGGTCACGGCGACGCTGTAGAACTCAGCCTGCGAGTTGTCGCCGCGCAGGATGCACGACGGATATTTCCACGTGATGGCCGAACCGGTCTCGACCTGCGTCCATGAGAGCTTCGAGTTGACGCCACGGCAGTCGCCGCGCTTCGTCACGAGGTTGAGCACGCCGCCCTTACCCTGCTCGTCGCCCGGGTACCAGTTCTGTACGGTGGAGTATTTCACCTCGGCGTTGTTCATCACCACAATCTCGACCACGGCGGCATGCAGCTGGTTCTCGTCGCGCATCGGCGCCGTACAGCCCTCGAGGTAACTCACGTAGCTGTCGTCGTCGGCCACGATGAGCGTGCGCTCAAACTGACCGGTGTTGCGCGCGTTGATGCGGAAGTAGCTGCTGAGCTCCATCGGACAGCGCACGCCCTTAGGGATGTAGACGAACGAACCGTCGCTGAACACGGCGGAGTTGAGCGCCGCAGAGAAATTGTCGCGGTAAGGCACCACACTGCCTAAATACTGACGCACGAGGTCGGGGTGCTGCTTGACAGCCTCACCGATCGACGAGAAGATGATGCCCTTCTCGGCCAGCTGTTTCTTGAACGTGGTCTTCACCGACACCGAGTCCATGATGGCGTCGACGGCGGTGCCGCTGAGCGCCAGCCGCTCCTCCAGGGGGATGCCGAGCTTGTCGAAGGTCTTCTCCAACTCGGGGTCAATCTCCTTGTTGACCGGTTTCTTCGCCATCGGGTCGGCGTAATACGATATCGCCTGGAAGTCGATTGGCGGCACATGCACGTGGCCCCATGTGGGCACGGGCAGCGTCTGCCAATAGCGGAACGCCTTGAGGCGGAAGTCGAGCAGCCAATCGGGCTCGCCTTTCTTATGCGAGATCAAACGCACGATGTCCTCATTGAGGCCGCGCGGTATGACGTCGGTCTCCACATTGGTCGTGAAGCCGTATTCATACTTCTGGTCGGCGACCTGCTTGACAAACGCGTTCTTCTCCTTGTCTAACTTTATTTCCATATTTAATAAACAATTCAAGGTGACACACAACAAATGACGTGCCACCTGAATTTATCAGTCACAATTGTTACCGGGTGTTATAACTTCTGTTCGACCTCAATCTCGGTGAAGGTCTCCAGCACGTCGCCGGCCTGGATGTCGTTGTAGTTGACCAGCGAGATACCGCACTCGAGGCCCGAGGCCACCTCCTTGACGTCGTCCTTGTAGCGCTTGAGGGCCGCAATGGGTGCGGTATGCACCACGATGCCGTCGCGCACGACATGCACCTTGTCCTTGCTGTGCACCTTGCCGCTGTTGACGAGACCACCGGCCACGGTACCCACCTTGGAAATCTTGTACACCTGCTTGACCTCAATCTCACCGGTGACCACCTCTTTCTTCACCTTATCGAGCATGCCGACCATGGCGGCCTTGATGTCGTCGATGGCGTCGTAGATGATGGAGTAGGTGTTGATTTCAACGCCCTCGCGGTCGGCGAGCTTACGGGCCTCACCCGACGGGCGCACCTGGAAGCCTACGATGATGGCATCGGAGGCGCTGGCGAGCATGACGTCGTTCTCGGAAATCTGACCCACGGCCTTGCTGATGACATTGACCTGCACCTTCTCGGTGCTGAGCTTGAGGAAGCTGTCGGACAAAGCCTCAACCGAACCGTCGGTATCACCCTTGACGATGATGTTGAGCTCATGGAACTCGCCGCGGGCGATGCGGTGAGAGATGTCGCCGAGCGTCAGGCGCTTCTGCGTACGCAGGCCCTGCTCACGCTGGAGCTGCTCACGCTTGTTGGCAATCTCACGGGCTTCCTGCTCGGTGTCGATGATGTGGAAGGCATCACCGGCGGTAGGCGCTCCGTTCAGACCCAGCACGATGGCGGGCTCAGCGGGCTTCACGTTGTCGATGCGCTGGTTACGCTCATTGAACAAAGCCTTGACGCGGCCCCACGACGTACCGGCGAGCATGATGTCGCCCACGTGGAGCGTACCGTTGCTCACGAGCACCGTAGAGACGTAGCCACGGCCCTTGTCGAGCGACGACTCGATGACCGTACCCGTAGCCTTACGGTTGGGGTTGGCCTTGAGCTCGAGCATGTCGGCCTCGAGCAGCACCTTATCCATGAGGTCGTCGACGCCGATGCCTTTCTTGGCGCTGATCTCCTGGCACTGGTACTTACCACCCCACTCCTCGACGAGCAGGTTCATGTTGGCGAGATCCTCGCGTATCTTGTCGGGATTGGCTCCCGGCTTATCAATCTTATTGATGGCGAACACCATCGGCACGCCTGCGGCCTGACAGTGGGCGATGGCCTCCTTGGTGGTAGGCATCACCGAGTCGTCGGCGGCGATGATAATGATAGCGATATCGGTGACCTGCGCACCGCGGGCACGCATGGCAGTGAAAGCCTCATGACCCGGGGTATCGAGGAAGGTCACCTTGCGGCCGTTCTTCAGCGTCACGCTGTAGGCACCAATGTGCTGCGTGATGCCGCCGGCCTCACCGGCGATGACGTTGGTGTTGCGGATATGGTCGAGCAACGAGGTCTTACCGTGGTCGACATGACCCATGACGGTCACAATCGGCGCACGCGGTACGAGGTCGCTCTCGTCGTCTTCCTCCTCGCTCACGGCTTCCTGCACCTCAGCGCTGACGTACTCGGTCTTGAAGCCGAACTCCTCGGCCACCATGTTGATGGTCTCGGCATCGAGGCGCTGGTTGATGGAGGCCATGATGCCGATGCTCATCAGCGTGGAGATGACCTGCGTCACCGAGACGTTCATCATCGTAGCCAACTCGGATACGGTCACGAACTCGGTGAGCTTCAGCGTCTTGCTCTCCTTCTTCTCCTGACGTGCCTCGGCGTCGAGCTTCTCCTGCACGGCCTCGCGCTTCTCCTTACGGTACTTGGCGCCACGCTTGTTCTGCGTCTTGCTGGTGAGGCGTGCCAACGTCTCCTTTACCTGGCGTGCCACATCCTCGTCGTTCACCTCCAACGGTTTCTGGGCGCGGTTGCGGTTTTTCTTCTTCTTTCCACCGCCGTTGCCGTTCTTGTTGGCAGCCTGATTGGCGGCGGCATTGATGTCCACCTTATTACTATTGATGCGCTGGCGCTTGCCACGGTTGGCGTTGTTGCCACCGTTGGCGTTCTGCTGGCGGTTCTCACGCTCACGGCGCAGCTCCGACTTCGACTTTTTCTTCGGACGGGTGCTGCTGTTGATTGAGCTGAGGTCAATCTTGCCCAGCACGGTCACCTTCGGCGTGTTGTCGATGCGCGACTCGGTCTTGGTGCGGAAGATGGTAGGCTCAGCGGGCTTGCTCACCTCGGCCACCTTGACGGCAGCTGGCTTCTCGGCGGGCTTTGCAGGGCTCGGGTTGACGGGCTTGCTCTGGTTAACAGGCTTAGCGGCTGCGGCAGCCGATGCCGGCTTATGCTGAGCAGACTCGGCGGGATTAGCAGCTGGTGCTGCAGGCTTAGCGGCGGCAGGTTTAACAACGACCTCGGCAGGCTTAGCGGCTGAAGGCTCAACTGGCTTCACAGCTGGTTCCGCAGGCATAGCGACTGCGGGCTCAGCGGGTTTGCTGGCGGCTGGTTCAGCAGGTTTGCTGGCGTTAACAGTTGCAGCAGATGCCGGCTTATTCTGAGCGGACTCGGCTGGCTTAGCGGCTGCTGACTCAGCAGGCTTAGCGGCTGGTTCAGCGGGCTTAGCAGCTACCGGCTCTGCAGGCTTCACAGCGGGCTCAGCTGGCTTAGCAGCTGGAGTGTTGACCGAAGCAGCGGCAGATGCGGGCTGTGCGGTTGACGGTGCTGGCTTTGGCTCAGCAGGCTTGGCGGCTGTGGGCTCAGTGGGCTTAGCGGCCGGAGCCACTTGCTGGGGACCGACGGCAGCAGTCCCTGTTAGCTGACCATTGGGGGCAGACGGAGCATCAGCGGCAACAGGCTTCACCGGATTGCCGTGCTTGTCGAGCTGTATCTTGCCCAACGGCGTATACACCTGCCTGCCTCCCAAAGCATCCGGTGCCTTCTGCTCGGGGCGCTTCTGCGCCGGTTTCTTCTCCTTGGTAGGCTTCTTGAATAGCTGCTCGGCCTTCTCGCGCACGGCAGCATCCTCCTTGAAGGTCTCAACGAGCGCACGGTACTGGTCGTCGCTGAGCTTAAAGCTCGGGTCGGCCTTCACCTCGCCCAACTGAGGCTTCTTTTGTAGGAATCCAACTGCCGTTTGGAGTCCTATGTTCAATTCTCGTAATGCTTTGTTTAATCTGATGCTCATATAAAACTGTTCCTCGGGTGCAGTGCCGTCCGGCGGTCTTGCCGGATGGGGCACTGACCTTGTATTGATTATTTAAATGTATTGTTTATGTATTATTCAAACTCCTTCCTCAGCACCTCAAGCACATGGTCAACGGTCTCCTCCTCGAGGTCGGCCTTCTCGACGAGCATCTCACGGGGTGCATTGAGCACCTCCTTGGCCGTCTGCAGACCGATGCCCTTGATGGCGTCGATGATCCACTGGTCAATCTCGTCGTTGAACTGATCGAGGTAGACGTCGTCGTCCTCGCTGTTGCCGTTGCCGTTGTCGTCGACCACACGGTAGACGTCGATGGTGTACTCGGTGAGCATGGAAGCGAGCTTGATGTTGAGTCCGCCACGGCCGATGGCGAGGCTCACCTGGTCGGGCTGCAGATAGACGTCAGCCTTCTTGTTCTCCTCGTCGAGCTTGATGTCGCTGACCTGAGCGGGGCTCAGTGCGCGCTGGATGAACAGACGGGTGTTGGCGGTCCAGTTGATGACGTCGATGTTCTCGTTGCAGAGCTCTCTGACGATGCCATGCACACGGCTGCCATGCACACCTACGCAGGCGCCCACGGGATCGATGCGGTCGTCATAGCTCTCAACGGCTACCTTGGCGCGCTCGCCGGGCATACGTGCAATCTTCTTGATGACGATGAGGCCGTCGGCAATCTCAGGCACCTCCTGCTCCAGCAGACGCTGAAGGAAGGTGGGACTGGTGCGCGAGAGGATAATCTTAGGATTGTTGTTTTCGTTGTCGACACGCTCTATGACAGCCCTGACGGTCTCACCCTTGCGGTACTGGTCGGCAGGAATCTGCTCGCTCTTGGGCAGGATGAGCTCGTTGTTGTCGTCGTCGACGAGCAGCACCTCGCGCTTCCACACCTGATAGACCTCGGCCGAGATGACCTGGCCCACGCGGTCCTTGTATTTATTGAACAGGGCGTCGTGCTCCAGTTCGAGAATCTTGCTGGCCAGCGTCTGGCGCAGGGTGAGGATGGCGCGGCGGCCGAACTTGGCGAAGTTGACACGCTCCGACACTTCCTCACCGACCTCATAGTCGTCCTCAATCTTGCGGGCGTCGCTCAGACTGATTTCCTTGTTCTGGTCGGCCACCTCGCCGTCGTTGACCACCACACGGTTGCGGTAAATCTCGAAGTCGCCCTTGTCGGGGTTGACGATGACGTCGATGTTCTCATCGGTGCCATAGATCTTAGCCAAAACATTGCGGAAACTCTCCTCGAGCACGCTCACCAATGTGGTGCGGTCGATATGCTTGGTATCCTGAAACTCACGGAATGAGCTGATCATGCTCACCTGCTCGTCATCTTTCTTTATTGCTGCCATAGCTTTTATTTGATACTGATTAAATATTTCGTGTATTTTACATTGTCCATATTAAACTGGTGGTCGACATCCATCTTCACGGGGCGCTTCTTGCCCTCAACCTTCACCTTCTCGTTGACGGTGACGGTGAAGTCGCGGCCGTCGACGCTCTTCAGTATGCCGCGCACCTTTTTGCCTTCGGCATCGAGCACCTCGACGGGCTCACCGACGAAGATCTCGTACTGGCGGGCTACCTTGAACGGCTGGCCCAATCCGGCGGAACCGACCTCGAGCTCATAGTCTTCCTCGTCACGGTTGAGATGGTCTTCGATGTACTGGCTCAGCTTGGCGCAGTCCTCAATCCATACGCCGTCGGCGTGGTCAATCTCTACGGTAATCTTGTCGTCAGGGCTCACGGTGAGGTCAACAAGGAAATATTCCTTGTCCTGAAGCCACTCATCGACTAATTTCTTTACGACGTTTTTGTCTATCATATACGTTGTTATAAAAAAATGAGGAACTCTCTCGGAGCCCCTCATTCCACTGAACGATGCAAAGTTAGCAAGAATATTTGGAATACGCAAATAAATGCAATAAATTCTTTAGTCGAGTCGCATAAGTTCGCCATGAAGTTTGCAGGGGCGGCCCTTGTAGCCGTCCGTAACGAGATAGCGAAAGTGAATTCCTTATTTGAAGGGAAGGAAAGGTAGACGAAGCCTTTTTCGGTAATCGTGCGATTTTAGGTAGCATAGACACCCTCGCCAGTGTATATATGCCTGCAAAAGTTCAACTGCTTAATATCCCTGCTATGGTTCACACCGGGGGGTGCGGTTGCACTACGTACCCATTCAGGCAAAGATGGATCTTTTTATTATTTACCCTCAAAATGAGAGTAAGCAGGGAAAATATTTTGAATATCTTTGTGATTTAAAAAGAAAACAATGAAAACCGCACTCCAGAACGACGTTGTATTCCGCATAAGAACCTTACGCGAAAAGAATGGCTATAGCCAGTCGAGAATAGCAGAATTGTTAGGTCTCAGCAAAGGTCAGGTAGGGAATATCGAAACGCCAAAGCAGCCTCACAAATACACTTTGGCACAGCTTGAGCTACTTTGCAAAGAGTTTAGCATACCCATTGAACAGCTATTCTGCTCTTCACCAAAGGAAGCGGCAACTATAACAATAAAAGATTTAGTTCACAAAATCATAGAATATCAGCAATGAAGAAGAAAATCTCTAACCAAGAAGTGGCTACCTTATCCAACGCATCGGTTTACCCCTTCCCCAAGTACACAACAATGTTGATCAACCAAATCAACCAGACGGCCCAGGGTACACGCCCAAAAGTTGTGGGACAGATGTCGGAGTTGATTCAAGAATTTGATGGACAGACCTTGGAAGAGTGGAAGAAATGGTATGACAACAAGCAGCCAGAAGCCATAGATAAGGCAACGGCTAAGATTTACGCCCAATTCCTTAAACTAAAGGAAGCTATGAACAAGATAGACGAGAACCTTATAAGAGAGTGGGTAAAGGATCTTGTCTATACCAAGACCTTTTGCGGATTGAAAGTCCAACAGGCTGTTATCTCATTTATAGCAGAGGAGGTTGGAAAGAAAGGGAAATGGAGATTGGCCAATAAGAATGAAGAGAAGGAAGGTATTGACGGATACATAGATGGAAAGCCCGTCCAAGTCAAGTCCCACACCTACAAGAACGAGGCGCAACTGAAGGAAATCATAAAAGCTCCCATCGTGTATTATGAAAAGAAAAAGACGGGATTAGAGATAGAATTCAACCCCGACGACTTCAAGTCATAGGAAATCAGATAGTGGGCGTATCTTTGCTCTAAACGTATTCTTGTCCTCCTTAAGATTTGGAACAGTCTTAAGGGGAACAGGATGATTATTGAAATGCAGCACGAAATAATATTCGGCATGCGACGGGGAGAACCCCAACTTCTGAAGATCTTCCTTTTTCCAAATTTGATACGTTCCTTTTTTCAGTAATCTGAACAGTTCCGCTTCTTCCCCATCGGTATGCAGCAACACATATTCAAGCTGTTCAAACCCCGACTGTATAAGTAAGGAGCCTTTTACATCCCCAGCTCGGAGATAGCAAATCCCCTTTTCCTTCATCATAAGCCGTGTAGATTGTCGTGCATGGTTTATCAGAACCATAGGCTGTTTCCCCGTTAAAAGTTCGCTCTTAGACGACAACTCTTCTTGCATATCACGGTCCATTGCTATCTTAGAGCCGTATGTGTTGACACATTCATCCCTCTGCCTGCTAATTTTTATAGTATCCACGAACTTATAAGGTAGGCTGTCAAGTAATGCATCTCTGTCAATGACAGATTTATCCTCTGCTATCTCAAAGGTTCCTTCTTGGCCTAATTGGTCGACTACCTTTTCCTTATAAAACACATAATAATCTTTGTTAATCTCATAGCCTATTGAATTGCGGCCACAACGGGCAGCTGCCAAGGCTGTGGTGCCACTACCCATAAATGGATCCAATATGGTATCTCCTGCAAAGGAGAACATTCGTATGAGTCTTTTGGGCAATTCTTCAGGAAACACCGCCATGTGCCTGTCCTGACGTGCACCGCTGAACGTCCAGTGAGACCTGAAATATTCATTCCATTCCTCTTGTGATAACTTTGATGCATTCCTTTGGCTATTAGTAACCGCAGGTGGCGTACCCTGCTTCTTAAACAGTAATATGTGTTCGAAGTCTATCTTTATTATGCCGTTCCTTGGATATGGATAGCTCCCCATAACCTTTTGCCCCCCGGATGTATGCATATTTGTGGGTTTCTGCCAAATAATATCGCCCATATAGTCAAAACCGACGGACTCACAAAATCTGATGACCTCTGAGTGAATGGGGATTACCTTATAGCGTCCATAATAAGCAGACCTTGCAAACTGATCGCCTATATTAATGCACAAACGGCATCCTTCTTTCAACACTCTGAAACACTCAGCCCAGACTATGTTCAGATTGTTGATATAATCTTCGTAGGTGTCGTTAAAGCCCAATTGATTCTCATTGCCATAATCTTTCAACTGCCAGTATGGGGGAGAAGTGACTATTAAATCAATTGATGCGTTAGGCAGGAGAGCAAGTCTCCTACTGTCACCAAAGACGAGTAAATGTCGCGTGCTCATATAACGGCTGCAAATAATCCTTCTTTGAATGGTTGGCGATTCAGATTGGAACTATCTTCAATATCCACAACGCAACTATCATGTCCGGATAACAAGGATATTCCCTTAAGATAACACAGTTCCATAGTCTCTTCCTGCTTGGTCATCACGTCAACATTCATCAAAGCATTAAAATGTTTTACTTCCTTACCAGAAGCCTTCCGCTCCTGGATGAACTTAATATGATTGTCAAATCTTTGTTTAATGAGCGCGTTGCACCTGTCGATACTCATTGATTTAATGCCCTCAGATACAATATCACCCATGTGTGGATCAATATCATAACCTATGCTATTCCGCCCTAATAGAATTGCAGCTTGCATAGTGGTGCCTGTCCCCAAGAAGGGATCCAACACTGTATCGCCTAATTGGGAATACATATTTATCAACCTGTAAGGAATCTCGAAAGGATAGGCTGCGCTTCGCTCACGAGACTTGGATTGCTGCAAATTCTGCTTTGTCCCTTTAATATTCCAGATGTCAGAAAACCAAGTATTTCGTTCTTCCCAAAAGAAAGCACTCTTAGATCGGTTTTGCTTAGCTGAGGAATCCTTGAAAGTTCGTTTGTCTCCTTTACGGAATATCAGTATCCATTCGTGTTCAAGAGTGACGTATGCTCCACAAGGCAGCATGCCACTTCCCATGAACTTATTGGGGGCATTGGTCTGTTTGCGCCAAATAATATTGGGCAATCCCACAAATCCCATTTCGAGACAAGAGGTAATGATTCGACTGTGGTTGTTATATAGTTTGAACCGCCCATTGATTGTCCGTGTAGCATCACCAATATTGATGCACAAAAAACCGCCAGGCTTGATAACGCGCAAACATTCCCGCCACACCTTGTCAAGTTCCTGATGCATCAGTTCAAAAGCTTTGTCAGGATCGGATATCAGATAATCTTTTATCGCCTTATTTTGATTAGCCATAATGTCATCCCACATCTCTATCATCGGATAGGGAGGAGAGGTTACAACAAGGTCAACTGAGCTATCTGCAATAGCTGACATTCTTGAGGAATTGCCTGTATAGTAATTATGAATTGTCTTCATCTGAATACTTTTTTGCAAATATACAATCTTTTCCCGAGTCTCCCAACTTTACACACCATTTTTCTTCCAAGCCCATATTTGACCTCTATTAGTAAAAATCAATACCGCCCCTGAAAAGAGAAAATAAACACGCAAGCCCTCATTTTTCCAAGAAAAAAGCGGAGTTTTACACAAATGTATTAACTTTGCAACCAATAAATCATCATTAGACATGCGACAAATTATCAACCATTTCACCGACGACGACCTGTATAAGTTCTCGATGTGCTGCGCCGTCATCGACAACTACCCGCGCGCCGAAGTCAAATACACCTTCGTCGACCGCAACGACACCGTCTACCCCCAGGGCTTCGCCGACCTGGTGAAGGAACAGATCAAGATGCTCGAGAACGTCGTCATCACCGATGAGGAGATCGCGTTCATGCGCCGCAAATGCAGCTACATGCCCGCATGGTTCTTCACCTACCTCAAGGGCTTCCGCTACCGCTCGGAGTGGGCGCGCGTGGAGCAGGACGCTGAGGGCCATCTCCACATTGCCTTCGAGGGCAACTGGAGCGACACCATTCTGCTCGAGGTGAAGGTGCTGGCCATCGTCTCCGAGCTGTACTACATCGTCACAGGTCAGGACAAGCTGTTCGACTACGATGACTACTACAACCGCACATTCGCCAAGGGCGAGAAACTGCTCTCTGCCGGCTGCGTGTTCTCCGACTTCGGTACCCGCCGCCGCGCCTCGTTCAAAGCCGAGGACACCATCGTCAGGGCCTTCCGCGACTGCCAGCAGTCACGCGCCGACTGGAAGGGGCACTTCGTCGGAACGAGCAACGTCTACCTCGCCATGAAATACAACCTCACGCCCGTCGGCACCATGGCCCACGAGTTCATCTGCGCCATCGGCGGCATGTACGGGCCGCAGATGGCCAACCACATCGCGATGAACGCCTGGCGCCACACGTTCAACGGCGCCCTGGGCACCTACCTCTACGACTCGTTCGGGTGGGATATCTTCGCGCTCAACTTCTCCGAGGACTTCGCCAACCTGTTCAAAGGACTGCGCGTCGACAGTGGCGACAACCGCGAGGAACTGCGGAAGATCTGCGAGAAATACAAGTCGCTCAACATCGACAGCCGCTCCAAACAGGTGATCTTCTCCAACGCCCTCACCACCGACGAGGCCATCGAGATACAGCAGTACGCTTCGAAGGTCTGCCAACCGTCGTTCGGTATCGGCACCCATTTCACCAACGACTTCCCCCACATCCGCCCGATGAACACGGTCATCAAGCTCACCGCCGCGAAGATCACCGAGTCGTGGCCGTTCTACAACGATACGTGTAAAATCTCGGAGGACGACGGCAAGCACACCGGCAAGCCCGAGGTCATCAAGCGGTTCATGGAGAGCATACACTTTGAAGAGAAGAAGGAAGAATAGTTTGAAGTCCGGAAGTCCAGAAGTCCGGAAGTCCGGAAGTCCAGAAGTCCGGAAGTCCAGAAGTCCGGAAGTCCGGAAGTCCGGAAGTCCGGAAGTCCGGAAGTCCGGAAGTCCAGAAGTCCGGAAGTCCGGAAAGTCCAGAAGTCCGGAAGTCCGGAAGTCCAGTCATTTGGCCGCGCGATGATAGTGAGCAGTACCAATACAAGTTATTAGTCAGAAGGATATTCCCCCTGCCCGCCCTAACGATAAGTAAACAAGGAACGAAAATATCACCGGAATATTTGGCGGATTGAAGAATAAATAGTATATTTGCCACCATAACAGATACAAACAGATGGCATAGTGCCATCATTAAGCACTCAGATTATGGCACAATTAGCAATGACTGTCCGCATGGACTCTAATGTCAAGAAACAGTTTGACCAGCTCTGTCAGCAATTCGGCATGAGCGCTAATACGGCTATCAATATTTTCGTAAACCAAGTAATCAGGAGTCGTAGTATTCCGTTCGTCATCTCCGCTACTGATGATGCTACTGAACGCGCCGAGGTAAGGCAAGAAGCACTCAATGCTTTCCAGGCCGCGAGAATGCAGGCTGAAGTCAATGAAGACAATGAACTTTCGTTAGACGACATCAACCGCGAGATCAAAGCAACAAGAAAGATGGCAAAATGATTTATGCGGTAATTGATACGAATGTAGTTGTCTCGGCACTTATCACCAAGCATCGGGACTCATCTACCGTCAAAGTACTAAAGGCGGTTTTAGAAGGGAAAGTCGTTCCCGTGCTCAATAACGACATTCTGAAAGAATATGATGCAGTGCTGAGAAGAAAGAAGTTCCATCTGGATAATAACATCATTGACAGAATAGTTAACTACTTCCGAACATTCGGTATCAATAAAGCTCCAGTAACATCAAAGATAAAGATGCCAGATGAAGACGACCGTGTCTTCTACGAAGTGTCATTATCTATTGAAGACTCATTTCTTGTTACAGGTAATCTTAAGCATTTTCCCTCCTCTCCCAAGATTATCTCACCGGCCGACTTCGCTAAGCTACTCGACTCCATTAATCTGCAATAGCAGTAGTTCATTTGAACACCAATCCCCAAGCGCATGTTGTTGCGCTTGGGGATTGTTCGTTTGCGGAGGATAGCAGACTCCATGCAGCCCACAACACCACTTCCGAGAGGTCTTGCCCGCTCCGCTTCGGGGAAAGGATGGGGAGGGGCTTTAGGGGCCTTTGCTTACATCGTAATATTTCTGATGCCGGACTTTTCCTTATCGCAATTGACGATTGTCGAGATATTGCTTTCGGCATTGAGGCCCTTGGTGACTGCCGTAACAAAGTAATCGCCGTTTTCGGGTACGGTGGCCGTGGTGTCATAGGTGATGCTCACCAGCGTGGCTTGCTCGCCATCGCCATTGCTGCGATAAACTGCATAGTAGCAGTTGCTCACTGCATTCCACGACAGCACCAATCCGTCGGCCTTTACGTTTTGCGGAGCCGCAGGCTGCACCATAGGCTCATGGCCGAGATAGGGCGGCAACTCCAGCGTATTGAACTGCTTCTTGATGACCGCGTTCGTCTTGACCGGATTGCTCAGCATCCATTTGGCACTGTAGAGGATGGAACCCTTCACCTTGCTGATGGCGTAAGCTATATCGAACTGCTTCTTCAGATCGGCGCTCGTCTGGTAGTAGGGGTCGGTTGCCGTGCCGCTGAACCGGTAGAGACCATAGCCGACCATGAGCTTGGAGTCGACGGTGAGGTCGGAGAAAATCTTCAGACGTGGCGAGAAGTATGTCTCTGTGCTCCAATAGATTTGCGGAATCAGGACATCAATCCATCCGTTCTTTGACCATTTCTTCACGTCACAATACATTACGCTATAGTCATTGTCGTAGTTGCCCTGCGGCGATACCGAGAACAGACAGTTGGGCTTAATCGAGCGAATGGTTTGCTGCACCTTGATGACCATCGAGTCGACATTAGCTCTGCGGAAGTTGGCCAGCCTCATGCCTTTGCCGTAGGTAGCGTATTCTGTATCATCGTTCATCGATTCGCCTGGTTGGAGCGACGGATAGAAATAATCATCAAAGTGGATACCGTCGACGTCGAATTTCTGCAGCAGGTCAGCGATGATGTCGGCAATGCGCTGCCTCACCTCAGGCAGTGCAGGGTTGTAGATGCGTACCTTATTATAATCTTTGGTCCACTCTGCGGGGATGGTGCTTTCCAATGTGGGGTAACTTGCTGAGCTACTCGAACGGACAGCGATGCGGTAAGGGTTGATCCAGGCATGGAACTGGATGCCGCGCTTATGGGTCTCGCTGATGAGCCACGGCAGGGGCTCCCAACCCGGATTAGTGCCGCGCCTACCGCTGAGGTACTTCGACCAAGGCTCATAGGGAGAGGCATAGAACGCATCGGCCATCGGCCTGACTTGGAACATCACGGCATTGATATGATTGGCCTGCAAGGTGTCGAGGTAACGCTCATAATAGGCTTTCTGACTCGCGATCTTTGTTGCTGTCGAGCCATAGCTGTTGGGCCAGTCGATGCGGTCGACCGTCGCAATCCACACCGCGCGGAAATCCTTCGGGGGAATAACGGGGGTGACACTCACCGTTGTCGTTGAACTGTTTGAATTGGCAGGCAAGTTTTTCTCGCTTTGCTCCGGCAATATGTCCTCGTTGCCACCGCAGGCCGCCAACAAGGCAGTACCGACAGCAACAGTAAATGCCTTCAGTGCTTTAAGTCTTTTCATTTGCATAAGCGTCATAATACGTAGATTTAAGTCAATGGCCAAGGATGCCGTCTTAACATCCCGCATGGTTTATTAACCGGCCAAAGTTACAAAAACATTTTATAATTAAAGCCGCATACCTGTTAATTAACAAAAATTATGCCCCCAAATCGGCGCTGCGGCTGCTTGAGGCTCCGGCATCGTCGCTATTGGGAGCTCCGTCGGATGTTATCGCCAAGCGGGATGCCTCCTCATGGTATTACTAAATTATCTTAATTAATAGGCGATTTCCTTGCTTTTGTCATGTATTTTGCTTATTTTTGGGCATTGCTTTACACAGAGTTCTATCCTTAACTGAGACTTCTTTTTCTAAACAATTTAATATAAACGAACGTATTATGAGGAAACCTTTACTTATGTTGGCAATGTTTCTGCCGTTCTCAGCGTTTGCGCAGGTATTGACCGTGCAGCAGGTTGAGCAGGTGGCATTGCCCAATGGCAGTGAGATGGTTGCAGACATCAGTCCGGATGGCAACCGTCTGTTGTTGACCACTGGTACGTATCACGGACTGAAAAGTTTCGACTTGACCTCAGGCAAGACCGTTGAGCTGACCAATGGCAGCGGCTCGGGTTATGATGCCCGCTTTGCCGCCGACGGCAAGACGGTGGTGTACAGGGAGTCGACCTACTCGCCGCAGCACCTGCGCGAGACCTCGCTCAACACCATTGACCTGACGACGGGCAGCAAACAAGTGCTGCAGGCACCGACGCGCAACCTGCAAGGCGTGCGCCTGAGCAACAACGAGGCGACGGTGGTGAACAATGGCAAGGCAAGTGCCAAGTCGTTCAACGGCGTCAAGGTACAGGCTCTGCCGACGCTGAGCATCAACAACCGCCAACTGATGCTGACCAAAGGCGGAAAGACAAAGACCTTCTCGCCCAATGGAAAGCAATACAGCTACATCTGGCCGTCGCTATCGCCTAATGGGCAGAATGTATTATACTATGTGTGTGGCGTAGGCGCCTTCGTCTGCGACCTCAACGGCAAGAACATCAAGAGCCTCGGTCAGCTGAGGGCTCCCAAATGGTATGACGACAACATCGTCGTGGGTATGAACGACAAAGATGACGGCGAGGTGATTCTCTCCTCCTCCATCATTGCCGTTACGCTTGACGGAAAGCGGCAGGCGCTCACCGATGACTCGGTGATTGCCCAGTATCCGAAACCTGCGCAGCAGGCTGGCAAGATTGCCTTTACCTCTCCTGAGGGCAAGGCTTACATCATTCACGTTTCTAAATAGCCACGACCATGAGAAGACTCTTACTACTATGTGCGGCAATGGCAGCGATGTCATTGTCATCAGGCAATGCATTGGCACAGACCAAGTCGGCTGACCAACTGCGTATTTATATCAATCCCGGTCATGGATCATGGGGACCCAACGACCGACCAATGGCTACCATTCCCTATCCCGCATTGAATAACGGGCGCCCCGACACCTGCGGCTTCTATGAGTCGAACACCAACCTGTGGAAGTGTCTCGAACTGGGACGCGCGCTCGAGCGCATGGGCGTGAAGCACAGCAACATCATGTATTCGCGCATACAAAACGGTCCGTACCCCTACGTGAAAGGTGCGGCCGACGAGGATAAATACAACCGCTCGCTGTCGGAAATCTGCGAGGAGGTAGATGCCAACAACATGGATATGTTCATTTCCATCCATTCCAACTCTGCCACAGAAGGCAGCAGCACCAACTATCCGCTCTACCTCTACCGGGGTGTTGACGACAGCGACTACGTTGCCGGCAGCAAGGATATGGCCAAGACCAACTGGACATACCACTGGGAAGACGGCATCGACCCGCAGAGCTACTACGGCAAGAACAACCCCAACCTGCGCGGCGACATCTCGTTCTACGGAAGTTCGTCTACGCGTCACGGCACCTATGGCAACTACACCGGCTACTTAGGCGTACTGAAGCATGCCACACCGGGTTTCCTGCTCGAGGGCTACTTCCATACCTACCAGCCTGCGCGCCACCGGGCGCTCAACAAGGACTGGTGCGGTCAGGAGGGCGTGCGCGTGGCACGCGGCGTTTGCGCCTATTTTGGACTCAAACTGGAGACCACAGGCTACATCATGGGTACCGTGAAGGACCTGCACGAGAAGATGACCAACAGCCTCTATCACTATGCTCCCGGAACCGATGACCAGTGGAAGCCTATCAATGGCGCCAAGGTCAACCTGCTGAAAGACGGCAAGGTCGTGCAGACCTATCAGGTGGATACGCTCTACAACGGCGTGTTCGTATTCAGCGGTCTGGAGCCGGGCAAGTACACCTTCCAGGTGGAGAAAGACGGCTACAAGCCTCTGTTTGGCGACGACGACATGACGGTTGAGGTGAAGGCCAA
Source organism: uncultured Prevotella sp. (assembly GCA_900315835.1). Taxonomy (GTDB): domain Bacteria; phylum Bacteroidota; class Bacteroidia; order Bacteroidales; family Bacteroidaceae; genus Prevotella. The sequence goes on from ONAR01000010.1 coordinate 27,399, forward strand.
TGAGACCTCCTATGCTAAACTGCATGTTGAGGCCACCGACTACGTGGCACCTGTGGTGCTTTACCACAACTACGACGAGCCGGTCATCGACGGTATGACGCTCGCGCCCACACAGCTCACCCTTACGCAGACCTCCGGCAAGGTAGACATCACGGGTACGCTGAAGCGCATGCTCGTCCGCGGCGACTCTACGGTTGTGCTGACCAATGACACCGGCACCCCGCACCTCTACCTTATTAATAATACGTCGCGCACGGTGGAGAAAGAGATTTCCACCGAGGGCATCACCACTGGCGCAGACGGCGACAAGGGCTTCTACTCAAGCCTCAACGACATTGCCTTCACGGCTGATGGAAAGTTGGTCGGCGTCAACAGCGTTCGTTCGCAGTTCAGCGCTCAACAGGTTGACTCCGGCTACACGCGTGGCGTGCTGCGCTATTACATCTGGGAATCGCTCGACACCGTTCCAAAGGCTTGGTTCACCACACAGAGCTCCTGCAACTTCTACCGCGCCGACATGGGCCAGGGCCTGGCTGTCAACGGCACATCCAACGACTGCCAGATTATCACCACCGGCATCAACGCAAGTTCGAGCAAGGCGGTGAGATTCCTGATGATGAACATCGCCGACGGCCAGCTCTCTTCGACCGCCTATCGTGGCGCCTCAAAGGGTACTAAGTTCAGCGGAAAGCTGCAGGGCAGCGACATGCAGATTGCCGTATCGCCTCGCACCGACGACGATTACGTGATTGACGGCGAAGCCGGCAGTCCCGTAGAGTTCACGTTGAGCCAGGGTGCCGCAGGCACTGACCCGTCAGTGGTTGGCAAATGCGACACCGAATCCACCAACGCTGCCGCCAAGGGCATCCAGTTCTTCAAGTATGCCAAGCACCAGTTCATGGTCACCCCGTTCGTTGACAATGACAAGGTGGCCGGCGTCCGCTTGTACGACATCACCAACGGGCTCGACTCCGCCACGCTCGTAAAGACTGACACGACGACGCTTGCCGAGGCTGACGCTACGACGGCAATGGCAGCCGGCGCCAAGGCCAATGCCAACGGCATCACGCTCTATCTGCTCCATGGCACCACGCTGACGGCCTTCACCTCTGAAGGTGTGACCCAGCCCGTTGTCAAGAATATCTATGCTTACGACTTGAAGAGTGTCCGTGGCGACGATGGCGCTTACACCTTCACGTTCAAGGCCAACGAGAATGCCACCGATGCTGACCTCATCTTCACCGATGCCTCTGGCAATGAGGTAGGCAGCACGCCTATGGAAGTCAAGGAGGGCGAGAACTCCATCACCCTGACCCAGGATCAGCTTCCTGGCGCCGATAATGTGACGCTCAACTGGTCGGTACGCGTCCGCGGTGAGGCCGTGACCAACGTGACCAAGCTGTATGCCGACAGCAAGGCCTATAGCGGCTTCGTCAGCGGCAACGCTGTCATCAAGGCTCCGGAGTCTCCTTACTTCGGCTACATCTACATCAACAACCGCGTCTCCCGTACGAGCACCTCTAATGGTATCTACGCTTACGACCAGAACTTCAACCGCGTCAACGACACGCCGTATCGCGGCTATACCTCGCCGGCCAGCAACTACCGTATGGCAGCCGACCCGGAGGGCAAGCTGTGGATGACCGAGTGGTCGGATGGTGCTTCGGGCGTGTATATCGCCGATCCCGCCAAACTTGCAGATACGGGTTATGAATACCAGCAGTTCTTTGTGGGAACGAGAGACAAGAACGGACTGTTCACCAATGACGGTGTATCCGTGGGCTCTTCTACTGTGGGCATCGCCTTCAGCGGAACCGGTGCCGATACGAAGGTCTATATCACCAATGAGGACTGGACACCGAAGAATGAGGTCTGCGTCTACAACATCGGTCAGGCCGACGGCTCTCTGCTCAATGAGTGGAATAAAGCACCGTCCTACACCTTAGGCATCGGCAATCACATGGTCAATGGCAACGAGCATATCGTTCCCGGTCGTGATGGTGGCGCTTGGGTATCGCAGATACGTGGCAGCGGCAACAACACCAAGGCCGTTCCTTCGCTGGTTTATGTCACACGCAATGGCAACATCACGTTCAACAGCGGTACTACCGAAAACGTTGACTTGTTCAACGCTACGGGTGGCGCAGGCTTTGCCGTGAGCAACGACGGCAAGATGCTCGTAATCAACGACAGCAAGGGCGTGCTGCAGTTCTTCGACCTGAGCTGGACGTCCGACTCCGTGCCTACGCTCAAGCATCGCGGCTCTTACACCTCGGGCGTGGCAAATGCTTCCGGCTACATCTATGAGATGAACTTCGACTATGCCGGCAACCTCGTCTGCACGGGCAACCGCTTAGGCGTATTCGCCATTCCGACAGAAGATAATGAGACCATCACGCCTGCCGCTAAGTCGCTGACTGTCGTCAAGGGCAACGGTACGCCGTCAAGTATCGACAATGTCGAGACGACCGAGAGCGAGCTCCAGGTGCGCTTCGAAGGCGACAACCTCTACGTGACGGCTCCCGAGACCGTGACCGACGTCAAGGTGTTTGCTGCCAACGGCGCCCTCGTGGCCCGCGGTCATTCGGCTGTGGTCGACGCCTCTCAGCTCGGCTGTGGTGTCTACATGGTCAAGGTTAATCAGCTTCCTGCCAAGAAGGTGGTCAAGCCATAACCGTAGCCGTTAACCCGATATCATCGTCTTCCCGGCTCAGAAACCGGGAAGACGATTTTCTTCTTTGAACTTATGAAATAGGCGGACAGTTCTTACCGCGATGCCTATGCGGTAATGCACGACAATGCATTAAATCATTAAGTTCGTGTTAACTTACAAAAATTTAACCAAAATACGTTGGCATTTCTAAACAAGTTACTTATCTTTGCAACACATAAACGTAACATTATCATTAATTCCTTAAACAATTTAGGCTTATGAAAAAAGGTTTACTTCTAACTGCTATGATGGCTGCAGCTATGACAGCCAGCGCACAAACCAATGTCAAAGTTACCTTGCTCGACTCTCTGCCAGTAAGTGCCATCACGAATTATGCAAAGGCAACGAACCGCACGGCCTATGGCTACGGCGACAAGCTGTATCTCAATGACCGTGGGGCCCAGCAGCTGCGCGTGTTCAATCTCGCTACAAACGAAGAGATTGGCCAAGTCGAAATTGGTGCCAATCAGCCCACGGGCTACGACGAGGCCGGTAACGCCATTATCGCCAACTGGGGCTGGGCGAGCAGCAATGCAGCCGGAAAGAAAACCACATTCACCCTTATCAGTGCTGACCTTAAACAGAAGGTGACTACCAATGAGGTACAATGTGTACAAGGCCGTGCCGACTTCCTCGGCCGTGCCAAAGGCAATGTGTTTGGCACAAACGGTGCCGTGCTGCTGGCCAATGGAGCCGCCCAGGACCTGGAGAACACAGGTATCGTCGCCTATACTTTCACGGGCGGTGAAAGTCCTACCGTGGAATACGGCAACGTATGGGACCCCGATAACAAAATAGGAGTGGGGACATGGGCCACATACAACTACTACAAAGCTGCCGACGGCACCGACCATTATCTCTACGTCAACCGCAGTACTGCTCTCACAGACTTCACCTTTGAGGAAGGCCAGGTAAGCACCGAGCAGCTCTACAGTCCCGAGGACCGCACGCCCAACAAGGGTGTCTGCAACGGCGGCGACATCTTCGTGCTTGGTAGCCACAAGTTCATCGTCTATGGCAACAACTCCTCACCCACCTATCTTGACGGCTTCTCCATCGCCGAGATTGGCAGCGACAACACGCTGACCACCGTCTATACCAAGGCAGCCAACACTTCACTAAGCAGAGAGATGACCACTCAGGGCAACTGGCTCAACGTAGAGGTGCTCAATGACAAGCAGGCCAAGCTCTACCAGTATTTCGTCGGCGGCTATGCAGCTGAATACGGCATTTCCATCGACGGGGCCGACACACCTGTTTTGACCGCTGTGAAGGGTATTGAGAACACCGCTTCAAAGGCTGTCTCCACGACTTACTACACGCCTGCCGGTGCAGCCAACAGAACAGCCGTTAAGGGCCTCAACATCGTCGTCACCAAGTATGCCGACGGTACGCAGAAGGTCGTGAAGGTCATCAAGTAACACATCAGACGTTACATCCAACGTCGATAAGTTCCTAATAACAGTGAGCCCGGCTTTGTACCGGGCTCATTCGTTCTAATAGCGCCTTTCCTTTTCCCGCCAATCGACCTGCCATGGGCCGCGAAAAGAAAACTCTTAGAAAGATGACGAATTTGGCATCGGTTACGTAAAAATTACTTATCTTTGCCAAAATTAGATAAATAAATAACTAATATAATTAATATTAACCCTTTAACTAATCTAACATGAGTGAAGTTACTTCTATTGTTAATCGAAGAGAGCATTGGTATTACCTACCGAGCCGACCGATTCGAAAAACAGCTTGCGCATGCCTGATGTTCGGTTTACTGTCTCCTGCCAGTGCAATGGCCGCAGACAATAATGCTGCCAAAGACATTGCGAGTACAGCGTACACCACAAATGTTGTGCAGCAATCCAACCGCACCGTGAAAGGTCGCGTGACCGATTCCAATGGTGAGCCCCTCGTTGGCGTGACCGTCACCGAGAAAGGAACGAAGAATTCAACCATCACCGATATCGATGGCCGCTTCACCCTTTCGGTCCGTCCCAACGCTAAGGTAGAGCTAAGCTATGTAGGCTTTGCCAACAAGACCGTACAGGCATCATCCAACATGGCCATTCAAATGCAAGAGGATGATAAAGAGCTCAACGAGGTGGTGGTCGTCGGCTATGGTACGCAGAAGAAAGTCGACCTGACGGGTGCCGTGACGTCGGTGGATGTGAACAAAGCCCTCTCGAGCCGACCTATCGCCGATGTTGGCCGTGGTCTGCAGGGCGTCGTACCTGGCATGAACGTGGTGGTGCCGACCGGTGAGGTGGGCTCCGACCCTATCATCAAGATTCGTGGACAGGTGGCCTCCATCAGCGGTAACAATAACCCGCTCATCTTGCTCGACAACGTTGAGATACCAAGCATTCAGATGGTCAACCCCAACGACATCGAGTCGATATCCGTGCTGAAGGATGCCGCCGCATCGTCCATCTACGGCGCCAAGGCTGCCTTCGGCGTGGTGCTGATTACGACAAAGAAAGGCGCCAAGACCGATAAGTTCGAAGTCAGCTATACCAACAACTTCTCCTTCCAGCATATCGCCAAGGATATTGACATGGCCGGCATCGACGGCCTGCGCTACACCCTCGATGCGCAAATCAACCGCGGCGCCTCCATGCCTGCCGGCGGCTTCTGGCGTATCGACGAGGACAGCTACCAGAAAGCATTGGAATGGCAGGAGAAATATGGCGGCACGGTCAAGTACAACGACCCCGTCGTATACGGCCGCGACTGGTACTATGATGGCACCAACAAATACGGCTACCGCATCTACGACGGTGTCAAGGCCATGATACGCGATTGGGCGCCGACCTCACAGCACAACCTCTCGGTCAACGGAAAGAGCGGCAAGACCTCGTATAACATCGGCTTAGGTCTGCTCAATCAGGATGGTATGATGCGTACGGCCAAGCACGATGACTTCCGCCGCTACAACGCCAAGATCAATGTATCGTCAGAGCTCAACAAGTACGTCACCCTGCGTGCCGGTGCACTTTACTCCGACCGCAACAAGCGTTACCCCGGCGTAGGTACGACGGTGGCCGACCCATGGTTGTATCTCTACCGCTGGAGCCGTCTGATGCCGGAAGGCGTCAACGACCAGTTCGGCAACAACCTGCGTGAGCCTGTTTCCGAGGTGGCGCAGAGCAACACCGATAATCTGCAGAACAAATACTTCAATGTCAACCTCGGCGCTACCATCAACTTCACCAAGGACTGGGACCTGCAGGTGGACTACACCTACGACCATCAGACCACTGACCGCAACAACTCCGTGATACAGTACAACGGCGGTCAGACATGGTATGCCCCGACAGAATGGCTCGACGACAACGGGCAGCAAGTGTATGTTGACAGTGAGGGCAATCAGGTGGATGCCGGTACGGAAGGCGCTATGCCGGGTTACCGCTTCCCCTATCAGAGCTATTACTCCAACAATACCATCAGCTCTGTTTCCAACTATACTTATAAAGGCAATGAGAACACACTCAATGCCTACACCACCTACCGCCTCTATCTCGGACCGGAAAAGGCACATGCGTTCAAGTTCATGCTCGGTATGAACCTCGTGACCAGCAACTGGAGTTCCTACACCGGCAGGAAGACCAACCTTATCGACCCCGAGAACCCGCAGTTCGCCCTGGCTTCGGGTGACCAGTTTATCAGCGCTGGCCGCAACTGGGACAGCCAGTTAGGTTACTTCGGACGTATCAACTACGCCTTCATGGACAAATACCTCATTGAGGCCAACCTGCGTCGCGACGGCTCGTCAAAGTTCCCCAAGGACCTGAGATGGAAGTGGTTCCCCTCCTTCTCCGGTGGCTGGGTGTTCACGAGCGAGAAGTTCATGAAGCCTGTCGAGAAGGTGCTGAGCTTCGGTAAGATCCGCGCTTCGTGGGGTTCGATTGGTGACCAGTCGGTCAGCAACAGCCTCTACAAATCCATTCTCAGCAGCGGTCAGACCAACTGGATTGGCGCCGACGGCAAGCAGCTGACCTATTTCGGCACACCGTCGCTCGTCGACCCCAACATCGGCTGGCAGCGCATCGAGACCGTCGACTTAGGTATCGACCTGCGCTTCTTCAACAATGAGTTGGGCGCTTCGTTCGACTGGTACAACCGCAGGACGAAGGATATGATTATCCCGGGTGAGAGCATGCCTGTGACCCTTGGCACCAGCGTACCGAGAGGCAACTACGGCGAACTGGAGACCCGCGGTTGGGAACTCTCGGTCGACTACCGCCATCGCTTCGCCAACGGCCTGGGCATTACGGCCAACTTCCAGATTTCCGATGCCACCACGAAGACCATCCGTGGCGCCGACTACCTCACACCGTGGGAGAACCGCTCACTGAGCACCACGTTCTCTACCGGCCGCCGCTATGGCGACATCTACGGCTATGTGACCGACCGTCTGTTCCAGAAGGATGACTTCGTCTATGACGACAACGGCAACATCAAGACGACCACCGTCATCTACAAGGGTACGGCCCGCACCACTCACGTGCAGAATACTCAATACCCCGTCTATCAGGTTCTCTTCGAGGACAACAACAAACTGATGTGCGCACCGGGCGACGTGAAGTTCGTCGACCTCAACGGTGATGGCTATATCGACAACGGCAACAACACCAACGGCGACCATGGCGACCTGAAGGTCATTGGTAACACCACGCCCCGCTATGAGTACAGCTTCCGCATCGGTGCCGACTACAAGGGTTTCGACCTCTCCGTTTACTGCCAGGGTATCGGCAAACGTAAGATCTGGGGTGCCGGCCAGCTTGCCATCCCCGGATGGAACGCCAAGGAAGGCGCTATGCCGGAGACATTCTGCAAGGATTACTGGACAGAAGACAATACCAACGCCTTCTACCCCCGTGCCTGGGACCTCGGTGGCAGCAACACCGGATACACCATGCAGGTGCAGAGCAAATACCTGCTCAACATGGCTTACCTCCGCGTGAAGAACATCAACTTCGGCTACACCTTCCCGCAGAAATGGATGAAGAAGGCTTACGTCAGCAACCTGCGTATCTACATGTCGCTTGAGAACTTCTTCACCTTTGACCACCTGCGTGGACTGCCCATCGACCCTGAGGCCATCTCGGGTTACTCCATGTTCTCCAGCAACTATAACCTCGGACGCACCGGTACCGGAACGCCCGTGTTTAAATCGCTGTCATTCGGTGTTCAACTTTCATTCTAAACAACAACAATCATGAAACACTATATTTTTCCTATCGCTGCCGTCGCGCTGGCATGTCTCTTAGGCTTCACCAGTTGCAGCGACGTGCTTGACCGGCCGTCAAAGACCACAGAGGAGGATGACAACTATTGGAATAATGAGGACAAGGTGCGTCTTTATGCCAATGACTTCTACGACTACTTCTTCCCCGGCTACGGTACAGGATGGACGGTTTACTACGCACCTGGCATCAACAATACCAGCTTCAGCGACGATGTGCTTAGCAATTCCTCGCAATCCAACTTCACGCGTCAGGTGCCGCTCGCTAAGGGCAGCACATCGACCAGCACCAGCAACTACCAGAGCGAGTACCAGGGTCCGTCGTGGGACTTTGCCTACATCCGCAAGATCAACATCATGAAGGACCGCCTCGAGCAGCGCATGAAAGGTGTACTCTCCACCGAGGCCTACAACCACTGGATGGGCTTTGCCCGCCTCTTCCACGGCATTGAGTACGCCCGTCTGGTCAATGTCTTCGGCGACGTGCCTTACTACAACCACGAGATTACCAATCTCGACCGCGACGAGGTCTACAAAGACCGTACACCGCGCAACGAGGTGATGGACAGCGTGTACGAGGACTTCACCTACGCGCTTAACAATATCCGCAAGAGCGACGGCAGCGGTACCGTCAACCGCTACATCGCAGCCGCGCTCGTCTGCCGCTACGCACTGTATGAGGGCAGCTGGCAGAAATACTACTACGGCAACAACGAGCGCGCCAAGAAGTTCTTCGAGCTTTCCAAGAGCGCAGGCGACATGGTCATCAACAGCGGCAAATACGCCATCGTGACGCCTTTCCGCGACCTGTTCTGCTCCACCGACCTCTCGTCGGCCAAGGACGTGCTGCTCTACCGCAAATACGACAGCTCGCTGGGCAAGACCCACTGCATCGCATCCTATTGCAACGTCAACGAGTCAATGGCTGTCGGTCCCACGGCCGATCTCATCAAGTCGTTTATCTGCGTCGACGGCAAGGACTATCAGGAGTCAAAGGTCACCAGCGCCACCGACTTCCGCTTAGAGAAGCTCATCCAGACCCGCGACCCGCGCTTCGAGGCTACGTTCTACGACTCACTGACGACCAACGCACGCGCCAGCATGCTCTATGTGGTGAAGTTCATTCCACGTTCCGCCCTCTCTTATCTGTCTCAGGCTGGCGGCGCACCGGCCAACGAATGGACCGGCACCAACAACACCACCGGATACCCCGTCATACGCTACGCCGAGGTACTGCTCAACTGGATTGAGGCTAAGGCCGAGTTGGAGACCTTAGGCGGACCGGCTGTAACGCAGGAGGATATCGACATCTCCATCAACGCCATCCGCGACCGCCCACTTGACTCCGGACAGGAGGCTTTAGGCGTGAAGAAAACCGCACACATGCAGCTTGACGATCTGCCCGATGACCCCGACCGCGACAGCGACGTGCCGAAGCTGCTGTGGGAGATACGCCGCGAGCGCCGCATGGAGTTTGCCTTCGAACAGGGCCGTATCATCGACCTCCGTCGCTGGCATAAGCTCAACTACATGGACACCACCGAAAACCCGGACCTGCTCTTGGGCGCATACGTGGACATGAGCCGCTCGGGTAAGAACAGCCTCTTAGGCGACCTGAAGAACTATGTGGGAAAGATGCGTGTGCTGAACAGCAAGAATGAGTTTGTGGTCTACGACGGAAAGAACCACCGGCAGATAAGGGGCTGGTTCCAGGCCGAGACCACGGAGCCGCGCCAGCAGTTCCTCAATATGACCAACGTCAACCCCTATCTCTGTCCCATTGGCACCAACCAAATCAACGACTACAAGGTCCACGGCTACACGCTCACCCAGACTCAGGGATGGCCATCGACCAACGATTGAGCGGACTGGAACTTATTAATAAGTAAAAGAATACAATTATGCTGAAGATAAATCATTTCATCATGCTGTCGGCCTTTGCGGCCGGCTCCATGCTCGCCGGCTGTTCCGACGATTATCCATCGGCCACGGAGAACCCCTATGCCAACGACCTGCTAAGCATCAAGATTATCAATGCCGGTGCTGAGGGCAACACCGTAGTGGAAGGCACCATCGATGAGGACGCCAAGACCGTGAAGTTCCCCAAGCTCGACAAGAGCTCCGACTTCGCCCACCTCGTCGTCAGTGCGACAATGTCTGATGGCGCCCACCTCGATCCGGAAAGCGACACGCTCGACTTCTCGATGGATGACGCGACCACGCAGGTCACCAAGACCATCCGTGTGAAGAACCACAACCGCTACAAGGATTACTTCATGACCGTGCGCAAGCGCGTACCTGTCTATGGCGCCAACTTCGAGAAGGGCACCGTCGTATGCGACTACACCGGACTCAATATCTATAAGTATATCTCCGACGCCCAGACGCGTTGCACCGATTTCGACGGCACCTACGTATTGTTCTGCTACCGCAATCCTACAGCCGACGACCCATCGGCACCAGGCGCTCATCTGCTGCGCGTATCCGATTTGGAGCAAGGCAAGGTTGAGCCCATCAAGCTTTCACTCGAGGGCATCAGCGGCGGCACCTTCCCCTACAACTGCGGCGCACTGGCCGGCGGACACATCTATCTCGCCAGCCTCTCGGGTGCGCTGGCCTCTCCGCTGAGAATTTATTACTACGACACACCGGAGTCGACGCCTGAGTGCATTGCTGACATCGATGTGAGCCAGATTACCGACGCTGCAGCCCGCCACGGTGACGCCATGTCGGTCGACCTCGACCAGAACGGCAATGGCTTCATCTTCCTGCCGTCCAACGACTACACCGAGGTGCTGCGTCTGCCGGTATCGGGCTATAAGACGATTGGCACTCCTGCACGCATCGAACTGCAGGCCACCGACAGGGCCGGTATGTGCATGCACATCAACCGCATCGAAGGAACCGATGACTATATCCTCAGTGGTGCACGTGTCAACCTGTTGGGCAGCACGGGTAAGCTGAGTGGTGTCAACCTCTCGCTCTGCGACGAGGGTCTGAACTCGAAGAGCCGCCTCAGCACCAACACCGTAGCCGCCGAGAGCGATGACGCCCGTCTCTTCTCGTTCAACGGCTCACGCTACCTGCTCACCGCGCCCATCTGCTTCGGCAGTGCAAGTACGGCAACGCCGGGTATGTTCGTTTACGACCTCTCGAAGGGAAGCAACGTGCAGGAAGCCTTCCAGAACTTCAACGACCAGGATACCCACAACGCCGTCTACCGCTTCCTCGTGGGTGGCAGCGGCATCAGTCAGCCTGGCATCAACACCAACTACTACATCGAGAAAGATGCTAATGGCAACGACAGCGTGCTGTGGCTCTACGTCGGCCGTACCGAGAGTGGCTTCGCCATCATGAAGTTCCCCGCAGCAAAGGAAGACGACGAATAAAAGACCCGGGAGACCCTCCCCAAAAGACCCTCCCCAAGCCATCACCAAAGGGGAGGGAGGAATGAGCCCTACCAAAGGCATTTCATAATCCCCAAGTGCATGTTGTTGCACTTGGGGATTATTCGTGTGCAGAAGTCCAAAGGTTTACATTATTAATGGCGGTTCTGTAGGACGCTGCTCTGCAGCGTCTCTATCGGCGCAGCCGATAAAGTCCGTGGTGATGTACGCCACCGGTGACAGTGTAGTGGCCGGCCTGATAGCGAAGACCATCAGCATACTGCCAAGAAAGATGGTGAGGCGGACGCGCTCCGCAGGGGTTGACGTATGACGCCGATAAAGGCCGGCTATCCAACCGCGGCATGTGGAAGACAAGGTTAAAGTCATGGTTATAGAGATTGTTTTAAAACAAAAGAGGCTGAATCAGAAGATCTGAGCCCGGAAGTCCGGACATTTCCTCTGATACAGCCTTCTTTATATTGATGTGGCCTGAGCCAAGAGGCTCAAGGCTTAATAGTTCTCAGCGTTGATCTCGAAGAAGCTCTGCGGATGAGCGCAGACGGGGCATACCTTCGGGGCCTTGGGGCCGATGACGATATGACCGCAGTTGCGGCACTTCCAGATGCGGTCGCCGTCGCGAGAGAACACGACGCCGTCCTCGATATTGCCCACGAGCTTGCGGTAGCGCTCCTCGTGATGCTTCTCGATGGCGCCCACCATGCGCATCTTGGCGGCAATCTCCTTGAAGCCCTCCTCGTCGGCCTCCTTGGCCATGCGGTCGTACATGTCCGTCCACTCGTAGTTCTCGCCGGCGGCTGCATCGTTGAGGTTGCTCAGCGTGTCCTTGATGTCGCCGCCCTCGAGATACTTGAACCAGAGCTTCGCATGCTCCTTCTCGTTGTTGGCCGTCTCCTCGAAGATGGCGGCAATCTGCTCGTAACCGTCCTTGCGGGCCTTGCTGGCATAGTAGGTGTATTTGTTACGTGCCTTGCTCTCGCCTGCGAATGCCTCCTGCAGGTTCTTCTCTGTCTTTGTTCCTTTCAAGTCTTTCATAATAATAATGTTTTTGTATAAGTGATACTTAAATCTGATGCAAAGATAACCACATTTTGGGAACGCACAAAAGATTTAACGTTATATTTTGTAAAAGTTACAAGGGCGTAATGATAAGGTGTCAGTGTAGTGGCCGGCCTGGTGCCGGCCACCAGCCGTCGGTAATCAGAAGCCTACAAGAAAATTTGAGACCAAAACCTATGAGACCAAAACCTATAAAACCCTTTGTGCCAGCGCCAAGGACTCAGGTCCTTTGCCCTTGGTGGGATGAGGGCTTGTGAGAGGCCAAGCCTCTCCCCGCCCTCACCCCGCCACGGGCAAATCCTCCTCCGTCGGATTTTGGCGCTGACACAAAGGAAAACCTTAAAAACAGGCTGACGCAGAACAAGTTAAAAAGTAAGAAGTAAAAGGTAAAAGGCAAAAGGTAAAAGGTAAAAGATAGGGGAAATCATCGCACCAGCCTGTTTTCAAGGTTTTACTTGCTGTGAGGCAAGCCTGAGGAACGAGGGTTTTGGTCAGCCCTCGCAGCTTTAGCTCACCGACTTTGGTCAGCCCTCGCAGCTTTAGCTCACCGACTTTGGTCAGCCCTCGCAGCTTTAGCTCACCGACTTTGGTCAGCCCTCGCAACTCTAACTTCCACCCCCTCGATGCCTGCACCACAAGCCGCTCAATACCAAGTGGATAGGGCGACAGTATTCTACCGATGTTAAACCTTGTTAAAACAATTCATGGTTTTGTCGCAGTTTGTAAATAAGGATTTCATAACTCTTTGAGTATCAAACGACATTGTTCAAGGATGGTGGTCAATTCTTCCACCGTTGTGGCGCGCAGCATGGCGATGCGTGTCTGACGGAAATTGGGAATATTCTTGAAGATGGGCGACGCCGCCAGATGGCGCCGCGTATGCAGGATGCCCCGCAGCTCGTCGATACGCGCCACGTTGATGCGCAACTGCTCCTCAAGGATGTCGATCTTGTCATCGATGGTCAAGGGCGCAGCAGCATCCTGACCTGCACCCTGCTGCTCATTCATGTAGTCACGGCACTCCTTGAAAAACCAAGGGCGCCCGAACGTTGCGCGACCTATCATCACCGCATCGACGCCATAGCGGTCGAAGGCCTCCTCTGCACGATCGGGCGTAGTGATGTCGCCGTTGCCGATGATGGGGATATGGATGCGGGGGTTGCGTTTCACCTCACCGATGAGTGACCAGTCGGCGTCACCGGTGTACATCTGCGACCGCGTGCGACCATGGATGGTAAGCGCCTGGATGCCGCAGTCCTGTAGTTGTTCGGCCAGATCGGTGATAATGAGGTTGTTCTGGTCCCAGCCCAGCCGCGTCTTGACGGTGACAGGGGTATGGACGGCATCGACGACCGCGCGAGTGATCTCGAGCATACGAGGAATGTCGCGCAGCAGTCCTGCTCCGGCGCCCTTACCGGCAACTCTCTTCACCGGACAGCCGAAGTTAAGGTCGATGACGTCAGGGTGGAAGGTCTCCACTATCTTTGCGGCCTCGACCATCGGCTCCACCTCCTTGCCGTAGATTTGGATGCCGACGGGGCGCTCATCGTCGTCGATGACCATCTTCTTCAGTGTGGCGGGAATGGCGCGGATGATGGCGTCGGCGGCCACAAATTCTGTATAGACCATTGCGGCGCCGTAGCGCTTGCAGAGCTTGCGGAATCCGATATCCGTCACATCCTCCATGGGTGCAAGAAACAATGGCCTGCTACCAAAATCAATATTGCCTATCTTCATATCTTGTTATCTGCTTTGTCTGCACTTGTTGTCTGCTTTGTCTGCAAAGGTAAGCATTTTTTGTAAATCTATAAAATCTATAGCTTCTATAGCTTCTATAGAGTCTATAGCTTCTATACCCCCTTCCCCTCAGACGTTAAATAATATTGATTACCTCCTTATCCCCTGCTTTTTGCTTACCTTTGCACTGAGTCCGGGAATCGACCAGGACTGAAAGCAAGATGAAGATCATCCGTCTCTATGAAACGCCACGACAGGCCCCGGAGCCCTGCGTGGCCACAATCGGTTTCTTTGATGGCGTGCACCGCGGCCATCAGTTTCTCATCCGCCACGTCAGACAGGTGGCTGCCGAAGCCCATCTGCGTTCGATGGTGATCACCTTCGACCGCCATCCGCGGCAGGTGCTGGCGCAGGACTACCAGCCACAGCTGCTCTCCACCCTCGACGACAAGCTCCGGTTGCTCGAGGCCACGGGCATCGACGAGGTGGCCCTACTCCACTTCAGCCACGAGATGGCAGCGCTCACCGCCCGCGACTTCATGCAGCGCGTGTTGCGCGACCAGCTCAACGTGCGGCGCCTCGTCATCGGCTACGACAACCGCTTCGGGCACAACCGCGCCGAGGGTTTCGACGACTACGTCGGCTACGGCCGTGAGCTCGGCATCGAGGTCATCCACAACCCCGCCTTCCTGCTCAACGACATCAAGGTAAGCTCGTCGGTCGTGCGGTCGTTCGTCAACAGCGGCGAGATGGAGCTGGCCAACCAGTGCCTCGGTCATGCGTTCACGCTCAGCGGCACCGTGGCCCACGGCTTCGGCGAGGGACACAAGCTGGGCTACCCCACGGCCAACCTCGACGTGGCCGACGCCAACCTCATCATCCCGCCCAACGGCGTGTATGCCGTACAGGTGCGCCTCGGCGACGACACCGCGTGGCGGATGGGCATGATGAACATCGGCATCAGACCGACATTCAACAACGGCGGGCGGACGCTCGAGGTGAACATCCTAGATTTCGACGGCGACATCTACGGCCGGCCGATGACCGTAGCGTTTAGAAAGCGCATGCGCGACGAACGGCGCTTCGACAATGCGGCGCAGCTCGCCCAACAGCTCAAGAAGGATGCGATCGCCATTCGCGCTTATTTTGAATCATCACAAAAGAAAACAACAACAAAATGAATAACCAACAAACGCAGCAACCGCGGTCAGTTGCAAGGTCCATCGGCGACATCATCCTGTATATCGCCGTCTTTTATGTATCCCAACTCGTCTTCTCGTTTCTCACCGCAGGCGTGGCCAGTATAGCCACCGGCAAAGGCCTTGGCCAGATCATGCAGGAGGTCGCCGATACCAACGTGCTCATCATCAGTCTCGTGCTGGCCAGCGCGTTCTCGCTCTGTCTGTTTGTCAAACTGAAGTGGGCGCCGGTGTCGGCCAACTGGCTGCGGAGCCACCCGTGGGCCGTGCTCACCTGGGCGGCGCTGCTGTCGCTGGGCAGCATCCTGCCGTCGGAGTGGATTGTCGAGAAGATGCAGGTGGAGATGTCGCAGGCGCAGGAGCAGCTCTTCGAGCAGATCATGGGTAAGCCCATCGGCTACCTGGCCATCGGCATATTCGCGCCGTTAGTGGAGGAGCTGGTGTTCCGCGGCGCCATCCTCAGGAAGTTGCTCATGCTCTTCAGCCAGCGCCGGCACTGGGCGGCCATCGCCATCTCAGCACTCATCTTCGGTTTGATGCATGGCAACCTGGCGCAGGGCATGCATGCGTTCGTGATTGGACTGCTCATCGGTTGGATGTTCTACCGCACAGGCTCCATCCTCCCCGGTGTGATGTTCCACTGGGTCAACAACACCGTGGCGTACGTCATGTTCAACGCCATGCCGCAGATGGCCGATGGTAAGCTCATCGACCTCTTCCACGGCGACGCGAAGATGATGTATATGGGTCTTGCCTTCTCGCTCTGCATCTTCCTTCCCAGCCTGTTCCAGCTGTGGCAGCGCATGCGGCCCGCAGGGAGGGAGTGACCCAAGGCATTGATTGCACCAGAAGTCCAGAAGTCCGGAAGTCCAGCCATACGCATAAGTATCTGATAAAAGGTATCATTACAGTAATGACGGGACTTCCGGACTTCTCTAATTCTGAAACAGCCCCTACATTTCCCGACCGGCTTTTCAATATGGATGACGAGGCTGTACTGTGACTGCAAGGCAATTACTCTTTATTCATGAATTTTTCCGGCCAACACCTCACTTGCCAAAGCATACTTGATATTTCCTTTCGAATCAGAATAAACGATAGTCTCACCTCGTGAGGCCTTCTCGCGGAGCATCACTTGTTCTGCCAATGCTAAGCCCTCATCCAACTTCTTGACAAATGCGTCTGCTTCTTTATTTGACATAGCCCTTGATGATTTTGAATTTATCATTGTCGTTTACTTTTGTTTCTATAGACTTTCCGCCAAAGGCAATCCTCTCACGCTGGTATTGGCTGTTGTCATATATTACCCATATATCAACCTCATCCATAAATAACTTAAAAAGGTTATCGACACCTTTGGAATACCTGCGCAAGATTACATCGTAAGGAATATTGTGACCACCCTCACTGACCCGCTCTGCAACACGCTCAACCGCTAATTGCGGAGAATTCAGCCAGAAATAGACCAAATGAACCATATAACCCAATTTTGAAGCATCTCTTACCAACTTAACATAGGAGCGTGTAGCCAATGTTGTCTCAATAGAAAAGGATTCTCCCCTACTAAGGAGATATTTGATCCGTTCCAGCATAAGTCTGCCAGCCTCAATAGCCACGCCCTCAGGATTGAAAGGTGACAGTCCCTTGGCTATTTCATCTGCATTTACAAATTCTTTTACCAAAAGACTTTTCGGCAGAATTGTTCTTGAAGCTGTGGTCTTTCCTGCTCCATTGCAGCCTGCTATGATGTATAAATGCTTCGTCATATGATGGATTCTAACAGACATTGACCTGATTGCAAATTTACTGCTAATAATTCAATAATCAAAGGATTTTGGTAAAATTGTGGAAAACTTCTGCCCATACGCAGTTCTACATTCACACCGTCCCAGGGAAGTCCCTGCATTGTGACAAGGGGGGGGACAACACAAAAATGAAAGGGACCGCTTGCTCTCAACGAGTGGCGATCCCTTTGCGTTAGTATGTTATGAAAAATTTGAGAGAATTGAAACTTCACAGCTTCATTTTTGTTGTGTTACTAAACATGATTTTATAGAGAAAGCATAGAATAATTCTTATTTGACGATGACATCACCGGCATTGTTGTCGGGTACAATCATGCCCTGCTTCATCGTGTCGATAGCAGCGCTGTCGTCGATTGCAACATTGGTACCCTTGTCCAACTCCGGTTTGTAATAGCCGTCGTAGTTGCTGATGGCATCGCTGTCGTGCTGATGACCGAACGGCACCTGAATGGCATTGCCCAGTGTCAGCACGATAGCTACCATTGCCGCAGCCTTGAATATTGGGCGCAACCGCTGCGAGAGCGGAATGACGCGAGCCTTCACCGTCTTCTGGTCGGCAATCTTTGCCATAAGCTTACGGTCGAAGTCCTCACCCAGCACATCATCCGTTGTCTCCTTGGCCTCGTAAGCGAAAAGCAACTGATAAGGCTTCAGCTCAGCCGGGATGCTCTCCTGACTGAAGAACGCGTGCAGGATATGCTCCTCCTCCACCGAAGTGAGACCCTGCCAATAGCGGTCCAATAGCTGATTGATGTACTTGTAGTCCATTATTTTGCTGTTTCTAATAACTCGACGACTAAGCCGCAGATAAGTTACAGCCCCGCCCCAATCTTTAACGTTTGTTTGCAATTAATCCATCCTCAACAGCCCTCGACCGGCCTCGCGATAGCATAGTTATCGCATCGCGATACCATAGCTATCGCACCGTCATACCATAGCTATCGCACCGTCATACCATAGCTATCGCACTGCGATAACATAGCTATCGCGACTCGATAACATAGCTATCGCGAGACGTACACCGTAATGACTGGACTTCCGGACTACCGTCTTCAGGACTCCTGACACACTTCGGTACCCCTCATGGTACCCCCGTTGGTACCCCTCATGGTACCCCCGTTGGTACCCCTCGTGGTACCCCTCGTGGTACCCCTCTCGCTCTTGCGGCTATGAAAAAATCGTTTTATCTTTGCGCCTGTCAGACGCGACAGTCCGCGGCCTCGAAAATTCCGATGAGGAAAACGGCCTCGGAGCATGAGCATCCCAGCCTTGAAAAACTGAGAAAATCATCGCCTCCCCTCCCCTCGCTATCTGTCAGATAGATAGATTATTTAGATATTATTTAGATAATATTTAGATAGAGGGCATCGGAGACATTGATAATCAGAAGATTACAGAGACAGTTCTGTTCTGTTTGCCGCGACATCCTGTTCTGTTTGCCGCGACATCCTGTTCAGAATGGCAGGGCTGTCTGTTCAGAATGGCAGGACTGTCAACGCTACACCGACACTAACATTTAAAACAAACAATACTATGAAAGACAACAACTTATCGCTTATCGTGATGCCGTATCACTTAGCTGTGATGCAGGCCGACTTTACCAAACTGCAGCTCGACGCACTGATCATCGCCGTGCTGAAGCTCCAACACCAGATCACGGCGCTGCTCAACCACCAACAGTCGCCTGACGAGGCCATCAGCCGTCTCGTGGCTGACCATGGCGTCAATCCTAACATGCTGCGGTTCCCCCTCAACTGGAAGGGCAAGGGCGTGCGCGGCCGCTACATCCGCAGTCTCGTCGAGGACACACGGGTGGACGGACTCGGGTTGCGCGTGATCGACGCCACCGGTGACGGTTCCGACTGCCGTCTGTATCTGTCGGTGAAGATGGCGCGCCACCTGCTCGACATGAGCAAGGGCTACTTCTATGTATCGCCACAGCTCTGCCGCGAGATGAGGAGCCGCTATACGGTGCGGCTGTACTGGCTCATGCAGGCGCACTGTCATCAGAAGGGGTTCACGATGAGCGTCAGTCAGCTGCAGGCCATCCTCTGTGCCCGTACGCCGTTCCGCGACTACGCCAGCTTTGAGCGGACGGCCATCGTCGCACCGCTGTCCAAGTTGTATGGGCACTGTAGCGCCGGGCAGATTCCGTCGTACCTGCTCTTCTGCCGGCTCTACAACCGCCATGGCAAGCACTACTGGACGGCGGCTGGGTCGCCGATGCGTGGCACCGGCCGCCCTGACGCCCTGAAGTTCACAATCTTCAGCCCAAGCAATGGCGCACCCGCAAGCGCAGCGGTAGCAGCTTCTAATCGAGCTGCAGAGAGTGGCAAGGGGAAAGGCGCGGCGGATAGAAAGC
The DNA here is from genome assembly GCA_900315835.1 of uncultured Prevotella sp. GTDB lineage: Bacteria > Bacteroidota > Bacteroidia > Bacteroidales > Bacteroidaceae > Prevotella. The sequence continues at coordinate 46,917 of ONAR01000010.1, forward strand.
AAGAAGCGGGCGATAGCCAAAGTTCGGCGGCTTGCGGGCAAGGCTTGGCGGACAAAAAGCAAGCCGCGGCTCCGTCAAATAATCAGCGCCAATCTTTAGCAGGCGATATCGTCTACGACCTGCTCCACGACGACCTGCAGTTGCCGGAGAAACTGGCCGAATGCGAGGCCGCACGGGTAACCGACAGCATGCGGCAGGCCTTCATCAACCACGCCATCATGCTCAAGGAGATCATCGACGAGAAGCGCAGCCGTAAGCAGGCGCTGAAGAACCAGGTGGCCTATGTCCTCACCTGCCTCCACCACTTCTTCGAAAAGCAGGAAGCCAGGGGCGGAGCAGCGGCTGAAGGCGAAGGAAAAACTGGCGGCGAAGGCGGAAAAAGCGCGGTAAGAGTACCAGCAAACGCAGAAAGCGCTGGAGCAAGCGGCGAAGGCAGAGCAAACGCAGGAAAAGCTGGGGCAAACGGTGAAGGCAGAGCTAACGCAGGAAAAGCTGGGGCAAACGGTGAAGGCAGAGCTAACGCAGGAAAAGCTGGGGCAAACGGTGAAGGCGGACCAAGCGCTGGAAGAGCTGGAGCAAACGGTGAAGGCGGACCAAGCGCTGGAAGAGCTGGAGCAAGTGCGGAAAGGGCCGACGAAGCCCAGCCCTCCCTCGCCTTAAAAAGGCGAGGCACCGAACAGCAGCCCACCAAAAGCGAAGCTAAAAGAGAGGCTCCTTCTCCCTCCCCTTTGGGGAGGGCCGGGGAGGGGCTTCCTTCTTCCTCCCCTTCGGGGATGGCTGGGGAGAGGCCTTCTTCCAACGCTCCCTCCCCTTTGGGGAGGGCTGGGGAGGGTCTCCTCCTCAATCGCTGGCATTTATTCCTCGCTTCCTACACCGGCAAGGCCACGGCCGCCCTGTCTCGGGCAAAGCTCACTGGCCAACTGCGTGACGGTTTCCTCGTTAGCTTTGCAACAAAGGACGATGAGCAAGCCTACCGTAGCGACTTCGACGCGGTGCAGCAAGCCGCGCGTAAGGCTCTCGACATCAGCTGCCGATTCCAACCGGGACTCATCGTGAATAGGTAAGAAAATAAGCAGCAACGCCTGCTCTCCTACCATGCAGCATCGTTGGTTGTATTGGAGCCTATTTGAATTGAGGGACTTTATGGGTGACAGAGGGCGAATGGCGGCTGATGACGGGCCATCCGTTTTTCCAGTTGATGGGGTCGAGCAGCAACTGCCGGCCCTCGTCGGAATGGTGCCTCACGTAGGAGTGGTAGAGCAGCCAGTCCTGTCCGGCATCGTCGGTGACGATTTCGGCATTGTGACCGGGTCCGACGAACTTCTTGTTGCCATGCAGGACTACCTCATAGTTGCCCTGGAGCAAGGGGCGGCCTTGCTTGTCGACGTAGGGGCCCATCAGGTAGCGGCTCCGGCCGACAACCACGCGGTAAGTGCTCTTGTCGCCCTCGCAGCAGGAGCCGTTGGAGCCGAACAGGTAGTAATAGCCGTCGCGCTTGTGGATGTAGGTGGCTTCCATGAAGTTGTCGGCCACCTTCGTCAGGTTGCTTTTATCCTTGAGCTGCAGTCCGTCGGCCGTCAGCTCAGTGCCATAGATGCCGTGGAAACTACCCCAGAAGAGGAAGTTGTGGCCGTTGTCGCTGATGAAGAACGGGTCGATGCAGTTCTGCACGCCTATCTCGCTGCTGATAAAGAGCTTGCCCAGGTCGGTGTAGGGGCCTTCAGGGCGGTCGGCCACAGCCACACCGATGCCGCAGCTCCATTCCCCACCCCACTGCGACATGGCGTAATAGAGAACGTAGCGGTTGCCAATCTTATTGACATCGGGTGCCCACACGCCACCTTTCTCTACAAACGAGGGGCGCTTGGCAAAGGCGCCTGACGGCCGAAGCGTCCAGTCGACGAGGTTGGTCGACGTCCATACCGGCGTCTCGCGGTTGCGCTCTGTGGCAAACAGGTAGAAGGTGTTGCCCTCCTTGATGATGGTCGGGTCGGGCGTGTCATAGGTGATGACAGGGTTATGGTAATAACGCGCATTGCCGTCGCCCTCCGCAGTAGCGGCTGCGGCATTGACAGCGGGCACACCCGCGAGCAGCGCAACCGATAGCAGGTTGCCTAAGGCTGCAGATAAAATGGATAAGGGTTTCATATAAATCAATCTGTACTATTTATTGTTACCGTCTCCTAACGCTGACTTCGTTACGCTTGTCTCAATAGATATTCTCGCGTTTCCAAAGCAACAAGTGGGCGTCGAGGAGCTCTTGGTTAATCTTCTCAGCCAAGGCGTCGCGCTTGTCGAAGAAATCGATGAAAAGGGGCAAAGCGTCGGCAGGAACGAAGGCTGCTATCGTATTGCGGCCGAAGCCACGGGTACCCTTCGTTGTCTTCACTTTTGTGATGCGCCGATCATCGCTGTCGTCAAGTGACTTAAAGGTAGAGATGTCTTTCTGCATGATGGCGTTGGAAATATCGTAGAAGCTGTCGTTCCAGTCCTTGTCCTGATAGGCATCACTGTGATGATAATAGCGGAACACCTGCAGGGCGGCCGCATACAACTCCCTCGCCTCAGCCGAGAAGTCGAACTGCGCCAGGAACTGGCGGAAGTCGAACGGCCGCCCGGGCTGGCCTGCAAAGAGGTTGCCATTGACGTCGTCGGGGAACAGCACATTGAGGTCGTTGACGCCACATCCCAATTCCTCAGCCGTGAACGGCATGAGGTAGTTCTTCTGGCCCTTGTTGGTGAAAAGGTTGCCCTTATAGAACAGTGAGAACATCACGGCATCGCCAAACAGTTCGGGCGGGATGTCATCCACCGAGCCGCGATAGGTGAGATTGCTCGTCTCAAAGTATTTGCCGTGGGTGTTGAAGTTGATGCCTTTCAACAAAAGCGCATACTTCAAGTTGCCGTCCGTTATCAGCCGGTTGGAGTCAGTCTTGTTGCTGATCACCAGACAATAGTTCTGATTGGTCCACTGTCCAAGCACCATGCCGGTGGTCTCATCCTTGAGTTTCTCCTCGATCTCCTTGATGAGCGCCGGACGTTGGTTATCGTAGGTATAGGTGTTGATGAACTGCAGCTTACCGCTCTTGCGGTCTTTCTCATAACGGTCGGCCTTGACGGTGAGTCCGTCAAACGCCTCACCCTGCTCACGGTCGAAGATGACGAGCGACACTGACCACTCGGACAGCTTAAAAGTGTCTTTGGCGTTGGAGAAGACGTGATCCACAATGTGGTAACCGGAGTTGACGAAATGGCTTACGGTGGGGCGGAGGAAGAACTCCGTCTTGCAATAATACACGATTACATCGGGATGCAGGTCAGTCACCTTATCGAAGAACTCGATGGCAAGGTCATCGGTGTGGCCTTTCCGTCGGGTGTAGGGCGGATTCATGATGACCATCAGTTTGCGGCCCTCACGATCAGCTATCTCTTTGATATCGAGCTGCCGGCCGCGGTATTTCCATTTGGGCTGACGATAGCGGTCGGCCAAGTAGTCGAAACAGACGGAATTGTCAAAGCCCTTTATCCTACAAATATCGACATCCGTCTGCTCCAACGTGGAGAGGTAGCAGTAATCCTTGTACTCCTTTCCAAACTGGTTCTCAAGATTGCCCACGCCGGCGCAGGGGTCACACACGATGAAATCGTTGAGATTGTAATGCGCGGCCAACAGTCGGTTCTGCAGCTCGACGAAGCACGTCGGCGTGTATTCGCCACCGGTGTCGCTCCGGTATTTTTCGGTATACAGCTCGGCGCTATGCTCCAGAATCTTCAGGTATTCCTGCTTCTCTGGTGGTCGCTTATACTTCCGCCAGAAGGTCTCGTAGCCCTCAGCATTCTGTATGGCGTGGATGATGTAGTTGTCCCACACAATCCTTATCTTGCCACAGCAGCGCTCGAGCTCGTACTTGCCGAGATTGGTGCCCTCGCGCACGGGCGCCATAACATTGCCGGGCGCGGCGGGCTGCGGACCGAACAAGGACGGCTCCGTGAAATCACTCATGGCCTCGTAAGCATACTTGGTGCCGTTGAGGACATCGGTGAGGAAAAGGTTGATGAGCTCCGACTCATCCCGCTCCGGGCGCTGGAACTGTATGGTGTTCTTCCACTGGTTGTACACCACGTTGAAGTTTTGCTCGGTAATCTCGATGGCAGTGCCGTCGCCATTGCGCAGCGTGTTGTAAAGCTCGTGAATGTCCTCACCGACAAAAGGCGTAACCTTACCGTGTATGCGGTCGCAGATACGGTCGATGGCATCCTGCGACGGCTCACTGGCGGTCTCTGCCTCCCAGTTAATGTCGTTGTTGAACATCACCGAGTTTTCCGAACAGTCGATGAGTTCAAGCACGTCCTCCCCGGTTTCTGACCGATAAGCCAGGGCCACGTGGTCGAGAATATGCTTCTGCTTCTTGTTGGTGAGGATGGTCTGTGCAAGCGCCTTACGATGGGCCTGCTGCCCGCTAATCTGGTACTTGAACTCTATATACAACAAGTTCTGACCACGTTTGCCCTTCAGCACAACATCCACACGGTTTACTTCCTGATCCCAAGCGGTATTGCGAAAATAGCGGTCGCAAAACTCTTTCTGGTATTTCTTCTCTTCACTGTTCATAAGGCAGGATATTATATTTTCATAACGTAGAATCTACGATGAAATTGCGGTATTATGATAATTGTTGAGCGACTCGATGCGGGACTTGATGGTCTGGCGACCGCGGAAGATGTTGATCTTCACCTGCTCCTCAGTCATGGAGAGGATGGTGGCGATGTCTTTATAAGACTTGCCTTCGAAGTCGCGTAGCTGGATGCAGCTGCGCTGCTTCTCGGGGAGGGCGTCGACGATGTGGCGCACAATGGCGAGTTGGTCGTTGGCAATGGACTGTTGGGAGGGGTTGGCGTTGTTGTCGGGTGAGTCGGTGGGGGCGTCTTCAAGCGAGATGTTGCGGTGGCTCTGTCGTTTGACACTGTCGAGCGAGAGGTTGCGGCAGATGGTGAGGCAGAAGGCTTCGATGTTGTCGATGTGGTCCCAGTCGTCGCGTTTGTTCCAAACCTTGATGAGCGTATCCTGCACGATATCCTCGGCTTCGGCGCTGTCGAGCGTGATGCGCAGCGCGAGGCGGTAAAGCTGATTCTTCAGCGGTAGGATGTCAGTGCGGAAGTCGATCATGTTTATGAGTTTATGAGATGATTAGAAGTCCGGAAGTCCAGAAGTCCAGAAGTCCAGTCATTACCAGAAGTCGGAAGGGAGATGGGAAGTCCAGAAGTCCGGAAGTCCAGTCATTACAATAAGACGGGAGAAGGGGAAGACCAGAAAACTGGAAGGACGAATGGTGGCCGGCGCAAGGAACGGGCAATCGCCAAGGAGCAACTTATTCACTCCCCTTTAGGGAGGGTTGGGGAGAGGACTCCACAATAGTTCCGTGATTCCCATCAAGGGCTGTGGGCTGGGTGATGATGACGCGGGCGACGCCACGTTCAACGGCGGCGAGGGCGTTCTCAATCTTCGGCTTCATGCCTCCGGAGATGGTGCCATCGGCCACAAAATGGTCGAATTCATCGCGGTTGATGTGGCGGATGACGCTGGTGTCGTCGTCGGGATTGGCCAAGACGCCGGGCTTCTCGAAGCAGTAGACGAGGGTGACGTCGTAGAGGGAATCACCGGCACCTTCGGTCTTGAAAGCCGCGATTTCATCGGGGTTATTGGTGGCGGGAGCGGCTGTAGCGTCGGTCTTGAGTGCAGCCAGGGCGCTGGCGGTCTCCGAGGCGATGGTATCGGCGTTGGTGTTGAGCAAATGGCCCATTCCATCGTGGGTGAGGGGTGCGAGGACGGGGGTGATGCCCTCATGCAGCAGTTGGGCAAGACGGGGCGCATCGACGCGGTCGACATCGCCGACGAAACCGTAGTCGATACCGTTGCGCAGTGGGCGCTTGTGGCTGCGGATGACGTCGATGTCGGCACCGGTCAGTCCGACGGCATTCACGCCGAGGGCCTGCAAGCGGGCGACGAGTTGCTTATTGACCAAGCCGCCGTAGACCATCGTGACCACGCGGAGCATCTCGGCGTCTGTGATGCGGCGGCCGTCGACCATGTGGCTCTCGATGCCGAGGGCAGCGGCAATCTTCGTGGCGCTGCGGCCACCGCCATGTACGAGGATCTTTGGCCCGCTGATGGCGGCGAAGGCTTGGAGGAGCTGGGGCAAGCGCTGGTCGTCTTCAACGATGGCGCCGCCGACCTTGACGATAGTAATCTTTTCCATGAGTGTTGATGGGGAATATGGGGTGGATGGGGTGGATGGGGTGGATGGGGTGAATGGGGAGGATGGGGTGAATGGGGAGGATGGGGAGGATGGGGTGAATGGGGAGGATGGGGTGGATGGGGTGAATGGGGGAGGCCGCTGCACAGCAGCGGCGTACCGGACGGGGAGGCCACTACACCAATACCGGGGCGGCCACTACACCAATACCAGGCCGGCCACTACACCAATACCGGGGAGGCTACTCGAGGTAGGTGTAGCCGTAGAGGCCGGAGCGGTAGGTGCTGAGGAACTCCTTGCCCTCCTCGAGCGAGAGCTTGCCCTCTTTGACGCCCTTGGTGACCCACTGCTCGAGCTTGCGCACGAGTTTCTTGGGGTTGTACTGCACGTACTCCAGCACCTCCTCGACCGTCTCACCATCGATGATTTGGTCGATTTTGTAGCCATCATCGGTCACAGAGATGTGAGCCGCGGTGGTATCGCCGAAGAGGTTGTGCATGTCGCCGAGAATCTCCTGATAGGCGCCGACGAGGAAGACGCCGATGTAGTAAGACTCGTTCTTGCGCAGGGCGTGGACCGGCAGCACGTTGGACTGACCGCCATTGACGGCGAAGTTGGCCACCTTACCGTCGCTGTCGCAGGTGATATCCTGTAAGGTACAGTTGCGCGTGGGGCGCTCGTTGAGCCGCTCGATAGGCATGATGGGGAAGAGCTGGTCGATGCCCCAGCAGTCGGGCAGACTCTGGAAAAGCGAGAAGTTGCAGAAATACTTATCGGCCAAGAGCTTGTCGAGGCCGCGCAGCTCGTCGGGCACATGCTTCAGCGTCTTGGCGATAGCGTTGATCTCGTGGCATACGCTCCAGTACATGGCCTCAATCTGGGCGCGCGTCTTCAGGTCGACCATGCCGTGGGCAAAGAGGTCGAGACAGTCCTCGCGTATCTGGTCGGCGTCGTGCCAGTCCTCGAGCATCGACTTCGGGTTGAGGTTGTCCCATATCTCGTAGAGGTCCTTGACCAACTGGTGGTCGGTTTCCTTGGCCTCGAACTCCTCGGGCATCTCGGGCAGCGAGGCCACGCCGAGGACGTTGATGACCAACACCGAGTGGTGGGCCGCAAGCGAGCGTCCGCTCTCGGTGATGATGTTGGGATGGGGGATGTTGTTGCGGTTGGCGATGTCGACGAAGGCATAGACGCAGTCGTTGATGTACTCCTGAATGGAGTAGTTGACCGAGCTCTCCGAGTTGGACGACCGGCTGCCGTCGTAGTCGACGCCCAGTCCGCCGCCGCAGTCGACGAACTCAATGTTGTAGCCCATCTTGCGGAGGTTGACGTAGAACTGTCCGGCCTCGGTGAGGGCGTTCTGTATGCGGCGGATCTTATTGATCTGCGAACCGATGTGGAAATGGATGAGCCGGATGCAGTCGTGCAGTCCGTAGCCGTCGAGCTTGTCGAGGGCCTCGAGCAGTTCCGATGGCGTCAGTCCGAACTTCGACGCGTCGCCGCCGCTCTCGGCCCATTTGCCTGAGCCCGAGCTGGCGAGTTTGATGCGTATGCCGATATTCGGCTTGACGTGGAGGCGCTCGGCCGTCTTGGCGATGACGTCAATCTCGTTGAGCTTCTCTACGACGATGAAGATGCGCTTGCCGAGCTTCTGGGCGAGCAGCGCCAGTTCGATGTAGCTCTCATCCTTGTAGCCGTTGCAGATGATGAGCGAGTCGCTCTTGCACTGCTGGGCGATAACGGCGTGGAGCTCAGGCTTGGAGCCGGCCTCGAGACCGAGGTTGAACTTACGGCCATGGGTAATCATCTCGTCGACGACGGGCTGCATCTGATTGACCTTGATGGGATAGATGATGTAGCTCTCGCCCTTGTAGTCGTACTCCTCGCGCGCCTTGTCGTAGCATTCGGCCATCTTCTCGATGCGGTTGTCGAGGATGTCGGGGAAACGGAGCAGTACGGGGGCGGTGACGTCGCGCAGGGCGAGTTCGTCCATCAGTTCGCGCAGGTCGATGTGTACGTCGTTCTTGGTGGGCGAGACATAGACATCGCCCTTCTCATTGATACCAAAATAGGAAGTGCCCCAGCCTTTGATGTTGTAGAGTTCGGCTGAGTCTTCAATGGTCCACTTTTTCATTATGGGGGATGATGGGTATGATGGGTTTATTGGGGAGATGGGGTGAATGGGGTTTATGGGGTGGATGGGGAGGATGGGGTGAATGGGGAGGATGTGTCAAGGCCGAGGGCGTGCTTGATGGCCGCCACGGTGACCTTTATCTTCGCATAGTTGTCCATCGGGGTGACGTCGACGATGTGCTTGGCGCGGCTGTAGAACGGCTCACGCACGGTGAGCTGCTGCTCGATGTAGGCACGCACCTCGTCGGGCGTCTTGTTGAGCAGCAGCGGGCGCACGGTGTGGCCCATCTTCAGGTGGCGGAAGAGCGTATCGGGGGTGCACTTCAGATAGACCGTCTCGCCCTGCTGGTTGATGTAGTCCATGTTGTCGAAGAAGCACGGCGTTCCGCCGCCACACGAGATGATGACGTCCTCGAACTCGGCCACCTCGTGGAGCATGTTGTGCTCGATGCGGCGGAAGCCGTCCTCGCCCCGCTCATCGAAGAGCTGCTTCACGGTGGCGTGCATGCGCGTCTCGATATACCAGTCGAGGTCGTAGAACGGCAGACCGAGGTCGCGGCTCAGCGCGTTGCCGACGGTGGTCTTGCCCGAGCCCATATAGCCGATGATGATAATCCGCTTCACGCCTTCGTCTTTCTTTTAGGTTTGTCCTTGGGGGCGTTGTCGATGATGGCCTTGCACTCGTCGTAGCTCAGGTCGCCGGCCAGCGCGCGGTCATGGAGTTTCTTCTCGATGCGGTAGTTCTTGCCGTCGTAAGCCAGGTAGGGACCGAAGCGGCCCTTGAGCAACTCGAGCTTCGGGTCCTCGTCGAAGGTCTTAATGTGGCGCTCCTTCTCCTGCTTACGCTTGGCCTCGATGAGTTCGATGGCGCGGTCGAGCGTCACCGTCATCGGGTCATCGGTCTTGGGCAGCGACACATATTTCTTATTGTGCATCACGTAGGGACCGAAGCGGCCGGCGCCGATGACCACCTTCGTACCCTCGTAGGTGCCGACGGTGCGCGGCAGTTTGAACAGCTCGAGGGCCTCGGGCAGCGAGATGGTCTCAATGCTCTTGTCCTTCGGCATCTGAGCGAAACGTGGCTTCTCGGCATCATCGGCTGAGCCAATCTGCACCACAGGACCGTAGCGGCCAATCTTCACCGAGACGGGCTTGCCGCTCTTCGGGTCGGTGCCAAGCACACGCTCGCCGGCCTTATATTCGGAGCGCGCGTTGATGACGTCGGTCACCTGCGGCTCGAACGATTTGTCGAAGTGCTGCAGCATGTCGGTCCAGCGCTCCTTGCCTTCGGCAATCTCGTCGAACTCGTTCTCCACCTTGGCGGTGAAGTTGTAGTCCATGATTTCGGGGAAGTTCTGCTGCAGGAAGTCGTTGACCACGATACCGATATCGGTGGGGATGAGCTTACCGCGCTCAGAGCCCGCCATCTCGGTCTTGGTGTCGGTGGTGATGTCGTCGCCCTCAAGGGTGTCGACGGTGTAGCTGCGCTCGGTGCCGGGCTTATCGCCCTTGACCACGTAGTCGCGCTGCTGTATGGTGGAGATGAAGGTGGCGTAGGTAGAGGGTCGGCCGATGCCGAGCTCCTCGAGCTTATGCACCAGACTGGCCTCGGTGTAACGCAGCGGAGCCTGAGAGAAGCGCTCAGTGGCGGTAATCTCCTGGCGCTCGAGCCGGTCGCCCTCCTTCATGGCGGGCAGACGGTTGGTATCCTCGCCGTTGGACTGCTGTTCGTCGTCGGTCGACTCGCGGTAGACCTTAAGGAAACCGTCGAACACCACCACCTCACCGCTGGTCACGAAGTGGGCGTCGCTGTTGTCAATATTGATGGTGGCTGTGGTTTTCTCTATCTGTGCGTCGGCCATCTGCGAGGCGATGGTACGCTTCCAGATGAGGTCGTAGAGTCGGCGCTCCTGCGAGGTCCACTCCTGTCCGTCCAAGTTGGCGAACGTCGGGCGGATGGCCTCGTGCGCCTCCTGAGCGCCCTTCGAATGGGTCTGAAACTCACGCGGACGGCTGTATTGCTCGCCGTAGTCCTTGATGATTTCCTTCTTGCTGGCACCCAGGGCGAGCGTGGAGAGATGGACGCTGTCGGTACGCATGTAGGTGATGCGTCCGCTCTCGTAAAGACGCTGGGCAATGATCATTGTCTGCGACACCGAGAAGCCGAGCTTGCGAGCGGCCTCCTGCTGCAGCGTGGAGGTGGTGAACGGTGGTGCGGGCTGGCGCTTGAGCGGTTTCTTCGTCACGCTGCCCACGCTGAAATGGGCGCCCTTGCACTGATTGAGGAAGGCCACCACCTCGTCGTGGGTCTTGAAGCGGCGGTCGAGCTCAGCCTTCACCTCACTCGTGGTGCCGTCGGGGTTGTTGAGCAGGAACACGGCGCTGACGCGGTAGAACGGCTCACTCTTGAAATGCTGTATCTCGCGTTCGCGCTCAACGATGAGCTTCACCACGACGCTCTGCACGCGTCCGGCTGAGAGCGACGGCTTCACCTTACGCCACAGCACCGGAGAGAGCTTGAAGCCCACGATGCGGTCGAGCACGCGGCGGGCCTGCTGCGCGTTGACGAGGTTCATGTCGAGATGGCGCGGATGCTGTATGGCCTCAAGGATGGCGGGCTTCGTAATCTCGTGGAAGACGATGCGCGCGGTCTTCTGCTCGTCCAATCCCAGCACCTCACACAGATGCCAGCTGATGGCTTCTCCCTCGCGGTCTTCATCGGATGCGAGCCAGATCTTCTTGGCGGCCTTCGCGTTCTTCTTCAGGTCGGCGACGACCTTCTTCTTCTCTTCGGGTATCTCATAAACGGGGCTGAGGTTCTTCTCATCAACGCTCAGTTCCTTTTTCTTCAAGTCGCGGATGTGCCCGTACGACGACATCACCTTATAGTCCTTGCCCAAGAATTCTCCTATCTTCTTGGCCTTGGCTGGACTCTCTACAATCACTAAATTGTCTTGCATTGATAACCTGTTAATGTTGAACGGTTGGCAAAAGTAAGCAAAACTCGCGCTATAACCTTATTATATAGGGATAATTTTATTTTTTTTAATTAAACGAGGGGACGGGCGGGCTGCAAGCCGCTCAGTTTTCCGCCCCCGCCGCTGTCGTTTAGCTAAAAAATTCGTAACTTTGTGGCTATAAACGAAAAGACAATAACAAAACAATAGCAAGATGAGAACAATTCAGAAGAGGCTGCTCGTCAGCCTCACCGCGCTGCTTGCGCTCTCGATGGGAGCCAGCGCGCAGAAGGGCAGCGACAGCCGCGAAGCGATTGACAGCGTGATGTACCGCATCACCTACAAGACACAGTCGGTAAAGGATACCACCAAACTCGATGAGCATCACCATTACATTTACGGCGACGACGAGATGCGGCTCGACATCGGACGGCACCTCAACCGCTTCTACAATTACACTAAGGAGAAGTACGACTCGCTCCTCCGCGCCAGCGGGATTGATGCCGGCGGCGTCGTTAGAGTGAGCAGCAGTCCCATGGGCACTATCTCTTGGTGTGTGTATCAGAACTATCCCGAGGGTCAGACTTCGTTTTTCGACAACGTTCTCATATCTGAGTTCCGTGTTAACGAAAAGACCAAGCAACCGCAGTGGCACATCGTCTCCGACAGCGTAGCCACTATCCTCGGCTACCGCTGTACGCTGGCCACGACGCAGTTCAAGGGCCGCAAGTGGCTGGCTTGGTACACCGAGGACATTCCCCTGAGCTACGGTCCGTGGAAGCTTTGCGGACTGCCCGGCCTCATCCTGCGCGCCTACAACAGCGAGCGGCAGTATGTCTTCGAGGCTACGGGCATGAGTCAGCCCAATGGCTCGGAACCCATCAAGACCATCAAGGGAATGAAACGCTACGAGACTGTCTCTCTCAAGGACTACCTCAAGGCTCTGCGTGAAGTCACGCCGGGCGAGGCGCTGAGCGTAAAGGGCGTAAGAATCGAAGGTGGAGATGAAGAATGGCAGAAACAATTAAAAGACTACATGAAAAAGGTGGCACCCTCTAACCCTATCGAAAAAGAGGAATAATCCGTCGGCCGTCAGCTATCAATGAAGCACCTCCTCACACTCCTTCTCTTCTTTCTTTCCCTCCCCGCATTGGCTCAGGAAGCCATCACGGGGCAGGTGGTCGACTCGCTCTCAGGCCGGCCGCTCGAGGGCGTCAGCGTCATGCTGAAGCGTCAGGGCAAGACCATCACCTTCAGCCGCACCGACAAACGGGGCCACTTCAGCCTGCAGGCCACCCGCGAGGACGGCGACCAGCTACAGGCTGTGATGATGGGCTACGGCAAGCGGGTGGTGCCCCTGACCAAGCCGCAGGGCAACGTCATCGCCCTGAGCGAGCAGTCGTACCGGCTGAAGGAGATTACTGTGAAGGGATCACCCGTGCTGCAGCGTAAGGATACCATCACCTACGACCTGACGCGCTTTGCCAACGCACGCGACAACTCGCTGAAGGATGTGCTGAAGAAACTGCCCGGCGTGGAGGTGGCGAAGAGCGGCGAGATCAGCTACAACGGCAAGAAGCTCAGCCGCTTCACCGTGGAGGGCCTCGACTTGAGCAAGGGCAACTACAACAAACTCACCGACAACATCCGCGCCAAGGATGTGAAGAAGGCCGAGGTCATCAACCACGACCAACCGGTGAAGGCGCTGCGCAACCGCGTCTTCACCGACGACGTAGCGATGAACATCACGCTGAAGGACTCGGCGCGCGACCGCCTCATCCCCATTCTGCGGCCTTACCTGCTCGTGGGCGACCCCACCCACGTCGGCGGCGACGCCACGGCCATGCAGATTGGCAAGCAGCGGCAGTTGGAATATACGGCGCAATACGACCGCACCGGGCGCGACCTTGAGCAGCAGAACACGCCGTTCTACATCGTCTTCGGCCGTGGCACCGCCGCCACCCTACCCCAGTGGTTCTCCGTTCCCACGCTGCAGTCGCCCATCGACGACGAGCGCCTGCGCTTCAACACGTCGCAGGCCTATTCCATCGACCACCTCTCGCGCACCAAGAGCGGGTCGGAGAACAGTCTGTCGGTGGGCTACATCCGCACGGTGACGCGTCAGCACACCAGCAATTCCTCGCTTTATTACCTCGGCGACACCCCTGCGCTGACCACCGAGGACCGGCTGCTCACGCTCATCACCGACAAGTTCGATCTGGAGCTCAACCACACCATCAACGCCGATACCCACTACGGGTCGTTCACGCTGAAGGCCAACGCCGCCCAGCACGACGGTCTCTCGGAGCTGCAGGCCACGCAGGGCGCCACCAGCCAGCGCGTGCGCAACCCGGAGGTGAACGTCAAGGCCAATATTCAGGAGAACTTTAACCGCGGAGAGGGGCAACTCAGTTGGAGCTCCATCGTCGACTATCACTATTCCGAGGATGCGCTCTACGTCAACGCGGGCAAACTGAAATACGACAACAACCTCTGGCATACCAACCACTCGCTGGGCTACAACATCACGCACGGCTATTGGAGATACAGCTTGTCGGGCAACGTCGAGGCCGAGAACCTCAATGTCGCCCACGCCAACAACACCAATCTGAACGTGGGGTTGCAGCCTAACCTCACCTACAAGACCGACCTCTGGCGCCTATACCTCTCCGCACCGATTACGCTGAGCCGCTTCACCCATCAGCAGCAGACGATGCTGCTGCCCAAGCCCTACATCTATCTAACTCGCGACAACGGCAACCGCAACTCGTGGAGCGTAAGCCTTGGCTATGCCGAGCGCACCGCGGGGTGGGATTACTGCGCCATCGACGAGCGGCAGAGCGACTACCGCACGTTCATCGAAAGCGCCGACTTCATGCCGCGCAACCGGTCGCTGTCGTCGCAACTGGACTACAGCTACAAGCGCACCATCAAGCATTTCTTCTTCAACGCCAAGCTCCTGGCGTCGCGCACGTGGCGCAACGTGGTGAGCGACATGCAGGTGAGCGACGGCAATTACTACTACCAATACCTGAAGCACAACATCCACAGCGACCTGCTGCAGGCGAGCAGTGTCGTGTCGAAGGGCTTTTTCCGCGCCCACCTCAAGACGTCGCTCGACGGCGCCATCACCATGAGCCGCGGTGAGCAATATGCCGCCGGGCGCACGATTGACTACCGCTACCGCAGCTATTCGCTCTCGCCGTCGGTGGTTTATTCGCCGTCGTTCATGGAAGTCAACTATAGCGGCAGCTTCGCTTGGAACCACTCGAAGATGGGCGACAACACCGCCTCCACGCTCTTCGACTGGACGCAGCGCCTCGAGCTCACCGCCACCATCAGCAACGTCGACCTCACAGCCAGCGGCGTGCTCTATCACAACGACTTGGGGCAGACGGAGGGCAGCAACACTTCTCTTGCGAACAAGGAGCCATCGTCCGCCATTAACACCTTTCTCATGGATGCCTCAGCGGTGTGGCGCCTGAAGGGCATCCGCATCAAGGCCGAGCTCCGCAACTTGCTCAACAAGAAGGCTTACGCCACGACGACTTACAGCGGCGTGGGCATCTTCACCAACAGCTACCGTCTCCGCCCGAGAGAGTTTCTGCTGTCGGTGCAGTTTAGCCTCTAAGGCGAGACTATAGACACTATAGAAGCTATAGATACTATAGAAGCTATAGAAGCTATAGAAGCTATAGATACTATAGAAGCTATAGATACTATAGAAGCTATAGAAACTATAGACACTATAGAAAAAACTATAAAAAAACAAGCACCAGCCACAATAACCGCCCTTTCCCCTCGTTACCCAAAGAAAACGCCTATGACTAAAACCACCACCACCCCCAGCAACCCCAGCAACCCCAATAGCCCTAATAGCCTTAGCACCCCCAGCAATCCCAATACCCCCACCAAGCCCCCCAAGCCCCCAAAGCCTTTCAAGAGCATCTTCCGGCGGGTAACGAAATGGCAGGACCTCTGGTTCTACCAAAAGAGCGAGGTGCTCTACCAAATGACCTACGTTTTCTGCGAACGGTTTCTGCCGAAATACGGCGACCGCACAGTCGACCAGATGGTGCAGGCAGCGCGCAGCGGGAAGCAGAACATCGTGGAGGGCAGCGAGGACGGCAAGACGTCTACCGAGACGGAGATAAGGCTGTTGAATGTTGCCAGGGCAAGCATCGGGGAGTTGCGGTCGGACTATTTAGACTATATCAATACAAGGGAACTACACAAGTGGACGCCTGACGACACGCGCTTTCAACCCATGCAGGACTTCACCAAAAGCCATAACAAGATCAGCGACTACGAACCGTATTTCAATAAGTGGTCGGCCGAGGAGATGGCGAACATCGGCCTCACGCTGTGCTTTCAGGTGGACACGATGATGAACAAATACATGGAAAGTCTCGAGAAGTCGTTTGTTACCGAGGGTGGCATCAAAGAGCGCATGCA
Organism: uncultured Prevotella sp.; assembly: GCA_900315835.1. Lineage (GTDB taxonomy): Bacteria > Bacteroidota > Bacteroidia > Bacteroidales > Bacteroidaceae > Prevotella. The sequence continues at coordinate 62,716 of ONAR01000010.1, forward strand.
CCAGGCCCGTACCGGTTACCGCGAGCAGCAGGACCGCCATCTCGCCGAACTTGAGCAATCTGTTCCCGCCCTGCAGCAGCAACTGACGCAAGCGAAGGCCGAAGCCGACAAATGGAAAGCCGAAGCAGCGAAATGGAAGGCCGAAGCCGCGAAATGGAAAGCCAAATACGATGACTTGAAGCAGCGTGCCCTCAAAGCTTATCAAGCAAAAGAAGAAGAAATAGAGCGGTTGAAGAGGGAGAAAGGCTAAAGGGGGAAAGGAGAATGACTAAAGGATGAAGGGGGAAGAACTAAAGAATGAGCGTTGAAAAGAAGGCTAAATCGCGATAGCTATGGTATCGCGATGCGGCTGGTAGCCGGCACAAGACCGGCCACTACACTGGCTGTTTCGGCGGCTGGAATGCCGCCGCTCCTACTACTGCTAACTGTAATGACTGGACTTCTGTCTTCTGGACTTCAGGACTTCTATCAAACTACCGCCTTCCCAACTTTTTATATTCCTTCGGCGAGCACCCGGCATGCGACTTGAAGAAATTGGTGAAGGCGCTCTGGTCGCTGAAGCCCAAGGTGAAGGCAATCTCGCCCATGGGCATGTCGGCCGACCTCAGCAGGTTGCAAGCCTCCTCAAAGGCGAGGTTGTTGAGATAGTTGTTGATGGTGTTGCCCGTCAGCTCGCGCACCACACGACTGAGATAGGTCGTGGTGATGTTGAGCTTGTCGGCGTAGAAGCCAATCTGACGCTCCTGCCGGAAGTGCTTGCGGGCCAGGAAAAAGAAAATCTTCAGGATGTCCTGCTTATGCCGGAGGTCGGGCGCTACGATATTGTGGTCGAAGGGCAGTTCGCTGATGAAGAGCAGACACACGTGCACCAGCGACCGCAACATCTCCACCTTATATATATGTACGTAATGGATGGTCCGTCTGATCTGCTGGAAGATGCCGCTGAGCTCAGCCACCTGCGCCGCGTCGAGATGATAGACGCAGGGCCCGTCGCCCTCCTTGGGCATCAGCGGGGAGTCGCTGCCGTCGAGCTGCAGGAGCTGCTGATAGAAGCCGTCCTCGAGAAGCAGACCCTCGGTCGTCGCATCATCGGGAAATGAGCAGTCGACAGGTTGGAAGGGGTGCAGCAGCATCAGGTCACCGCTATGCAGCTCACGGCTATCACCGCCAACGGCAACCGAAACCCGCCCCGAACGGATGAGGTGCAGTTCGTGACAGCTGATGCTGTTGGTGTAGGAGCGCAAGTCGCTCTGGCCGCCTTCTTTGGAAGAGAAGTAGGCGACGCTGCCCCCGAAGATATCACGGATGTGGTAACGTTCGGCAAGCTGGGGTAAGCTGAGGTTTCCGCGACTGCTCATATAGTTTCGATGCGGCAAATATAGCGATTAGTTTTGTAATTTACAAAAAAGGGCGCGACATTCTTAAAAATATTCCCAACTAATCCCTTATCTTTGCACCGAAAACCAATCTACAACATTATATGGCAACCACTCTCATCCTGATAGAACTGCTCATTGTCTTAGCGTTCATCTTCATTGGTGCGCGCGTGGGCGGCGTTGGTCTGGGCATCTATGGCATGCTCGGTACCTTCATCCTCGTTTATGTCTTCGGCCTTGCTCCGGGCAAGGCACCCATCGACGTGATGCTGATCATCATCGCCGTCATCACCGCCTCGGCCGCATTGCAGGCCACTGGCGGACTGGAATACCTCGTTGGCCGCGCCGCCAAGTTTCTGCGCCGTCACCCCGACCACATCACCTACTATGGTCCGCTGTGTTGCTTTGCCTTCTGCGTCTTTGCCGGCACCGCCCACACCAGCTACAGTCTGCTGCCCATCATCAGCGAGATAGCCCAAGCCAACAAGACGCGGCCCGAGCGTCCGATGAGTCTCTCGGTCATCGCCGCCTCGCTGGGCATCACCAGCAGTCCCGTCTCAGCCGCCATGGCCGCCATGATCTCAACCGACCTGCTTGGCGGCAAAGGCATTGAGCTCGGCACCATCCTCCTCGTCTGTCTGCCGGCCAGCCTCATCGCCATCCTCGTGGCTGCCTTCATCGAGAACCATGTCGGCAAGGAGCTCGTCGACGACCCGGAGTATCAGCGCCGCGTGTGCGAGGGCCTCATCGACCCCGACGCCGACGCCAACAACCTGAAGGAAGCCGAGACCGAGCACAACCCTCGCGCGCTGCATGCCGTATTGGCTTTCTTCCTCGGCGTGGCCCTCGTGGTGCTGTTCGGCTTTGTGCCCTCGCTGCGCCCCGAAGGCGTGACGATGAGCGAGACCATTGAGATGGTGATGATGAGCGACGCCATCCTCATTCTGCTCGTCGGCAAGACCAGCGTGAAGGAGCTGCCCAAAGGCAACATCTTCATGGCCGGCATGAATGCCGTCATCGCCATCTTCGGCGTGGCGTGGATGGGCTCGACCTTCTACACCGGCAATGCCGAGGCCATCAACCAGGCGCTCTCAGGTATGGTCTCCACCGCGCCGATGCTCTTCGCCGTGGCCCTGTTCCTGATGAGCATCATGCTCTTCTCGCAGGCCGCCACCGTGACCACCCTCTACCCCGTCGGCATCGCCCTGGGCATCAACCCGATGCTGCTCGTGGCGATGTTCCCCGCCGTCAACGGCTATTTCTTCCTGCCCAACTACCCCACCGAGGTGGCCGCACTCGAGTTTGACCGCACGGGCACCACCCATGTGGGCAAGTACGTCATCAACCACAGCTTCCAGCTGCCGGGCTTCGTCACCACCTTCGTCTCCATCGGCGTGGGCTATCTCATCACCCTGCTCATGCACTGATCCATCGCAATATTCACCTAATCCATCCATATTATGAACACAAAACGCATTTCACTCCTTCTGCTGCTCTTCACCTTCATGGTGAGCCTCGCAGCTGTCGCTAAACCTAAGATCAGAATCATTGCCACCGGCGGAACCATTGCCGGCGTGAGCACCTCGGCCACCAACTCGGCCTACAGCGCCGGACAGGTGGGCGTGCAGACGCTCATCCAAGCCGTGCCGCAGATGCTCGACGTGGCCGACGTCAGCGGTGAGCAGCTCGTCAACATCGGGTCGCAGGACATGAACGACGAGGTATGGCTGAAGCTCGCCAAGCGCATCAACCAACTGCTCAACAACGAGGGCTACGACGGTGTCGTCGTCACCCACGGAACCGACACCATGGAGGAGACCGCTTACTTCCTCAACCTCACCGTGCACAGCGACAAGCCGGTGATTCTCGTCGGCTCCATGCGCCCGTCGACCGCCATCAGCGCCGACGGTCCCGGCAACCTCTATGCCGGTGTTGTGGCCGCCGCCAGTCCCAACTCAGTGGGCCGTGGCGTGATGGTTTGCATGAACAACCTGCTGCTCGACGCCAAGGATGTCACCAAGATGCACACCACCGACGTGGCCACCTTCCAAGCCGCCAACTACGGTAAGGTGGGCTATGTGTACAACGGACAGGCCATCTACAGCCGCGACATCACCAATCTGCACACCACGAAGAGCGAGTTCAATGTCGACAACCTCACCTCACTGCCGAAGGTGGGCATCGTCTATGGCTACGCCAACTGCTCGCCGCTGCCGATGAAGGCCTTTATGGATGCCAACTTCGACGGTATCGTGCTGGCCGGTGTCGGCGACGGCAACTTCTACAAGGATGTGTTCGACGTGGCGCTGCAGGCCCGCGCCAAGGGTATCAACATCGTGCGCTCCAGCCGTGTGCCCACCGGTCCCACCTGCCTCAATGGTGAGGTCGACGACAGTAAGTACCACTTCGTCGCCGCCCTGACGCTCAACCCGCAGAAGGCCCGCGTGCTGCTCATGCTCGCCCTCACCAAGACGCGCGACTGGCAGAAGATACAGGAGTATTTCCAGAAATACTAATCCAGCACAGCGTTCCACATCAAAAACAATAAAGACCTTATGAAAAGAATAATGACACTTGCGACCGCACTCATCCTCACGATGGGTGTTGCCGCCCAGGGAGATAATGTGGGCATGGGAGGCCCCGACGGCAACTATGCCAGTCTGGCCGAGCGTATCGCCAACCTCGAGAAGAAAAACGACGCCTTCAACGTCTACTTCAACTATGCCGCCTCGGCGCAAGCCATCTACGACGGCCACACCTGGAGCAGTAAACTGGCCAATAAACAGCTACGGCTCGAGATCAAAGGCAACATCACGCCAAAGCTGTTCTACCGACTGCGCCACCGCATGAACAAGGCCAACAACGCACAGTCAGAGGACAACTTCGCCAAGGCCACCGACATCATGATGGTGGGCTACAACCTCAGCGACAAGGTCACCGTCATGGGCGGTAAGATGTGTCAGATATGGGGCGGTCATGAGTTCGACGAGAACCCGATGTATATCTATCAGTATTCCGACATGGTCGACAATATGGATAACTTCATGGCCGGTCTGGTGGTGGCTTACCATCCCGTGCCCTCGCAGGAGATTGCCGTGGAGGTGTCGGATGCCAACAACGGCAGTTTCAAAGATGAGTATGGTGCTGATGCCAAGGCCGTCACCGACGCGAATGGCGGCGTGCGCCATCTGGAGAAGAGCAACAGTCCGCTGACCTATATCGTCAACTGGAACGGCAACTTCTTCCGCGGCCGCTTCCAGACGCGCTGGAGCTGGGGCTTGCAGACGCAGGCGCGCCACGAGTATTCGCGTATGTGGGTGTTCGGTCAGAAGCTCAACCTGCCGCGCGTGCAGTGGTATGTCGACTATATGGGTGCGTGGGATGGACTCGACCGGCTGCGCATTGCCTCCAACGACCTCAGTGCCTTCCTCGGCGGTCAGGAGAACACCTATTTCAGTGATGTGCATTACAACTCGCTCATCTCGAAGGTCAACTGGCAGTTTGTGCCGCGGTGGAACTTCATGGCGAAAGGCACGTATGAGACCGCCAGCGTTAGCAAGATAGAGCAGCTCAAGAACTACCGCAAGTCGATTGGCTACATCGCCAGCGTGGAGTACTACCCGGTTAAGGATCAGGATCTTCGCCTCTTCCTCGCCTACGTGGGCCATCACTACGACTTCAGCCAGAAGTGCGGACTGGAGGACTACAGCACCTCGCGCATCGAGCTCGGCTTCATGTACCGCATCAAGTGCTTCTAAAGCGCCAAACGTCTCACGCAGATACTTGATACCCCCGAAGGGAGGGGTAGTTTACCAACCGCGGAGCGGTTGCGGTGAATAGCCCGGGGATGAGCGAAGGAGCGAAGCGACTGAGCGATTCCCCGGGGTAGGGTTCAACGGTGGAATTATTCATTTTACCCCGGAGGGGTTGCGGCAAGACATAGCAGCGCAATAGATCATTTGGTAGACCAAAGGTTTTTGGACGATAAATGACGTATCTCTGCAATCGTTTCGCCGGAACCCCTACGGGGTAATATGCATAAGCTCACCGACAAACCTCTCTTCCCGGGGTTTCGCTGACGCTCAACCCCGGGCTATATTCCGCAACCGCTACGCGGTTGGTATTCCTTTGTTTGCTACAATTTCCGGAAACGACGCGATCTCTCAACGATGCTCATGCACTGTGCTTGAGCATTGGCATCATACTTGGAACCTGCAAGGTGCTTGGCATTGTATTCTGCCTCCTTGACGAAGCGGTCTGCCACTTCACCCGTTAGAACAGGTACATTACTGATAGATAAAGCCATAGTTATATCCTCCCTTTTAGTTGGTTGCAAAGATACGACATAAAATCCAAAGCCGCAAGGAATATAGCGAAAATAAATCTCCCCCCTGTTTCGTTATTTGCAAAAAGGGGAAGGGTTTTTGTAAATAGATTCATGCGAAAAGCCATAACTTTGCAACCGTAAACAATAAACATCTTCATTAACCCTTCACAACAATTACCGCTATGGAAGAAGAAAAGAAATACAGAGTCGAGTCTGACCTTCTGGGCGAGCTCAAGGTGCCCGCCGACGCTTACTATGGTGTGCAGACGCAGCGCGCCATCAACAACTATCATATCTCGCGCAAGAAGATGCGCGACTATCCCGACTACGTCATCGCCATTGCCTACGTCAAGCTGGCTGCCGTGCAGACCAATCACGCACTGGGCACCATCAACGACGAGATTGCAGGCGCCATCTCTCAGGCCTGCCGCGAGATTATCGACGGCAAGCTCCACGAGAACTTCCCCATCGACATGATGCAGGGCGGCGCCGGTACCTCGGTCAACATGAACGCCAATGAGGTCATCGCCAACCGCGCCCTGGAGATTATGGGCCACAAGAAAGGCGAATACCAGTATTGCTACCCCAACGACCACGTCAACTGCGGACAATCGACCAACGACGTCTATCCGACAACCATCCGTCTGGCCATCATCCGCATGAACAAGACGCTCGTTGGCTCACTCACCGGCCTCATCTCCGCCTTCCGCTATAAGGCCGACGAGTTCCGCGACGCCATCAAGATGGGCCGCACACAGCTGCAGGATGCCGTGCCGATGACCTTCGGACAGGAGTTCAACGCCTACGCCGACAACCTCGAGGAGGAAATCCTCAACCTCGAGCGCAACGTCAAACTGCTGCACGAGATTAATATGGGTGGTACCGCCATCGGTACGGGACTGAATGCCGTGCCCGGCTTCGCCAAGCTCTGCGCCGCCAACCTCAGCAAGCTCACCGGTGAGAGCTTTGTCTCTTCGCCCGATCTCGTAGAGGCTACACCCGACACGGGTGCTTACGTCAGCTACTCTGGTGCACTGAAGCGCCTCGCCGTGAAGATTTCCAAGATTTGCAACGACCTGCGTCTGCTCGCCTCTGGTCCACGCTGCGGCCTCAATGAGATCAACCTGCCGCCGAAGGCTCCCGGTTCCAGCATCATGCCGGGTAAGGTCAACCCCGTCATTCCCGAGGTAACCAACCAGACCTGCTTCAAGGTCATCGGCAATGACACCACAGTGACCTTTGCCGCTGAAGCCGGACAGCTCGAGCTCAACGTCATGGAGCCCGTCATCACCGAGTGCCTCTTCGAAAGCCTCTGGTGGCTCAGCAATGCCATCAACACTCTCACCGACGAGTGCGTTCTCGGCATCACCGTCAACAAGGAGCGCTGCTACGAGATGGTGAAGAACTCCATCGGCATCGTCACCGCACTCAATCCTTACATCGGCTACAAGAACAGCTCAAAGATTGCCAAGGAAGCCAACGAGACCGGCCGCTCAGTCTATGATCTCGTGCTGGAGCATAAGCTTATGACGCAGGACGAGCTCGACAAAGCCCTCGACCCCAAGGAGATGCTCGAGTCGCATAAGTTCCTCACCAAGCATCTGTCGTCGAACTAACTCGCATCAACCGACTAATCAACTCGCTCTGCCGTCGCACTCATGCGCATGGCATAGCGTCTTGAAAACATCATCAAAGGTCCATCCGCCAAGGGTGGACCTTTTTTCGTAAAGCACCAATCTGCCTTTCGCAACACATTAGCGGAACTTTCGAACACCGCCATGAAACCATGATTAACTCGCAATGAAGCCTTGATTTTTCGTGACAGATATGAAAGACGCACTGCCGTGGCACTCCTTTCATCGTTGAATGAGGCTTTCGTTTACAAACGATTGAAATTTTTCAAACGTTCCCGCAAACGTTTGAAAAAATATTTCTTAAGGTTTATACCTAAATCTATAAAATTGCCTTAAATTTGCATCGGAATTGCAGTAAACCAAATAACTATAGATTATATGACATTTGTTATGAAACCACAAAATGTGTTCTTTTCCATATGGAAAGCGGCAAACGCTTCCAAGCCATAAACCATCAACAGATAATCGATACTACAATAGACATAGACAATGTACAAATTAAACTAAATTCAAGCTTATGAACAATCTAAAACGAGCATTCGGCCTGATGCTGATATGTTTGATTGCCAATTGTGTAATGGCTCAGAACATATACAAAGGTCGCGTGATCGACTCCAAAGGGGAGCCACTCACAGGTGCAACCGTCATGGAAGCCGGTACGAAAAACGGTGCCGTGACAGACATTAATGGTAACTTTACCATTACGCTTCAAAATCCTAAAAACCTCCTGCATGTCTCCTTCGTGGGATTTAAGGACCAGGACGTCAAGGCTACACGGAATTTGACCATTACCCTTGACGAGGACAACAACAGCCTCGACGAGCTTGTCGTCGTGGGTTACGGTGTACAGAAGAAACGCGATATCGTCGGCGCCATCGATCAGGTGAGCGGCGATGCCGTGGAGAATCGTGCCAACACCAACATCACCCGTTCACTTCAGGGTCAGATTCCTGGCTTGACCATTACACAGAGCGACGGTCGTTCCACCCAGGGCGGTTCAATCCACATCCGTGGTAATGTAAACTCCATCGGTGCCGGTGGTGGTGCACTCGTCCTTATCGACGGTGTGGAGGGCAGCCTCTCGCAGGTCAACCCCGACGATGTTGAGAGCGTCTCCGTATTGAAGGATGCTTCTTCAGCTGCCATCTACGGTGCACGTGGTGCCTTCGGTGTGATTCTCGTCACCACCAAGAGTGCCAAGGCCGGTAAGCCCGTCATCAAATACAGTGGCCAGGTGTCTGCCATCAAGCGCACCGTCGACTACGACGTTGTGACCAACGGTCTGCAGTATGCCACCGACTATGCCGAAGCATGGTTGAACTCGAAGGGCGTCTATCCTTCAAAGATCAACAATGAGTTCGGTAAGCACTGGGTGAGCTGGGACGATTGGTATGAGGAACTGAAAGTACGCAATGCCAATCCTAACCTTGAGAAGCAGCGCCTTAATGCCAATGGTTACTACGACTACTTTGGCAATACCGACTGGTTCAAGGAGTTCTATCGTGACACCGACTTCTCTACGCAGCATAACGTCAGCGTCAGCGGTGGCTCCAACCGTTCCACCTATTACATCTCTGGCGGCTACTATGGCAACAACGGTATCTACCGTGTCGGCGACGAGCACTTCAACCGTTACAACCTCCGTGCAAAGGGTACCATCAAGCTCAACAAGTGGTTGAACCTGGCCAACAACACGGATGTGTATATCGCCGACTATTATGAGCCTATCGTGCAGTATACCTATGACCGCGACCTCAACAACCGTATTCCTATCCAGCGCCAGATTGTCACCCAGGGATTCCCTGTGGCCACACTGCGCAACACGGATGGCTCTTGGACGCAAGCCGCTTTATACACCGGCTATGCCGCTTTTGCTGACGGCACATCCTGGCGTAAGCAGAAATGGGCAAGATTAACCAACACGACGACCCTCACTGCCGACATCATCAAAGACGTGCTGCAGGCTAAAGGCGACTTCACCTATAGGCGCGCACACACCACACGCAACCAGATTACGAACACCATCTACGCCAAGATTTCTCCGACAGAGGAATGGACCACGCACGCTGACTATGATGCTTACGAGGAGCGCTACTACGACACCGAGTATATGGCTGCCAATGCTACCCTCGACTGGACTCCGAAGCTTAAGGGAGGACACTATTTCAAAGGTATGGGTGGTTGGAACCTGGAGAAGCAGAATTACCGCACCACACGCGCACAGCGCAACGGTGTGCTGTTCGCCGACATGCCCAACTTCAACTTTACCGACAGCGATATGTACTACCTCGGCGACAACGGTTCTTACGACTGGTCTTACGTCGGTTTCTTCTATCGCTTGAACTATAACTGGAAAGGCCGCTACCTCATTGAGACCTCCGGCCGCTACGATGGCAGCTCCAAGTTCCCGACCGATCAGCAGTGGGGTTTCTTCCCATCAGCTTCTGCCGGATGGCGTATCTCTGAGGAGCCTTGGATGCAAAGTGCAAGAGACAAGTTCCTCGACAACCTTAAGCTGCGTGCTTCTATCGGTGAGGCCGGCAACGGACTGGTGGATCCTTATTCTTACCTCTCTATCATGAGCATCACTCACTCAACCAGCGCTATCCTCAACGGTCAGCAGGTGCTCACCACCCAGGCTCCTTCACCGATTCCTACCGGTCTGACTTGGGAGAAGGTAATCACCTACAACCTCGGCTTGGATGTCGACATGTTCAAAAACCGCTTCAACTTCTCGTTTGATATCTATCGCAAAGACACGCGCGACATGTATGTCGTCGGTCCTGAACTCCCCGCTGTCTATGGCAACAACCCGCCTAAGGGCAACAACGCCAACATGAAGACCAACGGTTGGGAGCTGAGCATCGGCTGGAGAGACAACTTCGAGCTTGCCGGCCATCCGTTCAACTACCATGTGAAGGCTGCTTTGTGGGATGCCAAGAGTAAGATTACGAAATATACGGCTCGCACCAACACCTGCACGGGTTACTATGAGGGCAAAGAGCTCGGCGAAATCTGGGGCTTCGACATCGAAGGCCTCTTCCAGAACGCTGACGATATTGCCAACCATGCTGACCAGAGCTGGCTGAAGAACTTCAACCAGAAAGGACAGGTTTGGGAAGCCGGTGACCTGAAGTTCCGCGATGTCAACGGCGACAAGAAAATTGACAATGGCAACAATACGCTTGAGGACCATGGCGACCTGATCAAGATTGGTAACACCACGCCGCGCTACCTCTACAGCTTCACCATTGGTGCCAGCTGGAACGGCATTGGCCTTGAGACCTTCTGGCAGGGTGTTGGCAAACGCGACTGGATGCCTAACACCGAGGCCGGACTCTTCTGGGGTCAGTACGGACGTGGCTACGGCTACGACCTGCCCTGGCAGAGCGCAAGCAACCGTGCCGGCGTCGACGAGAATGGCAATATCACCAATCCGAATGCTTACTGGCCGCGTCTGCGCGCTTATATCGCCAACTCTTCGCGTGGTCCTATGAGCGTAGCCAACAACCGCTACATGCAGCATGCAAGCTATCTCCGTCTGAAGACCATCACGCTTTCTTACACGTTGCCTTCAACGTTCATCAAGAAGATTGGTCTGACCGACGTCATGTGCTATCTCTCCGGCGAGAACCTCCTCACCTTCACTCCGCTCCACAAGCATGCTAAGAACTATGATCCTGAGGTCATCGGTTCAGGTGACTCTGAAGGATGGACCGGTGGTTCAAGCGAGGTTGGAGGATCTGGTTATAGCTATCCTATGACCAAGTCGATCTCCTTCGGACTGAACATCTCCTTCTAATGTTTTTGTATGAAAGCACAAGCAGTGAACACATTACTTATAATGACATTAATATAGTGCACAATGAAAATGAAAAAGATATATATTTGTCTTGCACTTGCGGCACTGGCATTAGGTTCTTGCGATGATTTCCTGGACAAGACTCCAGTATCAAAGATTGACTCTGAGAAGTTCTTCGAAAACGAGAAACAGCTTCAGATTTATGCCAATGGTCTGTACTTCGACTTTACCCCAAGTGCTACCGACCTCACGACAGGTGGTGCCGGTGTGAACGACTACATCGCCCGCAGCTCCGACTCAGAGTTCCTTCTGCCGAGCTACACGGTGAACAAGGAGGGCGGATGGACCTACAGCTCCTGGAAGGATCTGTTCCGCGTCAACTACTTCCTTGAGCATATTAACAAAGCCAAGGGCACTTGCTCTGCCGAGCAGCTGAACCACTATCGTGGCATTGCCCGCTTCTGGCGTGCCTACTTCTACTTTGACAAGGTGAAGACCTATAGCGACGTGCCATGGTACAGCAATACGATTGATGCCAACGACACCACAGCCCTCTACAAGAAACGTGACGACCGTGAGCTCGTCATGGACAGCGTGCTCGCCGACATCAACTTCGCCTGCGAGAATATCCAGGATTATGCCAACACCTCTGTCACCCGCTGGATGGCATTAGGTATGAAGTCGCGCATTTGTCTGTACGAAGGAACCTACCGCAAATACCACTCGGTCAATCCATCGACCAACCAACCTTGGAAAGAGGCAAACGGCTCAACCCGCTACCTCGAAGAGTGCGTGAAAGCATCTGAGGAAATCATGAACTCGGGTAAGTTCAGTCTGTACAACACCGGTAAGCCGGAATCCGACTACCACTATATCTTCCTGCAGGAGACACCGGTCAAGCAGGAGATTATCTGGGCCAAGGAGTATAACTCCGAGTATGGCGCTATGCACGACCTGTCCAACCTGTTCGTCTCTCCCGGTAACAACACCGCCCGTTGGTCTCCTACGCAGGAGTTCGTCAACACCTATCTGAACCGTGACGGTACACGTTTTACCGACAATGCCAACTATAAGACGAAGACGTTTGCTCAGAATTTCGAGAACCGTGACTACCGTCTGGCACAGTCGATGATGCCTCCAGGGTATACCAAGAAAGTGGGCGGCGTAGACAAGCTTACCGTACCGTCATGGAACGTGTCAATGACCGGCTATCAGATCATCAAGTGGAGTATTCCCGATGAGCAGTGCGAGGGCACCGGCCGCTCTTACAACTCCATCTCCATCATCCGTTATGGTGAGATTCTGCTCAACGAGGCTGAGGCAAAGGCTGAGTTAGGCCAGATGACCACCGCTATTTGGGATAAGACCATCCGTCTGCTCCGTGAGCGCGCCGGCGTGAAGGGTGATGCACCTACCTCTGCCGATCCTTACATGGAGGCTTACTTCGACAACACGGTGACCGATCCCTGGATTCTCGAGATACGCCGTGAGCGTGGCATCGAGCTCTTCTTCGAGTGCGGCGGCATGCGCTACAACGACCTCATGCGCTGGGGTCAGGGCAAGATATTCGAGCATCCTTACGGCAGCATCTACATTGGACAGAAGGGAAAGGCTATTGACTCCAACGGCGACGGCAAGGTCGACCTGGAAGTCGTAGACAAGGCTCCGTCCAAGAAGACATCCGGTGTAACCTATATCGACCTGAGCAATACGAAGTTCTATGAGTGGTCTGACACTGAGGGCAGACTCTATAGGATTAACAACTACAAGTGGGAAGACAAGAAGTATGTCCACCCGCTCCCCGTCTCAGCTACTGTCAATAATCCGAATCTCAAACAAAATTACGGTTGGAAATGATGAAGATCAATAGTTTCATAAAATATGCAGCATACGCCGTGGCTCTCGTGTTAGTGGCCACGCTGAGCGCATGCTCCGACGATGACGACAAAGTACTGCTCTGCAGTGATCATCTGATGGAGTTCTCCTATACTCCTGAAAGCAAAGAGTACACCGTCTGTGCGTCGGGCGACTGGACAATCAGTTCAAATGCGACGTGGATTCACTTCGACAAGACGTCGGGTGTAGGTGACGGAAGCACGCGCGAGAAGATTACGGTGACCGTTGACCACAACATCTCGGGTGAGCGTACCGATTCGTTCACGGTAACCGCTGCCGGCCAGAATCTGGTGACAAAGGTCGTACAGGATGCCGGTCACGCTACCATACTTGGCACTCCGTCGCTCAGCGCAACCCTGCAGGTTGGCAAGAGCGCTGCCGGTACCAACATCGTAGTGCCTTACACCTACGGTTACAAGGGCCAGAAGGTGACCATCACACCGACACTTAGCGGCGACGGCGCAAGCGGACTTCAGGCTGAGCCTGTTACCGCAACGCTGACCGGTGAGAACGGAACCATCAACATTCCTATCACAGGTACACCAGAGGGCAGCGGCGAAATTACCGTGAGCTTGATGGCTGACGACACTTCCATTGACGTGACATCTGCCAACTTCAATGTTGTCGGTGCCATTATCTTGGAGCAGCACTTCGATCTCATGATTTGGGGTGGCAACTTCATCACCGGTGAGAAAGGTATCATGTTCTCAGGATGGCACACCGATGCTACCGGTAAGAGAGACGGTACAGCCGATAAGCAATCTACCTGTAATCCTACCAGCGAGGCCGGTGACCTGCTTGGTCCAACCTGCCCATGGAACGAAGCCTTCGTCAAGTCGCGTGGCCTCGAGGGTTGGTTAGGTGATGAAGTACACGAACGTCCTGGATTCGTGAAGCTGGGTAAGACCAGCGTACCGGGTGTTCTGACAACACCGGCATTAGGCAGCATGGTACCCGCAAACGGCAAGATTCATCTGTCCTTCCGTGCAGCCAAGTACCCGCAGGAGCTGGAGCTCGGCGTCGTCATCGACATCAAGGTCGAGGGTCCGGGTACGGTTCAGAATCCTACCTATGCGCTGCAGGGCGCTGTCAGTATGACCAAGAACAAAGAGACTTCCACGTGGGAGAACATCAGTACGGTCATCACCGGTGCTACGGCTGACACGAAGATCACCATCACCTGCCACAACAATGAGCTTGGTAAGAAGGACGAAAAGGGCAACGTCTACGGATGCCGCTATGCGCTCGACGACATTGTCGTGACACAATAATGCCAATGGCGTGACGCAACAACCATAATCATATAAACTAACAGTAATCCCATTCAGGCTGGCCTCATGCTGCCTGAACGGGTTTACTGTTTGTAGTATATAGTGAAAACAACACTAAATCAATAGACACTTTATGAAGAACAAAACCTTATTTAAGACACTCTTTATCCTACTTCTGCTGCCAATATCGCTGTTTACGTCGTGTGGCGGAGGCTCAGACGACCCCACCGAACCCACGAAGCCGACAACGCCGGACAAACCTTCAACAGAAATCACCATCAAGGATGGCAATGACCTCTACGGCGTCATCACCGACCAGGATGGCAAGGCTGTGAGCGGCGTTGTCGTCACTGATGGCTATACGGTAGTTACCACCGACCAGCAGGGCGTTTACCAGATGAAGCGCAACACAGCCGCCAAGTTCGTCTATTATACGAACCCGGAAGGCTATGAGCCCGACAACAAAGGATTCTACCAGACCTTATCGAGCGCTACCAAGCGTTATGACTTTAAGTTAAGTAAGGCCACAGGCGACGATACCCACTTCTATCTCATGCTCATCACTGACCCGCAGGTGCGGTCAGACAAGTCGATGGTCCGCTTCCGTCAGGAATCGGTGCCCGCCATGAAGAGTTTCATCTCATCCGTTTCCCTGCCCGTCGTTGGCTGGTCGTTAGGTGACGAAGTACACGAGCAGTGCCCGCAATATGAGAAACAAATGCACGAGCTCATGACGGGCATGGGCGTTCCCTTCTTCTCCGCCATTGGCAATCACGACTACTTCAAGGTCAACAACAGCGACACCGAGCCACGCTCCATGTCGGATTACGAGAAATACTGGGGTCCTACCTGGTACTCGTTCAACAAGGGTGACGTTCACTTCATCGCCATCAACAATGTGAAGTACTCTTCCGGTACGAAGTACAATGACAATGGCTATATCGACGAGGCTCAGCTCAACTGGATGCGTAAGGACCTCGCTCACGTCAGCAAGTCGAAGCTGGTGATTGTCGGCTATCATATCCCAATGACTTACAAGTCGGCGAATACGACCCGCGACCAGATGATTAACCTGCTGGCCACCTATCCTAACCGTTTGCTGATGGCCGGCCATACCCACTACATGCGCCACAGTGTGACGAACAATCCGATTAAGATTGAGGAGCGCATTCATGCCGCTGTATGCGGTGCCTTCTGGTGGTCGACCATTAACCGCGACGGTGCGCCCAACGGCTTCTCTACCTATGAGATCAAAGGCAACAAGATTGTCAACAACCATTGGGTGAACACAAATGAAAACATGCCTGACAACATCCGACTGACACAGGGCGACTTCTCTGATGGCGACTACAGCTACGGCTTATCGTCGGATTACGTGGTGGCCAATGTCTGGAACTGGGATCCGCAGTGGAAGGTGACAATTTCTGAGGATGGCGGAACGCCTGTCGAAATGGAGCAGAGTCTGAAGCATTCGCCGAAGATTACCAACGACGCATGGAGCGACGGCTATCTCATTGGTGAACGTGGGCGCAAAGCTTCCGACTTTCAAGCCTACAACCAGCACCTCTTCCTCTATAAGCTCAAGAACCCCAATGCAAGTGTCGTTGTTACGGCAACAGACCGCTACGGGAACAAATACACGCAGTCGACGTTTACAACCGACTTCAGCGAGTGCAAGGTCGACGGTACGACCTTCTCACCGGCCAAGAAACGGTAACAATAATTCATACAAGAAACAGAAGAAATGATATTGAGAAAACTTCTCACCATGACGGTGTGGCTGCTGATGACCATCTCTCTGCCAGCGAAGACAGTCAGCCCGTTGATGAGCAAAATATTCGGTCACGTCACCGACAACCAGGGCCGGAGTATAGCCGGTGTCGTCGTCAGTGACGGCTACCGGTGTGTCACAACCAACAGAAACGGTATTTATCGCCTGAATCGCCATACCGGGGCTAAGTTCGTTTTCTATACGAATCCTAAAGGCT
This sequence comes from uncultured Prevotella sp., assembly GCA_900315835.1. Lineage (GTDB taxonomy): Bacteria > Bacteroidota > Bacteroidia > Bacteroidales > Bacteroidaceae > Prevotella. Next base: position 79,010 of record ONAR01000010.1, read on the forward strand.
ACGAGCCTGACAGCAAAGGATTCTTTCAACCACTCAGCAAGGACAAGCAGGAGTACAACTTCGTCTTAGGCCAACATACCGGCAACGATACCCATTTCCGCTTGTTGCTCATAACAGACCCGCAGGTGCGATCGGAGAAATCGTACAACCGATTCACCGCCGAGACCGTGCCCGCCATGAAGCAGACCATCGCCGGAAGCACGCTGCCTGTCGTAGGATGGTGCTTAGGCGACGAAGTGCACGAACAATGTGCCTGGCTCGAGAATGGTATGCACTCTGAAATCACAAACTTAGGCATTCCGTTCTTCTCGGTCATTGGCAACCACGACTACTTCAAGGTCGAAGGAAGCGATAAGGACACGGCACCGCGCACGGCTGATGAATATGAGAAATACTGGGGACCAACGTGGTACTCCTTCAACAAAGGCGACGTCCACTTCATCGCTCTCAACAATGTCAAGTACACCTCCGGCATCAGCTATGATCATTTAGGCAACATCGACGCGGAGCAGTTGGCTTGGATGAAGGAGGACCTGAGGCATGTGGACAAGTCGAAGCTGATCATTGTCGGGTATCACATCCCCATGAGCCATACTACCGGGGCCAACAGCGACGACGAGACACCAGTCGTGCCCACCGGGCGCGACGAGATGCTGAAACTGCTTGCCGCTTATCCTAACCGTCTGCTCATGGCTGGCCACACCCACTACATGCGCCATAGCACAATCGCCCAACCCATCAAGACAGAGGAGCGCATCCACGCTGCCGCCTGCGGGGCCTTCTGGTGGACGACCGCCAACAGCGATGGAACACCAAACGGCTACTCAGTTTACGAGATTGACGGCAACAAAATAGTGAACAACTGGTACCGCACGGTCAATGTCCCCGATGCTTACAAAGACCATCCGCGCGACTTTCAGATAAGGCTGCACCATGGCGACGCGACGTTCGGCGGGCAATATGGTACCTGCCATTTCGGGAACAAGACACCACTACCCTCCGGATATGTCGTGGCGAATATCTGGAACTGGGACCCGCAATGGAAGGTTACGGTCACAGAGGACAACGGAGCGCCAGTGACGATGACGCAAGGCACAAAATCAAAGCCCAAGGTGTGTCACGATGCTTGGGCACCCGGATACCTTATCGGCGTGCGTCATAGAGCTCCCGCCCACTTCCGTGCCTACTGCCAGCATCTCTTCGTGTACAAATTGAAGAACCCTAATGCCCGTGTCACGGTGACAGCTACCGACCGGTACGGAAACAGTTACACCCAGTCTGCTTTCACTACTGATTTCACCGATCTGAAAGTCGACGGAGCTGACTTCAAACCCTGATACTCCTCAGGCTTTTTTGACAAATAACACAAATGACGACGCCCTTCATCTATAACATGAAGGGCCGGGCAAACATTAAGAAAAAGAACATCATCAAGAGCAAACCAAAAATAGAATCAAGACCAATAGCAAGAACTTATGAACATAAAAGCTAAATACTCAATATTAATCATTGCCACGGGTTTTACCATGCAAACCCAAGCGCAAGCTATCGTGGATCGTCCTTCGTTCCTCACCCAGTCTCAGGAGCCCGATGCCTACCGTTACCTGCCGGCACCACCCGACACCTCAAGCATTGCCTGGCTGGCCGATTTCAACCGCTATCAGTGGGGCGTGTCGCAGCGAGCAACAGACCGCGGCAAGGAGGCTGCCTTTGATGCCTACTGGCAGCCCGACAGCATTCTGAAAGGCTTTGAGCCCGTACTCGGATATTATCTCTCAAGCAAGGATTACCCGGAGACCTACAAGCTCGTTTCCTACGCTTGCTGGGATATTGAGAAATCCATCTTGGAAGCCAAGCGCAGGTATAAGCGCAAGCGGCCCTACGTACAGTTCAACGCGCATCCCTCCGACCGGACTCAGGAGAAGGAATTGCGCAACACCGGCTCCTACCCTTCTGCGCATTCCGGTCGCGGATGGGGTACGGCGCTCCTCTTGACCGAGCTCTTCCCCGACAGGGCTGATGCGCTGTTGAAACATGCCTACAGCTATGGCGAGAGTCGCGTCATCACGGGGTACCACTACGAGAGCGATGTGGCCGCTGCCCGACTGGCAGCAAGCGCCGTCATAGCCCGGTTGCATGCCGCTCCCGCTTTCCAGCAGCAGATGGCTTTGGCAAAGAAAGAGCTGCAGAAGAAGATCTTCTCTAAGTGGGTGTGCAAACAAGTGGCGCCGATGGAGAAGAAGGCGCACGAGGCCTTCCAGGGCATGGCTATCTCGGGCAACACCCTCGTCAGCCTGCAGAACAAAGGCTTCGCACGGTTGTATGAGCTGCCCTCAATGCGGGCGTTGACCGATACCTTCCGTCTTGGTTCATGGGGTTCCACCAACCATGCGAATGTAGCCACGTTCGGCGTAGAGAAGTACAAGCCTACGGATGCCCTGCCCTTGCTCTATGTCGCTCAGGCGCATCTGAAGGCGCTGAAAGACGGCATGAAGAACACATGCTTCGTTGAGCGCATCCTGCCTGAAGGCAAGGCACAGCTGGTGCAGCGGATTGGCATCAAGAACCACGACAAATGGTATGGCAACGCCATGCAGTGGACTGTAGACCAGGAGCGTAAGCTGCTCATTGGCTTCGGCAACACCAAGGGCAATACCATCGAGGGCAATCTGACCCGCATCATGATCTTCCCGCTCCCCACCCTCGCCGACGGTCCGGTCGTATGGCTTGACCCCGAAAAAGCCATTGAGAACTACACCATCCAGGACACCGACACCCGCTATCCCGGCATGATTGTCGGTCAGGGCGCTTGTGTGCACAATGGCCTGCTGTGGCTTCCTACCGGTTTCGGCCGCACCGGGTTCAAGAGCATTCTGTGGGCATGGAACCTGAAGACACGCAAGATGGACCGCATCATTGACCTGCAGTCGGAGATGCCACACGAGCTCGAGGACATCGACTTCTACAAAGGTAAAATCATCATGCAGACCAATGGCGCCGGCATCATCACCATGAATGAGAAATAGTAAGCTGTAACCTGAATAAAGTAATCCCCGGACATCCGCTGCAACACGGAAGTTCGGGGATTATGTTTGTCTCCTTCGGGGATTATGTTTGTCTCCTTCGGGGATTATGTTTGTCCAGATTAAATAAATGGATTCAGCGCCTTACTCGGCATCCAAAGCGAAGACGTGAGCCTTGGGAGCGCCGTATGTGGCGTCTACGACCAGACGCATGGCCTTCGCCTGCACGGGCTCAAAGGCCACCTTCTTCAGGCGCAGATAGTTGTCCTTGCCGGTATACACCGTCTTCCATCCGTCCTTCGTCTGCACGTCGATGTGGAAGTCCTTGGTCATCATCTTCGGAATCTCTACGCGCTCCGTCGTTGCCTCAAGTTTACGCATGCGCTTGCTGCGATACTTCAGGTCGGAGTCGAAGATGATGCGGGCGCCCTTGAGCGTCTGGTACTTCTTCCATTTATACTGTATGGTCTCCTCGCCCGGAGCCACCCATACGCCGTTGTCGACACCGTCCCATTTACGGTCGACGCCATTGCGCAGCACCTCCACGTCTTTGTCCACCTTGGCAGCCATCGTCAGCGCCGTCGGCTGACGCCAACGGTAAGGCAGCATCACGTCGTCGTCCTCCAACTCAGCCTGCAGCTGGCGGATATAATCCTTGTGCACATCAGCGGGAGTGATGTTCTTCTCCACCGCAATGGCCGCACCGGTACCGGCAGCCTGACCGAGCAGTGCGCACGTCGCCATGACACGCGTCGACGACAGTCCCATATGCGTGGTGGAGATGTCTCGACCGGCAAACATCAGGTTGGGCACATTGACCGAGTAGAGGCATCCGAAAGGTATGCCGAAAGGATACGGACCTCTGTATTCCACGGAGATGCGGCCTTTCTTATGGAAGGCCTCAGGGTCGTGGTCATCCAAGGTCCAGCCGCCATAAGCAATGACATCGTCGAAGTGACCACCCGACATGATATCATGCTGATTAAGGATGTGGGGGCCCACGTAGCGCGCCGACTCCCGCTTACCAGGCAGGGAACCAATCCAGTCGAGGTCGTAGCCCTTGCAGCGGCCGTCGGGATTGTTCTTCATATATTCCCACACGCCGTAAGCGATGCGCTTCAGCTCATACTGTATGGCGTTGGCATCCTTGATGGTGTTGTCCATTCCGCCGAACTCAATCCACCAGAAGTTGTTGTCCTTCGGATAGAGCTTCTTATAATTGAACTTGATTCCCTTCGTGGTCGACTTCGGTGTGGGGTAGTTGAAGTCGGAGTCGGTGAAATGATACGCCCAGTCGGGAGCCTTGAACGGATGGTCCTCCGTCGTCTTACGCAGCTGGAGCAGCAGCGAGTTGCCCATGGTGTGGGCGTCGCCGCCTTTCTGCAGGAAAGTCTCATTAAACTCCGAAGGCAGCTCGCGGCCCATTCTGAACTTAGCGCCGGAAAGCCGCAGAATACCGTCGCCCGTGCAGTCGATGAAGATCTTACCCGAGACGGTATAGTTGGTGTAAGCATTCGTGTTCCACGCCTTCACGGCAGCAATGCGGTTAACGTCCATGACGACACCGTTGACCGAAGTGTTCAGCAGCAGCTTGATGTTCGGCTCGGAGACCACCGTCGAATACATGGCGTCATCCCAGAGGGTATACCGCTGCAGGGGGTTGTAATAGAAGTTGCGCAGCTGCATCTCCTCCAAGATACCGGTTTCCTGGTTCTGGTCGCCCTTAGCGCCGCAGATGCCCATCCTTATCTCACTGGAAGCGTTGCCGCCTAACACCGGCCGGTCCTGGATGAGCACCACCTTGGCATTGTGCCTTGCCGCTGACACGGCAGCGCATACGCCCGACAGTCCTCCGCCGCAAACCACGACGTCGGCATTGAGCTTCTCCTCATAGGTTACCTTTGCGTTGTTCTCGGTCAACATGCCCTGCGCACTGCCGCACAGGCTCCATGCTGAGACCGTCAGCAACATTAATAAACTCCTTACTTTCATTTTTCTACGTATATTATTCATACAGGTTTAATCGTCATAACCATTGGCCTTCGCATTCCAAAGCAGAGCCAACACGCCGACGCCAATGATGGCAGCCACGAGCAGACAGATGAAGATGTAGTTCCAGCCGAAGTGATCGGCAACATAACCAAATCCCCAGCCGCTGAGCACGGTGCTGGCGTAGCCGAAGAGACCGGTCAGACCGACAGCCGATGCGGCTGCATCGCGCGTTGCGAGGTTGGCGGCTGCAATGCCTACCAACGCCTGCGGTCCATAGATAAAGAATCCAATCAAGAAGAGGAAGAAGATGCAGCCGGCAACAGGCAGGTTGGCATCCTTCCAAAGCCACAGACAGCCGACGAACAACAAGGCCAACAGCATGCAGATAACGCTCACGCGCGCTGCCTTACCATGGAAAAGACGGTCGCAGACGTAGCCGCTGAGCACCATACCGCCGAGGCCGCAGAGCTCAAAGCCACCGGCAATCCATCCCGACTGCTGAGGAGTGAAGCCCAGCCACTGCTGGAACATCGTCGGGCCCCAGTCGAGGAACGCGAAACGAACGGTATAGACAAAGAAGTTGGAGATAGCAAGAATCCAGATGAAAGGATTCTTGAAGACATGCTTCATCAGAATCTCACCGAAGTGCTGCTTGTTGACATTCTTTTCCACGCCGCCTTTCTCCTTGCCTACGGCAATCTCGGGCAGGTTCACCGAGGAAGGCGTGTCGCGCAGCGTAAAGAAGACGAACACCACGCCACACAAGGCGATGATTGCAGGGATGAAGAAGCACCAGCGCCATCCGAAACCTACGATATAGCCGCAGAGCACCAATGCGATGAAAGCGCCGATGCTATGGCTGGTGTTCCAGATGCTCATCTTTGTTGCGAGCTGGTTGGGGTGCACCCAGTGGGTCAGAATACGTGCGCAGGGTGGATAACCGCAGCCCTGGAACCATCCGTTGAGCACCCACGCCACGCCAAAGAGCCAGACGACCGAGCTCATTCCGAATACAAAGTTGCAGATGGCGCACATCGCCAGACCAAACATCATGAACCAGCGTGCGTTGACGCGGTCACCGACAAAGCCATTGAGAAATTTAGACAGACCATAAACCACGCCGTTCAGCGTTAGGAAAATACCCAAGTCCGTCTTGGTAAAGCCCAGTGTGGGATCGGCTTCCATACCCGGAATAGCCATGCTTAGGTTCTTTCGCACAACATAAAAGATGGCATAACCAATCATGGTACCAATAATTGACCGCAACTGCCACCGTTCAAACTTTTGTGCGGTTGCATCATCAGTCTGACGTCCAATCAGCTCTAAAGATTTATTACTCATCAGTTTTCAGATTTAGAATATATATTTATTAGATGTACGTGTTGGTAATAAGTTATCGCCAATAAACTATGCAAAAATAACAATCTTTACTCAAATAAGCAAGCTTTTCATCCTTTTTATTCCTTTATACAAAGAAAAATTTCATAACGCAACACTATTCGGATAATAAGTTATATATTTGCACAACGAAAACTTAATATGTAAATCAGAAGACTATGAACAAGAAACTATCTGTATCACTGATGTGCGCCGACCTGATGCACATGGCTGATGACGTGGAGACCTTGGAAGCCAACCATGTAGACTGGTTCCACATCGACATTATGGATGCCCACTTCGTACCTAACCTCACCTTCGGTCCCGACTACTGCAAAGCGCTGAAGGCAATCTCCCACACGCCTCTCGACTATCACCTGATGATGGATAACCCCGAGCTTTTCATCAATGCGGTGCCCCTGACGGCTGAGGATTACGTCACCGTACACAGCGAACTGCCCGAGGATGTAGCCAAGTCAGCGCTCCGGCTCGTCCGCAGCAAGGGTGCGCATACCGGCATCGCCGTCAACCCCGACACCCCGGTGGAGCGCATTCTGCCTTATCTCAATGACATCGACCTTGTATTGCTCATGCTCGTTCAACCCGGTTTCGCAGGTCAGAAGATGAAGGAAGGCATCATGGATAAGGTCGCTGCCACGAGGGCTTTTCTAAAGGAACATGGCCGCAACGATGTGCTCATCTCCACCGATGGCAACATCAGCGTTGAGCGCGCCGTACACATGGCGGAGTTGGGTGCCGACATCTTCGTCGGCGGCACATCGGCCGTCTTCAAGAAAGGCCAGCGTTTGGAGGATACCATCGGCACCTTCTTCAAAGCCGTCAACGGATAAAAGATGGAATAACATAAAACAACAGAGGCAGCCACAACGGTTGCCTCTGTTATTATCATTATAGGGATGCGGCAGCTATTTTACATTGTTAGCTGCCAGCATCTTATACCTTATTATATCTCCCAGCATCCGCCTTTGCCGAAGGTGTCCATTAGCAGCTGGTCGTAGAACATGCCGCGCTTGGCGAGATCCAGGAGGTTGAAGCGCCAACGCATGAGCTGAGCGAAGTCGCAGCGGTAGAGCAGCCACTTGCGGGTGATGCCGATATCCTGCGGCTGGGTCGGTGCACCGACGATGGCGAACAACTTCTGCATCTTGTCGAACGAATACACCTGCTTCTTCAGCTTCTCGCGGAACTCCGGCCAGCACTCCTTTACGGTCTGCAGCTGTTTGCGCACGGTCTCCTTGTCATTGTATTTCTTCGTAATCTCCGTATAGCCCAATTTCGGTGCGGGGAAGTCCTCGAAGAGGTCGAGGGCACGCTGCTGCTCCTGCTCGAGCGTAGGCCAGTTGGCGACACATTTATCCACGTCGAGCTTCGTCAAGTCGTAAGTCAGGAACTTATCAAACATACCGCACATCGTCAGCGTACCGATAGCCACCTGGAAGCCATGGCTTTGGAGCTTGCCGTGATAGCGGTGGTGCGTCATATCCATGATATGGCTGAAGAGGTGGTCGGTGCAGCTTGCGGGTCGGCTGCTGCCGTTAGCCTGCATGGCGAAGCCGCTCAGGGTCAGACCTACGAAGAAGTTGCCCACGGCATCCGGGTCACCCGATGCCACCTTCTCAGGATTGGCCAGCATATCGTCGAGCACATCCTGCAGCACATGCCAAGCCTCCGGTTTGATGGGCTCCGTGCCCATGAGGTCGGCAATCATCCACTCGGCACCGGCAGGCACCTTGGCAGCCAGGTCGGCATAACCGGCGGCGGTCATCTCTTTCGGAGCATGAGCCAGGACATCCACATCAGCCACCATGGCGATAGGTGCCGGGCACTCGAAGGTTTGCTTGGCACCCTCGTAAGTGATCGAAGCGCCGAAGCTGGTGTAACCGTCAACCGAGGCAGCCGTTGCCACCGACAGGTAACGCTGGTCGTTGAGATGGTGGGAAGCCAACTTACAGAGGTCGTTGATGACGCCGGAGCCTACGGAGACGGCAATAGCCTGATGCTCCTTCAGCACCTCCTCAACCATCATCACGTATTTCCATTCGGCGTGGAATTCCTTCTCCTCAATGATGAACTTGTCGACATCGATGCCTGCGGCTTTCATCTTGTTGAAGACATCTTCGCCTGCAGCCTTCCATGTGTTGCAGTCGGCAATAATCATTGCTTTCTTCCCGGGAAAATGTTTCTTGAACAATACGGGCACCTGAGTGTGTACGCCATGCCCCATCACAAAATCCTTGGTCTGGGTAGCCACCTGCAGACCTTTCTCAATCATCTCTTTATTTGTCATTGTTAATTAAGATATAAGGCTTTATTTTTTTAAGTCAAATGATTACCGGTTCGCTCCACCGACATGTTATTGGTGCGCTTTGCACAGCAGTTCACCAAATTCCTTGATGCTTGCCGCCGTGAGATCGGGCTGCCGCTCATAGGTCAACGACACCTCGAGCGTGGTCTCTCCCGAGAGCACGAGCACGCCAAACGATCCGGCATTCTGCGCCGTGGCCACATCGGTATAGATGCGGTCGCCGACCATGGCGATCTCGTCGTCGTGGAGCTTATATTTGTCGCGGATACACCAGAGCATGTTGGGATTGGGTTTACCAATCACAACATCGGGCTTACGCTTCGTAGCGCCCTCTATGGCTTTGCAGAGCGAACCGCAATCGACGAGTATCGTCTGTTCATCGGTCGGGCAAACCCAGTCGGGGTTGGTGGCGATATAAGGAATGTCGGTGTGGGAAGCCCACCAAGCCGCACGACAAAGGCGGCTGTAGGTAAGCGTCATGTCGAACGCGGCCACCAAGATGTCGGGGCGGTCGTCGGGTGAGTCGGCGCACAGCTCAAACCCACCTTTTCTGAACTCTTCCTGCATGCTCGGAGTACCTAAGGCGAAGATGCGATGGGCCTCGGGGTAATGCTCATGAATATAGTCGATGGTGGCGATAGACGAGGTGTACATCTGCTCCTCAGTAGCCTCAATGCCAAGCCGCTTCAACTTCAGCAGATAGTCGCCCGCGTTCTTAGTCGGGTTGTTGGTCAAAAACGAGTAGCTGATGCCGAACTTCCGAAGGGTGTCGAGAAACGGCTGGGTGTAGGGGAACAAGGTGTTGCCAAGGTAGATAGTGCCATCCATGTCGAGTGCGACATGCTTGATTTTGGCCAAAGCCTGAAGCAGCGCTTCATCGTTTAACGGTGAGATGTACTTATCAAATTCCATCGTCTATATAATAATTAATGTCTAATGTTTCCGTAATGTACATGCGTAATCATAGGGATAGCTATTCCTAAACGTATTTTTCAATATGAAACAAAATTAGCTATTTTATCCTTAGAAACAAAATTTTAATAGGATTATCACATTATTTTCATATTTTTTAATAGATGGTTAAACTTGAGGGCCCCGACTATATCCCATCACTTCCATCCCCGTGTTTTCCCCTACGCCCCCCCGGTTCTGCAGGACGCTGTTGTGCAGCGCCGCTATCGATTCGCGATACCATAGCTATCGCACCGTCATACCATAGCTATCGCACCGTCATACCATAGCTATCGCACCGTCATACCATAGCTATCGCACCGTCATACCATAGCTGCCTTCAGACGGCTGGTGGCCGGCACAAGACCGGCCACTACACTGGCTGTTTCGTCGGCAAGAATGCCGACGCTCCTACTTCTGCTTATTGTAATGACTGGACTTCCGGACTTCTGGACTTCCGGACTTCTGGACTTCTGGACTTCCGGACTTCTGTCTTCAGGACTTCTGTCTTCTTCATTACTCTCTTCTTCCCCCCTCATATGTTAAAACATCGTTTCTGCTTTGCTATGAAACATTTTTTTAATAATTTTGTCATCTGAAGGAAATGAACCTACGTACAAGGAATGAACCTATAAGGAAAATATTATGATGGACAAGATTCTCACAGACGATTATGATGTGATCATTATCGGTGGTGGTATCACAGGCGCAGGAACTGCACGCGATTGTGCACGGCGCGGCATGAAGACTTTACTCGTTGAGAAACGCGACTTCACCAATGGAGCTACGGGTCGTAACCATGGATTGCTGCATAGTGGCGCCCGCTATGCCGTCTTCGACCAGGAGTCAGCGCGCGAATGCATTAAGGAAAACATGACCCTCCGCCGTGTGGCACGTCATTGCGTGGAAGAGACTGACGGCCTTTTCATTACCCTTCCCGAGGACAGTCTTGACTATCAGAAGAACTTCGTTGAGGCTTGCCACCGCGCCGGCATCCGCGCCGACGTCATCTCGCCGGAAGAGGCAAAACGCATTGAGCCAGCCGTCAACCCCGCACTCATCGGTGCCGTCCGTGTACCCGATGCTTCTATTGACCCCTTCCGACTCACTACAGCCAACATTATCGATGCCAAGCGCCACGGTGCTCAGGTGCTGACCTATGAGGAAGCCGTGGGCTTCGTCATAGACAACGGCGTGATGCACGGCGTGAAACTCCGCAACAACCGCACCGGCGAAGAAGCCGAAGTGCATTGCCGTCTTGTCATCAATGCAGCCGGCATCTGGGGCCAGTCCGTGGCGCAGTTGGCCGGCATTAAGATCAACATGTTCCCCGCCAAAGGCACGTTGCTCATCTTCGGCCACCGCGTCAACCACATGGTGCTGAACCGCTGCCGCAAGCCCGCCAATGGTGACATCCTCGTTCCCGATGATGCCGTCTGCGTCATTGGTACGACGAGCGACCGCGTACCCTTCGACCAGATTGACGACATGCGCGCCACACCCGAAGAGGTGGACCTGATGATCCGCGAGGGCATGCACCTCGCGCCGAGCCTTGCCACAACCCGCATCATCCGGGCCTACGCCGGTGTACGTCCCCTCGTAGCCGCCGACAATGATCCGTCAGGCCGAAACATCAGCCGCGGCATCGTATTGCTGGACCACGAGCAACGCGACGGACTGAAGGGCTTCATCACCATCACCGGCGGCAAGATGATGACCTACCGCCTCATGGCCGAGAAAGCCACCGACCTCGCCTGCAAGAAGCTCGGCATCGACAAGCAATGCGATACCGCTGTGGTGCCGCTGCCGGGGTCGGAGGAGAGCGACAGCAAGATCAAGACGGAGCTGCGCAACGACATCTACAGCGACCCCGTAGCTTCGACGAGCCGACTTGCGGAGATTGGCCGCCACGGTACCTTCACCAACGAGATTCCCCACGATACAATAGAAGACCGCGCCCTCGTCTGCGAGTGCGAGGAGGTGAGCGTCGGCGAGGTGAAGTTCGCCATCGACAAGCTCCACGTCCACAACCTCATCAACCTGCGCCGCCGCACACGCATCGGCATGGGCACCTGTCAGGGTGAGCTCTGCGCTTGCCGCGCCTCCTGCGTGCTCTGCCAGCTCGGCCACAGCAAGCCTAAGGATGCCCTCAACGATCTCACCTCCTTCATGCAGGAACGATGGAAAGGCATGCAGCCGGTGGCATGGGGCGACACCTTGAAAGAGAACCAGCTGACGCTGAAAATCTATCAGGAACTTTGCGGACTAAAATCATAACAGCAGATGAAATTCGATACAATCATAATAGGTGGAGGACTGAGCGGACTGACCTGTGGCATCGCACTCGCCGAGGCAGGCAAGCAGGTAGCCATCGTAAGCGCCGGTCAAAGCAACTTGCATTTCAATTCCGGTTCGTTTGACCTCGTCGGCTACCACAACGGCGAAGAAGTCAAGAACCCCTTAACGGCGCTTGGGCAGTTGTCCGAGAACCATCCCTATCATAAGCTCAGCAACCCCGATGTACTTGCCAACCGGGCGCGTAAGCTCTTGGAGGAAGCCGGCATCCAAACGGTGGGCGACAACCAAAAGAACCACTACCGCCTCTCCCCCGTAGGCAAACTTATTCCCGCATGGCTGACGATGGAGGGGCTCTTCACGGTAAACAGCGCCGAGGAACTGAAGGGCAAGCGCATCTGCTTGGCCAACATCACGGGCTTCCTCGACTTTCCGGTGCCCTACCTCGCCGATGCCCTACGCGGCTATGGCGCTGAGGTAACGCTTAGCACCGTCACCACCCCGCTTTTAGAGCATGCGCGGCAGAGTCCGTCAGAGATGCGCGCCACCAATATCGCCAACTACCTCTCCGACGACGAGCACCTGCAAGAGGTGGCGGGAGCACTGAAGCAAAAAGTGTCGCCAGCCAAGGCCGGCCAGCTGCTGTTGCCCGCCGTATTGGGCATCGCCAACGACCATGCCGCAAAACGCCTGCAACAACTGATGCCTGTTGAGACAAAATTCGTGGCGACCATGCCTCCCTCGGTACCCGGCACCCGCATCCAGACCGCGCTCCGCCGATATTTCCAAAAGCTCGGCGGCACGCTGATCGCCAACGATACGGTCATCAAAGGAGACATTGAGAACAACAAAGTGGTGCGCGTCTATACGGAGAATCTGGTCGAGACGCCGCTCGAGGCCAATCAGTTCGTGCTTGCCACCGGCTCATTCCTCAACGGCGGCATGGCCTCCAACTACGACGGCATCTTCGAGCCCATCTTCCACCTCGACGTGGATGGCAGCAACAAACGGACCGACTGGACTGCCGACAAGCTCTTCGACCGTCAACCGTATCAGTCGTATGGGGTCAAGACCGACAGCCTCTTCCTCGTCAGCAAAGACAATACCGTCATCGATAACGTGTACGCTATCGGTGCCATACTGAGCGGCAACGATCCGCGGATGGCCACCTCAACGGGCGTTGACCTGCTCACGGCGCTGTCGGTGGCGTCATCTATCGCGCAGATGTGATAGCTAAAAGATTATAACCCCTTAGAAGATTAAAGCTATGCAAGATAAGATTCAACTATTAAACCTCAGCGCCCACGACTATGAGCAATGCCTGAAGTGCAGCATCTGTACGGTTTATTGCCCCGTCTCAACCGTGGAGCCTGAATACCCCGGTCCTAAGCATGCCGGACCCGACTTGCTGCGCTATCGGCTGAAAGACCCCGACTTCTTCAACGAGACGCTCAAGCTTTGCCTCAATTGTAAGCGTTGCGAGGTAGCCTGCCCCCACGGTGTCAAGGTGGGAGACATCATCCAGGCCGCACGCATCGCGTACAGCACGCATTCGCCGAGCTTGCGCGACCGTATGCTCGCCAGCACCGATTTCGTCGGTTCGATGGCTACGCTGGTGGCGCCGTTGACCAACTTCTTCCTCGGCCTCAAACCGGCCAAGACGGTGCTCGACAAGGTGATGAAGATTGACCGCCACCGCCAATTCCCCGCCTATTCTGCAACAAAGTTCGAGACATGGTTCCATCGCCACGCCGAGGCTGAGCAGCAGCATTACAACCGGTTCGTAAGCTATTTCCACGGATGCTACGTCAACTATAACTTCCCCAAGCTCGGCCAGGACTTCGTCAAGATTATGAACGCATGCGGTTATGGTGTTCATCTCTTGGGGAAGGAGAAATGCTGCGGTGTGGCACTCATCGCCAACGGCCTCTCGGGTCAGGCCAAGAAGCAGGGCGAGGTCAACATCGCGTCGATGGAGAAGGCAGTGGATGCCCGCAACGAAGCCGTGCTCACGACGAGCTCGACGTGTACGTTCACCATGCGCGACGAATACAAAGACCTGCTGAAGATTGACAATGCCAAGGTCCGCGAGCACCTCATGCTCGCCACCCGCTTCCTTTGCCAGAAGATGGATGAGGGAAAAATCAAGTTCGCCTTCCGCAAGGACTTCCATAAGAAAGTGGCCTATCATACGGCCTGCCACATGGAGCGCATGGGGTGGAGCATTTATTCCATCCAACTGCTGAAGATGATTCCAGGCCTCGACCTCACCATCCTCGACAGTCACTGCTGCGGCATCGCGGGTACTTATGGCTTCAAGAAAGAGAACTACGAGCGCTCACAGAAGATTGGCGCCCCACTCTTCGAACAAATCAAAGCCGTCAACCCCGACAGCGTCGCCACCGACTGCGAGACCTGCAAATGGCAGATTGAGATGTCTACCGGCTACCCCGTCGACAATCCCGTCTCACTCCTTGCCGAGGCACTCGACGTGGAAGCGACGCGGAAACTGAACGAAGGACGATAACTGAAGACGGATAAGATAAGGCTATGTCGCTATAAACTGACGCCCCTGACTGCTGCTATCACCAGTCAGGAGCGCTTTTCGTAAATTACAAGGAAATTGTTCTTCCCTAAGGAGAAACATGCCATCTTCCGTGACTTGGGGCTGTTCCTTTTCATGTATCTTGGCGATGGACAAAACTTGGCAGACACGCTACGATTGACCTACGACGAGCGGTATTTTGCCACCCACGGCAAGCAGCTGCGGTTCCTGCGCAACAAGACCAAGGACCGCAACGAGAGCGCAAGCGAGGTGATCTTTCCCGTGACTGAGGAACTGCAAAAGATTATGGACCAGTATGCCAGTGAGCCAAAATTGGGCAAATACATTGTCTTATCTGAAGAGCAATATTCTACCGGCATTCCTACCATTCAATCTGCATTAAAGGAAAACGGATCTCCCAAGGCTGAATTCGTGACTGATGACATCCGAAGCTTTACAGAGGTATTCATTCCTGTACATACAAGCATAGGTAAGCCAATTTCTAATACGAATGAAGTCAAAGGAAAGTGTTCTGACCCAAGAAACGACCCAAGAAATGGCCCAAGAAACGGGCCTGCCCCAAATTTTCTGAAAAATCTGTCGAAAACAGGAGGCCTGTCCTTGCAGGATGCCGCTTGCGCTAACTTTGCAAAGGAAAAATCAGAGGCGTAAGGTGTGGCGGAGTAAGGAAACCAGTAGGACAAGTGAAAATTCTGACCTCATGAGGTACACGCCAAGTATTCCACATCTGGAAGTTCGTGCGTCCTGCCGCATGGAAGCTCAGAAAGCGAGATACAGAATGCCGGTCACCATGTAAGTGAGGAGTTCGCAATAAGAGATGGCCATACATCTTGCAGGTAGTGGCTACGGCTATGACGAGTGAGCAGCAGAGAGCCATCCGAAATGGCAGTGTCCGGTGAGAAGCGAGCGCCTGGCGCGCACGTCCTTGTGGGGGAGCCAACCACAGTTCCCCGGTGGATTACATGGAAGGTCTGTCTGGAGGATGCCTCACCCCTGGTTCCCGTTCAACAATATAAATTCAGAGATGGCCATGGAAGCGTCCGCCAATGAGTTCCATGACAGCGTGCAGGCATAATCGTCCGAGAAGTCAGCGCAGCGCCATCGGGGAGGTGTACGCCAAGAAGGGCGAGACAGTAGGCCATAGCCTTGGACTATAGCATGAGTGCTTAGGAACGGTATTGCGCACCCCTCCTACTGGAGGGGCCAGGGGGAGGCCGGAACATTTCCGCTAAGATCAATGGGCGACATGCCTCCGGATGGAGGTGGCCAAAAGGAGAAGCAAAGTTCGGTAAGGCGCTGGTGGTGGCTCAGCTGATGCCGAGGATGGTCGGTGACGCCCTCGCCGCCCAAGCCGAAGGTGCGCAGCACCGCTGGCAAGGTGCAGCCAGCCCACAGGGCGGCGCACGAAAAGGGGCCGGACACCGAAGCGGTTGTCGCCTTCGCCGTGGATGACATCACGGCGTTGGCGAGATTTAATTTTTTCTATGTTCATCTTTGCAATGTCCTCGAGCGAATAGCCGAGGTCATTGGCAATGGAAGTGAGATACCAAAGCACATCGCCGAGTTCCTTGGCAATCTCCTTGCGGTTGCTTTCATCGAAGCTGCCGCCATGGTCACGGATGACCTTCTTCACTTTATCGGCAACTTCGCCAGTCTCACCGGCAAGGCCGATGGTTGGGTAGATCACTTTGATGCCCTCATTATAGATGCGAGTGGAACTCGCTTCGGTTTCATATTCATCAAAAGTCATACTTCGTTTCTCCTCTTCTATCTCTGGTTCTAATGGCCTTGGCTCGGGCTTCCGTTCCATGCGCCTCATATTGAGGAACGGTCTGATATCATTGAAGAGCTGAGCAAGGTTGACAATCTTGTTGTCGGCCATAGCCCTGATGTGTTGGAACAGTCCATTAGGGCTGCGTCCCATCTTGTCGGCTATCTCCTCGATGCTGTTCGACTGGTGGAACATGCTGAGCAGGAGCTTGTCGTCGGCTGGCGTGTAAGGACGGCCAAAGTTCACATAGACACCGGACACTGGGAGTGTCTGGTTCTGCTGCCGTTCCTTGAAGCCCTCGGTCACTACGCCTGTATTGAGCGCCGACAGCTTGCGCGCTTGGAAAAGCACGGCAACGTTCGTGCGCCTCTCCAAAGCCTTGGTGATTTCACCGAGGCTCGAGCCAGCCTTGGCCATCGTCTTGATGGTCTCGTTCTCCTTGGTTGTCCAGAATAATTTGAATGACATATTATGAATTAAGCTCTTCCTCGAATTCCTTTTTCAACTTATACAATTCTGAGTTGTGGTCAGCAATCTCACCTCTATAATTCTTGTAGTAGGTTAAAATATGCTGGAACTTCTTATTATCTGTAAGTTGCTCAATATTATTGAAATCGTTTTTGAAGATTATCGGATATAACTCCTCTTTTTCAGAATCCGAAAGTGTTGCCATTTCTTCTCTCCACTTCTGAGTATAACCCAAATGCTCAAAGAATAGGCGAAATAAGATGAATGTCTCTGGCATAATCAGTAATTCCATATATTCATCTACATTTCGACCAAAAGCTTTTTCAAAGAAGCTGACGCCACGTCCGATCTTACCTTTTGTAGCATTAAGTATAGCTTGTACTGCTCTGATATATTTCCGGTTCCAATGTTCACCTATATAATCTCTATCATGGCTATGTTCTCCTCGGATCGGATGGTACTTCATCGGGAAAGAGTAGATACTCACATTGAGTTCCTCGCATAAGTCCACATTTACACGAAGTCGATGGTATAAATCTTCTGGCTTATCTCTGAAATTATATAGCAGATAATTTGAGAAGTCAGTTATGCCATGCTCCACACTCATGGTAAGCGCCTTTCTGTAGGCTTTTTCCGTTTTGACATCATCAAAGGCGATTCGAAGAGGGCGAACAGGTATCTGAGCAAGAAGCGATACACGTTCTTCTGTAAAAAGGCGTGCGTCTACCCCTTGATTAAAATCTATAAAACGAATTCTTCCTTTAGATTTTGAATAGATCCTATCAAAGAATGGTGCAAAGATATGATATGATTCAAGCAAATTCTCTCGCGTACAAGTCTCAGGATGGAGGAGCGAGAAAGCCTCTCTATAACCATATATCTCTACTTTTAACCTCTCTGTGAAGATCTTTGTTTCATTGAGATTCTTTAATAACTTGTAGCACTTACGAATATAGGCGCGGTTGTTCATACCTAACCTTAAATTTCGTATTGCAATATCGTATAGGTTAGGCTGAACAAATTTTGTATGCTTATCAAACCCGCAAGACTTGATGTCTTCTATAATGTCAGGAAGGTTCGGTGAAGCCAATACGTTATTGTCCATCAGAAGTAAATTCTGCTGCTCGCCATACAGCCTTCTAGTTCTCGCAATGCGATCATGTAAAGGCAGATAATTGGAGAAATGCGGCTCCAAGATAGGAACGGCGCAAAATGGGCAATGGCGAATACATCCACGAGTTGAATAGCTGAAATATCCATTATTATCAGGATAAACATAATCTATCTCATCAAGAATGGAATAATCAAGCGGTAATTCGTCGATGTTATGCTCGTCATCAGGATCGATGTCTCCTTTTCCGAGAACTCCGACCCAGGGTTTTATACCTGTTGCTTTCTCAATTTCATCAGGCTGGATAGATGCAAGAATACCACCAACCATCAAATTCTTCTTATCCTTGACCATCGTCTTGGCGAATTCAATGGTTTCAATGGTTTGCTTCCAGTAAAATGTGAACAACGTTGTTACTCCAACCCAATCCCAACGAGGATGTTTCTTGTACTCTCCGCTCCAATAGAATTTCTTGTAATGTTCTATCCACGGGTATATGAGAATAGACATATCGGAATCATTGATACCGATATGTTCCAAATCAGCCCGCTTGCGAGTTTTAATATATTGCATTATTCGGTCTGCACGTAGTTTCCAATTGATAGAGCTATCAAGGCTTGCAAACTTCTCAATGCATTCCTCTGTTATCTGTCGTAAGACAAAGAACTTTAAGTCTCCTTTATAGAATACAACATCATCGCCACGCATTCGAAAATACGTGGCGAGTTTCATTAATGCAATAGGAGGAAATTTGTTTTTATAGTTGGGCTCCAATAAAAGAACTCGACGCTTCATTTCGTTATATCCTCCTCTATTTTCTTTATCAAGATTGTGCTTAATTCCTCTGGGATGGCATTCTTGATGGACTGATATATTTTACTAATCAATTTCTTTTCTTTTTTGTCAAACCGTGAGTAAATCGGTTTATCTGTGATAAATGTCGGTTTACCTGAAGACGGCTTAGATGGCTGCTTCTTAGGTTTTACTTCCTTTGATGGTTTCTCCGGAATTATCTTATCAATAATCTGATTGATTGGTGAGTCTGTATTCTTATATTTCTCTATCAGCTCCGGAAGTTGTTTAGCAGCCTCTTCCTTCTTTTTCTGACTATCTTCTAATTTTGCTTGCCACTTTGCAGCTTCAGCTTTATCAGTAAAGCCCTGCTTTTCTTTCTCTTTGTATTCTTGTTCGGTCTTTTCTCCCTTCTCAATCGCCTTGTACCGGTTATTAATCTGAGAAACATCATAGCACAGTTTTCTCAGATTAATAAAATCAACCTTCATCAAAGTCTCGAATTCTGTACATTCAGGGCTTTCTCCAAAATAGTCTCTTCGTGAGTTAGGTATAAGCCCCTTGCTCACAGCATGTATTTCACCAAAGAAATAATAAGAGAAGCGCTGATCATCCGTTTTCTCAAAGTATCTCTTACATAGTTCTGCATCACCAATCTGAATATTGCCGCAGCGTAAACGGATACCTCTGGCAATGTTAATTGGTTTCATCTGTCCTTTGAAACTTGACAAAGAATACCATCCCCAATACATGAGATCTCCATTCTTATCTAGATGATATAGAAACGCAATGTCATGTATTGAGTCTACCTTTTTCTTGCCACCATTATTGTCTTCATAGATGTTAGAGGCATAAGGCTTATATATCTGGTCATTATTGACATATACATTGTAAGTGTCAACACTTAGACCTTTTTCACGCATATAATCCTTTATCTTGCTTCTAAAAATGAAGTTCGTACTAATTTCAATCGGGGCAACCATAGAAAGGTATGTCCTTACCTCTTTTACATCTAGAAGTGTCTTATTGGTGACACCTTTCAAAATGACCTTAAAGTAATGCTTATCTTCATCTTCGCTTTCTTGCTTTATAGAGGTGACCCGCTTTAACACTTCCGAGGCCTCTTCCTGTTTATTGCGATCATTGATAAGGGTTCTCATCAAGTTTGCATCCCAAGTCATTATAGATTTTACACCTTCACCGAAATAAGATGTTTCGAAAATAAGTGTAGCACAATATCCCAGTCCGCCGAGTCGACCTATGCCTCTAAATCCCTTGTTTTCACCTCTCTTTTTTGTCGAGTGAGCAATATTTACGAGAATTGGGTAAACATGGTCCTTGGAAATGCCAGTAGCATTATCTTCAATTGAAATTTCTTTCTTTTTATCATTTATATTGACGAAGATAGTGCCTTCATCATGTCTCATAAGAGGATGTTCACCGCTTGATGCAATATCTATCTGATCTGCCGCATTTTGGATATACTCGCGGTAGATAAATCGACAATCCTCATACATTCCGAGGGTTAACGATTCGATGACATCTTTTCCTATCTGTGGATCTTTATCAACCATCGCTTAATCTTCGTAATATTTGTATATTGGTTTTGGGAACTTGATATTCAGCATCGAACGGAACACTGGATTCTGAATAATATATTCTCCTTGCTTCAGGCGTGTAAGCATAGTCTTGTAGACAGATGGGACAAACCTGAAATCCTCCTTGGTTATTTCAATAGCATTGGTACGGCCAAATGCTTGCGTAGCACAGTTACCTTTGACACGTTTGTGAATATCACTAACGAACTGTTCCGCTCCAAACAAGACTATGCCGAGAGATCGTCCTCTCTCAGTAATATCAAGAATTTGTCTAAGAATAGGCGAAGACTTGGGTACATCATTTGAAGCATATTTGTTGAGCTCATCAACAAATATGATTATTCTGTCCGGGATTTCTTCTTCTGCTCTATCAGTTGCTCCCAGTTTGAGGTTGTAGACGGCGCGCATTACATCACCGAATACGAACCCCTGTGATTCTTCGTCAAGCTTAGAAATATCTACAACCATAACATCATTTGCATTGATCTTTGATATTTCTTCTCGCAGACGTACATTGTATTTGCCACGAACATCGTTGACAAACATTTCTTTGTTTTTATTATAGCTCTTATTGAAAAGCCGATAGAACTTTCTCCAGCTTAAAACTGAGATTTCTTTGCCTGAGGTGCTTGACTTATCGGGCTGAGTCATTTTATATAGAGCATCCTTAAAGTCGGACCAATTGTCAATACCACTAAAGGTTCCAGAATTTGATGCTATATAGTTAATGATAGATTCTATTGTATCATTGGGGTCATCAACATTAGCGAAAAGAAGATCTAAACATTCTTTGTCTTCCTCGTTCTGGAATGGGTATTGGTACATGAAAGCCTTGCCCAACTCTTTACGTTCATCAATCTTCTCCTTCTTCTCGTATGTGTATTTTGTTTCCTCTTTGGAATAAGGATAGTAATACTTTACGTTCTTGAAAGCATCCATGTCCATTTGCAGAAGATCATACACGGGTCGTATCTCTGCAAGTTCATCTTTCCTTTCGTTTTTTATGTCAATAGAAAGTAGATCGGTGCCCTTCACATTCATAAAAATGAACGCGACCTTTTCATGGCTATCCTTAATAGCATAGTCCTGAATAGCCTTCATAAGGAACATGGAATATGAAGTCTTTGATGCAAGACCTGAAATACCTGAAATATTAAGATGTGCTCCTTCTGGACCAATTAAAAAATGAGAGTTGAAGAATACAGGCAGAGTCTCTTTGGCACCTCCATCGTACATTTCAATGTATCCTGCAGGTACAGGGTTCTTGACATCGTCTAATCCCAAAGCCTGCATGATTTGCTCTTTAGTTGCAAGTCTAACTACTTTACCCTCCTGCACAGGGTTGTATATGTTTTCGGTGTTTCCTACTACTTTGCACTTGACGTAATTCATACCAATTCTGTTAGTATACGAAGTAGAATTGACATCGCCAAAGTCACTCGAAATAAAACCAGCTAATGCACTTGGGGAATCTGTCATGTGACTGATTTCCTCTACAACACCAAACGTCTTAGAATCTTGTATATGATCAACTACTACAACATCGAAGGGCTTAAGTTTTAAGTCCTTGTTTGTCCAGAAGGTAAACTCTTCAATAGTTGAAGGTTGCTTCTCAGTTGCTATAACTTTTCCGATTGCATCCATAATCAGAATATATTGAGAAAGTAATAATCACTTTGAAACCGACTTTTGCAATAGCATTCTGTCATGTAGACTGGGTATAAGTGATTTGCCCATCTTGCATCATTGCCATAGCAAACCGGATTTCTCTCGTTAATAAGGTTGGCAGATATAAGATCTATCTCGTCGGATGATAGTCCATTCTCTATCTCCTCATTTGTAACCAAGATCTTTTCTACTTTTATAACTCCGGAATATGGCGTGTCCGTGAATTCAGGTTCTCGCAGACGAAGATACCATATAGCGAAAGTTACATTGCCGACTCTTTCTCCGGGGCTCCATAAAAAAGCTGGTGTGCGGTGGTATAGCGGCAAGCGAGCTATCGCTGCAGCACTACTTCGTTCTCTCTTGTCTTTCATAAGATTGGGATTGAAGTGCTTTGAGACGCCAACCACATGACGATAATTGTTCTTTATCTTCGCCAGTTCTCTGTAATCTCCTGTTTTGACGGACTTATATTGGATAGAGCCATCCTTTATGAGATAGGCATCTTGAGATAGGAGATGCTTGTTCATCATGCGAGCAACTATCTTCTTCTCGCATTCCACCATTTCGTCTTGAACTCTTGCGATGCCTTTTTGTTCGAGGGTTTCCTTTCCTTCTAATTTAGTGAAGTACCAAAGTACGTTTCTTAACTCTATAGCAGAATTTATTAAAGCCGGCTGTGCATTAATCTTTGCACATAGATTGTTGAAATATACCGCATTGTCTACACCTTCGCTGTTAGCCACGACTGGTAGACACAAGACGGAATATGATTCTTCATCCACATGATGAAATGATTTAAAAGTCACTCCATCCTTTTGCATTTCACGTCCACAAACTGCAACCGATATCTGGCCACTTACAACTGGATATACTTTTTGGCTATACTCTATGTCATCAACTTTATAGACTTTGCGTGAACCATCAAGGAAAAATTTGAATAATGGAGGACAAGCCATTGTGCGCTTGGCCAATTCTGTTAGGTCACGAGAATTGGGATTATGATTATCCTCTGCGTAGTCTTTTAGGTTGACGTATGATTTTTCTGCTTCGTCATAATCTATATGGGGTGTAGAGATATTGTCATAGCAATATTTGAAGGACTTGAATGTTTGGCCCTCCGTTTGCTTCGCTATATATTGCAGAATCTGTCCCATACGATGTTTGTTTGTTCCGTTATTAGGAGGATTAGAAATCCTTCATCTTCCCGGTTATTTTGCAAAGATAATGAATTCTTAACAAACAAACTAACTAACTAACTAATTTTTTCCAAAATGATGGAATTGGGATTGCTTTTTGGAAGGTTTAGCTTGGAGGCGTGCGTTAACAGAGCCCACTTACTTTTCAGCAAAGCACCATTCAACCAATTCTGTATAAGGGATGCAGATTAATACCCATTCGTCAAGTAGAATGAGTAGGTCGGATTCTGTTGACCAGTCATTCAATTCGACGAATGGTATATCTTCAAATTCTGTGTGGACTCTTTTGTCTGCAATTTTAGCTGTCTTACTATTTTGGATCTCTTCAAGCAATTGCTTGCGATTTTCTTCAGTATTAGTAAACTCTGGCAAACTATCTCCTAATTGGAAGCATACCTCTTCTTTGCTCACGAACTTTGCAAGGGCTTCCATTGATATAATAATATTGAGATCTTTTGCCATAGCCAATTATACTTTGGAGCGATTCATTTGCTTGAGATCGAAGTAAAGAAGCCGTGTGTGTGAATCCCCTTCGTCACTCACTGTGAGGAATTCAAAGTCGTTCTTGACGTAGAAGGGAAAAGCGTTTACGTAAGCATCAACCGTCACAAAACGACATCCGGTCTTGTTGTTGACCGTAAAGTATTTCTTGATAAAATTCAACAGATCCGAGCCAATGTGTAAACCTCGGGCATTGACAGAAACAGCCAATCGCCCGATCTTCACTGCGGGATAGCTTGAAATTCTTTTGGCGTTAACAAAATGATGCTTGCGGAAACGGTTGAACTCATTTCGGTTCTCGAATTCATTAACCGAAATTTTGTCGTTGTTCAAGCTAAAGAATGCTAGCACCTCGCCATCTTGGTTCTTCAATACATAACTGACAGACAACATTTCATCTCTGTAGAGATGAGACTCTTGAAGAACAAATTCATTCAGGTCCTCATCCCCACAGTCAAAACTATCAATACGCTCGCCTTCTTTGAGGCGATGCATTGTGCATTCATTGAAATCAAACATTCCCTTCTTAGTCCTTGAAGATGCTCATGATTCGGTTATAGCTACGATCAATATCATCAAGCTTCTCTTGAGAAAGGGGCTTGAGATTTTCCATGTGCTCAATGAACCTACGAGCGTCCTCACCGTAAAGGGTCGGAGTGTCTTTAATTGGTCTTGCCATAATGTATTGCTTTTATTCGGTGCAAAGATACGATTTTATTCTGATACTTTCGACATTATGGGCATATTTTTATCACATCACCCCACCAGCTCCGACGGGATAGATGTCGTGCTGTGGGAACTTTTCGCAGCCGATGTAGAGGGTGTCGAAAGCGTCGGTGCCATCGGTGCGGTGCTCAAGGAGGTCCTCTTCGGACTCTGGGTCTTTCTCCTTTGACTTGTTCTTGCGGAAGCCGTTGCGGCCACGCTCCACGCCCGCCGACTGGATGGCGAGGATGAGGTCGTCGTTGTTCTGTCGGTTGAAGAACGGCATGAGGCGCTGCTTGCCGGCGAAGCCCTGATTGATGAGCAGGTACTTCTCGTCGTGGCGCATGGGGTTGCCGAGATAGACATCGATGACCTGCCATCCGTGTCGCTCGAACTCATGCTTCACCACCCAGTGGAAGTCCTGGTCGTTGACGGCGTAGTTGCTGCCCAGTGCGGTGGCGTCGTAGTAGAACACGACGGTGTGGTTGCCGTGGGCGGCATAGTAACGGCAGAAGTCGTCGACGAGTGCCGGCAGCTTCCGCTCGTACTTCACGTAGAACGACTTCAGAACGTTCAGTCGGTTGCCGATGGGCTGGCCACAGACTATCCAGTTAATGTTGGCGTTGTAGTCCATGCCGATGCAGAGAGGGGCGTCCTTTATCACGTCGGCGTCGGCCAGACAGCTGTCGGCAATGGAATTGCCGACCACGGTGGCCTGCGAGTGGTTCGTCTGGAAGTTCTTGGGTGTGATGCCATCGTCCTCGAAGATGGAGGCGTAGCCGAGGGAGTCGAGGTAGTTGAAGTCGGAGGCGTCGTATTTGTGGCGCTCCTGCATCGACGAGTAGAAGCCGTCACGGGCGATGCCGAGGCGCTGGCAGAGGATGGACGTCTGGAACGTCTTCGGCGTGAGGTCGCGCTTCATCTCGCGAATGTATTCCTCCCCGAGGAGCTGCAGGTTCTCGAGTGTGGAATACTCCTTGTAGTAGACGGCGACGGACCGCATCTTGTTCAAAGAGCGGTCGAGCCATTTGGTGAAAACGGAGGATATCCACCCACCAAAAACGACCTAAGAAATGCTATGCCGTCCTTAACGAAGCGCCAAAGTGATATTTTTATACGGATTTTTGTAGTTTTTCGTTAGGATGTTGCGTCTAACGAATGTAAGGCATAAAAACAAGAATGATATGGACGACGATCAAAAACGATTTTCTGCTATGGTCCGACAGAACAAAAGCACCATTTTCACCGTGTGCTATATGTTCTCGAAAGACCAAGACGAAGTAAACGACTTGTTCCAAGAGGTGCTCATCCGTCTGTGGCAGGGTTTCGCCAATTATAAAGGGAGTAGCGATGTGAAAACGTGGATCTACCGTGTGGCGCTCAATACATGCATCTCATTTGACAGAAAGAAACAACGCCATAAAAAAGAGCAGGTTTATATGGGCTCTGACCTCTTCAGTGGTGATGAACGTGACTCCCGGCAAGCAGAAATTCTACATAATCGCATTATACGACTCCGTCCACTCGATCGTGCCATTGTCTTGCTTTGGCTCGAAGACATTAGCTATGAGGAGATTGGCGCTATCGTCGGCATTACGGCAAAGAACGTGAGCGTGCGCCTCTACCGCATCAGAGAGCAACTCAAAAACATGTCTAACGATTAAACGCTGCAACACTATGAATACAACTATGGAATCTCAAAATTTCAACGAACTCGATGAGATGAAG
Source organism: uncultured Prevotella sp. (assembly GCA_900315835.1). Classification (GTDB taxonomy): domain Bacteria; phylum Bacteroidota; class Bacteroidia; order Bacteroidales; family Bacteroidaceae; genus Prevotella. Next base: position 105,078 of record ONAR01000010.1, read on the forward strand.
CAGCAGTTGCAGATGCTGCAAGACAAATTTCAGAAAGAGGTAACTATCAACGACCGACTTATCCAAGAATCAATACGGCATAAGATGTCGTGGAACAAAAAACTTTTTTGGTCGGACATTATTTCTATTCCTATTCTCATTTTTATCCAATTGGTGATGACGGAGGTGTTCCAGCTC